>NZ_SCFI01000004.1:0-467233 GCF_022496705.1 Pseudomonas sp. TMW22091
TCGTGCGGCCGATATTGAAGTGCTCGCACAATGCTTTGATGTTAGCGCCTTCAGCTGAGGCCAAGGCGACGAATTCGAGACGAAGATCCATGGCGGACACCTCTTTCCAGGACACATCACACCTCCTAAGGGTCAATGTGTCCTATTAAAAGTGTTCGCGATGTCTCCGAACATTGTGTTCGCTATGTCCCCGGTCCATACAGGGAGAGGGTTAGGGTGAGGGGCTTTACGCCTACGACTACAAAACGATCGGCCGACGCCCGGAAAACGAGTGAGCCAAGGTTCCGCCATCCACCAGCTCCAACTCGCCGCCCAACGGCACACCGTGGGCAATACGCGAGGCGATCAACCCCTTGTTGCTCAACAACTGGGCAATGTAATGCGCTGTCGCTTCACCCTCCACCGTTGGGTTGGTCGCCAGAATCACCTCTCTGAAGGTCCCTTGCTCGGCAATGCGCGCCATCAATTGCGGAATCCCGATGGCCTCCGGCCCCAACCCATCCAGAGGCGACAAATGCCCCTTGAGCACGAAATAACGTCCGCGGTAGCCGGTCTGCTCAACGGCATATACATCCATCGGCCCTTCCACCACACAGAGCAAGGTGTCATCACGGCGCACATCGGCGCACTGCGGGCACAGGTCATCTTCGGTCAAGGTTCTGCACAGACGGCAATGCCCCACGCCGTCCATAGCCTGGCTCAAGGCTAGCGCCAAACGCGACCCGCCACTGCGATCACGCTCCAGCAATTGCAGGGCCATGCGCTGTGCGGTTTTTTGACCCACACCCGGCAAGGTACGCAGGGCATCGATCAATTGGCGAATAAGGGGGCTAAAGCTCATAAGGAAAGGTCCGACAAAACAACGAGAAGCGGTTTATACCCGCAGGGTGAAACCAGGTCAAATACCCGTAAAACAGGCAAAAAAATGCCAGGCGCGGGGCCTGGCATTTCAGCGCCTTAGAACGGCATCTTCATGCCCGGCGGCAGTTGCATGCCAGCGGTAACGCCCGACATTTTGTCCTGGCTGTTGGCTTCGATCTTGCGCACGGCGTCATTGACGGCAGCGGCGAACAAGTCTTCCAGCACTTCGCGATCATCTTCACTCACACCTTCCAGCAGTGTCGGGTCGATGCTGACGCGCTTGATGTCGTGGCGACCGGTCATCACCACCGTCACCATGTCGCCACCCGCTTTACCGGTGACTTCGGCGTTGGCCAGTTCTTCCTGCATCTTGGCCATTTTTTCCTGCATTTGCTGCGCCTGCTTCATCAGGCCGGCCATGCCACCTTTCATCATGGGAATCACCTCAAACGTTATTTGGACAATGCACCCGCGGCTTTAAGAACCCCGAGCTGTAAATGTATACCTTTGCCGTCAGGAGGCCTTGGCCTCTTCAACGTCGACAGGCTGGATCGTATCGTCGCGAACTGCCGCACCGAACTGTTCAATCATTTTTTGCACCAGCGGATCTGCGTAAATCGACTCTTCAGCCAGACGCTGTCGCTCTGCCCGAAAGCGTGCCGCTGCCTGAGCCGGGGTTTCCTGCTCTGGCTTGACCAGCTCAATAGTGACTTTGAGTGTGCGCTGGTGGTACTGGTTCAGTGCATCATTGAGTCGGCGCTGCTGGGTCGCGTTAAACAGCGCACTGTGCGCCGGGTCCAGATGCAAAAGCCAGTTATCCCCTTCCACCGCAATCAAGGTGCAGTTGGCACCAATGCTCGCGGTCATCCCCGATACCGGTAATTTGGGGAACATATTCAGCCATTCAAGGGCCAGGCCCGTGGCTGGCATTGCCGCCGGCATAGGTTCCGGCTCTGGCGCAGGTTCTGCGGCATGCTCGCTGGCCAACTCATCCAGGTAGCTGTAGGCAGCCGAGTCCATGTCCGGCTCGATGTAGTCTTCATCCAGCGGCGGCTCGTCATCGCGATCCATCCCCGACAACGCGGCGTCAACCTGATCCACCGTGGGCTCAGGCATGGACGGCGCCACCCACTCTGGGGCGTCCGGCACCACACTGTCGGGCGTCGGCAACGGCATCGGCGGCAGTTCGGGCGGTTCGCTGACCGTATCCAGCATCGGCTCAGGCACTGGCGTGTCATCGACCACCGGAACAGACGGCTCGTTCCACGGCAAGTCCACCGGCGGTGGCGCAGTTACTTTGGGCGCTTCTACAGGTGCCGGTGCAGTCTCGACCACCGGCTCTGGCGTGGGCTCCTCAACAACCACTGCCTTGGCGGCTGGAGCAACAGGTGTTGGCGCCGCCACGGATTGAGCGGAATCAACTGTGGCCTGGCTGATCCCCACTGGCTTTAGCGGCTGACTCGGCGAGTCTGTCGCATCTGCCGGGCGGAAGGCCAGCATGCGCAGCAAGACCATCTCAAAGCCGCCTCGCGGGTCGGGCGCCAGCGGCAAATCGCGCCGGCCAATCAGGCCCATCTGATAATAAAACTGCACGTCTTCCGCCGGCATCGCCTTGGCCAGCGCCAGCACGCGATCACGATCGCCGTGACCGTTGTCGACACCCTCAGGCAACGCCTGAGCAATGGCAACGCGGTGGAACACGTTGAGAATTTCGGACAGCACGCCATTCCAGTCCGGGCCTTGCTCGGCCAAATGACGAACCGCCTCAAGCAATGCCCGCGCATCCCCTTCAATCAAGGCATGCAGCAGATCGAATACCTGACCATGGTCGAGGGTGCCGAGCATCGCCCGCACATCCGCCGCCAGCACTTTACCTTCACCAAAGGCAATGGCCTGATCGGTGAGGCTCATGGCGTCACGCATCGAGCCGTCGGCCGCACGGCCCAACAACCACAGCGCGTCGTCTTCGAACGGCACGTTCTCGACACTCAGCACATGGCTCAAGTGTTCGACCACGCGCTCAGGGGTCATGTTTTTCAGCGAGAACTGCAAGCACCGAGAAAGGATGGTGGCGGGCAGCTTTTGCGGATCGGTCGTCGCCAGAATGAACTTGACGTAGGGCGGCGGCTCTTCAAGTGTTTTCAACAGCGCATTGAAGGAATGGCTGGAGAGCATGTGCACTTCGTCGATCAGGTAGACCTTGAAGCGCCCACGGCTCGGGGCGTACTGCACGTTGTCGAGCAGCTCGCGGGTATCTTCCACCTTGGTGCGGCTGGCGGCGTCGATTTCGATCAGGTCGACAAAGCGCCCTTCATCAATCTCCCGGCACACCGAACACTCGCCGCATGGCGTCGAGGTAATACCTGTTTCACAGTTCAGGCATTTGGCGATGATCCGCGCAATGGTGGTCTTGCCGACACCTCGCGTCCCGGTAAACAGGTAGGCGTGATGCAGGCGCTGACTGTCCAGGGCGTTGATCAGAGCCTTGAGCACATGGGTCTGGCCGACCATTTCGCGGAACGAGCGCGGACGCCATTTACGTGCAAGAACCTGATAACTCATTGATAACCGTCGCGTCTGAAAAGCGGAAGGGGCTAATGCTAGCGGAGCAAGGGCAAAATTGCATCCGATGCGCACTTTAAACTGCTTGGTGCAGTTGAAGTACGTTTTCTGCGCCCACAAAAAAATGTCGACTGAGGCATAAAGCGTCGATTGATTTTTAGATGAGGGAGATGCTGAATTTCTGACTAAAAGCCCTGCGCAAATGAGGACTTCTAAAATGGAGGCAACCCCACCAGCCACACCCCGGCACACAATGTTCCCGCTGTGGCTGCTTCCTTCCGGATCTGACCAGGTTCACGGGTAATCGTTGCGGAGGGACCGATAGGGTCACCATAACAACATCCGCTTGGCAGCGAACGGCGCCATTGTACCTGTCTGAGAAAAACTTACAACCGCCATGACCGAATAAAAAAATGAGCCGTCTCAATGACTTGGATTCAGAGGTGGCGGTCTCTCTCTCGAAGGCCTGTTCGCGGTCAAGCAGCGAACACTTAATCGCGTAGCCGCTGACGAGTCGTCAGCGGCACGGATTGCTCCAAACGCTAAATCGAAATCCCTTGCTGCGCCAGGAACGCGACAAAGGCCTCTTCATCCAGCACTTTAAGCCCAAGCTCATTGGCCTTGACCAGCTTGGAGCCTGCGCCCGGCCCCGCAACCACGCAGTGGGTCTTGCCAGACACCGAACCCGACACCTTGGCGCCCAGGCTCTCAAGCTTGTCCTTGGCCACATCCCGGCTCATCAACTCCAGCGAACCGGTCAACACCCAGGTCTGCCCGGCCAGTGGCAAGCCTTCAACCGCCTTTTTCTCGCTCTGCCAATGCATGCCGAACTCACGCAGTTGCGCCTCGACCGCCAGTGCCATGCGAGCATTTTCGGCATTGTCGAAGAATTCCCGCACCGCCTTGGCCTGCTTCTCTGGCAGCGCTTGGCGCATATCGAGCCAATCGGCATTGATCACCGCTTCAAGGGAGCCAAATTTATCCGCCAGCTTCTGCGCACCGCCCGGCCCCACAGACGGAATATGCAATTTGTCGATCAGACCACCGAGCGTGGCGCTGGCCGCGAACTCGGCACCCAGCTCGCCCTGATCCTGCAATTCAAGCCCCCGCTCAAGCAGTTGGGCGATCACTTGCTGGTTGTGCGCGTCGCTGAAGAAACTGTGAATCTCGTGAGCCACTTCCAGCCCGACATCCGGCAGATAGGTGAGCACTTGCGGCAAGGCACGTTGCACACGCTCCAGCGAGGCCAACGAACGGGCCAGAACTTTCGCCGTTTCTTCACCCACATCCGGAATACCCAGCGCATAGATAAAGCGCGCCAGGGTCGGCCGCTTGCTGTCAGCGATTGCCGCGAGCAAATTCTTGCTCGACAGTTCGGCAAAGCCTTCCAGGTCGACAATCTGCTCGAAGGTCAGGGTGTACAGGTCGGCAGGTGAGCTCACCAGACCTTCGTCCACCAGTTGCTCCACGCTCTTTTCGCCCAGGCCTTCGATGTCCATCGCCCGGCGCGACACAAAATGAATAATCGCCTGCTTGAGCTGCGCCCCACAGGCCAACCGACCGACACAGCGGTACACCGCTCCTTCACTGATGGTTTCGCGGCCCTTGCTGCGTTTGATCAATTGCGTGCGCTCAACGTGCGAGCCGCACACTGGGCACTTCTCAGGAATATGCACGGGACGCGCATCGGCAGGCCGACGCTCAAGCACCACCTGCACAACTTGCGGAATCACATCGCCTGCACGGCGGATAATCACCGTATCGCCAATCATCAACCCCAAACGCGCCACTTCGTCCATGTTGTGCAAGGTAGCGTTGGACACCGTTACACCGGCGACTTTCACCGGCTTGAGGCGCGCCACGGGCGTGACCGCGCCGGTACGGCCCACCTGAAACTCCACATCCAGCAGCTCGGTCAGCTCTTCCATTGCCGGGAATTTATGTGCAATGGCCCAGCGCGGTTCACGCGCGCGAAAGCCCAACTCGCGTTGTGATGCCAGGCTGTTGACCTTGAACACTACGCCGTCAATTTCATACGGCAGCGACACACGGCGCTCGCCAATGTCACGGTAGTAATCCAGGCATTCGCCGATGCCCTTGGCCAGCTTCAGCTCATGACTGATGGGCATGCCCCATTGCTGCAACTGTTTAAGGTTGCCGATGTGAGTATCCGAGATATCTTCAGACACCTGCCCCAACCCGTAGCAACAAAACTCCAGCGGGCGGCTGGCGGTAATTTTCGAGTCCAGCTGACGCAGGCTGCCCGCCGCCGCATTACGCGGGTTGGCAAACGTCTTGGCGCCCACAGCCAACTGAGACTCATTGAGACGCTCAAAACCCGCCTTGGACATAAACACTTCACCGCGCACTTCCAGCACGGCGGGCCAGCCACTGCCATGCAGCTTGAGCGGGATGTTACGCACCGTGCGCACATTGACGCTGATGTCTTCACCCGTAGTGCCATCACCACGGGTTGCACCGCGCACCAGAACGCCATCCCGATACAGCAGACTGACCGCCAGACCATCGAGCTTGGGTTCGCAGCTGTATTCGACTTCAGCGCCGCCACCGAACAGATCACCTGCAGGCATGTCCAGGCCATCGCGCACACGACGATCAAAGTCACGCATGTCGGTTTCTTCAAAGGCGTTCCCCAAACTCAGCATCGGCACTTCGTGACGCACCTGAGTGAAGGCAGACAACGCCGCGCTGCCGACCCGCTGGGTCGGTGAATCAGCCGTGATCAGCTCGGGATGCTCCGCTTCCAGCGCTTTGAGCTCGTTAAACAAACGATCGTATTCAGCGTCCGGAATGCTCGGCTCGTCCAGCACGTGGTAGCGATAGTTGTGCTGATCCAGTTCAGCACGCAGCTCTAGAATGCGGGTATTGGCGGCGGTCATGGCGGGTGTTCTCTCACAAAGCAAAAGAGCAGCCAGGGCTGCTCTTGAGTTATTCATTTCATTTGTCAGTGGGGGCCAGCGCACCAGCCCCCCCTCTGCTCAGCGTTTTTGGGTCAGGGCACGACGCTCGAATTCGACGATGCGCTGACGATAATGTTCGATGGTCTGTGCCGTCAAAACACTGCGCTGGTCATCTTTAAGCTCACCGTTGAGCTCTTGGGCCAGCTTGCGGGCAGCCGCCACCATGACATCAAAGGCCAGCTTAGGATTACGCGGCCCCGGCAAGCCGAGGAAGAAGCTGACCGCAGGGGTACTGAACAGGTCGATATCGTCCAGATCAAACACACCCGGCTTCACGGCATTGGCCATGGAGAACAGCACTTCACCGTTGCCAGCCATGCTTTCGTGGCGATGGAAAATATCCATCTCACCAAATCGCAGGCCGCTTTCGAGAATGTTCTGCAACAACGCAGGCCCTTTGAAGCCATTGGTGTCACGGCTGATGACGCTAATGACCAACACTTCCTGAGCTTCTGGCTGAGGCTGGGCTTTCTCTTCACTGGCCGATACCGCAGGCGTCGAGCGACCACGCGGCTTGGCGTCATGAACAAAGTCATCATCTCGAGCGCTGAGGCTCGGGCCATCATCTTCAAGATCAAGGTTGAGGTTCAAATCACCCTGGCTTGGCTCGCCTGAACGCTTGCTGCGCTTGGCGCCTTTATCACGGGCCGGCATGCTGACCGATGGCAAATCATGCTCATCGAGCTGCGGCTCTTTATGACCCGGAGTGTCCAAAACCCGGGAAGGACCGAGCAACTCAGCACTGGTCTCCTCGTCCGGGGCATTTGAAAAGCTGCGATCCAGGCGAAACTTAAGTTTGCCTTTGCCACCGCGCATACGGCGCCAGCCATCAAAAAGAATACCGGCGATGACCACTATGCCGATGACGATCAGCCACTCGCGCAGACCGATTTCCATGTAATCCCGTGCCCCTAAAAAAATGATTCTATGAAGAAGAGCCTAAAGCCCTTTAAAACGTGGCGCCAACTCTATGTTCTGAATGGCGTTTTGCCCACGTACAAAAAATGAAACGCTAAATTAGCACGACCAAAGATAACTTTACACCGTCCGTCGCAATGAGCTAATGCCGTGTGACCTTCGCTCTATAAACAAATTCGGTCAAATTTCCAGGAAATCACTTACTAACAAAATATTTCGCCCTTACATGCTTATAGCTCATGCATCGACCATTGCCATTGCCTCCTCGACATCGACCGCTACCAGACGCGAGCAACCGGGCTCATGCATTGTCACGCCCATCAACTGATCGGCCATCTCCATGGCGATTTTATTGTGGGTGATGTAAATGAACTGCACGGTCTGCGACATCTCTTTAACCAGTCGGGCATAACGGCCCACGTTGGCATCATCAAGCGGTGCATCGACTTCATCGAGCATGCAAAACGGTGCCGGATTGAGTTTGAAAATGGCAAAAACCAAGGCCAGAGCCGTCAGTGCTTTCTCGCCACCGGACAGCAAATGGATCGTGCTGTTCTTCTTGCCCGGTGGACGCGCCATGATCGTTACCCCTGTATCGAGTAAATCTTCGCCCGTCAGTTCCAAGTAAGCGCTGCCACCACCGAAAACTTTTGGGAAAAGCGCCTGTAATCCACCATTTATCTGATCAAAGGTATCTTTGAAGCGACTGCGCGTCTCTTTGTCGATCTTGCGAATCACGTTTTCCAGCGTTTCGAGCGCCTCGACCAGATCGGCATCCTGGGCATCCAGATAACGCTTGCGCTCGGACTGCTGCTGATACTCATCAATGGCTGCCAGGTTGATTGCACCCAGACGCTGAATACGCGCAGCAATGCGCTCCAATTCTTCTTCGGCCTGCTGTTCATTGATCTCGTCATTGAGGGTGGCAAGCACACCATGCAAGTCATAACCATCGGCCAGCAACTGATCTTGCAGCGTGGTGCGTCGCACGGTCAGCGCCTGCCACTCCATGCGCTGCTGTTCAAGCTGGCCGCGAATCAACTGCGACTGCTGCTCTGCCTGATTACGACGCTTTTCAGCCTCGCGCAATTCGCGGTCGGCATCTTCAAGGGCCGCCTGAGCCACCTTAAGCTCTTCATCCACGGTCAAGCGTTTGTCGAGCAACTCTTCGAGTTTAAGACGCAGCTCTTCAAGAGGGGCTTCGCCCTCCTCCAGATTAAGGTTGAGCTGTTCACGCTTCTCGGCCAGGCGTTCGGCCTGCATTTCAAGCCGTTCAAGGGCCTGACGGGTGGAATCGTGCTGCGCTTTTAGCGAGCCCAATCGAACGGCCAACTGGTGCGCATGATCCTTGTGCTGACGCGCTTCCTGGCGCACCCGATCGAGCCGCTCGCGCAAGCTGTCACGCTGAGCCAGCAGCAATTCGCGCTGCTGGGTATCGGTGGCCATGGCGTCCAGCGCGTCCTGAAGCTGCAAGCGAGATTCACCCACGTGCTCGTGCTCCAAGGCACGCTGTTCGCCCAACTCGGCCAGCTCTTCATCGAGGCGGCGACGACGCAAGGTCAATTGCTCGACCTTGGCTTTACTGGCCGACAGCTTTGCCTTGATCTCTCCTTGCTGACGGGCTTCGTCCTGCAAGCGACGGCGAACCTGCTCCCGAGCCTCTTCTTGCGTCAGTTGCTGCTCACGCAGGTGCTGCAAGTGCTCTTCAAGAGTCGCCAGGGTGGCTTCACGCTCATCGCGCTCCAGGCCCAGACGCTGGATTTCCTGACCGCGCGCCAACACGCCGCTTTCAGCCTCGCTGGCACGGCGCACCCGCAGAAAGTTTCGCCCCACCCAATACCCGTCGCGGCTGATCAGGCTTTGACCGTCAGCCAATTGATTGCGTAAAGCCAGCGCCTGCTCAAGGGTCTCCACCGGCTTGACCTGACCCAGCCACGGTCCCAGGTCAAAGTCAGCTTCAACCTTATCCAGCAAGCTGCCAGCCATTCGCTCAGCCTGAGTACCGGCACTGAACAGACGCAAGTCACCTTGAGAAAACCCGGGAAGATCAAGCGCAGCAAAATCATCCACCAGCACGGCCTGAAGGTCGGCCCCCAGTACGGTTTCAACGGCAAGCTCCCAACCCGCCTCAACTCGCAACCCTTCGGCCAGACGCGGACGCTCGGCCAGATGCTGCTCACGCAGCCACTCACCGGCACCCGTGCCCGGATCCAACGCCGCTTGTTGCAAGGCTTCAAGGGAAGCCAGACGACCATTGAGGCGCTGCAGCTCGCCTTGTGCCTGCTGTTGATTCTGCGTGGCCTGCTGCAAGTCATGCCGCACCTGCTCAAGCCGCTCAACCAGTTGTTCTTCAGCCGCTTGCAGTTCTTCGTGGGTCAGCTCGCTGGTGGCCAGTAATTCGCTCAGCTCAAGAATGGCCGCGTCTTCAGGGTCTGCCGCCAGCAAGGCACGCTCTTCTGCCAAGCGGCGCTGACGCTCAGCCACGCGCTCCATGCTGGTCTCCAGCTGCTGGATACGGGCCTGCAAGATTTCAGACTGACGCTGCGGTTCAGCCGAACGCAGATTGAACGCATCCCACTGCTCCTGCCAGCCGTGCATGGTGTGTTCAGACTCTTCCAGCGCGGCGGCGGCCTCTTCAGCCGCTGCGCTGGTCAGCTCTTGCTCGGGTGCGAGCATTTCCAACTCTTCACCCAAGGTTGCCAACATCGTGCGGTCATGCCCCAGGTGCGACTCGGTTTCAAGGCGCGAGCGTTCCGCTTCACGCAAATCGTCTTGCAACTGGCGCAAACGCTGCTGACCGTGCTGAATACTTTGTTCCACCCGAGCAATGTCGCCACCGACCGAATAGAAGCGTCCCTGCACCAAATTGAAGCGCTCTGACAGATCATGGTGCCCATCACGCAAGCGCTCGATGCTGGCATCGGCATTACGCTGCTCAGCCACCAAGGCTTCGAAGCTGACTTCCTGAGTCCCAATGACCGCTTCGCGCTGCCCGACCTGATCGTTCAGCGCCTGCCAGCGCAGGGCCGACAGCTGTGCTTTGAGCTGGCGCTCTTCGCCTTTGTACTCCTGATATTTCTCAGCGGCCTGCGCCTGACGGTGCAAGCGCTCAAGCTGACGCCCCAGCTCTTCTCGCAGGTCGGTTAGACGGGCGAGGTTTTCATGGGTACGACGAATACGGTTTTCAGTCTCGCGGCGGCGCTCCTTGTACTTGGAGATGCCGGCCGCCTCTTCGATAAAGTTGCGCAAGTCTTCGGGCTTGGACTCGATCAGCTTCGAGATCATGCCCTGCTCAATGATCGAATAACTGCGCGGGCCAAGGCCGGTGCCGAGGAAAATATCGGTGATATCGCGTCGACGACACTTGGTGCCATTGAGGTAATAGGTGGTCTGGCTGTCGCGAGTCACTTTACGGCGAATGGAAATTTCAGCGTAAGCCGCGTACTCGCCCAATAAAGTGCCATCGGAGTTATCGAAGACCAGTTCGATACTGGCCTGACTGACCGGCTTGCGGGTTGTGGAGCCATTGAAAATGACGTCCGTCATCGACTCGCCACGCAGGTTTTTAGCCGAACTCTCGCCCATTACCCAGCGTACGGCATCGATGATGTTCGACTTGCCGCATCCGTTAGGACCAACCACCGCGGCCATATTGCTCGGGAAGTTAACCGTGGTCGGATCGACGAAAGACTTGAAGCCAGCCAGCTTGATACAGGTCAGACGCACGCTCAGGCACCCGTCAAGGCAGACA
Source organism: Pseudomonas sp. TMW22091 (assembly GCF_022496705.1). Lineage (NCBI taxonomy): Bacteria > Pseudomonadati > Pseudomonadota > Gammaproteobacteria > Pseudomonadales > Pseudomonadaceae > Pseudomonas > Pseudomonas sp. TMW22091. The sequence continues at coordinate 11,074 of NZ_SCFI01000004.1, forward strand.
ACACCAGCGCACAACTGCGCTGGGAGTAGCAGCTCAGGACCACTCGAACTTGCGGCAAATCACGCGCCAGCACGGCCTCCAGCAACTGCGCGAACAGGGCCAGAAACTCGCTCATCTCGGCCTTGCGCTGTTCCAGTGCCAGGTAATAGGCACGGCTCATGGCTGGCTGCAGGTTTTCGACGGTTTCCTGCAAGTACGGGTTATCCGCAAATGGATACGCCGCACGCATCACATTGAAGCTTTCCTCAACAAAGGCGCTGATGTCCTGACGCTCCAGGCAGGCGGTCAAACGCTGCTGGATTTGCAGGAACGGGCCCAGGTCGGCAGGCACCGACCAGCGCTGGGCCACGGCGTTACCGAGCAAGATGTACATCTCGCTCATTAACGTACACAGGCTCTGCACATTGTGCGTGGTCAGCTCAGTCACTTGGGCGCCGCGCCGAGGCAGGATGGCGATCAAATGGCGGCGTTCAAGGATCAGCAATGCTTCGCGCACAGAACCACGGCTGACATTAAGCGCCAGCGTGACCTTCTGTTCTTGAATACGCTCCCCAGGCTTGAGCTCCCCGCGAATGATCCGTTCGGCGAGGTGGTGAGCGATTTGCTCGGCGAGGCTATCCGGCGCCTTGAACGTCATGTTTTACCTTCAGAATCTTTGATCAGTGCAAGCGGCGCAGTGTAACTCAGTTGATACGTACTCGCGCAGAGGCCCAAGGGCCCAATTTGGCACGATTTAAGCAATTAAATCGGGTGGATATGAATTCCAGGGATCGCCGAAGGCCATTTGTTGACCCGAAGGTCAGCTTTGACTAGATTCAGTAGATCCCGCTTGAAGAAAAATAATGATTTTGCGAGGTGATGCGTGATCCAGTTCCTACTTAACCAGACATTGCGCACTGAGCACGCACTGGATCCGAATATTACCGTGCTGGAGTACTTGCGCGAGCATGCGCACAAACCCGGTACCAAGGAGGGATGCGCCAGCGGCGACTGCGGCGCCTGCACCGTCGTAGTCGGCGAGCTGCATACCAATCAGGAAGGCGCCGAGCAATTGCGCTACCGCAGCATTAATGCGTGCCTGACCTTTGTATCGACCCTTCACGGCAAACAACTGATCAGCGTCGAAGACCTCAAGCATCAAGGCCAACTGCACAGCGTGCAACGCGCAATGGTGGACTGCCACGGCTCGCAGTGTGGTTTTTGCACGCCGGGGTTTGTCATGTCGCTGTTCGCCCTGCAAAAAAACACCACGGGCAATCATGATGGCCAGCAAGCCCACGAAGCCCTCGCCGGCAACCTGTGTCGCTGTACAGGGTACAGGCCGATTCTGGCAGCCGCCGAACAGGCCTGCTGCTCTCGCCAACCGGACCAATTTGATGCGCACCACAGCCAGACTCTCAACCGGCTTAAAGCCATCGCAACCGCACCGCCCGCTGAGCTGCACAAAGATGACAAACGCTGCCTGTCGCCCCTGACCATCGACGATCTGGCCGAACTGTATCAAGCGCAGCCACAAGCACGCCTGCTGGCGGGCGGGACTGATCTGGCACTGGAAGTGACTCAGATGCATCGCCCGCTAACGGTCATGATTCATGTCGGCAATGTGGCCGACATGAAGCACATCGAACGCGTCGGCGATCAGCTGGAAATCGGCGCTGCCGTCACGCTGACAGACGCTTATGCAACGCTCACAACTGAATACCCGGACTTCGGGGAGTTGCTGCACCGCTTTGCCTCACTGCAAATTCGCAATCAAGGCACGTTGGGCGGCAACATTGGCAATGCTTCACCGATTGGCGACACCCCGCCCCTGCTCATTGCACTCGGCGCGCAGCTAGTCCTGCGCAAAGGTGCAGTTCGTCGCACGCTGGCGATTGAAGATTTCTTTATCGACTACCGAGTGACAGCCCGTCAGGAAGGCGAGTTTATTGAAAAGATCGTCATACCCTGCGCCAAACCTGGCCATACCTTTCGCGCCTACAAAGTATCCAAACGCCTGGATGACGACATCAGCGCCGTCTGTGCAGCCTTCAACCTGCGCATCGACCAGGGCCGAGTAGCCGAGGCACGCATTGCCTATGGCGGCATGGCGGGAACGCCCAAACGGGCCATCAGCTGCGAAGCCGTTTTGCTGGGTTCACCCTGGAACTCAGCCACCGTTGAGCATGCCTGCGCCGCACTGGCCGACGATTTCACCCCGCTCTCCGACTTTCGCGCCAGCAAGGAATACCGCCTGTTGAGCGCGCAAAACCTGCTGCGCAAATATTTCATCGAGCAGCAAACACCCCACCTCGAAACGCGGGTGACCGCTTATGTCTAACCAGCACAAGACCGAACCGACACAAGCCGAGCTCAGCGCCCTCTTCCAGCAAGACCTGAAGACCGGTGTGGGCCGTAGCGTCAAACACGACAGCGCCGAGAAACACGTGTCCGGTGAAGCGCAGTACATCGACGATCGCCTGGAGTTTCCTAACCAGTTGCATCTCTACGCACGCCTGTCCGACCGTGCTCACGCCAGAATCCTCAGAGTTGATACCTCGCCTTGCTATGCCTTCGATGGCGTTCGGCTGGTGATCACCCACACCGATATTCCCGGCCTGAAAGACATTGGCCCGCTACTGCCCGGCGACCCGCTGCTGGCCATCGACACCGTCGAGTTTGTTGGCCAACCGGTGCTGGCTGTGGCCGCATACGACCTGGACACCGCCCGCAAAGCCGCGATGGCAGCCATTATTGAGTACGAAGATCTGGAACCCGTGCTTGATGTGGTGGAGGCCTTGCGCAAAAAGCATTTTGTGCTCGACAGCCACACCCACCAACGCGGCGATTCCAGCAGCGCCCTGAGCAAAGCCACTCATCGGCTGCAAGGCAATTTGCACATTGGCGGGCAAGAACACTTCTACCTGGAAACGCAAATTTCTTCTGTCATGCCCACCGAAGATGGCGGGATGATCGTTTACTGCTCGACGCAGAATCCGACTGAAATCCAGAAACTGGTGGCCGAAGTCCTCGACGTTTCAATGAACAAAATCGTCGTCGACATGCGTCGAATGGGCGGAGGCTTTGGCGGTAAGGAGACACAGGCCGCTAGCCCGGCTTGCTTGTGCGCAGTGGTGGCACGGCTGACTGGCCAGCCGACAAAAATGCGCTTGCCGCGTGTGGAAGACATGATGATGACCGGCAAGCGTCATCCGTTTTACATCGAATATGACGTCGGTTTTGATGATCAAGGCCGACTGCAAGGGATCCAGCTGGATTTGGCGGGCAACTGCGGCTATTCACCGGACTTGTCCAACTCTATCGTTGACCGCGCCATGTTCCATGCCGACAACGCCTATTACCTGGGCGACGCGACCATCAACGGCCATCGTTGCAAGACCAACACCGCTTCAAACACCGCCTACCGTGGCTTTGGTGGGCCACAAGGGATGGTGGCCATTGAAGAAGTCATGGACCGTATCGCCCGCCATTTGGGACTCGACCCGCTGACCGTGCGCAAGGCCAACTACTACGGCAAGACCGAACGCAACGTGACCCACTATCACCAGACCGTGGAACACAACCTGCTCGAAGAAATGACCGCGGAACTGGAAGCCAGCAGCCAGTACGCAGAGCGGCGCGAAGCGATCATAGCCTTCAACGCCAGCAGCCCCATCCTGAAAAAAGGCCTGGCATTGACCCCGGTCAAATTCGGCATTTCCTTTACCGCCAGCTTTCTCAATCAGGCCGGCGCACTGATCCACATTTACACCGATGGCAGCATCCACCTTAATCACGGCGGCACCGAGATGGGCCAAGGCCTCAACATCAAGGTTGCGCAAGTGGTGGCCGAGGTATTCCAGATCGACGTCAGCCGGGTGCAAATCACTGCGACCAATACCGACAAAGTGCCTAACACCTCACCTACCGCAGCCTCCAGCGGCAGCGATCTGAACGGCAAGGCTGCGCAAAACGCCGCTGAAATCATCAAGCAGCGTCTGGTGACCTTTGCGGCTGATAAATATCAAGTCGAGCATCAGTCGGTGGTTTTCCGCAATGGCCAAGTACGCATTGGCGAACAACTGCTGAGCTTTGAAAGCCTGATCCAGCAGGCGTACTTCGGCCAAGTGTCGCTGTCGAGCACGGGCTACTACAAAACACCGAAGATTTTCTATGACCGCACCCAGGCACGCGGCAGGCCGTTCTACTATTTCGCCTTTGGCGCCGCCTGCGCCGAAGTCATCATCGACACCCTGACCGGCGAATACAAAATGCTGCGCACCGACATCCTGCACGACGTCGGCGCCTCGTTAAACCCGGCCATCGATATAGGTCAGGTCGAAGGCGGCTACCTCCAGGGTGCTGGCTGGCTGACCATGGAAGAACTGGTGTGGAACGCCAAAGGCAAACTCATGACCAATGGCCCGGCCAGCTACAAGATCCCGGCCGTCGCCGACATGCCGCTGGACTTGCGCGTCACCTTGGTCGAAAACCGCAAAAACCCGGAAGACACGGTATTCCACTCCAAGGCCGTGGGCGAGCCACCGTTTATGCTCGGCATCGCTGCGTGGTGCGCCATCAAGGACGCCGTCGCCAGCCTGGCGGATTACCGCGTGCACCCCAGCATCGACGCACCGGCTACGCCCGAACGCGTGCTGTGGGGCTGCGAGCAAATGCGCAAACACAGGGTGAATACACACCGTACTCATGAAGCCGTCGCTGTCGAAGGACATTGCCATGAATAACTGGATAAGCGCCCTCGCCGACTTGCAGCAACAAGGCGAACCTTGCGTGCTGGTCACCATCATCGAAGAACTCGGCTCGACCCCTCGCAATGCCGGCTCGAAAATGGTGGTCAGCGCCACCCGCACCTACGACACCATCGGTGGCGGGCATCTGGAATACAAAGCCATGACCATTGCCCGCGACATGCTCGAAAGCGGCAAACAAGACACTCAACTGCAGCGCTTCAGCCTGGGCGCCAGTCTGGGCCAGTGTTGCGGGGGTGCCACCGTGTTGCTGTTCGAACCGATGGGGCAGGTGCAGGCGCAGATCGCCGTGTTTGGCGCAGGCCACGTAGCGCGCGCCTTAGTGCCGCTGCTTGCCAGCCTGCCCTGCCGCGTGCGCTGGATCGACTCACGCGAGCTGGAATTCCCCGAGCACATTCCGTCGGGCGTGCGTAAAATCGTCACCGATGAACCCGTCGACGAAATAGCTGACCTGCCAGCCGGTTGCTACTGCATCGTGATGACGCATAATCACGCTTTGGATCTGGAACTCAGCGCCGCACTGCTCAAACGCAACGACTTTACTTATTTTGGCTTGATCGGCTCCAAAACCAAGCGCGTAAAGTTCGAGCATCGCCTGCGCGATCGAGGTATCAGTCCACAACACCTGCAGCGCATGCGCTGCCCGATGGGGTTGAGTGAAGTCAAAGGCAAGTTGCCTGTTGAAATTGCCATTTCCATCGCCGGCGAAATTATCGCCACCTACAATGCCCATTTCGGCCAGCACACCGCCCGCGCCGAACCCATTACGCACTTGCTGCCGTCATCAAGACGCAGCCACGCCACGACTTGAGAAACGTCATGACCCGCAAAGCCTACCGCGCCGCCATTTTGCACAGCATCGCCGACCCTGCCGAAGTCGGAATAGAAGCGTCCTACGAGTACTTCGAAGACGGCTTGCTGGTGGTTGAGAACGGTCAGATCAGCGATGTCGGCCACGCCAGTGAACTGCTGGCGACGCTGGCCAGCGACACCCCCATCACCGAATACACCGACGCGCTGATAACGCCGGGCTTTATCGACACCCACATCCATTTTCCGCAGACCGGCATGATCGGCGCCTATGGCGAACAATTACTGGACTGGCTGAACACCTACACATTCCCGTGCGAAAAGCAGTTCGCCGACAAGGCGCACGCCGACGAAGTCGCGGATATTTTCCTGAAGGAGCTGCTGCGCAACGGCACCACCACCGCACTGGTATTTGGTAGCGTTCACCCGCAATCGGTTGACGCCCTGTTTGAAGCCGCCCAACGTCTGGACCTGCGCTTGATCGCCGGCAAAGTGATGATGGACCGCAATGCGCCCGAGTACCTGACCGACACCGCCGAATCCGGCTACAGCGAAAGCAAAGCCCTGATCGAGCGCTGGCACGGCAAAGGCCGCCTGCATTACGCCGTCACTCCCCGCTTCGCCCCCACCAGCACCCCTGAGCAGCTGACGCTGGCCGGCAAACTGCTGGGCGAATACCCGGACGTGTACCTGCATACCCATATCAGCGAGAACCTGCAGGAAATCGAGTGGGTGAAGTCGCTTTTCCCTGAACGCAAAGGCTATCTGGATGTGTACGACCACTACCAACTGCTGGGTGAGCGCTCAGTGTTTGCCCACGGCGTGCACCTGTGTGATGAAGAGTGCGCACGGTTGGCAGAAACAGGTTCAGCTGTCGCATTCTGCCCGACGTCCAACCTGTTTTTGGGCAGTGGTTTGTTCAACTTGCCGATGGCTGAAAAGCACAAACTCAATGTCGGTTTGGGAACGGATGTGGGTGCCGGCACCAGCTTTTCGCTGCTCAACACCCTGAACGAAGCCTATAAGGTCATGCAACTGCAAGGCGCCCGCCTCAACCCGTTCAAGTCGCTGTATCTGGCGACCCTGGGCGGAGCACGGGCACTGCGTCTTGAAGACCGTATCGGTAACCTGCAACCGGGCAGCGATGCCGATTTCCTGGTTCTCGACTACAACGCCACGCCATTGATGAGCTATCGCCTTCAGCAGTCGAAAAACATCGCTGAAACCCTGTTCGTATTGATGACCCTGGGCGACGACCGCACCGTGAAAGAGACCTATGCAGCGGGCAATTTGGTGCACGCACGCTAAGGACAAGCCTCAACCCGTAGCAGCTGCCGAAGGCTGCGTCCGGCGGCGCAGCCGTCGTAAAGTCGCAGAATGCGTTATTTCTGATTGGCCGCACTCACCCAATTTACGATCACTGCGTGATCGGACGTCGCCTTCGGCAACTGCTACGAAAAGCTCAGAGTTTGGGGGCTGAACGTGAATTTTTACCTTTGGTTTGCAGCAAGTGCGAAAACACCGCATGCAAATCATCCGACGCGCTTTCTTCGTCGAGGTTGAGCTTGCTGTCGATGTGATCCATGTGGTGCATCATCAAATGCACCGCCTGCTTGGCATCCCGCGCTTCAATGGCGTCGATCAATTGCATGTGCTCGTCGTATGAGCAGTGCGAACGGTTGCCACTCTCGTACTGGGCAATAATCAAGGACGTCTGCGACACCAGACTGCGCTGGAAGCTGATCAAGGGCGCATTCTTGGCCGCCTCGGCCAGCTTGAGGTGGAACTCACCCGAAAGCCGAATGCCAGCCCCGCGATCACCTCGCGAAAAACTGTCGCGCTCGTCCTGCACCATGCCGCGTAGCTGCGACAAATCCTCGGCCGTAGCATGCACAACCGCCAATTCCGTGATCGCCTTTTCAACCAGTCGACGGGCGAAAAACACCTGGCGTGCTTCCTCTACGCTAGGGCTCGCCACCACCGCGCCACGATTGGGCCGCAATAACACGACGCCCTCGTGAGCCAGACGGGACAGTGCGCGTCGAATAATGGTGCGACTCACCCCAAAGATTTCGCCCAGCGCTTCTTCGCTCAACTTTGTGCCAGGCGCCAGACGCTGTTCGAGGATCGCCTCGAAAATATGCGCGTAGACGATGTCATCCTGGGTTCCAGTGCGGCCGGTCTTGCCTGCACGGGGTTGTTTCTTGAGAGGCTGCAACTGTTCGTTCATGGGCACTCGTGTGGGAAAGCGGCGGCGAATAGGCGCTACGTTAATACGTAAACGGACGTCGCTGACAGAGAATTAATGCGAAAAAAACAGCACGCATTGTACACAACCAGCAGTGCCAGTACGACTGTACGGTCATTTGCGCCACCGTCTGTATGGCAACGAAATGTAACGTTTGCGCTTAGGCTGACGCCAGCGCCATCGCAACCGTACTTATTCAAGAACAAGGACTCTCGCTTCATGAACGACGCCACTCTGCCGCGCCTGCATCCGCTGACCGATACGTCACCCTCGGCGGTGGTTGCCGGCTTTATCGCCATGATGACCGGTTACACCAGCTCGCTGGTGCTCATGTTCCAGGCCGGTCAGGCAGCGGGCCTGAGCAGCGGGCAAATTTCTTCGTGGATCTGGTCGCTATCCATTGGCATGGCGGTGTGCAGCATAGGCTTGTCGCTGCGTTATCGCACGCCCATCACCATTGCCTGGTCGACACCCGGTGCCGCACTGCTGATTACCAGCCTGGGTGGCGTCAGGTATGACGAGGCCATCGGTGCGTACATCACCTGTGCAGTGCTGGTGATCATTTGCGGCATGACCGGCAGCTTCGAGCGGCTGGTCAAACGCATACCGGCGTCACTGGCGGCGGCTTTGCTGGCCGGCATCCTGTTCAAAATCGGCAGTGAAATATTCGTCGCAGCCCAACACCGCACCGGGCTAGTAATCGGCATGTTCGCCACCTACCTGATCGTGAAGCGCCTGACCCCACGCTATGCCGTTTTGGCGGCATTGGTGGTCGGCACACTGCTCTCGGGCTTGCTCGGGCTGCTGGACTTCAGCGGTTTTGCTCTGGAGGTGGCCATACCCGTGTGGACCACGCCTTCATTCTCGCTGGCGGCCACCATCAGCATCGGCATCCCTTTATTTGTGGTCGCCATGACGTCGCAAAACATGCCGGGGATTGCAGTGCTGCGCGCCGATGGCTACACCGTCCCCGCCTCCCCGCTGATCACTACCACGGGCGTGGCCTCGCTACTGCTGGCGCCCTTTGGCTCCCACGGCATCAACCTCGCCGCGATCAGCGCCGCCATCTGCACCGGGCCGCATGCGCACGAAGACCCGAAAAAACGTTACACGGCGGCGATGTGGTGCGGGATTTTCTACGGTATTGCCGGCATCTTTGGGGCCACACTGGCGGCACTGTTCGCCTCCTTGCCCAAAGAACTGGTGTTGTCGATTGCAGCACTGGCCCTGTTCGGCTCCATCATCAATGGCTTGACCATCGCCATGAGCGAAGCGAAAGAACGCGAAGCGGCGCTTGTTACCTTCATGGTGACCGCTTCCGGCATGACACTGTTTTCAGTAGGCTCGGCGTTCTGGGGCATCGTCGCAGGGGTGTTGACCTTGATGATCTTGAACTGGAAAGCCAAGTAGGGGCTGTCGGTCAACCCTTTAGATCGCCATCGCGCCACCATCGACCGCCAATGCATGCCCGGTGGTGAACGCGGCACCGTCGGAGCACAAATACAAAACGGCACTGGCGACTTCTTCAACGGTGCCGATACGTCCCACCGGGTGAATGGCTGCCGCAAACTCAGCCTTTTTGGGATCAGATTCGTAGGCCCGGCGGAACATATCGGTATCGATCACCGCCGGGCACACCGCATTGACGCGAATATGCTTTTTGGCATATTCGATGGCCGCCGACTTGGTCAGCCCAATCACCGCATGCTTGGACGCCGAGTAAATACTCATCTTCGGCGCTGCTCCCAACCCTGCCACAGACGCAGTATTGACGATTGCACCACCGCCCTGAGCCATCAATAGCGGCAACTGATACTTCATACACAACCAGACGCCTTTAACATTGACGCCCATGATGGCGTCGAATTCGTCCTGCGTGCCGTCAGCCAGGCGCCCCTGTTCAATTTCAATACCGGCATTATTGAAGGCGTAGTCAAGGCGACCGTAAATCAGCAACACCTGCTCCATCAGATGCTTCACATCCAGTTCGCGGGTCACATCGCACGGCACACAGTGCGCGTTACCACCCGCAGCCCGAATGAGCTCAACGGTCTGCTCGGCGCGCGGCACATCGACATCAGCCACTATCACGCTCAAACCCTCAGCGGCAAAGGCCAACGCGGTGGCGCGCCCAATGCCAGCACCGGCTCCGGTGATCACCACAACCTGACCGGAAAACGTCATGCTCATTATTCTTGTCCTCACAGGGGTACAGGCTCTCAAGCCAGGAAACGCTACGCTGTCGTCTATCAAGCGCTTATTTATCGAAGTGATAAACACCCGACCACAATAATCACTCAAACTGATAAAAAACCATTCGTAACTCAGCAGGCACTTGCTCACCGCTTCAAGAAGGTCTATCAACAGGCTTTGTCTTTAACGCTGAGAGCCTGCGATGACCACCGAGACCAACCGCCAATTTCTTCTCGCCAAACGCCCCGTTGGTGCAGCCACCCGCGATACCTTCACGTACCAGCAAGTGCCGGTCGGGCAACCGAAAGAAGGCCAGATTCTGGTCAAAAATCAATACCTGTCCCTCGACCCGGCGATGCGTGGCTGGATGAATGAGGGCAAATCCTATATTCCGCCTGTGGGCCTGGGTGAAGTCATGCGCGCTCTTGGGGTCGGCGAAGTAATTGCCTCCTGCCACCCGGACTTTGCTGTTGGCGACTATGTGAATGGCGCCTTGGGCGTACAGGATTACTTCCTCGGAGAACCCCAGGGCTTTTACAAGGTCGATCCAAAACTTGCCCCCTTGCCGGTGTATCTGTCTGCACTGGGCATGACAGGGATGACGGCCTACTTTGCATTACTCGAGGTCGGCGCACCTAAAGCCGGTGACACGGTTGTGATTTCGGGAGCAGCAGGCGCGGTGGGCAGTATTGCCGGGCAAATAGCCAAGCTTAAAGGCTGCCGTGTGGTCGGCATTGCCGGGGGTAAAGAGAAATGCAAAGTGCTGATCGAAGAACTCGGCTTTGACGGGGTTATCGACTACAAGAACGAAGACGTCATCGCGGGCCTTAAACGTGAATGCCCCAAAGGGGTCGACGTGTATTTTGACAACGTCGGTGGCGACATCCTCGACGCAGTCCTGAGCCAACTGAACTTCAAGGCCCGCGTCATCATCTGCGGCGCCATCAGCCAGTACAACAACAAAGAGGCTGTAAAAGGCCCGGCCAACTACCTGTCATTGCTGGTCAACCGCGCGCGCATGGAAGGCTTTATCGTGATGGACTACGCCGACCGCTATGTCGCTGCGGGGCAAGAAATGGCGGGATGGTTGGCCAAAGGCCAATTGAAAAGCAGAGAACATATTGTCGAGGGTCTGGAAACGTTCCCGGAAACCCTGATGAAGTTGTTCAGCGGTGAGAACAACGGCAAATTGATTCTAAAGGTCTGAAATCGTAATCGCTGCCGCGTAAATGCGGCAGCGATTACTGACTCTTAAGCCAGCTCAGCAACCACTGCAGCGAGAGCCTTGGCCGGGTCCGCTGCCTGGCTGATCGGACGGCCAATCACCAGATAATCCGAGCCTGCATCCAGCGCCTGACGCGGCGTCAGAATACGACGCTGGTCATCGACAGCACTGCCCGCTGGGCGAATACCCGGCGTCACCAATTGCAGCGACGGGTGTGCAGCCTTCAGGGCTTGTGCTTCCAGAGCCGAACAAACCAGACCATCCATGCCGGCTTTTTGCGCCAGGGCTGCCAGGCGCAATACCTGCTCCTGTGGCTCGATATCCAGGCCAATACCGGCCAAGTCTTCGCGCTCCATACTCGTCAACACCGTCACACCGATCAGCAGCGGCTGTGGGCCAGTACGCTTGTCGAGCACTTCACGGCAAGCAGCCATCATGCGCAAACCGCCCGAACAGTGAACATTGACCATCCACACACCCATCTCGGCAGCCGCTTGAACAGCCATTGCGGTGGTGTTGGGAATGTCATGGAATTTAAGGTCGAGGAATACTTCAAACCCCTTGTCACGCAACGTGCCGACAATTTCTGAAGCACAGCTGGTGAACAGCTCTTTACCCACTTTGACGCGGCACAACTTGGGGTCCAACTGATCGGCCAGTTTCAGTGCGGCGTCGCGCGTAGGAAAATCCAGGGCAACGATAATAGGAGTCTGGCAGTCGGACATTAGCGGGTTCTCAGGCTGGTCGAAATCGGCGCGCATTGTAGCGGAACCAGCCGCTCTCCGGCACCCGATGATCGAATTTTCACGATTTTAATCCCGGTGGCCCCATAGAGTGCTATTTGGAATAACCGGCCTACAATTGAACCACTGAACATCACCTTACTCACATATGAAAGAACGCCCGCTGGGTAAACCTCTTGCCCAGCGTATAACCCTTCAAGGAGAACACAATGCCGTGGTATGCCTGGTTAATTCTGATCGTTGCCATCGGCGCCATCGTTGGCGCATTGATGACCCTGCGTGAGACAGCCAACAAAGTCGAGCTGACTGAAGAACAGCGTAAGCGTGTTGCCGAGCGTAATGCTGAAATGGATGCGAAAGAGAACAAGGACGGGTGAGATTGCGGGTGGTTTGAGCGGTAATTTTGAAGCGGCTGCAATCACAAACCTTAAACTTGGAAACGAAAAAGGCCAGTCAATGACTGGCCTCAAGCATTCAAGTAACCGGTTTAATTAACCGCTACCTTGTCGCGATTTTTTTCATAAATGGCTTTGCCAATGCCTTTCACTTCCAGCAACTCATCAGCAGAAGTGAACTCACCATTAGCCTCACGGTACGCCACAATGGCTTTGGCCTTGGCGGCGCCTACACCGGAGAGCTCACGCTGGAGTGTCACCTCATCGGCCGTATTGAGGTTGATCGTGACCAACTCCGCATCCGGCAAGATGTTCGCAGCTACAATCGGATCAGCACCAACTGGCGCAGGAGACGCATGAACTCCGCTGGAGATACCGACCACCAAAGCCAAAAACATCGAAGAAATTAAGGCACTACGCATAAATGACACTCCATTACATCGTTAAGTGGAAACAGCTTTCCTGAGCTGTACTCCAAACGTAGGCGATGGCTATGGAGTGTCAAAAATCAGTGCATTGCAGGGTGTGTAGTTATAAAGGCTCTGCACGACGCTGCTGGTGGATCCAGTCCACAATTTCACCCTCTGGCGCATAACCGCTGACCGTATTGCGCAGCAACTGCCGAACCCGGGTGTAGTCATCCTCATCAACGGCTGAGAGCAATTGGCTCAATCGCTGTTTCAGCTCATCCCAGGACAACATATCCTCATTGGCGCTCATGATCATCGGATGCTGGGTGGCTACAACGTTGTCACCGATCAGCAACTCTTCGTAAAGCTTTTCACCAGGCCGCAGGCCTGTGAACTCAATCTCGATATCGCCATGCAGATTTTTATCGGAACGAACGCTTAAGCCAGACAGATGGATCATCTTCTCTGCCAGCTCGACGATACGCACCGGCTCGCCCATATCCAGCACGAATACATCACCGCCCTGCCCCATTGAGCCGGCCTGAATCACCAACTGCGCGGCCTCCGGGATCGTCATGAAATACCGGGTAATCTTGGGATGGGTAACGGTTAACGGGCCGCCCGACTTGATCTGCTTATGGAACAGTGGGATGACGGAGCCTGAAGACCCCAACACATTGCCAAAACGCACCATGGTGAATCGGGTTTTATTGACCCGGGACACATTGGCCTTGTCACCGAACAATACGGGCGCCGCTTCACGGCTGAGCGCTTGCAGTGTCATTTCAGCCAAACGCTTGGTGCTGCCCATGACATTGGTAGGCCGCACCGCCTTGTCAGTCGAAATCAACACGAAGTTAGCCACACCCGACTGCAAAGCCGCTTGAGCAGTATTGAGTGTGCCAATGACGTTATTGAGTACGCCTTCTGCAATGTTGTGCTCAACCATCGGCACATGCTTGTAAGCAGCGGCGTGATAAACCGTGTCGACATTCCAGGTTTTCATCACATCCAGCAGCTTTTGCTCATTGCGCACAGAACCGAGTATGGGCAACAGCTTGACCGACAGCGATTCGCGCTCAATACGCTGCTCAAGTTCCGAAAGAATGCAGTAGAGATTGAATTCACTGTGTTCGAACAGAAGAAGCGTCGTTGGTCGAAGTTCCAAAATCTGACGACACAACTCAGAACCGATGGAGCCGCCTGCACCCGTGACCAAAACACTCTGGCCCTTGATGCAGTGCTCCAGCAATTCACCTTGAGCGGGTACCGCATCACGACCCAGCAAGTCAGCGATATCGACTTCCTGAATATCATCGACCTTTACCCGGCCGCTGGCCAAATCCATAAAGCCAGGAATACTGCGAACGTGCAGCGGGAAGCCTTCAAGCAACCCCAGAATCTCACGACGTCGCCCACGCGAAGAAGAAGGAATCGCCAATAGCAATTCCTGCGCCCCGGTGCGATCTATCATTTGTTGAATGTTTTCGGACTTGAATACCTGCAAGCCGGAGATCACCCGATCGGCAATGCTTTCGTCGTCGTCAATAAACGCCACAGGGCGCATCACACGCCCCATGCGCAGTGCAGCGACCAATTGATTGCCCGCAGCGCCCGCGCCGTAAATGGCTACACGGGGCAAACCGTCGTCACGACTGGTGAAAGGAACATGCTGAGCGGCTGCAAACCAGTCACCCAAAAAGTACTGGCGCATGGCAAGACGCAAGCCACCGAGCATGATCAGACTCAACCACCAGTAGTTGAAGATGATTGAGCGGGGCACGACGTTGTCGTGGTTGCTGTACCAATAGACCACAACCGCCAAGATCAGCGATGAGAGACTGACGGCCTTGATAATCGCGATAAGGGCATCGTTGCCGAAGTAGCGCATGACGGCGCGGTACATGCCGAAGCGGATGAACAGGGGGATGGCGATAAGTGGGGCACAGATAAATAACCATAGGTGTAAGCTAACCGGGTTAATCATTTCATCGATGCCTAGCCGCACAACGAAAGATAGCCACAACGCTACCCAAACGAGAACCACATCAGTCGCGACCTGTATAACCCGCTTTTGCTTGCGTGATAGGCTGAGTAAATATGCCCGAATCTTATCCATAGATTTTTTTGCCAACCTTGAATTTCTGAATCGCTGAAGTGCGACGTAACTGAAAATATTGGAATCCACAATATTAGTTGAAGTACAGGAAATTCTCTAGCTTAAACTCCAGAAAACAAGGCATGTGTACCACTCACTCTTTTTCACCGGCATGAAATTTAATTGCTAATAAAACCAGTGGGATATAGGCAATTACTACCCCTACCAATCCATCTATTTCCAGCAGAGCTACACCAATAGCGATGGGGAGCAACCAGAACATATTGATTGCCAGCACAGCCAAGGTCACTGGCAAATGCTTGCCCATTTGGCGCGAAGCATATTGATAGGCATGGCTACGGTGGGCCTCATAGACCTTACATCCGCTGAACAGGCGTCGAATCAGGGTGAATGAAGCGTCGACAATGAACACACCGAGTAAAATTATCCACACCCAAAAAAACTTCGGATCATGCCATGCTGCTTGCAAAGAAAGTACAGCTAGCGTTATCCCCAAAAATCCACTACCCGCATCTCCCATAAATATACGCGCAGGAGGAAAATTCCAAAAAAGAAATCCCAGTACGGCCATACATAACGCTAAGGGCAACCAAATAAGCTCGATATAACCAAGTGCAATATAAATCACACATGCACCAAGGCAGACACACAAGGCCTCAACACTGGCTAAACCGTCAATACCATCCATGAAATTGTAAAGATTCAACATCCATACAATATAGAAAGCACCGAGAATAATACCCAGCCACCCAAAATTAACGGGGGTATTGAAAAATATGATTTCAGGTATACCACCCAGCCAGTACAAGGCCCAGAAGGCTGCACTGAAATGACCAAGCAAACGCCAGCGGGCAGCAATATGCCCGTGATCATCCAGAAAGCCTATAACGGCGATAGATGCACCTGAACCTAGTAATGCCCACAAAACAGAGTTCGAAACGTCGTTTGCTGTCCAAAGCACAAGCAAAGCGATCAGAAAGCTAATGACTACAGCAACTCCTCCTCCACGTGGAGTAGGCAAAGAGTGCGAACTCCGCGCATTAGGTATATCAATCAAACTTCTGGAAAGCGCGTAGCGTTTCAACATCCAGGTTAGTAGTAGCGCTAGAATTGCCACAGCGGGCAAAAGCCAGACTAGTCGGTTCATTAACAACTCCATTATATTTCTACCTTGGGATTGGCTATCCGACTCAAGAGGACTGAAAATTGCTTGCCGTCTTGCGTAGCGCATTTTCCACCGTCGAGGGCGGGCTCCAACCCAATAAATCCCTAGATTTTTGTATATCTACTTGCAAAGAACCGCATAGCCGTTGTGCAGCAGATCGCCGCCCTAGTAAAGAGGCCGCGCGTACCAAGATGGATACTGGGACAGGAATCAAGCGGGCCGGTCGTCCTAATGCTTCCCCCAGTTGCTTCAGCAATTGGGTCGTAGACATATCGTAGCCATCACTTGCCAGAAATACCTGATTTGCCGCCCCAGGATGCTCAATGCAAGTAATGATCAAATCGATCAGATTCTCCAGCGCGACAAAGCTCCGTTGATTACGAATAGCTCCCAACGGGAGCGGCCAACCTTTATTCAACCAGTTCATCATGCTACGGAAGTTTGCCTTGACTCCAGGCCCATAAACCAGCACCGGCCTAATGACCACAATTTCCATCCCGATTTCTTTACCAAGCGACATCAACTGCTGCTCGGCTTCCATTTTGGACACGCCATAAGGATCAGAGGGCGCTGGAATATCTTCCGCAGTGAAAGGCGTGCCGACTTGTGTCTCCTCACCGTTTACCTTGATTGAGCTGATGAAAATGAACCTTTTCACCCCCGATTGTGCTGCCTGCTTTGCGAGATTCAACGTTCCATCAACATTGATTTTGCGGTATTCAGATAACGGATCACTACTGGCATCAGACATTACGTGTACACGCGCCGCACAATGAATTAATACATCAACGCCCGTCAACGGCACATTACCGGAGGTCAGGTAATCCGAACCGACATAAACGGGAGTCACCGATTCTGCAAACACTACTCCTTTAGACCGTACAAGTGCTCGTACCTGACATGTCATGAGAGATGCCAATTGCTTGACCAATGCCGCGCCTACAAAGCCGGTAGATCCTGTGATGAGAACTGTTGTTTGATCGTTCACGCAGAGCGCTCCAATTGCCTGTAGACATCCATGTGCTGCTCTACGATTTTCTCTATAGCAAATGCCTTAGTAGCAAGCTCACGTCCTGCAATACCCATCTTTTGGCGAAGCGCAGGATTCTCAATCAAAACCTGCAATTGATCTGCCAATGCTTCAGCATTTCGGACAGGTACCAGTAACCCGGTAATGTTTTCATCAATAGCATCCCGGCATCCCGGAACATCTGTAGTAACAACGGCCCGACCGCAAGCAGCCGCTTCAACCAATACTTTTGGCAAGCCCTCCCTGTAGGACGGCAGTGTAACAATGTGTGATGCGGCAAAAAGGGTCGCGATATCAGTCCGATATCCCAGCAATTCTATACAGCCTTTCTTGCGCCACTCGTCAAGTTGCTCCGAAGAGACAGTCGCAGGATTGCCTGGATCTATATCTCCGATTAATTGATAACGAGCTTTAACGCCACGTTCAATTAGTATCTCTACGGCCTCAACAAACTCAAGTACACCTTTGTCCTTGAGCAATCTGGCTGCCATGCAGACCACAACCTCACCTTCAGGTTCAGGCAATGCTGCATACTGGGACAAATCAACTCCAGACCCTCGGATCATAGTTACTTTGGACTTACTTAACCCGCCCATGGCCAAAAGCAAATCTCTATCATCCGGATTCTGAAAAATCGTGCGCAGATTTTTTTTGCCTAAAGCGACACGATAAAACCCGCTGACAACACGACGTGTAAGTGAAGCTTTGATGCCTTTAGAGAGAAAAACAAATCCCAATCCAGAAATGGCCGAAACAACACCCTTCACTGGAGCCAGTCGAGATGCAATACCGCCATAGAGCACAGGTTTGATAGTTACAAGATGCAGGACATCGGGACGCACGCGCCACAGCAATTTCCAAATCGCGTACATCAAACCGAGTTCGGCGAAAGGATTACGCCCGCTTCGCGACAACGGTAAAGAATGAAAGGCAAATGACTCCGTCCTGAACCTTTCGACTGCGGGCCCTGGCATGCATGCAATATGAACTACATAACCGTCTGCTTGAGCGCCTTTGGCAACGGCCAGACGATGAGAAATGAAGAACCCGGGATCATTAACAATAAAAAGAATAACTTTACTCATGCCTGTTCATCCAGCCACGTTTGAAACATTAATATATTCCAGAGTTGAGATTGCCAATTTGCACTTCCATCAAGATGCTCCTGCCACATTTTTCTGATTGGCCCAGGGTGAAAATAACCTTCTTTTAACAGTCGGGATTCACTTAAAAATGACTCAGCCCATTCACGCAGTGGACCACGCAGCCAGGCGCCCAGCGGTATCCCAAAACCTTGTTTAGGGCGCTCGATCAGCTCTCTGGGGACATGACGATAAAGCACCTCTCTGAGTAACCACTTTCCCTGACCATTACGAATTTTAAGATCGAGCGGGAATCGCCAGGCCAGCTCTACCACCCGATGATCAAGCATCGGTACACGCCCCTCGATACTGCAAGCCATAGAAGCGCGGTCGACTTTTACCAATATGTCGTCGGACATATAAGTCTGCGCATCCATTGCCATCATCCAGTGTTCGAAACAATCGGTTTGAGGCCAACGTGCGGAATCAGTAAACGTGGTTTTAGGTTCAACACCACCAATGACAATGTTGGCAGGCTCAGTCCAGTGACTATTGAGCTGCAAATAAAATTCAGGACCGCTGGAAAGGTTGAGAACGCCAGCAAGTTTGTGCGCTTTATCGCCAGGTAAACTGACATGTAAGCGCTTGGGGAGAATTGGCTTGGCTACCGCAAATAAGCGATCCCATGTAGTCGGAGAAAGTGATTTGAGCGCCTGTGCTGATAATCGACGGGCAACAGGCGGTAGGCGCTGCATCTTCTCCCAGACATTCTTTGCGCTTAAATAGCGATTGTAACCGCCGAAAAGCTCATCCCCACCATCCCCACTGAGAACAACCTTAACTTGTTTACTTGCCATCTGGTTGACTAGGAAAGTAGGGATCTGAGAACTGTCAGCAAACGGCTCGCAGTACATCGATGGCAGCCTCTGTATAATAGGCAGCGCATCTTCAGGACGCACGTAAAGCTCACTGTGCTGGGTGCCTAAGTGTTTGGCGACCGCTTTAGCGTGAACCGCCTCGTCATACCCCCCCTCATCAAAGCCTATAGTGAAAGTACTAACGGCTTGTTTACTTTGCGCTTGCATCAGAGCAACAACAACACTGCTGTCTACGCCGCCGCTTAATAATGCGCCCAGAGGTACTTCCGACAACATTTGCTGTCCAATAGATTCAGTGAGTTGTCGCTCAAGTAAGTCGGTCGCTTGCGCAGGAGTTCCCAAAAATGGATCAGCAAGCCCAGCTGCAGCCACTGCATTTACAGACCAATAGGCTTTCGAATGAGTTGCCTTCGCCGCACTGATATCTATAAGAGGAAGGGATATGTAATGACCTGGGAGTAACTTAGAAATTCCTTTATAGATACTATATGGAGCAGGAATGCAGTTGTGCCGCAGGAGCAGTGTTAATGCATCTCGGTCTACCTCAGGCCGAAAATATGGAGCTGCCTTAATAGCCTTGAGTTCAGAACCGAAAAATAAAACTTCACCCTGCCAGCCGTAATAAAGAGGCTTTTCACCGAGGCGATCTCGGGCAAGGCTCAACACTTTGTTTTTCTTATCCCAAAATGCAAAAGCGAACATGCCAACGAGTTCTTGTAAAGTTTTCTCAATTCCCCAATTGATAAGTGCTACAAGGAGAGTTTCAGTATCTGAGTGGCCTTTCCACGCGTAAGGGGACGGCAACTCAGTGTCTATTTTACGCCGAAGATTGAAGTGATTATAAATTTCTCCATTAAAAACCAGAGCAAAGCGATTACATTCAGAATGCATTGGCTGGTGACCAGCGGCACTTAGATCCACAATCGCCAAGCGTCTGTGGCCTAGGCCGAGCCCGTGAGTTTCATCAACCCACACCCCGGCATCATCAATGCCGCGATGAAATAGTGCATTACTCATCAATGTGACTACGGAGGATAAATTACTATTCCGCGAGTCAAATATCCCACATAGTCCGCACACTAACGAATATCCTCGTTCAAGTTGAGAGCATCATAGATTTCTTTGAATCTAAGTTCAGCACATTTCATAGTGAAATTATCAACGATGCGCTGATATGCGCCCTGTCCAATTTCGCGACGCTCCTCAGGACTCAATTCAATCAAGTGAGCGAGAGCAGTTGACAATTCCACAGGCGCCTGGGGAGGCACGACAAGACCATTATCACCTATTAGAAATGCTGCATCCCCTACATCAGTAGTAACACAAGGTAAGCCCATGCTCATCGCCTCTCCTAAGACATTTGGGAAGCCCTCAGTATAAGAATGCAAACAGAAAACATCCATTGCCTTTAAACAAATAGCCACATCTTGGCGTTGACCGAGCAGAATGAAACGCTCTTCATAGCCTGTGGATTTTATGTTTGACATGAGCTGTAAATTATTAATATCGACATCCCGGCCTACAAGCAAAAATTTAACATGGGTAAATTTCTTGGCTAGAATGCCTGCAGCGTGAATAAAGGTTGAATGATCTTTGACTTGATGGAAGCGACCGAGACTTCCTATAAGGAGCTCATTATGTTCAACGCCATAAGCCATGCGCAGAGCTTGGCGATCTTGTTCAGAGGCGACTAATGCTCCCATATCAAAGCCATTGGGGACTACGATCATACGATTGGAAGCATAACCAATTGCACTATGTGCTTTACGAGAAGCCTGTGCCGCACAAATAATAACTGTGGGTACCGATGCTGAAAGCCATGAACAAATTTTACGTACCAAAATCGTTAATTTACCACCGCCTTTATTGATGTCAGTTGTTCGAATTCCCCAAATTATTTTACGCACACCGACTAAACGCGCAGCCACGCCGCCCAATAGATCAGCGTGATACATCCAAGTTTGGACGATGTCAGGCTTGGCATGTTTGAGCTCCCGTACCAACTTTATAAGCCCGTGCAAAGCACTGGTAACACCACTCATTCCTAACGGGACAACAGTGATACCGCGGGCTTGGAGCAGTGACCCAACCTCGCCCAAAGAGGTCAGGGAAATCACCATATGCTCATCATCAGAGCCAGAAGATAAAGCACTGCACAATCTGTAGAGCATCAATTCAGCGCCACCAACATTAAGGCCTACAATTACATGTACTATTTTCATTTTTACTGTTGCTCCAACCAGGCTTGGAACATTAAAACCCCCCAAAGCTTAGTGGAGTGATCTGTTTTACCCTGAAGATGATGCTGCCAAATATCATGTATCGGTTTGGGATTGAAAAAACCCTCACGCAGCAATCTTTGATCATCTAGCAAAGTTTCAGCCCAAGAGCGTAATGGTCCACGAAGCCATTCACCAACCGGTATAGAGAAGCCTTTCTTCGGTCTTTCGAACATTTGCTTAGGGACGTGCCTATGCAAAATTTCTCTTAACGCCCACTTGCCTTTCCCTTGCCTGATTTTAAAATCAGCAGGCAGTCGCCAAGCCATTTCAACTACACGGTGATCCAGAAATGGGACTCGGGTCTCAAGACTGTTAGCCATGGCGGCACGGTCTACTTTTACTAGAATGTCGTCGACCATGTAGGTTTGCGCATCAATGGCCATCATCCACTCTTCGAATGTATCAACCTGAGGCCAACTTTCAGGAGTCGTCAAAATAGTGGGTAATTCATGTCCACCACTCACTATGCTGAGGGGTTGTTTCCAGTGACTCATTAGTTGATGGTAAAAAGATTCTCTCGTGGGAGAGCCTGCCACTTCCAGTAATTTTATAAGCTGCCCATTAAGGGGTGCCTTCATAAGTAGGTCTGCCGCCACGCGACGCAATGGTAGTGGACACTTACTTATAGCTTTCCAGATACGAGGTGCAAACTGATAAGGGTTATAACCACCGAACAATTCATCCCCAGCGTCACCACTTAATGCTACAGTAACTTTCTGTTTAGCTAAATGGCTAACTAGGAACGTCGGAATTTGAGAGCTGTCTGCAAACGGCTCACAATACATTTGCGGCAGAAGAGGTATAACGTCTAAAGCATCTTTAGATTCAACGTAGATCTCGGTGTGCTCTGTACCTAAATGTCGAGAAACAGTTGCAGCGAATTCGGCCTCATTAAATCCCACCTCGTTAAAACCAATAGTAAAAGTCTTTACCGCGCGTTCCGCCTGCTGCTGCATTAACGCCACGATTAAACTGCTATCGATTCCTCCGCTCAAAAAAGCGCCCAAAGGAACATCCGCTAGCATTTGCATGCGAATGCTTTGGCTAAGCCGACTCTCTAACGTATCAAGAATGGAACTTGAGTCTCCTTCTAGAGGGCTATCAAGCCCTGCACGCGCAACTTTGTTGTAGGACCAATACTCCTGTGGTGTGACGTCTGCCCTCGTATCATTAGGCGTGACGGTGACATACGTACCCGGATTAAGTTTTTCAATACCTTCGTAAATACTATATGGAGCAGGTATGTAATTGTGACGTAAAAAAAGGGCCAGAGAACTTCGATCTATGTTTGCATCAAATGCAGGGTGTGCCTTCAAAGCTTTAAGCTCAGAGCCAAATAATAAATTACCATTTTGCCAACCCCAGTAAAGAGGTTTTTCGCCTAAACGATCACGTGCCAAAGTCAACTGTGAATTATAGCTATCCCATAAGGCAATAGCGAACATACCAACTGTTGACATTAAGGTTTTTTCTATACCCCAACTTTCGAAACATGCCAAAAGTGTTTCGGTATCCGAATGCCCGCGCCACTTAGGGGCAAGACCAGCGGACTCAAGCATGCCGCGTAGCACTAAATGGTTATAAATTTCACCGTTGAACGCGATGACATATCGGCCACTAGCAGACGGCATTGGCTGATGACCTGCCGGGCTAAGATCTTGAATCGCGAGTCGGGCATGGCCCAAAGCAATATATTTATTATCTGACCAGGCACCTGCATCATCTGGCCCTCGGTGACTGAGAGCAGAAACCATTAATTGAAGATGGGGTTCGCTCTCACTAGTGAGTGTAGAATTAAGATAACCAGCTAGTCCGCACACACTGAAATCCTTTAATAGATCAATTTAATCAATATTGTAAGCTTTATGGGGAAGTACAGATTTTATTACCTGCTCCCACTTCTCAATCGCTTGATCGACAGAATAGTGGTCCAGAACTACCTTGCGCCCCATCTTTCCAGCCGTCTCGCGCTTAATAGGATCATTGATCAACACCGTTAAATAGTCATACCAATCTGACTCAGTAACAGCGCCATATCCCACTGGCCCATGCGCGAGCACTTCACTGTTCATCCCGCAATCAGACACTACAACCGGTACTTCACAAGCCATATAAAGCAGCATTTTATAGCTGCATTTTCCACGAGACCACTCATTATCATCCAACGGCATAATGCCTATATCCATGGATGCTATAGTGGATACTTCATCACCCACGCTCCACTTAATAAACTCGATATCCTCTTCTGGAATATCAGTAAATATCGGCGGAACATCTGAAACAATACGCAGCTTCCAACCTTGGTTATCTTTTAATACAGCAGCCAAAGTTTTTTGGATCGAGTACAAAAATCGAAACCCTCCAGAGGTTCCAGACCATCCGATAATCTTCAGAGGTTCGACTTTTGTTTCTGAAATAAATCGCCTTGTATCAACAGGTGTAGGGATAATCGTGATGGGTTTACCGAATTTCTTAAAGTATTCCGCAAGGAAGTTATTACCACAAACAATGTGATCGGCATGCTTCGCTATCGTATTCGCCGCCCAACCCTTTCGATGCATCCATATCGCATCGTCGACGTCAAGGATACGCGGACGTTTTGTTAGAAACTCCAGCGTGGGAAGCGTAGATAGAAACTCTCGCTGGAGTATGACGGCGTCATGCTTTTGACTTTTGCAGACTTGCTTAATACGTGTGAGCAACTCAGTAACTATCCATAAGAACCGTTTCTTAAAGGATGAAGGAGGATATGCAGAAGTATGCGCATTAGCTAGGGATAGCTTTACACCGCGTTTATCAAGAGCCGTTTTAAGATATTCAACCCGGAAACGTGTACTAGGAACTTGTTTACCTTGAGTGAAAACCATGACCGAGCAATAATCTTTCATTAAAAACCTCAGGCAACATGACGCTGTTGTAATGAACGGCTGCGGACGCTGAAACAAATCAGCACAGCTATGACCACACACAAAATTTTAATAAAAAACCACAATGAAGGAAGAAAAGTATCAGAAAAGAGCGATAACACGCTGGCAGAATATAAGTAGGCCGAAATTACAAGGCATAGTAAATTTCCAGACTTAGCATAAAAATATATGTACGTAGAGAAAAGTGAATACATAGTTAAGAAAACTAAAGCCCCAACAGCTCCAAAATTTGGATAGATCGAAAAATATATACTATATACATTTCCATCTAACCCAGGCCCGTACTGATTAAAATCCGCATGGACCGATTGAGGTGTGCACATTTGCAAAGCTGAAAGCAGGTGACAGAAAGAAACAAACGGACTCCAATTTGGAAAAACATCGATTATTTTATCAAAATACAACGAGAACAATATTGGGCCTTGCAAAGCATAACCAGCGAGATGTCTTAAAAAAACAAAAACCATCCCCCCCAACCCTGCATTCGCAGACAAGTCAACTTTATTGGTAGCAACAGCACCAGCTATCAATACCAACCCCAATACAGAACTAGCCACTATAATTACTTTTATGGGCAGCCTACCACTTGACAAATGATATACAATCAACAGCCCAAGTAACATTTGAATTAAAGCAGCACGACCGGTTCCAATCAATATGAAAATACACCATGGCACAGATATTATTAAAAAAGCCGTAAAAGATATTTTTTTGGTAGCGACCGCTTTAAGCATCAAGGGAATCAACACCAAACCCACCAAAAGATAATTTGACGTTATCTTTCCGAAAACTGCATCGCCACTTACAGACATAGCTCTTGCAGCATATGCTATCTGCTCAAAACTATCCCCTAATGCCTGCAAATCAGCCAAAGCAAAAGGCAGAATCAGCATATGGAGTAACGCAAATGTAAAAAAGACTTTTTTGTAATTAATTTCGCTATAAAAAAAACTTTCCGTATTAATACCTGTATGACTAAGTAATCTTTCCATCCCCATCGATGCAAAGCAAAAAACCAGCCCACCTGCAACAAATAACAATAACGCATCGGACTCCACTTCAAAAAAACCCAAGTTTGGCGTAAGTGAAATAGCGCACAATCCCACCCCCCAAATTGCCGTAAACACTAATGAGGGATGAAAGAAGTCCCTTAATATAAACCATGAAAAAGATGCAAACGATAATAAAATCAGACCTGCCATCAAGCTATACATAAGCTATTTACTCTCACAGGCTAAATACACCAACTAACTTATCTAACCCTGTTGATCTTACTGATCTTATAGGTGTCATGCAGAAAAAAAAGTACGCCTGCCGGGAACGCAATGAACACAAACAAGAATGTTCGCAACCCTGGACGAGGCACAACGTAAGATTTATTTCGCAATGAAAACCTGACAAAGTTTATCGCAGACTTTAGTTTTTCAGAAAAGACAGTGAGCGTTGAAAGCTCTTCGAAGTATACAAGCGTTGCTCCAGAAGGGTTATTAACTCTTAATTTCACCGCTGCATGGGTCAGGCCATCAGCACGGTATATTTTCCGGCATAGTTTTTCGTTAACAAAACGAGCTGAATAATGTTGAGATATTCGATTCCAAACAAGACTTTCTGCTATGAATTTCTCATCAGGAAAAACTGGAAATTTAAAGTCTTTTAATACTCGGGTTACATTAATTCCCCATTTGTCACCAAATGAACGCAACCGGCGCTGTTCATCAAGGGTAATACCATCAATAGGTGACTCAGGGTATTCACGTCCTAGCACAGTACCGTCTTCCCCAAAGCACAAGACAGATAGCGTAGAGAATTGATTCCTTTGGTTCGAGGGAATACCTTCCCATAGACTCTTGAATCGTTCCAACGCATTGCTCACACAACTATCATCCGAGTCAAAAACGAGAAATAATTCACCAACAGCGTGCTCAACCGCTAAATTATGAGCTACGTGCTTACCTTGATTATGCTGATAAAAATACCGAATATTTAATATGCCATCAGCAATCCATTCTTGGACTAATATTCGAGTATCATCACTTGAACCATCATCTATTATTATCCACTCAAAATCTTGAAATGTTTGAGATTGGAGAGCCTCGTAAACTTTTGGCAAAATATAGGCGCGATTCAGGGTAGGCGTGAACACTGTAAAATACGGCACATTTTCAATCATTTCTTATACTTCATCTTTAATGAGACTAGCAATTTAGACAACATGATCTTGCACCCCCACATATCCATAATGATTAGTGCAATAGCATAAACCATACCACCTACTAAAACCTTAACAGCCAAGCTCAACAACGATATATCCAGAGACAAGCTTCCAACGGAAATAATCATGCATGCAAACGCTACAAGCAACTTAGCTGTGTCTTTATAGGGTAGCGTGGGCATAGGAAATACTTTCCTCCCCAATATCCAACTCAATCCCAAGGCCACAGCGAAAGCAATAACCGTGGAAATGGCGGCGCCTAACATCCCATATTTTGGTATCAACCAGAAATTCAACGCTATATTAATAATGGCACACACGAAAACAATGAACATTTGTACATGTGTAGATTGAGCCAATTGAAAAGCATAATCAAAATAATAGGACTTCATTGCGCTTATGAAAATAGCCAGCGCAATCCAAGGAATGATTCTTTCTGCCTCTACACTGAATCGTGATCCCATCAACGTATTGGCCACTTCAGGGGCAACCATACACAAACCACCCGAAACGGGCAAAGCCACTGCCAAAATAAAGAGAAACGATTTACGCAGTTGGGCTTGAGCGCCCTCTACACCGTGCTTGGCCATCGCACTTATTACTAACGGTAAAGCTGCTAAATTTACTACCGCCGCAAGTGTGCCTATGGAGTACTGACTAATTTCATATGCAGCAGAATAGATCCCAACCGCCTCAATTCCAATTATCCGCTCGATGAAGAAGCGATCCGAAGCGTCTATAACAAAAATCAACAAGTAGGTTATGGTCAAAGGTGCACCATATGTCAGCAACTTGCTCAAAACTGGTTTATCTATAAACCACCAGGGTAATTTACTCCATATATTTTTACTCAAGAAGCTGGCAGACGCAAACCCTAACATTATTGATACTAGTATCCCTTCTGCCCCAAAACCAAGATACGCGCTCAACACGCCTAATACAAAACCAACAACACTTTTTAGGGTCAGAATCTTCCCATAATCTAAAGGATTTAGATTGGCATTTTGTATTCTAAGGTTTAGATCATTCCATCCTTGGATGGCGCATAAACTCCCGACCGCCCAAAGCACAACACCGTATGAACCTAAATAACCCATCAACCAAATTGCTAATGTACCTCCTATCAGTATAAGTGACACACATAGCGATAGTGTACGGGCGGTCGCGAGTAAATTCATACGCTCCTGCGCGTTTTCTGCCGACGGCAAATAACGGCCTATGCCCAGACTTATCCACTGGAGAAAAACCGCATTGCCCAATCCAGCCACTAAAATGCTTAATGAATAAACACCATATTCTTCAGGCGACAATATATGTGTAAAAATCACAAGCGATAAAAGTGACAAAACTGCGGGAAACAGTTTAACTACAAGATAAGTTATTCCGTGTTTTGCTAACACGCAATCATCCTTTTATACATAATACTAATACGATGAAAGTGTAGTACCAGGCAAAGCATCATTAACTATTAGCACCTACAAAACCAATGTACCAAGGCATCGCCTTTTCAACCCCGGCCACCATTCCAAATTCAGGTTTATACCCCAATAGTGATTGGATCTTGCTTATATCCGCTTGAGAATGGCGTACATCACCTGCGCGAAACTCTCTATATATCGGCTTTTTATTATAAACAACGCCACATTGAGCTAGAGTTTCTTGAAGAGTCGAGTAAAGTAGGTTCAATGTAGTACGCCCACTAACAGCGACGTTAAAGACTTGATTTTTTGCACTTTCACTTACTGTCGTCGCTGCCAGAATGTTAGCTTGGACGGTATTCTCTATAAAACAGAAATCCCGACTGGTCTCACCATCACCATTAATATAAATGTCTTCATTTTCAATCATTGCTGCCGCCCACTTAGGAATCACGGCGGCGTAGGCACCCTCTGGATCTTGGCGCTGTCCGAAAACATTAAAATACCTCAGACCAATCGTATTGAATCCGTAACAGCGGGCGAAAACATCAGCGTAGAGTTCGTTGACATATTTAGTCACTGCGTAGGGAGATAAAGGCTTTCCTATTATATCTTCTACTTTCGGTAGACCTGGATGATCGCCGTAGGTTGAACTGCTAGCTGCGTAAGTAAAACTTTTAACTTTTGCATCTCGTGCAGCGACCAGAATATTCAAGAAACCATCGATATTTGTGCTATTTGTTGTTATTGGATCATTCAAAGATCGGGGGACCGAGCCCAATGCTGCCTGATGTAAAACATAGTCAACACCCTGACATGCATTTTCACAATCTGTTAATTTACGAATATCACCGTTTATAAAGGTAAAGTTGGACCATGCTTCCCCCCCTACCTTAAGCTTCACTTCGTCAAGATTACGTTGATGGCCCGTAGCAAAATTATCAAGCCCAACCACTCTCTGGCCTAAACCTAAAAGGAACTCAAGTAAGTTAGAACCTATAAACCCAGCCACACCAGTGACCAACCATACTTTCGGTGATTGCTTTAAAATATTTTGTACATTCTCATATTGAGACATTGTCGGATCCGCATGTGGCTGAGTTAAAAAAACTAAAATTACAAACGTATATCAGACTCTTCACGATCCAAAAGGTATTTCAAGTCAAAAAGTACGTGATCAATCTTCCCAAACTCGCGAATTCTGGAAGCTCCATACTCACGAAACTCATTGTGTGCAACTGCAAGCACGATACCGTCATATTTATTATTTTCCGGGCACTGCACTGGACGTATACCGTACTCTTCATCCGCTTCGTGTGCATTTACCCAAGGATCAAAAACATCGACAGCGATATTGTATTCTGCCAACTCGCGAACGATATCTACAACTCTTGTATTTCTCAAATCTGGGCAGTTCTCTTTGAACGTAAGTCCCATGATCAGAACACGAGCTCCCTCAACGTGAATACGTTTCTTGAGCATTGCTTTAACAAGTTGCGAGACAACATAAGCACCCATACCATCATTCAAGCGGCGACCGGCGAGAATAATTTCTGGATGATAACCGATTGATTGTGCCTTGTGAGTGAGGTAATAAGGATCAACTCCAATGCAGTGTCCGCCAACTAAACCAGGTCTGAAAGGTAAGAAGTTCCACTTTGTACCCGCTGCCTCGAGCACGGACTCAGTATCAATACCCAACTTATTGAAAATAATCGCCAGCTCATTGATTAGTGCAATATTTAAATCACGCTGTGTATTTTCAATGACTTTGGCAGCTTCAGCAACTTTGATGCTGCTGGCCTTGTGTGTACCAGCAGTAATAATTTGGTTATAAAGCAAGTCGACCAAGTCAGCTGTTTCAGGGGTTGAGCCAGACGTCACTTTTTTAATTGTAGTAACGCGATGTTCCTTATCACCCGGATTAATTCTCTCGGGGCTGTAACCGGCAAAAAAATCAACATTAAATGTCAAGCCCGAGACACGCTCCAATACAGGAACGCAGTCTTCTTCTGTAGCGCCTGGGTAGACAGTGGACTCATAAATTACAATATCACCTTTCTTCAGAACTTTACCTATAGTTTCTGAAGCTTTGATTAAAGGTGTCAGATCTGGTTTGTTATGTTGATCTATCGGAGTGGGAACTGTGACAATAAATGTGTTACAGGCCGACATCTCGCTTACATTGCATGTATAACTCAGCCCCACAGACTCTTTCAGTTCACTATCACTCACTTCAAGTGTTGAGTCACTCCCTGATTTAAGGGCATTGATACGTGGCTGATTAATATCAAATCCCACTACCTCACGATGCTTGCCGAACTCAACAGCCAACGGCAAACCCACATAACCCAATCCAATAACGGCGAGTTTCAATTCATTCAAGGAGTGCATACTTTTAACCTTTCCAACATCTAAATATAGGGTTTAAACAACTGACAAAGACACTTCATTCACATCGATGATGCTTCAGCGTCTTTAGCGCTTACTATATATCCACCTGTATCAGGCCACTGAATTGCTAGAGAAGGATCACTCCACAAAATGGTGCCTTCAGAGGACTTATCATAATAATTCGTCGTTTTATAAAGGAAATGAGTATCATCCTCTAACGCTACAAACCCATGTGCAAATCCTTCAGGAATCCACATCATATATTTATTAGAGGCATCTAGTCTCTCACCCACATACTTCATATAAGTTGGTGATTCAGGTCTGATATCGACAGCCACATCGTACACAGCACCTTTGATCACCCTTACTAATTTTCCTTGTGCATAGGGCTGCTTTTGATAATGCAACCCCCGTAATACACCTTTCTTCGAACAGGAATGGTTATCTTGAACAAAAGGACTGGGACAGGCAACATTATGTTCCGCTAGCAGTTCATGAAAAAGAGCAGCATTAAAACTTTCCATGAAAAAACCGCGTTCATCAGAATAGACCGATGGCTCAAACACCAGGACATCCGGGATGGCAGTTCGTATTACTTTCATTAGGCGCTTTGCTCATTCAGGATTTTCTTCAGGTATTGCCCATAACCCGTTTTTTTATAAAATTCCGCTTGATTGTATAACTGAGTAGTGTCAATCCAACCTTTATTAAAGGCAATCTCTTCAAGGCAAGCCACTTTCAAGCCCTGGCGTTGCTCAATGGTATGCACAAAATGACTCGCTTCGAGGAGGGACTCGTGAGTGCCAGTGTCCAACCAAGCAAACCCGCGCCCTAACATTTCTACAGTCAAACGTTTCTGTTCCAGATAGGCGCGATTCACGTCTGTAATCTCAAGCTCTCCCCGAGGGGACGGTTTGATATTTTTGGCTATTTCTACTACTTGATTATCGTAGAAATACAAACCCGTAACTGCATAGTTGGATTTAGGCTTTTCTGGTTTCTCTTCAATACTCAATGCACAACCCGTGGCATCGAACTCGACAACCCCGAAGCGCTCAGGGTCTGAAACATGATAACCAAACACCGTTGCACCAGTGGCCTGCGACATGGCACTTCTCAAATTATCCGAAAAGTGCTGACCATAAAAAATATTATCCCCAAGGATCAAACATACAGAATCAGCGCCGATAAATTCTTCACCAATAATAAATGCCTGCGCCAATCCATCAGGACTCGGCTGCTCGGCATAACTCAACTCGATTCCGTATTGACTACCATCCCCCAGTAGTTTTTTAAAGCAAGGTAAATCTTCAGGCGTAGAAATTATCAAGATTTCACGCATCCCTGCCAGCATTAATACCGAGAGCGGATAAAAGATCATGGGCTTGTCGTAAATAGGCAGCATCTGTTTGGAGACGCCCAGAGTCAGAGGATGCAGGCGTGTACCTGAACCTCCTGCGAGAATGATGCCTTTACGGTTCGGGGTGGTCATCTCTAGAACATTTCCTTTTCTAT
Source organism: Pseudomonas sp. TMW22091 (assembly GCF_022496705.1). Classification (NCBI taxonomy): domain Bacteria; kingdom Pseudomonadati; phylum Pseudomonadota; class Gammaproteobacteria; order Pseudomonadales; family Pseudomonadaceae; genus Pseudomonas; species Pseudomonas sp. TMW22091. Next base: position 42,868 of record NZ_SCFI01000004.1, read on the forward strand.
TCTGTACAGCACCTGCAGCGCCGGCAGGTGAATGATTAAATGGTGTTATCTCTTGAACACGCTACCGCCCCAGGATTGATCGTCAATTTCCTGAGAACGGTACAAATTCTTCATTGCCCAGGCCTGTTGCCCGAGTACTGCTTAGCCGTTGACGATTGACGTCATCGGCAGACTGATCTTATGTTGACGGTTCATTAAATTAATCAGGAGTATTACCCTCTCCTCACCGTCCATGCACATGAAAATTGAGTCAAGCCCCGCAAAACCTTCATCGCTTACCGTGACTTTATCACCCGGCATTAAGGGTGAAAGAACAGCAGTTTGAGCACGTGCTTGCAGCCGCTCGACCAGCCCCTGCCCTACTGGCACTGGCTGCCCCCCAAACGCAACCACGCGTGCTACGCCGCGACTGGAACGCAAGGGAGCCCAATTAGCACCGCTAGGCATACGTATGAACAGATAGCCTGGAAACAAAGACTCTTGGACGACTTTCTGCTTGCCGCGCACCTCCCGAAGGCGCTGACAGGCAGGGCGTGAGCATTCATAGCCCTGGCGCACGAGATTTTCTTCGGCACGCTCGTCCTGTCTCGGCTTACATTGCACCAGGTACCAGTCACACTGCCTGAATGCGGTGGATTGGTCCGGTGTGGTAGTTGTTATATCCATTTACCCAACATTAAACATCTTCCATGGCTGCAATCATGTTTATCGCTGCTTATCGAACTGCTGGCTTTGAAGGGCTGACTGAGGATCGCTTGTGGGTATCAGCACGTCCACTGGCAGATTTTGAGTGGCATAAAGCTTCGTGAGTTCCCGTGCCAACGCCTGTTTAGCGCTTATTTCACCGTGCACTAAATGAATTTGCTTGGGCCATGAATTCATGCCGGACACAAAACTCAACAAGCCTGATTGATCCGCATGCGCTGAGTATCCGCCAAGGGTCGTGATGCCTGCCCGAATACTACAGTTCTCTCCATCAAGCTCAACATACCCTCCACGCGGGCCGTATTTTTGTATGGCGTATCCGGGGGTACCCCGTGCTTGATAGCCAATAAACAGAACATTATGCCGCGGCTCACCCAACATCGCTTTGAGGTAATTTACGATGCGACCATTGGAGCACATGCCATTTGCCGCAATGACTATCGCAGGACGACCGGTACTGCTCAAGTAATTCACCGTCTGCATATGCTTGGCGTGGCTATCGATAGTAATAAGCTGCCGAAAGTGCAAAGGCTTCCTTCCAGAGCTGGCTCGCTGTTGCGCGTCAGTACTCCAGAATGTCTCCAGTTCGCGATACACTTCTGTCAATCGACTTGCCAGTGGCGAGTCAATTATTACTGGGACTTGCGGCCAATTGATTGGCAAAGACACATCGTCACCTGCGCTCTCCCTGCCAGGGACGATTAATGATTTGCGATGGAGAATGTCTTCAATCTCGTAGAGAAGATCCTGGGTACGACCCAGGCTGAAGGCAGGTATCAAGATCGTGCCATGATCCTCAAGGGCTTTGTCGATGGCATGTTCCAGCAAAGCTTGACGCTTTTTTCTGTCTTCATGCAGGCGATCGCCGTAAGTGCCCTCAAGGATCAAAATGTCAGCACGCTCAGGGGAACGCGGGCTTGCTATTAACGCCGTGTGTGAAGCGCCAATATCACCGGAAAATACAAAGCGCTGGTCAGTTTCAGTCTCTGGGTAGCGTACGTCGCACTCAACAAAAGCAGAACCGAGTATATGACCGGCTTGCTGCAAACGAACACGCGCATGCAAGGCTTGGGACTCAGATACACAGAACCATTGGTCAAACGGGATGGCTATTATCTGTCGGCGAACCTGCTGCAGGTAACGTTGTACAGTGTGAGCATCACGACTGAACACAAGTTTGAACGCATCCTCCAGCACTAAAGGAAGTAGTTTGGCCGAAGGCTCACTGCAAATGATCGGACCTTTGAAACCTGCCGCCAGTAAATAAGGAATGCGCCCGACGTGATCTGCATGAACATGAGTCACGACCAGTGCGTCGACTCCTTCCAGGGAAAACGTTATTTCACCGCCACCTTCTTTCTGATCAATCCCTTGAAACAGGCCACAGTCAATTAACAGACTGCTATGAGCGTCCATCTTTAATTGGTGACATGACCCAGTGACGCCATCAATTGCGCCATGGTGAAGGATGTGCGGATATGGCATAAACTTGCTCTCGATACAGCTCCATGAAGAGGCAATTAGTCCACAAATAACGCCAGCAATCATCTGGCGTTAATGCTTTTCAGGGCCGATCGTTTTGCAAAACCTTTCCGCTGTTGGGTGCTCCGCTGCCGTTCCCCAAGGTCGCAGGGAGGACTGGCGAAGCGGAGGCATGAAGACTGGCGTTTCGCGCAAGCATAAAGTAGCGAACAAGTACGATTAGCACACCGAGCATTGCTCCTAGTACTAAACCTAGCAGCAAGATCAACGCTTTTCTTGGCTTGATCGGCGATGTGGGTGCCAGCGCTTTACGGTCCACCGACACTAGCTTCAACGCCGAGATGTCGAGATTGCTCAAATTACCCAACCTGACCACTTCTGCACGAAGCGGCTCCACACCTTTCAGGAACACATCTTCATTCTGGCGTTGCTTGAGCACTTCGACTTCACGATTGCTTTTCAGCAACTGCAATTCTTTGGCAATCTGGGCGACTCGACTTTCGGTGAAGTCATCCGTTTTCCGTTGTTGCAAAGCTGAGCGCTCGGCTTCAAGCGCTTCTACGCCCATAAAATACAACGGAATTTGTTGATTGTTGATTTCCGTTCGCATCACGCTGGAGTCACCCGTGCGCGCAGAATCACCCAGCGCAGAAGGCGTAGTTGGTTTCTGAATACCCAACGACTTCGCGATACCAATTGCCTCTGTCAACTGAGCCATTCTGTCAGTGCGTCGCATTTTTAACTGCTGACGCAGGGCTTTCAACTCGTCTTCCAGCCTCACACGCTTAAGCGTATCGGCCTCCTCAAGTGTGGCAATACGCGCTTCCTTGTCATTCTCATAACTCGAACGCGCAGCATTGATCTTGCCCTTGAGCTCAGTTAAACGGTTGTTAACGATAACCGCCAGATCCGCTGCAATTTGCTCACGCTCAGCTTTGATTGCGTAGTCGACGAAGCCATTGAGTATCTTTACGCCATCCACCCCTTTAGGGTAATTCAGCTCCAAACTGATAAACGAGGTCAGGGAGTCTGATTTTTTGGGATCCGGCTGCATAAGACGGAGCGAGTCGCGATTGAACTCCTCGAAACTTTGCTCAAGGGTACGACCCGGTCTTTTGAACTCACTGAAAAGCTCTTGATTGTCGCGGAAGAAACCAAGGCGCGAATCATACGACTCGAGACTGGCTCCCACTTTTAACAAGGCTTCGTTTGGCGGAAGCGGATAAACGCCCGAACGATTGAGGGCATCAAGCTCGTTGATAGCCGCTGGCCGCAGCACACTGGTGACTTGGTATTCTGGGGTTACAGCATAGGCATAACCGAGAGCGATAAGCCCACTGACGACGGTAGCAGCGATAACAATTGCCTTTTGCTTCCAGATTGCCTGAAACAAAGCAAAGAGATCGACTTCATCTACTGATGAACCACGGGGGATCCGGGAAATACTAGTCACAACAAAGGCCTGCCTTCAAAAAGAAACTGCGGGCTCGTTATGCAGAAATTTTCTTACGTGCTTAATTTTCTAATTTTTTTCATCAGAGCTTGCGTCACTGCGCACCTGAAGAAGCACAAAAATAGCTGGCAATCGAGAACAGACCGGATTTTGCCAGTTTTACCAAACAATACAAGACTTGACTAGAAACTCACGCACCTGTGCGAACGATCCTACAGAAGATGGCCGCACAGCCCATCGAGATATTCGCCGCTTGGACGTCTTCAGCTTTCGCACATCACTCGGACCACTTGGCGCTAGAACATGACGCAAAACCTTAATCAGAGCGCAGCTCACGCTTCAATGCGGTTCGCTTGCGCCAGTAAACCAACATGCCAAGAAGAGGACCTATCGCCAGACCGACGAGCAACGCACCGACAAAATAGAGCGCAGTCGATAGCGGCGGAGAGTGCCAGCCAAGGAATGTCAAAGACGTGGTTTGTTGATTTTCAAGAATAAAAATCACCACGCCAAAAAAAATCAGCAGAGCGACAACGCTCAACACAGCCTTTTTAAAAATATGCATGGGCGCCTCCTTTTCCCACAAGGATCAATTGTCGTCTTCCTCTTCTTCGTTCACGCGGTCGCGTAACTCTTTGCCAGGCTTGAAATGCGGGACGAATTTACCGTCGAGCCGCACAGACTGACCGGTCTTGGGGTTTCGGCCCACGCGGGGGGCTCTGTAGTGTAGCGAGAAGCTGCCGAAACCACGGATCTCGATGCGATCTCCAGTAGCCAGACATTGTGACATTTGCTCAAGCATGGTCTTGATAGCCAGCTCAACATCTTTGGATGAGAGCAGCCCTTGATGGGTGACAATTCGTTCGATCAACTCCGACTTCGTCATATTTTTCCCTTCTTTTTCAAGCAGCTAGATCAGCGCTTCAAAGGTTTTAGCACGATCACAACAATTTGAACAGCCCAGGACTTGACTATCTTTGCGAGAACAGATGCAACATGTGAGCAGCTCTTTATCGCACACCGACAGACCTACATAGCGTCACCGAGCAGTTCTCGAACTCTCCCAGACACGCTATATGCGGCCTAACGCAAAGCTCACAAGGTTACCCCTGCAATTGCGCAGCACCGTACACGCTCGCTCACAGCCGCCACACCGGCGCATCTCAAATTTCAGACACAAAAAAGGGCGACCGAAGTCGCCCTTTTTCTATGGTCAATCAGAACTTAGTTCTGTTTTTCCATTTGTGCACGCAGCAGGTCGCCCAGAGTGGTCGGACCAGCAGCAATGTCAGAGGTAGCTGGCTTGTCGCGCAGGCTCTGGATTGCTTCTTTCTCTTCAGCATCATCTTTCGACTTGATGGAGAGTTGGATTACGCGGCTTTTGCGGTCAACGCTGATGATCTTGGCTTCTACTTCTTCGCCTTCTTTCAGAACGTTGCGCGCGTCTTCAACGCGGTCACGGCTGATTTCGGAGGCTTTCAGAGTCGCTTCGATATCCGGAGCCAAAGTGATGATGGCGCCTTTAGCGTCAACTTCTTTCACGATGCCCTTAACGATTGCGCCTTTGTCGTTCTCTTGAACGAACTCGGAGAACGGATCGCTTTCCAGTTGCTTGATACCCAGGGAGATGCGCTCACGCTCTGGATCAACAGACAGGATAACGGTGTCCAGCTCGTCGCCCTTCTTGAAACGACGTACGGCTTCTTCGCCCACTTCGTTCCAGGAGATGTCGGACAGGTGAACCAGGCCGTCGATGCCGCCGTCCAGACCAATGAAGATACCGAAATCGGTGATCGACTTGATGGTGCCGGAGATTTTATCGCCCTTGTTGAACTGGCCAGAGAAATCTTCCCACGGGTTAGATTTGCACTGCTTGATGCCCAGGGAGATACGACGACGCTCTTCGTCGATGTCCAGAACCATAACTTCCACTTCGTCGCCGACTTGTACGACTTTCGAAGGGTGGATGTTTTTATTGGTCCAGTCCATTTCGGAAACGTGTACCAAACCTTCAACGCCTTCTTCCAGCTCAGCGAAGCAGCCGTAGTCGGTCAGGTTGGTTACACGAGCGGTAACACGAGTACCTTCTGGGTAACGAGCTTTGATAGCAACCCATGGATCTTCACCCAGTTGCTTCAGGCCCAGGGAAACACGATTGCGCTCGCGATCGTACTTCAGAACCTTGACATCGATCTCGTCGCCAACGTTGACGATTTCGGAAGGATGCTTGATACGCTTCCAAGCCATGTCGGTAATGTGCAGCAGGCCATCGACGCCACCCAGATCGACGAATGCGCCGTAATCCGTGAGGTTTTTAACGATACCTTTAACTTGCTGACCTTCTTGCAGGGATTCCAGCAGAGCTTCACGCTCAGCCGAGTTCTCTGCTTCAAGAACGCTGCGACGCGAAACAACAACGTTGTTGCGCTTCTGGTCAAGTTTGATGACCTTGAATTCCAGCTCTTTGCCTTCCAGGTGCGTGGTGTCGCGCACTGGACGAACGTCAACCAGAGAACCTGGCAGGAACGCACGGATGCCGTTAACGTCGACAGTGAAGCCGCCTTTAACCTTACCGTTGATAACGCCCTTAACCACTTCTTCTGCTGCGAAGGCTGCTTCCAGAACGATCCAGCATTCAGCGCGCTTGGCTTTTTCACGGGACAGTTTGGTTTCGCCAAAGCCGTCTTCGACCGCGTCCAGCGCAACGTGAACTTCATCACCGATGTTGATGTTCAGTTCGCCAGCGTCGTTGTGGAACTGTTCCAGCGGGATGAGGCCTTCAGACTTCAAACCAGCGTGAACGGTTACCCAACCAGCTTGGTAATCGATATCAACGATGATAGCGGTGATGATAGAGCCTGCCTGAAGATTCAGGGTTTTTAGGCTTTCTTCAAAGAGTTCTGCAAAGCTTTCGCTCATTTTAATTCCTGTTGAATAAGGGCGAAGGAATACGCCCATCAGCCACACTCCAGACAATGTGGGTTACGTTCATATAAAAGAAGGCAAACAGGACTATTTCTGGTCTCCTGCCTGCTTTCTTGGTCATCCGGCAATATCGCGAAGTGCGATTTCACTCATGATGCGTTCAAGCACCTGCTCGATTGACAACTCCGTAGAGTCCAGCTGTATGGCATCAGCCGCCGGCTTGAGCGGGGCTATTGCACGCTGCGTGTCACGCTCATCACGGGCACGAATCTCTTTCAGCAGACGCGGGAGACTAACATCATCGCCCTTGGCCTTCAACTGCAAGTAACGGCGGCGCGCTCGTTCCTCGGCGCTCGCCGTCAGAAAAATCTTCAGCGGAGCGTCGGGAAAAACCACTGTACCCATGTCCCGACCATCGGCCACGAGCCCCGGCAACTCACGAAATGCACGCTGACGCTCGAGCAAAGCCGCGCGCACAGCGGGTAGCGCCGCCACCTTTGAAGCTCCGGCCGCCACTTGCTCACTGCGGATGGAATGAGTTACATCATCGCCTTCCAGGATAATGCTCGCCGCCTTGCCATTCGTCGCCCCGACGAATTGCACATCAAGATGCGCTGCCAATTTGCTCAGCAAAGGCTCGTTTTCCAGCGCAACGCCGTGATTGGCCGCAGCGAAAGCAAGCAAACGGTACAAGGCGCCCGAATCCAGCAACCGCCACTTCAAATCGTTGGCCAGACGCCCCGCTACCGTCCCCTTGCCTGAGCCGCTCGGCCCATCAATGGTAATGACCGGTGCCGGGCTGTTCACGACTGCGCCTCTTGAGCGACCCGCATGCCAACTTGCTTGCACAGTGCCAGGAAGTTAGGGAAGGAAGTCGCCACATTGGCGCAATCATGGATACGTATCGGTGCCGTGGCACGCAGGGACGCCACACTGAAGGCCATCGCAATGCGATGATCACCATGCCCGTGCACCTCACCACCACCGATGGTGCCGCCATCAATAATGATGCCATCCGGCGTCGGCTCACACTTGACACCCAGAGCCAGCAAACCGTCCGCCATGACCTGAATACGATCAGACTCCTTGACTCGCAGCTCTTCTGCGCCGCGCAGAATCGTTCTGCCTTCAGCCACGGCAGCGGCCACGAACAATACCGGGAACTCATCAATGGCCAACGGCACAAGCGCTTCAGGAATTTCGATCCCTTTTAGCTTGGCCGCCCGCACTCGCAGATCCGCAACAGGCTCACCGCCCACCTCACGCTGATTCTCAAGGGTGATATCAGCCCCCATCAAACGCAGAATGTCGATAACACCTGTGCGGGTCGGGTTGATGCCGACATGCTCCAGCAACAGGTCAGAGCCTTGCGCAATCGATGCAGCCACTAAAAAGAAAGCCGAAGACGAGATATCACCCGGCACTTCAATATGAGTCGCCGTCAGCTTATGGCCAGACTCAACCGAAGCTGTAGGGCCATTCACCGTAACCGGGTAGCCGAAGCCTTGCAGCATACGTTCGGTATGGTCGCGAGTAGGCGCCGGCTCAGTGACCGATGTTTTGCCTTCGGCATAGAGACCCGCCAGCAGTAAGCAGGACTTAACCTGCGCACTGGCCATCGGCAAGGTGTAATCCATCCCTTTAAGGGTATGACCACCACGGATGGTCATTGGCGGACGACCTTCAGCCGCGGTTTCAATGACGGCGCCCATTTCGCGCAATGGATTAGCGACGCGATTCATCGGACGCTTGGTCAGAGAAGCATCGCCCGTCAGGGTGGTATCGAAGTTTTGCGCGGCCAACAAGCCGGACAACAAACGCATCGAGGTACCCGAGTTACCCAGATAGATAGGCCCTGGCGGCGCTTTCAAGCCGTGTAGCCCAACGCCATGAATGGTAACGCGACCTTCATTTGGCCCTTCAATCACCACACCCATGTCGCGGAACGCTTGCAGCGTTGCCAGTGCGTCTTCGCCCTCCAGAAAACCCTCAACCTCGGTCGTGCCTTCAGCCAACGAGCCGAGCATGATCGAACGATGAGAGATGGATTTGTCACCTGGTACACGAATACGGCCAGAAACTTGGCCACCAGGATTTGCCAGGAAAATCAGATCATTTGAATTCATAGGGTCCACATATGCCCGGCGGGCCAGGATTTTACTGAAATGCTCGCGAGCAACACGTGCGCGTGTAAAAACGCCCAGCAATTGATGCCCATCCCCTGCATCGACCGCGTCGCGCAAGGCGTCGAGATCAGTGCGAAATGTATCTAATGTGCGCAGCACCGCTTCGCGATTTGCGAGAAAGATGTCATGCCACATTACCGGGTCGCTTCCGGCGATTCTTGTGAAATCCCGAAAACCTCCCGCTGCATAGCGAAAGATATCCAGATTCTCATTGCGCTTGGCAAGAGAGTCCACCAAGCCAAATGCCAGCAAATGCGGCAAATGGCTGGTTGCTGCCAAAACTTCGTCGTGGCGCTCAACCTGCATATGCTCAACATCAGCCCCAAGGGCACGCCACAGCGTATCAATCAGGGCCAATGCTTCAGGATCGGTCTGGGCTACAGGCGTCAAAATAACTTTATGGCGCTCAAACAAACTGGCATTCGATGCCTCAACCCCGCTTTGCTCAGAACCGGCAATGGGATGACCCGGCACAAATCGCGCCGGCATGCCACCAAAGGCTTGAGTCGCAGCGCGCACTACATTGCCTTTGGCGCTGCCCACATCGGTCAGTACAGCATCACCGAGATCCATGCCGGCCAGCAGACCGAGCATTTTCTCCATGGCCAGAATCGGGACCGCCAACTGAATGACATCGGCCCCGATACACGCAGCAGCCAAGTCAGGCTCACAACGATCGACCACGCCCAGTTCTACCGCCCGAGCGCGCGAAACTGCATTCAGATCGACACCCACGACCTCACGGCATAATCCGCTTTCGCGCATGCCCTTGGCAAAGGAGCCACCGATCAGGCCCAGACCCACAACCACCAGGCGCCCCACAATAGGTGTAACAGGTTGCAACGACATGACATCAACCACGAACAAGGACCTTGGCCAGCGCTTCAAGAAGGCGAGCATTCTCGGCCGGCAAACCTATGGTGATACGCAAGTGGTTCGGCATGCCGTAATTGGCCACCGGGCGCACAATGACGCCTTCACGCAACAGGCCTTGATACACAGGAGCGGCCAACTGACCGAGATCCAGCGCAATAAAATTGCCCCGGGACGGAATCCAGCCCAGGCCCAACTCGCGAAAACCTTCCTGTAGTTGGTGCATACCCGCGTCGTTAAGACGACGGCTTTCTGCAAGATAGTCGGCATCCTGCAGCGCGGCACAGGCCGCAGCCAGTGCAAAGCTATTCACATTGAAGGGCTGACGGACGCGATTCAATATATCCGCCACCACGGCGCTCGACAGCGCGTAACCCACACGCAAGGCTGCCAGGCCGTAAGCCTTGGAGAACGTACGTGAAACCAGCAGGTTGGGGTAAGCCGAGAGAAACTCCAGACCATCTGGCAGCTCGCCACCCTCGGCGTACTCGATATAGGCCTCATCCAGCACCACCAGCACGCGCTCAGGCACATCCTGCAAAAACTCATTCAGCGCATTTGCATCGAACCAGGTTCCCGTTGGGTTGTTCGGGTTCGCAATAAAAACAACACGGGTATTGTTGTCTATCGCCTTGAGCATGGCCTGAAGGTCGTGCCCCCAGTCCTTGGCTGGCACCACGTGCGCATCAGCCCCCACGGCCTGAGTGACGATTGGATACACAGCGAACGCATGCTCACTGAAGACCGCATTCAAGCCCGGCGCCAGATACGCGCGCGCGACCAGCTCCAGAATATCGTTCGAGCCATTACCCAGCGTGACTTGGTCCAGCTGCACGCCACACTGGCTAGACAACAGACTCTTGAGAGCAAAGCCGTTACCGTCTGGATAACGCGTCAGCTCGGCCAGCTCGCCTTGAATGGCTGCCAGCGCCTTGGGGCTCGCGCCCAAAGGGTTTTCATTACTCGCCAGTTTGACAATGGTCGCCGGGTCTATATCCAGCTCACGCGCCAGCTCATCCACAGGCTTGCCCGGGACGTATGGAGAAAGTTGTTGTACGCCCGGCTGCGCCAGGGCGAGAAAATCACCGCTCATGTTATGACTGCCTCACAGAACCGCTTTCGGGTAGGAACCCAACACTTTAAGCGCCACGGCTTCTTGACTGATTTGTTCCAGAACACTTTTGACCAGTGGGTCGCGGTGATGGCCAGCAAAATCGATGAAGAATACATAGGTCCATTTACCGCTACGCGAAGGCCGCGTCTCGATACGCGTCAAGTCGATGCCGTTCTCGTGAAATGGCACCAGCAATTCATGCAAAGCGCCCGGACGGTTACTCATCGATACAATGATCGAGGTTTTATCATCGCCGGTCGGCGGCACTTCCTGGTTGCCAATCATCAAGAAACGCGTGGAGTTATCCGGGCGATCCTCGATTTTCTCGGCCAGACGGGTCAAGCCGTACAAGCCCGCCGCCATATCGCCAGCAATGGCCGCCGAATTCCACTCACCCTTGACCCGCTTGGCCGCTTCGGCATTGCTTGATACAGCAATACGCTCGACATTCGGGTAATGCGCGTCCAGCCATTTGCGGCACTGAGCCAATGACTGCGCATGGGAGTAAATACGACTGATGCTGTCGGTCTTGGTGTTCTCACCTACGAGCAAATGGTGGTGGATACGCAGCTCGACTTCGCCGCAAATCACCATATCGTGCTCAAGGAAGCTGTCCAGCGTGTGGTTCACAGCCCCCTCGGTGGAGTTCTCAACCGGCACCACGCCAAAATTGACAGCGCCAGCTGCGACTTCACGGAACACCTCATCAATGGCCGCCATTGGCTTGCTGATCACAGCATGACCAAAGTGCTTCATCGCCGCCGCTTGAGTAAAGGTGCCTTCAGGGCCCAGATAAGCCACTTTCAGCGGCTGCTCCAGCGCCAGGCAGGACGACATGATTTCGCGGAACAAACGCGCCATCTCTTCGTTGCCCAACGGCCCCTTGTTGCGTTCCATGACTCGCTTGAGCACCTGAGCTTCACGCTCCGGGCGATAAAAGACCGGCACTTCACCCTCAGCCAGCGAAGCCATTTTGACGCGCGCCACTTCTTGTGCGCAGCGAGCGCGCTCACTGATCAGCTCCAGAACTTTTTCGTCCAGGCTGTCGATGCGTACGCGCAGCGCTTTGAGTTCTTGCTCGGACATTAGCCGTGTTCCTTTTCGAACTCTGCCATGTAAGCCACCAGCGCGTTAACCGCATTGATGTCTACAGCGTTATAAATCGAAGCGCGCATTCCGCCCACTGAGCGATGCCCCTTGAGGTTCAACAACCCACGCGCCTCGGCACCCACCAGAAACGGCTTGTCGAGACGGTCATCCGCCAGGCGGAACGGCACGTTCATCCACGAACGATCAGGGGTGTTGATCGGGTTGCTGTACAAGCCACTGGCATCAATAAAGTCATACAACGTACGTTTTTTGACTTCATTGAGCTTGCCGATTGCTTCAACTCCACCCTGCTCTTTCAGCCACTCAAACACCAGGCCGGACAAATACCAGGCCAGTGTCGGCGGCGTGTTGTACATCGAGCCATTGTCGGCTGCGACCTTGTAGTCCAGCATCGTCGGGCAAATCGACCGGGCACGGCCCAGCAAGTCTTCACGAATGATGTTGACCAAAATACCGCTCGGGCCGATGTTTTTCTGGGCACCGGCGTAGATCATCCCAAAACGCGACACATCAATCGGACGCGACAGAATGTCCGAAGACATGTCTGCAACCAGTGGCACATCGCCCGTTTCTGGAACCCAGTCAAACTCCAGGCCGCCGATGGTTTCGTTGGGCGCATAGTGGACATACGCAGCATTCTTGGAAAGATTCCACTCGTTCTGGCCCGGAATCGCAAAGTAATCGTAAGGTTTGGCACTGGCCGCCACATTGATGTGGCCAAAGCGCGAACCTTCTTCAATCGCTTTTTGCGACCAGATACCGGTATCGATGTAGTCGGCAGTACCGCTTTCGGGCAGTAGATTCAACGGAATCTGGGCAAACTGCTGGCTCGCGCCGCCCTGCAGGAACAGCACTTTGTAATTCGAGGGAATAGACAGCAGGTCACGCAAATCCTGCTCAGCCTTGGTCGCAATGGACACGAACTCATCGCTTCGATGGCTCATCTCCATGACCGACAGGCCCTTGCCATGCCAGTCAAGCAATTCTGACTGGGCCCGCAACAGGACAGCTTCAGGGAGCGCAGCAGGACCTGCGCAGAAGTTATAGGCTCGTTTGCTCACATCCACTCTCGCTCTGATTTGGTGGGTCACGCAATTAATTGGTTGGCGGCACATCATTGAGCGCACGATCGAGCCTGCTTGTGATAGCGGTGTAACAGTCAGCATGGATGTTGAGTGTTAGTCAGTCATCGCCAGCACGCTCGCTGCGCACATACAACAAGGGGGCGAATCTTCATCCGCCCCCTGTGTGTCCGCTTATTCCTGCGGCTGCTCTTCGTCAGCGCCTGTCTCTAGCGGCTGCTCATCATCAAGACCGTCGCGAACGGTCTCGCCTTCGAGCTCAGTACCACCTTCGCCTTCGCCTTCAAGCTCTTCACCCTCGACTTCCGACGGCTCCTGAACTCGCTCAAGCCCTACCAACGTTTCATCGCTGGCCAGTTTGATCAAGGTGACGCCCTGAGTGTTACGACCCAGGCTCGACACTTCATCAACACGGGTACGAACGAGTGTGCCCTGATCGGAAATCAGCATGATTTCTTCGCCGTCCTGCACCTGAACCGCACCGACCAAACGGCCGTTACGCTCATTGCTGACCATGGCGATGACACCCTGACCGCCACGCTTGTATTCAGGGAACTCACTGATCGGCGTACGTTTGCCATAACCACGTGCCGAAGCAGTGAGAATCTGGCTACCTTCTTCCGGGATCAGCATCGAAATAAGCTTCTGACCTTCTGGCAGGCGCATGCCGCGCACACCACGAGCCGTACGACCCATTGCACGCACGTCAGACTCTTTGAAGCGCGTAACCTTGCCGCCGTCGGAGAACAGCATGACTTCGCGCTCGCCATCCGTGATAGCGGCGCTGATCAGCACATCACCTTCGTCCAGTTCCAGCGCGATCAAGCCGACGCTACGCTGACGGCTGAAGGATTCCAGCGGGGTCTTCTTCACGGTGCCATTAGCGGTTGCCATGAAGATGAAGTGACCTTCGGTGTATTCCTCGACCGGCAACATGGTGGTGATGTACTCACCCTCATCCAGCGGCAGAAGGTTGACCAGCGGCCGACCACGAGCTGCACGGGAAGCTTCAGGGATTTCATACGTCTTGAGCCAGTACACCTTGCCTTTGCTGGAGAACAGCAACAGCGTGGTGTGACTGTTGGCAACCAGCAGGTGAGCAATGTAGTCCTCATCCTTGACGCCAGTCGCTGATTTACCCTTACCGCCGCGACGCTGTGCCTGATACGCAGCCAGTGGCTGAGTCTTGGCATAGCCGCCATGGGAAATCGTCACAACGCGCTCTTCTTCCGGAATCATGTCGCCCAGCGTCAGGTCGAGACGATGATCAAGGATTTCAGTACGGCGCACGTCGCCATATTCAGCGCGGATGACTTCCAGCTCTTCGCGAATCACTTCCATCAGACGCACAGCGCTGTTGAGGATGCGGATCAACTCACCAATCTGGTTGAGAATTTCCTGATACTCGGCCAGCAGCTTTTCGTGCTCCAGACCGGTCAAGCGGTGAAGACGCAACTCGAGAATCGCTTGAGCCTGTTCTGGCGACAGGAAGTACTTGCCGTCGCGCAGGCCGTATTGCGGATCAAGGTTCTCTGGGCGGCAAGAATCGGCGCCAGCACGTTCAACCATGGCCACAACTGCCGTTGATTCCCAAGGCGTGCTGATCAGCGCTTCCTTGGCTTCAGACGGGGTTGGCGAGGCTTTGATCAACGCAATAACCGGATCGATGTTGGACAGGGCAACGGCCTGGCCTTCAAGGATATGACCGCGCTCACGGGCTTTGCGCAGCTCGAATACCGTACGACGCGTAACCACTTCGCGACGGTGACGAACGAATGCTTCAAGCAGATCCTTGAGATTGAGGATGCGCGGACGACCGTCGATCAGGGCAACGATGTTAATACCGAACACCGCTTGCAGCTGAGTCTGAGCGTACAGGTTGTTGAGAATAACCTCCGGCACTTCGCCGCGACGCAATTCAATGACAACACGCATGCCGTCTTTGTCGGACTCGTCACGCAGCTCGGTAATACCTTCGAGCTTCTTCTCTTTAACCAGCTCGGCGATCTTCTCGATCAAGCGCGCCTTGTTCAACTGGTAAGGGAGTTCGGTGATGACGATCTGCTGACGACCACCGACCTTGTCGATGTCTTCGATCATCGAACGGGCGCGCATGTAAATACGGCCACGACCGGTGCGATAGGCTTCGATGATGCCGGCGCGACCGTTGATGATCGCAGCCGTCGGGAAGTCCGGGCCCGGAATGAACTGCATCAGTTCATCGATGCTCAGTTCCGGGTTGTCGATCAGCGCCAGGCAACCATCGATGACTTCACCGAGGTTGTGCGGCGGGATATTGGTGGCCATGCCCACAGCGATACCGCTGGAACCGTTGACCAACAAGTTGGGAATGCGCGTTGGCATGACAGCCGGGATCATTTCCGTGCCGTCGTAGTTCGGCACCCAGTCCACGGTTTCTTTATGCAAGTCGGCCAGCAGTTCGTGGGCCAACTTGGTCATACGTACTTCGGTGTATCGCATCGCAGCAGCGTTGTCGCCGTCGACCGAACCGAAGTTGCCTTGACCGTCTACCAGCAGGTAGCGCAGGGAGAATGGCTGAGCCATTCGAACGATGGTGTCGTAAACCGCGGTATCACCATGTGGGTGATACTTACCGATTACGTCACCGACCACACGGGCAGATTTCTTGTACGGCTTGTTCCAGTCGTTATTCAGTTCGCTCATCGCGAACAGCACTCGCCGGTGCACGGGCTTCAAGCCATCACGTGCATCAGGCAGTGCGCGCCCGACAATTACGCTCATCGCGTAGTCGAGGTAGGACTGTTTCAGCTCGTCTTCGATATTGACCGGGAGGATTTCTTTGGCCAGTTCGCCCATGAGAAGCCTGATTCCTTTTTCGGGTGAAACTTCGCCACATCCATTCGGGATCAACGAAGCTCGCCACTGCTGACCATGTGCCATACAGCGACTTACGACAAATCAATACGTTATGTCACGGATTTGCGCATTAAGGGCACCCTTGACGGGCAACCCTGGAAACCGCCGAATGTTATCACAAACGCCGCCACGCACCTATCCCTGTGATGCGCATGGAGCGTAGTAATTCAGCCGTTTATAGGCCTGAGAGGCCTCAGGAGGACTCTGAAGGCGATTTGAAGCCCGTAGTCGATGCCAAAGACTGCGAAAAGTGGCAGCAGGATCTTCACGCAATGGGTTGCCATGCAACCCTTCGCAATCTTCGGCAACGACGACCGGGTCAGGGTTTAATGCAACCGCTTGCGACACATCAACTGGGCGAGCTTGGCCGCATCCGGGCGCTCAATGATGCCTTTCTCGGTCACGATCACGTCAATAAGATCAGCCGGGGTGACATCGAACACCGGGTTGAAAGCCTGAACATCAGCACCTACTCGCTTGCCCCCCACATTCAGCAGCTCAGCGCCTTCACGCTCTTCAATCGGAATGTCTTCGCCAGTGGCCAGCTCCATGTCGATCGTCGAACTGGGGGCCACCACCATAAAGCGCACACCGTGATGCATGGCGTTAACGGCCAATTGATACGTACCAATTTTATTGGCCACATCGCCATTGGCCGTGATTCGGTCTGCGCCCACAATCACCCAGGTCACACCTTTGGTTTTCATGATGTGCGCCGCTGCAGAATCGACGTTGAGGATCACCGGAATGCCCTCATTGGCCAATTCCCAGGCGGTCAGACGTGAGCCTTGCAACCAGGGCCGGGTTTCGTCGGCGTAGACCTGCTCAATCATGCCTTCGAGCCAGGCACCCCGAATCACCCCCAACGCCGTGCCAAAACCACCGGTAGCCAATGCGCCCGTATTGCAATGGGTCAATACCGTTTGCGCATTGCCTTGGTGCCGGCGAATCACATCGACGCCCAGCTGCGCCATTGTCAGATTGGCCTCACGGTCACTCTCATGAATAGCCAGCGCCTCTAGTTCAAGCACGCGCAGAGCATCGGCACTGTGCTGGATGCGATTCAGTCGATCGCGCATGCGATTCAGCGCCCAAAACAGGTTCACTGCGGTGGGTCGCGAGTCTGCCAGCACCGTGAAGTCCGCTTCCAGCGCCGCAACCCAGTCACCACCCGCGGCCTTGCGTATACGAGCCGCCAATACAATCCCGTAGGCGGCAGCAATACCGATGGCAGGCGCGCCACGCACAACCATGTCGCGAATGGCCTTGGCCACACCTTCGGCATTGGTGAATGACAACCAGTTTTCTTCAAAGGGCAAAATGCGCTGATCCAGCAGGTACAGGGCCTCGCCCCGCCAATCGATGGCCTTAACTTTTTCTGCCGCCAACAGTCGATCGCGCATGCTTTCCCCTATTTACCCAGATACAAAACCGTCGATTATAACGGTCCCGCCTTTCAGACGCTCGGGTATACTTCGCCTCCTTTTTATTTAGCTCCGGAAGCCGCATTTATGCCTATCCAGCCTCTCTCCTTCGATTTGCTGTTGCTGCCCACCTGGTTAGTACCTGTTGAACCCGCCGGAGTTGTGCTTAAGGATCACGGCGTAGGCATTGAAGGCGGACGCATCGTATTTATTGGCCCGCGTGAAGAAGCGCTGAAACACACGGCTATCGAAACCCGCGAACTGCCCGACATGCTGCTCAGCCCTGGCCTGATTAACGCCCACGGTCATGCAGCAATGACGCTATTTCGAGGCATGGCCGATGACCTCCCCCTGATGACGTGGCTGCAAGACCACATCTGGCCCGCCGAGGGCAAGTGGGTCGATGAAGACTTCGTACGGGACGGCACCGACCTGGCCATTGCCGAGCAACTCAAGGGCGGCATCAGCTGTTTCAGCGACATGTACTTCTACCCCAAAACCGCCACCGAGCGCGTCCATAACAGCGGCATACGCGCGCAAATCGCCATCCCCATTCTCGACTTCGCGGTGCCCGGAGCCAGCTCGGCAGATGAAGCCCTGCGTCAGGCGATCGAACTCTTTGGTGACTTGAAGTACCACCCGCGTATCAAAATCGCTTTTGGCCCGCACGCGCCCTATACCGTGAGTGACGAAAACCTGGAAAAAGTCCGGGTGATTGCTGATGAACTCGATGCGACGATTCAAATGCACGTGCACGAAACTGCCTTCGAAGTTCAGCAATCCATTGACGTTTACGGCGAGCGCCCGATGGCCCGCCTCGCCCGGCTGGGTTTGCTTGGACCGCGCTTCCAGGCTGTACACATGACGCAAATCAGCGATGAAGACCTTAGTCTGCTGGTAGAAAACAATGCCAGCGTGATCCATTGCCCTGAGTCCAACCTGAAGTTGGCCAGCGGTTTTTGCCCGGTCGAACGCCTGTGGCTGGCGGGGATCAATGTTGCCGTGGGCACTGACGGTGCAGCGAGCAATAACGATCTCGACCTGCTGGGCGAAACTCGCACCGCAGCGCTGCTTGCCAAAGCTGTCGCCAACTCTGCCACGGCACTGGATGCGCACCGGGCATTGCGCATGGCCACCCTCAATGGAGCTCGCGCACTGGGCCTTGAAAGTGAAGTCGGGTCAATCGAGCTAGGCAAGGCGGCAGACCTGGTCGCATTCGACTTAAGTGGCCTTGCCCAGCAGCCGGTGTACGACCCTGTGTCACAATTGATCTATGCCACCGGCCGTGATTGCGTAAAACATCTGTGGGTCGCAGGCAAACACCTGTTAAATAATGGCAAACTGACCCGAATGGACGAGCAACAGCTCTGCGCAACCGCCAAAGCCTGGGGTGAGCGTATTAGCAGCCATACTCACTGATTGAGTGTCAGGGCTACGCCCCCTAAGCACTGCCTGTTTTTTTAGTTTTTGAGGATTTACCCATGAGCAACGTCGACCACGCCGAGATCGCCAAATTTGAGGCGCTTGCCTATCGCTGGTGGGATCGCGAAAGCGAGTTCAAGCCACTGCACGACATCAACCCGCTGCGCGTTAACTGGATTGACGAGCGCGTACAACTGGCCGGCAAAAAAGTGCTGGACGTGGGCTGTGGCGGCGGAATCCTGAGCGAGTCGATGGCTCAACGCGGCGCAACCGTCATGGGCATCGACATGGGCGAGGCCCCGCTGGCGGTGGCACGACTGCATCAACTCGAATCTGGCGTAAATGTTGACTACCGCCAGATCACGGCCGAAGCGTTGGCAGAAGAAATGCCAGAACAGTTTGACGTTGTGACTTGCCTAGAGATGCTCGAACACGTTCCTGATCCAGCATCAGTGATTCGTGCCTGCTACCGCATGGTCAAACCGGGCGGCCAAGTATTTTTCTCGACCATCAATCGCAACCCCAAGTCTTACCTGTTCGCGATTATCGGCGCCGAATACATCATGAAGTTGATTCCGCGCGGGACTCACGACTTCAAAAAATTCATTCGCCCTTCCGAACTGGGCGCATGGAGCCGCCAGGCCGGCCTCAGTGTCAAAGACATCATTGGCCTGACTTACAACCCGCTGACCAAGCATTACAAGCTGGCCGCCGACGTTGATGTCAACTACATGATTCAAACCCTGCGAGAGGAGTAATACATGCGTTTAAGAGCAGTTCTTTTTGACATGGACGGCACCCTGCTCGACACCGCGCCAGACTTTATCGCTATCTGTCAGGCCATGCGCGCCGAGCGTGGCCTGCCTCCCATTGCCGACAAGCTGATCCGCGACGAGATTTCTGGCGGCGCTCGCGCCATGGTTGCAGCCACTTTCAGCATGGACCCGCAGGCGCCAGGTTTTGAAGAACTGCGCCTGGAGTTTCTGGATCGTTATCAGCACGACTGCGCTGTTCACACCAAGTTGTTTGATGGCATGGAAGAGTTGTTGGCCGATATCGAAAAAGCGCACCTGGTATGGGGCGTGGTCACGAACAAACCGTTGCGCTTTGCGCAGCCGATCATGGAGCGCCTGGGGCTGGCACAGCGCTCTGCCCTGCTTATCTGCCCGGATCATGTCACGCACAGCAAGCCTGATCCCGAGCCCATGATTCTGGCCTGCAAAATGCTCGGTCTTGATCCGGCCAGTGTGTTGTTTGTGGGCGATGACTTGCGCGACATTGAGTCAGGTCGCGATGCAGGCACAAAAACGGCTGCCGTACGTTTTGGCTATATTCACCCGGACGATAACCCTAGCCATTGGGGCGCCGATGTAGTCGTCGATCATCCGAGCGAGTTGCGCAAAGTGCTGGATAACGCCGTATGCAGCTGCTGACCAGCGCGCCACTCCTGTTTTCTGCTGAGGGTCTTTATGTTTGATTATTGCGCACGCCCCAACCTGCTTCAGGGTCGGGTCATTCTGGTTACCGGCGCAGGCCGCGGCATTGGTGCTGCTGCGGCTAAAACCTACGCCGCACACGGCGCAACCGTGTTGCTGCTGGGTAAAACCGAGGCCAATCTGACTGAGGTTTACGATGAAATTGAAGCTGCCGGCCACCCGCAACCGGCGGTTATCCCGTTCAATCTAGAAACGGCTCAGCCTCACCAATATGACGAACTGGCGGCTATGATCGAGCGTGAGTTCGGCCACCTGGACGGGCTGCTGCACAATGCATCCATCATTGGCCCGCGCACACCACTGGAGCAACTGTCTGGCGAGAATTTCATGCGCGTGATGCATGTGAACGTCAACGCCACGTTTATGCTCACCAGCACCCTGCTGCCCCTGCTAAAACTTTCACAGGATGCATCCGTAGTATTTACCTCCAGCAGCGTGGGCCGCAAAGGCCGTGCGTACTGGGGCGCTTATGGCGTTTCCAAGTTTGCCACCGAAGGGCTGATGCAAACATTGGCGGACGAAGTCGACTCTATCGCCCCGGTACGCTCCAACAGCATCAACCCTGGCGCCACCCGGACCAGCATGCGGGCCCTGGCTTACCCAGGGGAAAACCCGCAAAACAATCCGGAGCCGCACCAGATCATGCCGGTTTATCTGTACCTGATGGGCCCGGACAGTACCGGGATCAACGGTCAAGCATTCGACGCCCAATAACTGCAACACAAACAAAAAACCGCAGGTCGCGAATCACGCAACCTGCGGTTTTTTTTGATGTAAAAAAGCCTTTAAAACGTCTCAGGCTTCCGCCAAGAGATGCGACTCACGGACAACCGACTTTTTTTCGAACTCAAGGCAGCTCTGCAAAAAGAGATACTTGTAGTCATAGCTCTTGCAGATGGCTTTACGCAGCTCGGTTTGCAGCGCTTCACTGGGATTCATCCCAGCCAGCGTACAAATAATTTCAAGCGCCTCCCATGGGTGCTCGTCATCGTATTGAGCATGCATCTTCAGCCACTTCATGGTGCGTTTACGACCCTCTTCAGGGAATGATTCTTCGTAAACGTTTTTAGAGCACACCACCGCAGCCCATTCACCCACCGCGCCTTCGATCGCGTAGTTGGTCGCCGCCATGGCAACAGCCAACGAATCTGTTGCACAGCTATGCCAGCACCAATCGTTCAAGGCCTGGAATTCAGCCGGGATATCTTGCGCATTCATGTCTTCAAGACTTACACCATGCGCCTTTGCCCAATGCACCCAATAATCCGCATGGTTAAGCTCCACACGAATGTTGCGAATCAACCAGCGTCGAGCCATGTCCTCGCCGCGATGACGTCCATATCGGGTTTTGCCCAGGTTATGACCCATATACAACGAAAACTGCTCAACGACTGGCCAACCCCCAATGAGATACATACGCATGGTCTTCGCGCTAAGCGTGTTGTCGCGCATTCGCTGGAATATCTCGTGCTCAACAACCCTGCGCTTGCTTTCATAGCAATCGCGGATCAGCTTTTGAGCCCATTGCGGATAGCTGGTCGCTTCCATGAGAGGCCCAGTTCTTTCGTATGCATCGATCACTATCGGGTTCCTTCTGAGAGGTGATTTGCAAAACAGGGCAGCACTTAACGTAATGTGCCCGGTGACTTCAAAGCAAAAGCCTTAGGGCGCCTAGGCCGACAGCGCAAACTGTCGCGCGTAAATTCGCGCGGACGCTCAACGTTGTAGCCTTGAGCATAATCGACACCGATCTCGGCCAAAGCATGCTCAATTTGCGGGTTTTCGACAAATTCGGCAATAGTCCGTTTACCCATAACATGCCCGATGTGATTAATCACCTCAACCATCGCCCGATTAATGGGGTCGTCAAGCATGTCCCTGACGAAACTCCCATCTATTTTCAAAAAGTCGACCGGCAAATGCTTTAAATAGGCGAAAGAAGACATACCTGCGCAAAAGTCATCGAGAGAGAAATGACAGCCCAACCCTTTTAGCTCATTGATAAAACGAATAGCGCTGCCTAAATTGGCAATTGCACTGGTTTCGGTGATTTCAAAACATATGCGCTCGGGGGCAACCCCATAACACTCGAACTGCTCATGCAAGAACGCCAGAAAGTCTTCATCACCAATGGTTGTGCCCGACAAGTTGATCGCACACATGACCATAGGCTGGCCCGGGTTGAGTGCCGTAAAGCTGGAAATAGTCTTGAATACATTTTCGACTACCCATCGGTCAATTGATGTCATTAACCCATAACGCTCAGCCGCGGGAATAAAACTGTCAGGCATGATCATGCCGCCTTTTTCATCGCGCAATCGCAGGAGGATTTCGATATGCCCTGAGTCCTCATGCTCATGATTGAGCAGAGCGATTTCCTGCGAATAAAGGCAAAACTGGTTTTCTTCCAACGCCACATGCAAGCGTTGAACCCAAGCCATCTCACCAAAACGCAAAGACAGCTCCGAATCATCGGCATGATAAACCTGAACCCGGTTTCGACCTTTCTCTTTAGCCATGTAACACGCCATATCGGCGGCCCGCATCGAAGTCTCCAGCGTCACCGGGGCCTGATGGATATGAACCAGACCAATGCTGATCGTGTTCAAAAACGGGCGGCCCTTCCAGGCGAAGTGCAAACTTTGCACCGTCTGGCGCAAGCCTTCGGCAATCTTTTCTGCAGCATCAGCAGGGCAATTCTCTAGCAGGATGCCGAACTCATCTCCGCCAAGGCGTGCCAGCGTATCGCCTTCGCGCAAACCGGACTGCAATACCGCACAAATATGGCGTAACAGTTCATCACCTGCCGCATGACCGCACGTATCATTAACCAGCTTGAACTGGTCCAGATCAAGAAACATCAACGCGTGTCGGCCTTGCTGACGCGACAGATTTTGCAGGATCAGATCAAGGCGATATTCAAACTCACGGCGGTTGGCCAATCCGGTTAGGGCATCGTGGGTTGCCTGCCACGACAGATTGTCAATGAATTGGCGCTCTCGCGTCATGTCATGCAACACCAGCACTGCCCCACTGACAGTGCCCGCATGAAGGATCGGCGCACCCACCAGCGTTACGGAAACAGTACTGCCGTCCATGCGCTGAATCAGCTTGGAATGCTCACTGCTATTGCCCAACTGTCCGCTGAGAATGTGGTCTATCAGCTTGAACCCATCATCCAGCGCATGCTCGTCGAGCAATTTGAACAATGCCGCCAGAGGAACACCCCGTGCCTGCTCGGACTTCCAGTGTGTAAGTTGTTCAGCCGCCGGGTTCATGTAAACAATAGAGCCGTTCACATCGGTACTGATTACACCATCACCTATGGACTCAAGAGTGACCTGTACACGCTCTTTTTCCACTTGCAGCGCTTCGGCAAACTCGCGGCTTTGGGCAAGAATTTTGTGAGTGCGCAACAAGGCCAGAATGATCAAACCCAGCGCTGTAGCCAGATTGATAAACACCAGTAACTGCAAAATAAAGCGCGAACCCTCACCCAAAGCATCGCTAAATGCTTTCGCCGCCGGCGTGACACTTTCATTGATGGCGTAAATCTCGGACTTCCAACGCTTGACGTCATCCTCACTGACTTGATGACTGTTAATGAGCCCGCGCATCTTTTGGGCCAAGTCGTTGAGTCGAATCAGGTGATCATCACCCACGGCCCACTTCTCGATGGCCGTATTCAGGTAACTGAAGTTACGAAAATAACGATAAAACCAAATGATGCTCGACACATCGTCCGGATTATTACCTCCCTGCAAAATACCTTCACGGGCTGCTTGCAGATCAGGCGGAGATTGATCAAGGGCAACGCGCAAGCGGTGCCCGCCTTCCGGAACTCTAATGGCTTGCTGATACTTCTCGAAAATAACTGGATCACGACTATCAGCATATAAATTGAGGTAGTAGATGGCGTCTTTCTGGCCTTTGCTCCACAGACTTTCACCTGCAACATAGCCTCTCACCGCAGAGAGCATGTAGAGACTCATACAACCTAACAGCGCCTGAAACAGCACGACCGCAATAAAAGGCCAGACGATTCCCAATAAACGTGGCGTACCGAGAGCACGTTTTTGCTTCATGAGTTCCCTTTGCTTCAAACTACCCAATGAAAACCAGAGAAAAAGCCTCAACACCGCTGAGCCTAGGCTAATTTCTGACATTTATGACAAGGAGTCGTGCCGCACAGATCAAAATAAGCCTGTGTGCCTCGCCATCAAGTTTGCTGCAAATGGCCGTACAGCTTGGCGTAGAGACCGCCCTCGGAAATCAGTTGTTGATGATCGCCGTCTTCGGCAATGCGCCCGCCATCAAATACTAGAACACGGTCTGCCTGTTTTACCGCAGATAAACGGTGAGCGATGATCAAAGTCGTGCGAGCGCTCAAGAATTTTCCTAAAGCGTGATGCAGGTTGTATTCCGTCTCGGCATCCAGAGCACTGGTGGCCTCATCGAGAATCACGACTTTGGGGTCGGCCAGCACCATTCTGGCTATCGCAAGGCGTTGACGCTGACCACCAGAGAGGCGCACACCCGAGCGACCAACGATACTGTCGAGCCCCTGGGGCAGATTCAGTATGGTGCCAT
Organism: Pseudomonas sp. TMW22091; assembly: GCF_022496705.1. NCBI lineage: Bacteria > Pseudomonadati > Pseudomonadota > Gammaproteobacteria > Pseudomonadales > Pseudomonadaceae > Pseudomonas > Pseudomonas sp. TMW22091. Next base: position 67,628 of record NZ_SCFI01000004.1, read on the forward strand.
CCAGCTGGGCGATCTCCAGTGCCCGCCAGCAAGCCGCATCGGTTCTCTCACGGCCCATGGTCAGATTGGCGCGCACCGTATCATTGAATAACGCAGGATGTTGCAGGACGACCGCGACATGCTCGCGGATGGTTTCAAGGCCAATGGACGACTGGCTTTCGCCAGCAAAAAGAATATTGCCAGACTGCGGTGTATACAGCCCGAGAAGCAATTGCACCAAGGTGCTTTTGCCCCCACCGCTGGTGCCCACTATGGCGACCTTCTCACCCGGTGCGATGGTCAGGTTCAGGTGGTCCAGCACGAGTTCTTCGCCATAGCTGAAACTCAGGTCACGCACTTCAATGGACACTGTCTCGCGACCGGCAAACGGATTTTTGCCCCCGGGGTATTGAGGCTCATCCGCACGCGCCAATAACTGATTGATGCGCGTAATGGCTCCCCCTGCAGCGTAGAACGCATATTGCAAATTAAGCAATTGCTCAACAGGACCAATCATGAACCACAGGTAACTGAACACGGCCAGCATCTGACCAATCGACAGGTCAGAAAACAGGACCGTGAGCATTGCAGCCGCACGGAAAATATCGATGCCAAACTGAAATAACAAACCACTGGCGCGGTTTGAAGCGTCGCTTTTCCATTGCGAGGCGACGGCAAAATCGCGCACTTCTTTGGCCTTGTGGCCCAAGCGCCCCAAAAAGAAGCCCTGACGATTGCCCGCCCGTACTTCTTGAATGGCGTCGAGGGTTTCAGTCAATGCCTGGGTGAAGCGTGCAGTGCTGTCGTTCTCGAGCCTTTTAAGGTGCTTAACCCGCTTACCGAGCTGCACCGTTGCATAGATGACCAGCGGATTGAACAGCAGAATGACCAGCGCCAGTTGCCAGTGCATCCACACTAAAATCGCCGAAGTCCCTACAAGGGTGAGCATTGCCACCAAAAAACGGCTCAACGTCTCCCCGACAAATTTGTCGAGGGTGTCGAGGTCGGTGACCAAATGCGTGGTGACCGTTCCGCTGCCCAAACTCTCATACTCGGCCAGCGAAATACGTTTCAAGCGCTCGATCAGACGTAGACGGATGCGCAATACAATATCTTTGGCCAGCCTTGAAAACAGCCGGGCTTGCAGCACGTTAAACAACAATGCGCCGCTGCGCAGCAACAGCGTCACGACCAGCATCAGACCGATGTAACCGACCGAGGTTTGCCACGCAGAGGGCAGCGCGTGATTCATGACCTTGAGCGCTGCATCGCCATGACCCAACAACACTTCGTCAACCAACAAAGGCAGGAGCAATGGGATCGGCACGCTGCATAGCGTAGCCAGCACCGCAACGCCATTGGCAATCCATAACGCTTTTTTATTGCGCAGGGCCAAACGTCTGATTTCGACCCATGTCAGCCGATCGGGTGCCGAGTTAATCAGAGGTAAATCCTTTGTATCAGACACTCGCAGCGCGCTCTAACCAGCGGCCGAGCAGATCAGCAAGGGGTTCCAGCGGCTGATAGCCGTTGGTCAATAAAGCAAGTTGGCCATTATGCTCTGCCAACAATGTGGGAAAACCGGCTATCCCCAAATCCTGCACCCAGGCAATGTCAGCCGCGGTGGCAGCCTGTTGCTCAGCGCTATCAAAGGCTGCGGCAAAATCAATACGCGACACGCCCGCGGTTTCAGCCAACTCAACCAGCACGCTGGCCTGGGTGACGTCACGTCCTTGAACATAGAAGGCATGCTGGATGAGCTTGACCAATTTCCAGGCACACTCCGGCGCCAGGCTACGGGCTGCTACCAGCGCTCGGCAAGCGGGCTCCGTGTCGTAAACAAAGCCTTCGGGCAATGCCCCCTCAACGGTAAACGGCTGCCCGGTGGCCTCATTGACGGCCTGCCAGTGCTCAAGAATGTAGCGGCGCTTGGCCGGTTCCAGAGACGCGCTGCCAGTGCGCAAACCACCTACGACCACGTGCAGCGCCACACCTTTGGCACGCGCCTGCTCAACCAATGCTTCGGCGATTGGCGAAAAGCCCCAGCACCACGAACACATTGGGTCCATTACATAGAGCAAGCGCGCGGACATACTCAGGCCTCGGCCGATTTACGGTAGTTGTGACCGATCGGATGCGGCTGGTTGCGGGCCTTGGCCAGTTCGATCTGTTTTTGACGATCAATGGCGCTGCGACGGGTTTTTTCGCTCAACGTGTCCCAGCAATGCGGGCAGCTGATACCGGGTTGATAGTGCTCGGATTCACGCTCGGCAACACTGATCGGCGTGCGGCAGGCGTGGCACTGATCGTACTCGCCTTCGGTGAGGTCGTGGCGCACCGTTACACGGTTATCAAACACGAAACAGTCACCTTGCCACTTGGTTTCTTCCTGCGGCACCTCTTCGAGGTACTTCAGAATCCCGCCTTTAAGGTGATAGACCTCGTCAAAACCCTGGCTGAGCATGTAGCTCGAGGCTTTTTCACAACGAATGCCACCGGTGCAGAACATGGCGACTTTCTTGTGCTTGGCCGGATCGAAGTTGGCTTTGATGTAGTCTGGAAACTCGCGAAAACTGGTGGTTTTCGGATCGATGGCACCTTCAAACGTGCCAATCGAGACTTCGTAGTCGTTACGGGTATCAATCAACAAGACCTCTGGGTCGCTGATCAGCGCGTTCCAGTTCTCGGGGTCGACATAGGTTCCGACTTTTTTGTTCGGGTCTACGCCTTCTACACCGAGGGTCACGATTTCTTTCTTCAGTTTGACCTTGGTCCGATAGAACGGCTGGTCTTCGCAGTAGGATTCCTTGTGGTCAATATCGACCATCCGCGGATCGCTCTTGAGCCAGGCCATCAGACCGTCAATTCCTTCACGGCTGCCCGAAACCGTGCCGTTGATGCCTTCCTCGGCAATCAGCAAGGTGCCCTTGATGCCGTTATCAACCATGGCCTTGAGCAAGGGTTCGCGCAGTTCGACATAATCTTCAAGGGTGACGAATTTATACAGTGCAGCTACAACAATCGGTGCAGTCATTGTGAATCTCTCCAGGTGGCTACCCTCGTAAAGGGCAAACCGGATGCAAAAAAAACGCGCCAGTCAGGGTCTGTTGGCGCTTCATTGGGAGCCGCGTCGCTGGGTCAAATTTTGCCAGGCAAGACGCAGGGTGAAGAGAATGGTTGTTCCCTTCTAAAACCCTGCAACGCAGCCTGGCGAAATTTGACACGCGACCCGAAGGGACGAAAGCTCACGTGGCGCAGGGCGACGTTGCTCGCAGCTTATTTGGAACAACCAAACTACGCTGCTCGCGCCTTGCCCTGCACCACGTGAGCTTTCGTCGCGGTCTCAATGAAGCTCCAACAGACCCTACAGCGGCGCGTGCGGATTCTAGCAAAAAGACGACTTAGTGCCCACCGCCGGCACAGGTCGGCGAAGCCGGTGCTGTGCCGATTTTCGCCCATTCTTCAGGCGTGTACGTGTGCAAGGCCAACGCATGAAATTCGCCCATCAAGTCACCCAGAGTGGCGTAAACCTTTTGGTGACGCTTGACGCTATTGAGCCCGACAAACTGCTCGCTGACCACCACGGCCTTAAAATGCGTTTCAAGCCCGCGACTGTGCATGTGACTCTCGTCCAGCACGCTCAAATGCTCGGGGTGCAACGCGTTCAGCGTCGTTTCAATACGTTGTTGCATGCTCATTCAGGCTCCGCTTACTTCTTTTTGGCCGGGGCCGCTTTTGGCTCCAGCTCGGCGGTCATGTCAGCCAACAGCTTGTTGACTACCGGCACTGCGCTTTCCAGCTTGGCCTGAGTCATCTGTGCCGATTGTTGAGTCAGTTGCGGCATTTTTTCCAGGACCTTCTTGCCCAATGGAGACTGGTAGAAAGCAACCAGATCCTTGAGTTCGGATTCGCTGAAGTTGGTGGTGTACAGCTTGACCATGTCCGGCTTCAGCTTGTCCCAGCCAATCGCTTGGTCCAGAGCAGTGTTGGCTTTGGCTTGGTAGGTTTCCAAAACAGCTTTCTTGGCTGCAGGTGCTTTGGTTTGTTCAAAACGTTGAGCAAACATTTGCTGCACTTGCATGTAGACCGGCGTTCCCAGCTTGTCGGCATGCGCCAGCTTCAGGAATGTTTCAGCACTGGCTGCATGGCTGGCAGCATCGGCAAAAACCTGGCCGCTGGCGCATACCAGAGCAACTGCAGTACAGATGGCGCGTAGACGGGTCATCGAATTTCCTTTATCTAGCAAACGAGGTCATACCCCAAGGCCGACCATTCTGCGCCTAACAAAGTGTGTCACTCAACCCCAAGCCTGATAGCGTTTCTCAATAACCCGACAAACGTCTCTAAAACCAAAGTTTGAACCTCTCTTTGTAAACACCGCCTAAGCTGATGGATCAACCCACTTAGGAGAAAGAGCACGATGAGCCGTATCGAAACCGACAGCCTGGGTGAAGTGCACGTTCCTGAGGAGGCCTATTGGGGCGCTCAGACCCAGCGTTCGCTGATCAATTTTGCCATCGGCAACGAAAAAATGCCGCTGGACGTGCTGCACGCGTTGGCGCTCATCAAAAAGGCTGCAGCACGGGTCAATGATCGCAATGGCGATCTACCCGCCGACATCGCCCGCCTGATCGAACAGGCCGCCAATGAAGTACTCGACGGGCAACACGACGATCAATTTCCGTTGGCGGTCTGGCAGACCGGGAGCGGCACGCAAAGCAACATGAACGCCAATGAAGTGATCGCCGGGCGCGCCAATGAACTGGCTGGCAAAGGCCGGGGCGGCAAATCGCCGGTACACCCCAACGATCACGTCAATCGCTCGCAAAGCTCCAATGACTGCTTCCCGACCGCCATGCATATTGCAGTGGCCAAAGCGGTGAACAATCATTTGTTACCAGCTATCAATGAGTTGTCCGGGGGGCTGGCTGAATTGTCGGCTCGTCACATGAAACTGGTGAAAACCGGGCGCACGCACATGATGGACGCCACCCCGATCACCTTTGGGCAGGAAGTTTCGGCTTACATCGCACAACTGGACTACGCAGAAAGAGCTATCAATGCTGCCATGCCGGCCATTTACGAGTTGGCGCAAGGTGGCACAGCCGTGGGCACAGGGCTCAATGCCCCGCATGGTTTTGGTGAGGCCATTGCCGCAGAGCTGGCAGCCTTGTCCGGTTTACCGTTCATCACGGCGCCTAACAAGTTCGCCGCCCTGTCGGGCCACGAACCTTTGACCAATCTGTCCGGTGCCTTGAAAACCCTGGCAGTTGCCTTGATGAAACTGGCCAATGACTTCCGCTTACTGGGCTCAGGACCGCGTGCGGGTTTGGCCGAAATCAAACTGCCAGCCAATGAGCCAGGCAGCTCAATCATGCCGGGCAAGGTCAACCCCACCCAGTGCGAAGCACTGTCCATGTTGGCGTGCCAAGTCATGGGTAACGACGTCACCATCGGCTTTGCCGCCAGTCAGGGGCATCTGCAACTGAACGTCTACAAACCCGTCATCATTCATAACCTCTTGCAGTCCATCCAGCTCCTAGCGGACGGTTGCAGTAACTTCCAGGAACATTGCGTCAACGGCCTGGAAGTAGACGCTGCGAAAATGGCTGAACATCTGGAGCGAGGCTTGATGCTGGTTACCGCACTCAACCCGCATATTGGCTACGACAAATCTGCCGAAATTGCCAAGAAAGCCTACGCCGAAGGGTTGACCTTGCGCGAAGCCGCCCTGGAGTTGGGTTATCTGACCGACGAAGAATTTGATCAGTGGGTGCGACCCGAGAATATGCTGGGTTCAGGCAAGCATTGACAGGTTTTAGGGCGACTCTGTCGCCCTAGCGCCGTCTTCGCTTTTCAGCGTGCACTTATTTTTTGTGCTTTTTATCCTGCTTGTCGCGTTTTTCGAACGCGGCTTCCAACGAATCATTAATGGTGCGCAATACCTTGACCCGCGCCCAGCGCTTGTCATTGGCCTCTACTAATGTCCAGGGGGATATTTCAGTGCTGGTGCGATCAACCATGTCGCACACAGCCTTGCGATACAGGTCCCATTTTTCACGATTGCGCCAGTCTTCTTCAGTGATCTTGTAACGTTTGAACGGTATGGTTTCACGTTCTTGAAAGCGTTGGAGCTGGGTATCTTTATCAATCGCCAGCCAAAATTTGACGACGATCACCCCTGCATCACTGAGTTGTTCTTCAAAATCGTTTATCTCACCGTATGCACGCATCCAGTCGGCTTGAGTGCAGAACCCCTCAATCCGCTCAACCAGCACGCGGCCATACCACGAACGGTCAAAAATGGTGAATTTGCCGCGTGCCGGTATCTGTCGCCAAAAACGCCAAAGATAGGGTTGTGCCCGTTCATCTTCAGAGGGCGCAGCAATGGGCACGATGCTGTATTGACGCGGGTCCAGTGCTGCCGCCACACGTTTGATCGACCCGCCCTTGCCCGCCGCATCGTTGCCTTCAAAGACGGCCACCAGCGCATGACGACGCATGCGTTTGTCACGCATCAACCCCGAAAGACGAGCCTGCTCGGTAATCAGCTGTTCTTGATAGTCATCTTTCTCAAGGTGCAGAGTTAAGTCCAGGCAATCAAGCAGGCTCAGGCCGTCAATCACTTCAGGCAAGGGGGCAGCACTTGTTGGGCGAGCCTTGGGCTTGGGTGTATTGAGCGCTGCCTGTAAACCCTCAAGGATAATTTTGCCTACCGTCAGGCTGCGATAGTTAGGGTCCACCCCTTCAACGATGTTCCACGGTGCATAGTCCCGGCTGGTGCGTCGAATGACGCGTTCACCGAAGCGCACAAACCGGTCATAGGTCTTTGATTGCTGCCAATCGAGCGGACTGATCCGCCAGCTGTGCAATGGGTCATCTTGAAGGGCCTTCAAGCGGGCTTTCATTTGCTTTTTGGACAGGTGAAACCAAAATTTGAAAATCACTGCGCCTTCATTGCACAGCATCTTTTCCAGTCGTTCTGCGCCATTTATTGCCTGATCCAGGACCGCATCCTTGAAAACACCATGGACCCGGCCCTGCAACATCTGGCTGTACCAGTTACCAAAGAACGTCCCCATACGGCCTTTGGCCGGCAAATGTCGCCAATAACGCCAGGCCGCAGGGTGCGCCAGTTCCTCGTCAGTCTGAGTATCAAACGTGCGCACTTCGATCAAGCGCGGGTCCATCCACTCGCTGAGCAGCTTGACCGTCTCGCCCTTGCCTGCACCTTCAACGCCGTTGATCAGCACGATGACCGCCGACCGCTTCTGCTGATGAAGCTCATACTGAGCTTCAAGTAAGGCTTCGCGTAAGGCAGGCACTTCTTTGTCGTAGGTTTCTTTATCGATTGAATGACCGATTTCAGCTGATTCGAACATGGAAAACTCCCTGTCAAGTTGTCACAAGACTAGCGGATTGTGCCCGCCATGCAGCAAGAAACCTGCATCACCCTGCCAAGGATCAATCTCGCGTGGACCGATCAGCTAGAATGGCCGACTTGCCGTTGCCGAGCCGCACATGACTACTGAAATGCCCAATGCCCAGATCGACTGGGATGAACAAGGTCGCCCCCACTCTCGGGTGTACAACGATGTGTATTTTTCTGACAAATCGGGTCTGGAAGAGACGCGTTATGTGTTTATTGAACAAAACGCGCTGAAAGAACGCTTTGCAGCACTCCCCGCTAATGGTCAATGGGTCATTGGCGAAACAGGGTTCGGTACCGGGCTGAACTTTTTATGTGCCTGGCAGTTGTTCGATCAATGCGCCCCACCGAATGCGCGGCTGCATTTCATCAGTGCTGAAAAATATCCCCTCTCCCGTGAAGATTTAGAGAAGGCTTTAGCGTTGTGGCCCGAACTTGCCGTTTACAGCGGGCAGTTGATGGCGGCTTACTTTGCCATCCATCCCGGGTTTCAGACGCTGACGCTGGCCGATGGCCGGGTGACATTGACGCTACTGATCGGGGATGCGCAGGAACAATTTGCGCAGTTGGATGCACAGATTGACACGTGGTTTCTTGACGGGTTTGCCCCCGCGAAGAACCCAGACATGTGGACACCCGAACTGTTTGCCCAACTGGCACGCCTGGCCGCACCCGACGCCACAATCAGTACCTTTACCAGTACCGGCTGGGTACGCCGTGCACTGAACGACGCAGGCTTTAAAATGCGCCGTACACCGGGCATTGGCCATAAATGGGAAATTCTGCGTGGCACTTTTGTGGGTTTACCTGAACACCCGCTGGCCGTCACCTCGATAAAACCCTGGTATGCCCGCCCGCCTCAACCGGCAGGCGAACGCAAGGTACTGGTGATTGGTGGCGGGCTGTCCGGTTGCGCCAGCGCTAATAGTCTGGCCCGCCGGGGCTGGCAGGTGATGTTGCTGGAACGGCACGAACGACTGGCCAAAGAAGCGTCGGGCAACCCACAAGGCGTGTTGTATCTCAAGTTATCGGCTCACGGCACGACGCTGTCGCAGATGATTGTCAGCGGTTTCGGCTATACACGTCGTTTACTGGAGCAATTGCAACGCGGTCGCGACTGGGACGACTGTGGCGTTCTGCAACTGGGGTTTAATGCCAAGGAAGCTGCCCGGCAGGCGCAATTGGCTGCGGCATTCCCGCCAGCACTGGTCCACCTGCTTGATCAGCCACAAGCACAGGCACTCGCAGGTATTGAACTGTCCCATGGTGGGCTGTTTTACCCTGAAGGCGGCTGGGTTCATCCGCCGGCACTGTGCCAGTTCCAGGCCTTGCACCCGAATATCCAAGTGCTGACCCATCATGATGTGCTGCAACTGGAACAGATTGATGGCCAGTGGCTGGCCCGCCAGGGCGAGCAGGTATTGGCCAGTGCCCCTGTGGTCATTCTGGCCGGGGCCGCCGAAGTCAAACGCTTTGCGGCCACCACCGATTTACCACTCAAGCGAATTCGCGGGCAAATCACACAATTGATGGAGACGGCGCAAACGGCTGTTCTGAAAACCGTCGTGTGTGCAGAAGGCTATGTAGCACCCGGCCGTCTGGGTGAGCATACGCTGGGCGCCAGCTTTGACTTTCATAATGATGATTTGACCACCACACCAGCTGGACATCAGAGCAATATCGATCTGTTGCAGGAAATATCGGGTGATCTGGTTGAACGCTTTGGCGAGCAACTTGACCCCGAACATTTACAAGGATGGGCCGCCTTTCGCTGCACCAGCCCTGATTACTTGCCAATTGTGGGGCCTGTGTCAGACCCGGAACTTTTCCCCGACGCTTACGCCGTTTTACGTAAGGACGCCCGACAGGTTCCCAATACCCAGTGCCCTTGGCTGCAGGGCTTATACGTCAACAGCGGCCATGGGTCTCGTGGTTTGATTACCGCCCCTCTGTCAGGAGAAATCCTGGCGGCGTGGATAAACAACGACCCCCTGCCCGTGCCTCGCGGTATAGCAGAGGCGTGCCATCCCAATAGGTTTAACGTACGAGCCTTGATCAAAGGGCTGTAGAAGGCGATTCGAGATAAAAGGTCAGCGAATAAGCTCTTTGGCTTTTTCCAGGCAATCGGTGGCGCTGTCGATCGCAGCAACGGCTGTTATTGAAGCAGCGTTACCGTTTTCGCAGCGCTCCCCGATTATGACGAACTGAACATCCACTCCCCTGGCCGCAACCAAGGCCAAATAATCAGCACGGGGAATTCGTGCACCGCTTTCGTACCTACCTTGGGCGTTAACAGCCACGCCACCTACCTCTGCAAAAGCTGCTTGAGAAAGGCCTAAGCGCATTCGCTCAGACTTCAATCGTGCGCCAATAGTCATGCTCGATACTCCCTGAAACTAATATTAAGAGGCCGCTATCAGTGGCTAAGTTCCTTAATACCGCTCAACTCAAAATGGCTGTTCAAAGATTTAATTGAACGATCAGGCTGCCCATGCACTCGAAAAAACAGACAACTTACGGCGGCGCGCTCTGATGAGCCACTCGCGCCGAAAGGATCGGGAGACGGGTCAGAGCGCTAAACCCGATCCAAAACCGGGCCAAAATGTAACAGGCCCCGGAGACAAAAGGGTTTAAGCAGTATGTGTGGATTAGCTGGCGAGTTTCGTTTTGATCAACAACCTGCCGATCTGGCAGCCATCGAACGCATTACCCATCACCTGGCCCCCCGTGGCCCCGATGCCTGGGGATTCCACAGCCAGGGGCCAATTGCCCTCGGCCACCGCCGACTCAAAATCATGGACTTGTCAGACGCCTCGGCGCAGCCAATGGTCGACAGTCAGCTGGGGTTGTCACTGGCTTTCAACGGCGCCATCTATAATTTTCCTGAATTACGGGCCGAGCTGGAAAACCTGGGATATGGGTTTTACTCAGGCGGTGACACCGAAGTTCTTCTCAAGGGCTATCACGCCTGGGGCGAAGCCCTCCTGCCGAAACTCAATGGCATGTTTGCCTTTGCCATTTGGGAACGAGACGCTCAACGCCTGTTCATCGCCCGCGACCGGTTGGGCGTAAAACCTCTATACCTGTCGCGTACTGGCCAACGACTGCGCTTCGCCTCCACGCTACCGGCGTTGCTCAAAGGCGGTGATATCAACCCGATGCTCGACCCGGTCGCCCTCAATCATTACTTGAATTTTCATGCGGTGGTACCAGCGCCACGCACACTGGTTGCCGGCATTGAAAAACTGCCGCCAGCGACCTGGATGCGTATTGACTCCAACGGGCAGACCGAACAAAAAACCTGGTGGACCCTGCCCTACGGCCCCCATGCCGACGAAACTCATCTTGGCCTGGAAGACTGGCGCGATCGCGTACTGGATAGCACCCGCGAGGCGGTTGCCATTCGCCAGCGCGCGGCCGTTGATGTCGGCGTGCTGCTCTCGGGCGGTGTCGATTCCAGCTTGTTGGTGGGCCTGCTGAGGGAAGCAGGCGTACAAGATCTGTCGACTTTTTCAATCGGCTTTGAGGATGCAGGAGGGGAACGCGGTAACGAGTTCGAGTATTCGGATCTGATTGCCAAGCACTACGGCACCCGCCATCACCAGCTACGCATTGGTGAACACGAGATCATTGAGCAGTTGCCCGCAGCCTTCCGTGCCATGAGTGAGCCGATGGTCAGCCACGACTGCATTGCTTTTTATCTGCTTTCACGCGAGGTCGCCAAGCACTGCAAAGTGGTGCAGAGCGGCCAAGGTGCAGATGAGCTGTTTGCAGGCTATCACTGGTATCCGCAAGTGGATGGCGCCAGCGATCCGTATCAAGCCTATCGCCAAGCCTTTTTCGACCGCAGTTACGATGAATACAAAGCCACGGTGCAACCGAAATGGCTGACAGCCAATGACGCGGCTGGCGACTTTGTTCGTGAACATTTCGCCCAACCCGGTGCCGATGCAGGCGTAGACAAAGCCTTGCGTCTGGACAGCACGGTGATGCTGGTGGATGACCCGGTCAAACGCGTCGACAACATGACGATGGCCTGGGGCCTTGAAGCCCGCACGCCGTTTCTCGATTACCGCCTCGCCGAACTTTCGGCGCGCATCCCGGCCCGCTTCAAATTACCGGATGGCGGCAAGCAGGTGCTTAAAGAAGCCGCACGGCTGGTCATTCCCAGCGAGGTGATTGATCGCAAGAAAGGTTACTTCCCGGTGCCGGGCCTCAAGCATCTGCAAGGTGACACGCTCAATTGGGTCCGCGATCTGCTGCTGGACCCCAGCCAGGACCGAGGTCTTTTTCAGCCGGCCATGCTCGACACGCTGCTGACTAATCCGCACAGCCAACTGACTCCCCTCAACGGCTCCAAGCTCTGGCAACTGGCGGCACTCAACCTGTGGCTGAGTGAACAAGGAATCTGATCGATGAAACCCCTTGCTACGGCTTATAGCCAGCGCTTGCTGCGCGGTCAAACACCCTCTTATGAACGGCTGCAAGCGCGTTTTGCCGAAGACGGCAGCGCTCTGGATGCGCAGCCCGTGGCCGTACATTGCGGCTGGGGGCGACTGCTGATCGGGCACACGTTTCCCGACCCCGCCAGCCTTGCCGACGAATTGTTGAATGAACAACCGGGCGAGCGTGATATTGCGTTGTATGTGGCGGCTCCTCAGCAGGTGCTGGCGCAATCGCCCCAGCAACTCTTTCTGGATCCGTCCGACACGCTGCGCCTCTGGTTTACAGATTACCGCCCCGCTACCCGCGTATTTCGAGGCTTTCGCATCCGCAGGGCGCAAAACGACGCCGATTGGAGTGCAATCAATTCGTTGTACATGATGCGTAACATGCTGCCGATTGACCCTGCCTTGCTCACCGCACGGCATCAGGGCGGCCCGGTGTACTGGATCGCTGAAGATGAAGACAGCGGCGCAGTGATTGGCAGTGTGATGGGCCTCAATCATCACACCGCCTTCCATGATCCGGAAAACGGCAGCAGCCTGTGGTGCCTGGCCGTCGATCCGCAGTGTTCTCGCCCCGGTGTAGGCGAAGTACTGGTGCGCCACTTGATCGAACACTTTATGAGCCGGAGCCTGAGCTATCTGGATCTATCCGTGCTTCACGACAACCAGCAGGCCAAGAACCTGTATGGGAAGTTGGGTTTTCGTAACCTGTCGACGTTCGCCATCAAACGAAAAAACGGGATCAATCAGCCTCTTTTTCTAGGGCCGGGGCCTGAGGCAGGGCTCAATCCCTATGCGCGTATCTTGGTGGAAGAAGCCTACCGACGCGGGATTGACGTACAGATCGATGATGCCTCTTCAGGTTTGTTCACCCTGAGTCACGGGGGGCGCAAGATTCGCTGTAAAGAGTCACTGACCGATTTGACCAGCTCGATCAGCATGAGCCTGTGCCAGGACAAAAGCCTGACCCATAAAACCCTCAGCCTGGCCGGCCTGAACGTACCAACGCAGCAATTGGCCGGCAATGCTGATGACAATCTGGCATTTCTCGAAGAACACGGTCGCATCGTGGTCAAGCCGCTGGACGGCGAACAGGGCAATGGCGTGGCGGTGGATCTTGACACCTTCGAACAGGTACAGGTCGCCGTCGAGGCCGCTCGTTCGTTCGACCATCGCGTACTGCTGGAAAGCTTTCACCCAGGGCTTGACCTGCGCATTGTAGTCATCGGTTTTGAAATGGTGGCTGCGGCAATCAGACGACCGGCACAGGTTATCGGTGATGGCCATCACAGCATCCTTCAATTGATCGAAGCTCAAAGCCGTCGACGTCAGGCTGCCACCGATGGTGAAAGCCGCATCCCGCAAGACGCAGAAACGCTGCGCGCCGTGCAAGCAGCGGGCTATGAATATGACAGTGTATTACCGGCAGGCGAACTGCTGGCGGTGCGCAAAACCGCCAATCTGCACACGGGTGGATGCCTGGAAGATGTCACCGCCATTTTGCATCCTGTACTCAAGGACGCGGCCATTCGTGCCGCCCGTGCGCTGGATATTCCAGTGGTCGGGCTGGACATGATGGTGTCAGCCGCTGATCAGCCCGAGTACGTGTTTATCGAAGCCAATGAACGCGCCGGGCTGGCCAACCACGAACCGCAACCCACCGCCGAGCGCTTTATAGATTTGCTCTTCCCTCACAGTCAGCCTGCGCCCTGAGTGCAGCCGCTGAACGTCATTCGGGCTCGCCGCATTCACTTGCGCGGCGAGCCTCGCCTCAGGAGGCCTTATGAACCGCACCATCCTTGAACCCGACCTCGATTACCTGCAACGGGTATTACTGGAGATGCTGGCCATTCCCAGCCCCACCGGTTTCACCGACACCATCGTGCGCTATGTGGCCGAACGCCTTGAAGAGCTGGGCATTCCTTTTGAGTTGACGCGACGTGGCACCCTGCGCGCGACGTTGAAAGGTCAGAAAAGCAGTCCGGACCGAGCCGTCTCAGCGCATCTGGATACCATCGGCGCCAGTGTTCGCGCCATTAAAGACAACGGTCGGTTAGTACTCGCGCCTGTCGGTTGCTGGTCCAGCCGTTTCGCTGAAGGCAGCCGCGTCAGCCTGTTTACTGACAATGGCGTGATACGTGGCAGCGTACTGCCGCTGATGGCTTCAGGCCATGCATTCAATACGGGCGTCGACGAATTGCCTATCAGTTGGGATCACATCGAGTTGCGACTGGACGCGTACTGCGCCACGCGAGCGGACTGTGATTCGCTGGGTATTAATGTTGGCGATTTTGTTGCGTTCGATCCGCTGCCTGAATTCACCGATAGTGGGCATATCAGTGCCCGTCATCTGGACGATAAGGCCGGCGTTGCTGCACTGCTGGCGGCCTTGAAAGCGATTGTGGAAAGTGGCGAACAACCTCAAATTGACTGCCATCCGCTGTTCACCATTACCGAAGAAACCGGCAGTGGCGCCGCGGCTGCATTGCCTTGGGATGTCAGCGAGTTTGTCGGGATTGATATTGCGCCCGTGGCTCCCGGACAACACTCCAGTGAGCATGCGGTCAGTGTGGCCATGCAGGATTCGGGGGGGCCGTATGACTATCACTTGTCGCGGCACTTGTTGCGTCTGGGTGCAGAAAACGAATTGCCGGTGCGCCGGGATATGTTCCGCTATTACTTCAGCGATGCGCATTCAGCCGTAACGGCGGGGCATGACATTCGTTGTGCGCTGCTGGCCTTCGGTTGTGATGCGACCCACGGTTATGAGCGAACCCACATCGACAGCCTGGCAGCGCTAAGTCGTCTGTTGGGAGCTTACATGATGAGCCCGCCGGTCTTTGCCAGCGATGCGCAACCGGCGCAAGGATCACTGGACCGCTTTAGCCATCAGATTGAGCACGATGCGCAGATGGAGAGCGACACGCGAGTGCCGTCAGTGGAGAGTTTGGTGGGGGATAATCGGGACTAAGATCAAAAGCCCCTCACCCTAGCCCTCTCCCAGAGGGAGAGGGAACTGAATGGGGGAGGCTTGGGGTTTTCTAGATTCCGAAGGCATTGCATTGAATCTGAAATCGACTTGATTGAGCTCCCTCTCCCTCCGGGAGAGGGTTGGGGTGAGGGCGTTTTTACACCTGCGATTGCGCCCCTTCAAACCAAGCCAGTTTCTCGCGCAACAATACGACTTCACCGACGATGACCAGTGTCGGCGCATGCACTTCATGTTCAGCCACCAAGGTCGGCAGATCCGCCAGCGTGCCAGTAAACACCCGCTGATTGGACGTCGTGCCCTGCTGAATCAAGGCCGCCGGAGTATCTGCAGAACGGCCATGTTTGATCAGCTGTTCACAGATGATCGGCAAGCCGATCAGGCCCATGTAGAACACCAACGTTTGCGCCGGAGCAACCAAATCGTTCCACGGCAAATTGCTGGTGCCATCCTTCAAGTGACCCGTCACGAAACGCACAGACTGCGCGTAATCGCGATGCGTCAGCGGAATCCCGGCATAGGCGGCACACCCGCTGGCGGCGGTAATACCCGGCACGACCTGAAACGGGATGCCATGTGCTGCCAGCTCTTCGATTTCTTCACCACCACGGCCAAAGATAAACGGGTCGCCGCCCTTGAGCCGCACGACACGCTTGCCTTGCTTGGCCAACGTGACCAGTTGCTGATTGATCTGCTCCTGCGGCACGGCATGATCAGCGCGACGCTTGCCGACATATACACGCTCGGCATCACGGCGGCACAGTTCAAGAATCGCTGGCGCCACCAGACGGTCGTAAAGCACCACATCCGCTTGCTGCATTAGCCGCAAAGCGCGGAAAGTCAGCAGGTCAGGATCCCCCGGCCCGGCGCCCACAAGGTAGACCTCACCCGTGGTAATCGCTGCTTCGCCGTTAATCTTGGCGAGGAGCAGACGTTCCGCTTCACCGCCCTGCCCGGCCAATTGGCGATCAGCAATGGGGCCTTGAAAGACGTCTTCCCAGAACCCGCGACGCTGTTGAACATCGGGAAACAACCCTTTGACCTGAGTACGAAAGCGCGCGGCAAGACCGGCCAACTGTCCGTAAGTCGACGGAATCCAGGTTTCAATCTTGGCCCGAATCAAGCGCGCCAGTACCGGCGCGTCGCCACCACTGGAAATAGCGATGACCAACGGAGAACGGTCGACAATGGCGGGGAAAATAACGCTGCACAAGGCTGGCGCATCCACCACATTAACCGGCACACAGCGCCGATGGGCATCCGCCGAGACTTGCGCATTAAGCGGCTCGTCATCGGTGGCGGCAATGATCAGCACACACCCGTCAAGGTCCGACTCAACATAGCCGCGCAAGATCTGCTCACCGCCACTGCTGAGAATCAACTCGCATAGCTGCGGTTCTATAGCGGGTGCGACAACCCGCAATACGGCGCCGGCATCGGCCAGCAGCCGGGATTTGCGCAAGGCAATTTCCCCGCCGCCGACCACCAGCACACGACTGCCCCGCAAGTTATGAAACAGCGGCAGAAACTCCATTTAGCCGATAACCTCAATACCGCCCATATAGGGCTTAAGTACTTCTGGCACGCGAATCGAGCCATCAGCCTGCTGGTAGTTTTCCAG
Source organism: Pseudomonas sp. TMW22091 (assembly GCF_022496705.1). Classification (NCBI taxonomy): domain Bacteria; kingdom Pseudomonadati; phylum Pseudomonadota; class Gammaproteobacteria; order Pseudomonadales; family Pseudomonadaceae; genus Pseudomonas; species Pseudomonas sp. TMW22091. The sequence goes on from NZ_SCFI01000004.1 coordinate 84,094, forward strand.
TACGGCAACCAGGGTACGGCCTACTGCCAGACCGGAGCCGTTAAGGGTGTGCACCAGCTCGGGCTTGTTGGTTTCCGGGTTACGGAAACGTGCTTGCATGCGACGGGCCTGGAAATCGCCACAGTTGGAGCACGACGAAATTTCGCGGTATTTGTCCTGGCTCGGGATCCACACTTCAAGGTCGTAGGTCTTGATAGCGCTGAAACCCATGTCGCCCGTGCACAATGCGAGTGTGCGGTAAGGCAATTCGAGCAGTTGCAAGACTTTCTCGGCGTTTCCAACCAAACCTTCCAGTGCTTGCATCGAAGTGGAAGGCTCAACGATCTGCACCATCTCAACTTTGTCGAACTGGTGCTGGCGGATCATGCCGCGAGTGTCGCGACCCGATGCGCCCGCTTCACTGCGAAAGCACGGCGTGTGAGCCACGAACTTGATCGGCAGGGCTTTGTGCTCGACGATTTCACCGGCAACGATGTTGGTCAGCGTGACTTCAGCCGTTGGAATCAGGTAAAAATCAGCCTCGCCTTCGCGGCTGATCTTGAACAGTTCTTCTTCGAACTTAGGCAGTTGACCCGTGCCTTGCAGCGCTGGCGCTTGAACCAGATAAGGCGTGTAGGCCTCTTCGTAGCCGTGTTCACCGGTGTGCAGGTTGATCATGAACTGCGCCAACGCGCGATGCAGACGTGCGATCGGGCCACGCAGCAACGCAAAACGCGCACCGGACAATTTGGCGGCGGTTTCAAAATCCAGCCAGCCGTACTGCTCGCCCAGCGCCACGTGGTCCTTGATTTCAAAATCAAAGACCTTAGGCGTGCCCCAGCGGCGAATTTCAACGTTGTCGTCTTCATCAGCCCCTACCGGCACGGAAGCATCCGGCAGGTTGGGCAGGCTCAGCAGGATTGAATCCAACTCAGTCTGGATCGCTTCCAGCTGCACTTTGGCGTTGGCCAAGTCAGTGCCCATGGTCTCGACGCTGGCCATCAACGGCGCGATGTCTTCACCGCGCGCTTTGGCTTGACCGATACTTTTGGAGATCGCATTACGCTCGGCCTGCAACTTTTCGGTCAGAGTCTGGACTTCTTTACGCTGGGCTTCGAGCGCATCGATGCGCGTCACGTCCAGCTTGAAGCCTCGGGATGCCAGGCGATCCGCTACGTCCTGAAGGTTGCTACGTAACAGTTTGGAATCGAGCATGTCGGTTTCTCGTTTATCAAAGTTTGGTCAGGGACAGGCCAGCCCATGTTGCGAGCAGCCCGCCGAATACGCTGAGAGCTGCATAGCCCAGTGCCAATGGCACTTGCCCGCTTTCAAGCAGGCGCACCGTATCCAGTGAAAAGGATGAAAAAGTAGTCAAGCCACCCAAAAAGCCCACCATCAGTCCTGCTCGGACTTCGATTGGCACCTCTGGGCGTATCAAGAAAAGGCCGTACAAAACGCCTATCAGCAGGCAGCCGACGATATTAACGGCCAATGTCGCGGTATAGAAGTGCCGCGGCCAATTGGCATTAATCCAGTTGCCTGTGGCGAACCGCAACAAGGTTCCGGCAATGCCGCCCGCCGAGACGGCCAAGACCAATGGAATCAAGGCTTTCTCCGCTTCAGGGGGCTTGCGCGATCCAGTGCAGCGAGGTGTTTGAGCTTCTCGCCGATTTTAAGCTCAAGACCGCGTGGCACCGGCTGATAGAGCGCTAAAGGCTCCAGCTCATCCGGGAAGTAATCTTCACCCGCCGCGTAAGCATCGGGCTCATCATGGGCGTAACGGTATTCGTCGCCGTACCCCAGTTGTTTCATCAGCTTGGTCGGTGCATTACGCAAATGCAAAGGGACTTCGAGGGAGCCGTACTCGGAAGCGCTGCGCAGTGCTGCTTTAAACCCCATGTACACCGCATTGCTTTTAGGCGCACACGCTAGATAGGTGATGGCCTGCGCCACAGCCAGCTCGCCTTCCGGACTGCCCAGGCGCTCCTGCACGTCCCAGGCCGCCAGGCACAGGCTCAAGGCCCGCGGGTCGGCATTGCCAATATCTTCACTGGCCATGCGCACGACACGGCGGGCGATGTACAGCGGGTCACAACCGCCATCAATCATCCGCGCAAACCAATACAAGGCGCCGTCAGGATTGGAGCCGCGCACCGATTTATGCAGGGCCGATATCTGATCGTAAAACGCCTCGCCGCCCTTGTCGAAACGACGCTGAGTATCGCCCAGCAGGCTTTGCAGCAGGTCAGAGCCTATTTCACTGTTGTCTTCAGCCAGATCGGCGGCGTTTTCCAGCAAATTCAACAAGCGCCGACCATCGCCGTCGGCTGCACGCAGCAATATTTGGAAGCCTTCATCGCTGAGGGTCAAACCGCGTTTGCCTAGCCCCTTGTCTTCAGTCAGCGCACGCTGAACAAGCCTTTTCAGAGCCGTCTCATCAAGGCTTTTGAGCACATACACCCGCGCCCGCGAGAGCAGTGCGTTGTTTAGCTCAAACGAAGGGTTTTCGGTGGTGGCCCCGATAAAAATCAGGGTACCGTCCTCGACATAAGGCAAAAAGGCATCTTGCTGTGACTTGTTGAAACGGTGTACTTCATCAACAAACAGGATGGTTCGGCGACCATATTGACCGGCCTGCTGTTTGGCAATTTCTACCGCCTGACGAATCTCTTTGACCCCGGCCAACACGGCAGACACCGTTTCAAAATGCGCTTCGGAGACTTCAGCCAGAAGTCGGGCCAAGGTGGTTTTACCCACCCCCGGCGGCCCCCAGAAAATCATCGAATGCAGCGCCCCCTGCTCCAGCGCTTCGCGCAAGGGCTTGCCCCGGGCGAGCAGGTGCTGCTGGCCGACGTACTCGTCCAGATTGGCCGCGCGCAAGCGAGCAGCCAAGGGTTGAGCAATCGGGGCACTTCGAAACAAATCCATGGGCAACGCTTAAACCTCTTGTTCCAGGATTATTCCTGGATGACATCAACCCCTTTCGGGATAACGAACTTGAATTTACTGGCAGGGATCGGCTCGTTGGCCTTTACACCGCTAAACACAATGTCAGTACGCTGACCTATGCTGTCCATCAGGCGCATGTTGTTGATCATGCCATTGCGAAAGGACAGGTTCAGCGAATCGAATAGCGTGTCTTTGGTCTTGGGCTTAAGGGTGAATTCCATGACCTCTCCTGCCTGCTTTGAACTGATATCAAAGCTTTCACTGATCTTCGACACGTCACCCGACAACAACAAAGCTGGCGTCTGTGTCAGGCGCTGATCCAGCTTTTTGATGGTGACCTGCTCCAGATCCGGGTCCCAGAGGGTTACTTTCTGACCGTCTGAAATCATCGTTTGCTCTTGCGGAGCTTCGGTGTGCCAGTAAAACAGGCCCGGGCGCTGCACCGACATTTCACCCTTGGCTTCCTGCAACTGCGTGCCACCGGCGGCCAGCGTCAGTTGCGAAAAATTAGCCGAGATGGTCTTCGACTTCTCAAGCAACTGGCTCAAACGCGTGACATCCTGGGCATCAGCATGAGCTGAAAGTGACGAAAAAGCCAAAATCGGTAGCAACAACATGCTGGTAAAACGCATGAGAATCCTCATTGATTAGTTGAACGCCACTCGCGGGGTACCCGCGAGCAGATCAATCGCGCATCGGAGCTGGCGCCAGCACTTCGCGCGAGCCATTAGTGTTCATTGCCGTAACCACACCGGCCATTTCCATGGACTCGATCATACGGGCGGCGCGGTTATAGCCAATCTTAAGTTTGCGCTGCACGGCAGAGATGGAGGCGCGACGACTTTCCAGTACAAACTGGACAGCTTCGTCATACAGCGCGTCGGTCTCGCTGTCTTCGCTGCCTTCGCCGCTGCCACCTTCAAAGCCACTGCCGGCCTCTTCAACGCCGTTAAGAATGTCGTCGTTATAGTCCGGGCTGCCGCGCAGCTTCCATGCCTCAACCACGCGGTGCACTTCTTCGTCAGACACAAATGCACCATGCACCCGAATCGGCAGGCTGGTGCCCGGCGGCATGTAAAGCATGTCACCGTGACCCAACAGTTGCTCGGCACCGCCTTGATCGATGATGGTGCGCGAATCGATCTTGCTCGACACCTGAAACGCCATGCGGGTCGGAATGTTGGCCTTGATCAGACCCGTTATCACGTCCACCGACGGGCGCTGGGTAGCGAGAATCAAGTGGATACCTGCCGCCCGCGCCTTCTGGGCAATACGGGCGATCAGTTCTTCAACCTTTTTGCCGACGATCATCATCATGTCGGCAAACTCGTCCACCACCACCACAATGGTCGGCAACTTGGTCAGCAAAGGCGCTTCGTCGTGAATGCTTTCACGCTTGTACAGAGGATCGCTCAGCGGTTCGCCCGCCGCCTCGGCATCTTTGATCTTCTGGTTGAAGCCGGCGAGGTTACGCACGCCCATCTTGGCCATCAGCTTGTAGCGGCGTTCCATCTCGGCAACGCTCCAGCGCAAGGCATTGGCGGCATCTTTCATGTCGGTCACGACCGGACACAGCAAGTGCGGGATGCCTTCATAGATCGACAGCTCAAGCATTTTCGGGTCGATCATGATCAGCTTGGCGTCTTCAGGCCCAGACTTGAAGAGGATCGACAAGATCATGGCGTTGACACCGACCGACTTACCGGAGCCTGTTGTACCGGCCACCAGCAAGTGCGGCATTTTGGCGAGGTCGGTGATCACCGGCTTGCCACCGATGTCGTGGCCCAAAGCCAGCGTCACAGGTGATTTAGCGTTGTCGAATTCAGGCGTGGACAGCACTTCACTGAAACGCACGATCTGACGGTCTTCGTTAGGGATTTCGATACCGACCGTGGTTTTGCCAGGAATTACTTCAACCACCCGCACACTGGTCACCGCGAGTGAACGCGCCAAGTCTTTGGCCAGGTTGGCGATACGGCTGACCTTGACCCCGGCTGCCGGTTGAATTTCGTAGCGGGTAATTACCGGGCCGGGGTGGATCGAGTCAACGGCAACTTCAACCCCGAATTCCTTGAGCTTGATTTCAAGCAAGTGGCCCACGGCCGCCAAGGATTCCGGTGAGTAGTTGAGTTGTTTCTTCTCTGCCGGATCGAGAATGGAAATGGGCGGCAATGTACCTTCAACCGCGCTGTCGACAAACAAAGGCGCTTGTTTCTCTTTCTGCACGCGTTTGCTGGGTTCAGGCGCTTTGGTCGGCACAGGCGTGATCACCGCCGGCACATGCTTTTCGCGCTCGGACATGTGTTTGGTCAGCGCTTGTTCGCGTTCGATCAAACGCTCTTTGGCCTTGGCCTGTTCACGCTTGTCGGAAACGCTGGGAGCAACCACTTCATTGACGCGAGTGTCGACTTCACGCAATTGCGCGACCAGTTGCTTGCGCTCGTTACGGTCCGACCACCAGCGATTGGCAGCGCCCTGAATGAGCTCAAACAGGTCGAGTGTGATTTTGCCGGTCATGTCCATGACCTTGAACCATGAGAGGTCGGTAAACACCGTCAAACCGAACAGGAACAAGGCAATCAGCAATAGGGTGCTGCCCTGGATATTCAGGGCATTTTTGGCCAGATCACCCAGGCTTTCGCCCAGTGCACCACCCGCGCCAGCAGGCAGCCCCGCCGCTGAATGAAAATGAATATGGGCCAATGCCGCTCCGGAGAGCACCAGGAACAGCAACCCGACAAGACGCCATGAAAACAGCAGACCGCTCCACTGCCACGGTTGATGCCGTTCGCGGAAGATCTGATAAGCCTTGATTGCCAACAACAACGGGAAGATGTAGGCGAAATAACCCAGCACCATGAACAGGATGTCAGCGCTGTAGGAACCCGCAGGCCCACCGAAGTTCTGCACATCGACGATACGGCTGTTGTGGCTCCAGCCAGGATCATCCTTGGCATAGGTCAGCAAGGCCATGATCATGAACAGGCAGAGGGCGCCGATAGCGATCAGCGCACCTTCCTTGAGCCGGTAGTGCAATTGCTGACGCCAGAGAGGAACTACTTTGGGTGCTGCTGTGGATTTCTTCAAAACGGGTCTTTTCCTGCGCCTGTGGCGCGCCCAACTATTAATTGACTAAATTGACTGCAAGCTACTACGCGCTACCGGATACTGGACTCGCGCTGCGTGACGCTTGGTACTATCAACCACCGTTGTCAACGCTGGTACGCATGCAGTTTAGATCAGCTCAAACAGGCGAGCCATTGTACGGGTTTAAGCCGCTGTTGCCACGCCGACGCATGCGCCAGGCCCATGAGCACCGTAAATACATGTGAAGCGCTGATTTGAGCATGCATTATCTTTTGTGACAAAGACTTATAGCACTGCAAAACAGCAACTGGATCTGATCGGCAGACCGATTGAGACCGCATTGGCGCAGTAGAGTTGCAGGCGCCCTCCCCCCCACCTGCACAAGACGAATCATCATGTTGACCTGGTTAAAACGCGACACCCTTACATTTCCGCCCCTGACCAAGGCCATGCGCGAGCCCAACGGGCTACTGGCAGCGGGCGGAGACCTGTCAGCAGACCGCTTGGTTCAGGCCTATCGTCATGGCTGTTTCCCGTGGTTTTCCGAAGGCCAGCCTATTCTCTGGTGGTCGCCTGATCCACGCACAGTGCTCTTTCCTGAAGAACTGCATGTGTCACGCAGCCTGGCCAAGCTTTTGCGCCAGCAACGCTATCAGGTGAGCTTTGATCGCGATTTCGAGGCAGTCATCCAAGCCTGCGCCGCCCCTCGCCGCGATGCAGACGGCACATGGATTACCGACGACATGCAAAATGCCTACACCGAGCTCCACGCTCGAGGCCATGCGCATTCTGTGGAAGTGTGGGACCACGGCGAACTGGTTGGAGGCCTTTATGGCTTGGCCATGGGTCAGCTTTTTTTTGGTGAATCCATGTTCAGTCGTGCTGACAACGCATCAAAATTTGGCTTTGTCACGCTGGTAAAGCACCTTCAGGCATGGGGCTTCGTGCTCATCGACTGCCAGATGGCGACTCGCCACCTTGAAAGTCTCGGCGCACGATCCATCCCGCGCCAGCAATTCGCCGACTACTTGCGCGACCATCTGGACCAGCCTACAACGGCACAATGGGACTTAAACCTGTAGGTACCGCAAGATAACGGGCGTTTTACAGACGTTTTTTGCGCACTGTCTTACACTTAATTCAAAGATTTCCCGAGGGCCAATCATGACCGAGCTGGCGCGCTTGAAGTTTTATGCCACTCAACCTCACGTTTGCAGCTACCTGCCCGAAGAACAGGCGACTACGCTGTTTCTCGACCCCAGCCAGCCAATGGATGTGCAGGTCTATGCCGATTTGTCCGAAATGGGCTTTCGACGCAGCGGCGACCACCTTTACCGGCCCCATTGCCTGAAGTGCGATGCCTGCACGGCTGCACGCATTCCAGTGGCACGATTCGTACCCAATCGTCAGCAAAAGCGCATTCTGAAACGCAACGCCGACTTGCAGGTTACGGCGGTCAAGCCGTGCTTCAGCGAAGAAAACTTCGATCTTTATCAGCGCTATATCGAACAACGCCATGCCGATGGCGACATGTACCCGCCCAGCCGCGATCAATTTTCGACTTTTCTGGTACGCGACCTGCCGTTCTCGACATTTTATGAGTTCCGTCTCGACGGACGCTTGTTGGCCGTTGCGGTAACCGATGTGCTGCCAAACGGGTTATCGGCTGTGTACACCTTCTACGAACCCGAGGAAGAACGCCGCAGCCTGGGCCGTTACGGGATCCTCTGGCAGATCGCAGAAACACGGCGCATGGGGCTTGATAACCTGTACCTGGGGTACTGGATCAAGAACTGCAAGAAGATGAATTACAAGACTGAATACCGCCCGATTGAGCTGCTGATAAATCAGAGATGGAGCAGTGTTAACTGAACCCTTGGCTTAAACCCCATTTTTCGGGCACAATGCACGCCGCTTTTGCCTGGCGCAGTTGCACCGGGCCATTCATTGGACACCGAGGGCTTTACTGCATGTCGAAAGAAGACAGCTTCGAAATGGAAGGCACTGTCGTCGACACCCTGCCCAACACCATGTTTCGTGTGGAGTTGGAAAATGGGCACGTCGTAACCGCGCATATTTCCGGCAAGATGCGCAAGAACTACATTCGTATTCTTACCGGCGACAAAGTGCGCGTCGAGCTGACGCCCTATGACTTGAGCAAAGGGCGCATCACTTACCGCGCTCGTTAATCAAGTCAATACAAAACGCCCGGTTCTGCCGGGCGTTTTTGTTTGTCTGCGATTTGTGGGCTTGAGATCAAAAGCACCCTCACCCCAACCCTCTCCCAAAGGGAGAGGGAGCAGGTTGGGGGAAATTCGAGTTTTTCTAAATCGACCCAATCAGTCCCCTCTCCCTCTGGGAGAGGGCTAGGGTGAGGGTTTGCTGATCAAAAAAAAGCGCCTTTCGGCGCTTTTTTTATTTCAGAGCTAGATCAAGCCATCTCGACGGACGTTTCAAACTCGAACGTCAGTTCACCATCGACCAGGTCGATGTTAACTACCCCGCCATGATCAGCCAGCTCACCAAAGAGTATCTCTTCAGCCAGCGGACGCTTGATCTTGTCTTGTATCAAACGCGCCATTGGCCGCGCACCCATCTGCACATCGTAACCTCCCGCTGCCAACCAGCCACGTGCGGCGTCTGTCACCACCAATTGCACATGCTTGTCGTCCAGTTGCGCCTGCAACTCGGTAAGGAACTTGTCCACCACGTGCTTGATAACCTCATGACTGAGGCGACCAAACTGGATGATAGTGTCCAGACGATTGCGGAACTCGGGCGTGAAGCTTTTCTTGATCGCTTCCATCGCATCGGTCGCATGATCCTGAACCGTAAAGCCGATCGAAGCCCGCGATGCGGTCTCAGCCCCCGCGTTGGTGGTCATGATGACGATAACATTACGGAAATCAGCTTTACGCCCGTTGTTATCGGTCAACGTGCCGTGGTCCATCACCTGCAACAACAGGTTAAAGACCTCGGGATGCGCCTTCTCGATTTCATCCAGCAACAACACGCAATGCGGCTGTTTGCTGATGGCTTCAGTCAACAACCCACCCTGATCGAAGCCGACATAGCCCGGAGGAGCACCGATAAGACGTGAAACGGTGTGACGCTCCATGTATTCCGACATGTCGAAACGCAGTAGCTCAACCCCCAAGGCCTTGGCCAACTGACGCGCCGCCTCGGTCTTGCCGACACCGGTCGGCCCTGCAAACAGGAACGAACCCACGGGTTTGTCAGGTGACTTGAGCCCCGCACGGGACAGTTTGATGGCCGTAGACAGCGAATCAATGGCCGCATCCTGACCAAACACGGTCATTTTCAAGTCGCGCTCAAGGTTGCGCAGCAGTTCTTTGTCAGAACTGGACACGTGCTTAGGCGGAATACGGGCAATTTTTGCAACGATATCTTCAACTTGCTGCACATCGATGCGTTTGACGCGTTTCTCTACCGGCTGCAAGCGCTGGTAAGCACCCGCTTCGTCAATGACGTCGATGGCCTTGTCCGGCATATGCCGATCATTGATATAGCGCGACGCCAGCTCAGCAGCGGCGCGCAAGGCTTCATCGCTGTACTCGATACTGTGATGCTGCTCAAAACGACCCTTCAGGCCACGCAGAATGCCGATGGTGTCTTCAACCGATGGCTCGGAGACGTCCACTTTCTGGAAACGACGCGCCAAGGCACGGTCTTTTTCGAAAATACCGCGAAATTCCTGGAACGTGGTCGAACCAATGCAACGTATGTCGCCCGAAGACAACAGTGGCTTGAGCAGGTTCGACGCATCCATCACACCGCCCGAGGCAGCACCCGCACCAATGATGGTGTGGATTTCGTCGATGAACAAAATCGCCTGAGGACGCTTTTTCAGCTCGCCGAGCAGCGCCTTGAAGCGCTTCTCAAAATCGCCACGGTATTTGGTACCCGCCAACAAGGCGCCCAGATCAAGCGAGTAGACAATGCTATTGGCCAGCAAGTCTGGAACTTGATTGTCAACGATACGCTTGGCCAGCCCTTCAGCAATCGCGGTTTTACCCACGCCTGCCTCACCGACCAGCAGCGGATTGTTTTTGCGCCGGCGCGCAAGGATTTGAGCAACGCGCTCAACTTCCATTTCACGCCCCACCAGCGGGTCAATACGGCCCTGACGAGCCAGCTCGTTCAAGTTACTGGCATAGGCATCCAACGGATTGCTGGAAGAGGACGACTCACCCCCTTCCTCATCCTGCATTTCATGATCCCCGTCAGAGTGATCACCCTGGCCTGGCACTTTTGAAATGCCATGGGCAATAAAGTTGACGACATCAATGCGGGCAACGCTCTGCTGCTTGAGCAGAAACACAGCCTGGCTTTCCTGTTCGCTGAAAATCGCAACCAGAACGTTGGCACCCGTCACTTCACGCTTGCCGGAGCTTTGCACATGAAAAACGGCACGTTGCAGCACGCGCTGAAAGCCCAGTGTTGGCTGGGTTTCACGGTCTTCATCGTGAACAGGGATCAAAGGGGTGGTGGAATCAATAAACTCTTGCAGGTCATGCTTGAGTTTGTCGAGGTTTGCGCCACAGGCGCGTAGAACGGTTGCGGCCGCCTCGTTATCCAGTAGCGCTAAAAGAAGGTGTTCAACCGTCATGAATTCATGACGTTTGGAACGGGCCTCCTTAAAGGCAAGATTGAGGGTGACTTCGAGCTCGCGATTTAACATGGCTTCACCTCATACCCAAGTGGTCGGCGTTAACCGTCCTTCTCGATTTCACAGAGTAGCGGATGCTGGCTTTCGCGTGCGTACTGATTTACCTGCGCTGCCTTGGTCTCGGCAATGTCGCGGGTGTAGATACCACACACAGCCCGTCCTTCTGTATGAACGGCCAGCATGACCTTGGTCGCCAATTCGCGATTCAAGTTAAAAAACACCTCAAGTATTTCGACAACGAAATCCATGGGTGTGTAGTCATCATTGAACAAAACCACCTTGTACATAGGCGGCACCTGAAGCGCAGGCTTAGCCTCTTGCACAGCCAAGCCAGCGGCATCGTCGTCATCAAAACCGGGTTGATCCTGATTGAATGTTAGTCGAATCTGGCTAAATGCATGCATGGAATGAAAGGTTCGTCATTGATCGATTACAGAGATGGAGGCAAGCACATTAAATTTCAACTGCGCCTGCCGCGTGACCTTGACTATCGGTAAAACGGTGTTACAACCAATAGGGCCCACAGTGGGTAGTAAAGACCCGCGCAGTCAACCACATTTACTGGTTTTTGTGCGGATGAACTGGATGATACTCCAGTGATGGAGTCGTTTGCAGCAGAGGGATATGAGTATGCAAGGCAAGGTCAAGTGGTTCAACAACGCCAAGGGCTTCGGCTTCATTAATACGCAAGCCAAGGAAGGCCTCGATGAACACGGAAACATGATCGATTTTTTTGCTCATTTTTCGGCCATCAATATGGACGGGTACAAAACGCTCAAGGCTGGCCAACCGGTGAGTTTTGAAATCATCCAGGGCCCCAAAGGCCTGCACGCTGTCGCAATCACTGATGCAAAGGCCACCGCACCACTTACAGTGACAGAAGCCGAGGGACACTCCCTTGCGGTCTGACTACCAGGCGAGAAGATAAGCCGCACTTTTAAAAAATTTAAAAAAAATACCGCCATGTCGAGCCATCGATCTGGCGGTTTTTTTGGGCCTGAGTCCTGAGAGCCCTCTCACGCCGACTGTTTAAATACAGAAAAGAACGCCCGCCCAAAAGCATCCCCGCCCCGCTGCAACAACCGTAAACACTGGGCAAGAAGCCAAAGAAAGCACGCTCTTAGACCAATTGATGATCCGTGATTCACCAGACCCCTCGCAGCAACCTGAGGGACCTATGTATACTGCGCCGGTGACCATTGAGTCACCGAGCAACATCTATGAATTGAGTCTTTCAGGCCTAGAAAGGCTGAGCCGTTACCCCGGTTCGACCGCTTGACGCTCTACTGATGCATTCACATCACCGCGAAGAACCTCGACTTTCGGCTCATTGTTCACTGTGAACGAAAGCGCCTACCCTGCGCATCTCGAGTATCTGAGCACGCTCAGCAAAGAAGAGAGTTAATCCGAAATGCCCAACCGTTCGAAGATCATTTATACCTTCACCGACGAAGCTCCGGCGCTCGCCACCTACTCACTGCTGCCTATCATTGAAGCGTTTACGGCCACCGCCAATATTGATGTCGAAACGCGTGACATCTCTCTGGCCGGTCGAATCCTCGCCAGCTTCCCCGAGCAATTGGGTGCCAAGGCTGTACCCGACCACCTCGCCGAACTGGGCGCGCTGGCCGTTACACCTGAAGCCAACATCATCAAGCTGCCTAACATCAGCGCCTCGGTCCCGCAATTGCAGGCCGCAATCAAAGAACTGCAAGCGCAGGGCTTTGACATTCCGGACTACCCGGAAACCGTGACCACTGACGCCGAGAAAGAAATCAAAGCGCGTTACAGCAAGGTCATGGGCAGCGCCGTAAACCCGGTGCTGCGCGAAGGCAACTCTGACCGTCGCGCTCCGCTGTCGGTCAAAAACTATGCTCGCAAGCACCCGCACAAAATGGGCGCCTGGAAAGCAGACTCCAAGTCTCACGTGGCTCACATGAGCGAAGGCGACTTCTACGGCAGCGAAAAAGCCGCCCTGATCGAAGCCCCTGACACCGTTAAAATCGAACTGATCGCTCAAGACGGCACCACCACCGTTCTGAAAGAAAAAACCGCCGTACAAGCCGGCGAGATCATCGACTGCTCGGTCATGAGCAAAAAAGCCCTGCGCGAGTTCGTAGCGGCCGAAATCGAAGACGCCAAGAAGCAAGGCGTGCTGTTCTCGGTGCACTTGAAAGCCACCATGATGAAGGTGTCCGACCCGATCATGTTTGGTCAGATCGTGGCTGAGTTCTACAAGGACGCGCTGGAAAAACACGCTGACGTCCTGAAAGAAATCGGTTTCAACCTGAACAACGGCATTGGCGACCTGTACGCACGCATCAAGGCGCTGCCAGCCGAGAAACAAGCTGAAATCGAAGCTGACATCGAGGCGGTGTACGCCAACCGCCCTGCGCTGGCCATGGTGAACTCCGACAAAGGCATCACCAACCTGCACGTGCCAAGCGACGTTATCGTCGACGCATCGATGCCAGCGATGATCCGTGACTCGGGCAAAATGTGGGGCACTGACGGTCAGTTGCACGACACCAAAGCTGTGATCCCGGATCGCTGCTACGCCACCATCTATCAGGCAACCATCGAAGACTGCAAGCAACACGGCGCCTTCGATCCGACCACCATGGGCAGCGTGCCAAACGTTGGCCTGATGGCACAGAAAGCCGAAGAGTACGGTTCTCACGACAAAACCTTCCAGATCAAGACGGACGGTGTTGTGCGTGTAACCGACAGCAACGGCAACGTGCTGATGGAGCAAAAGGTCGCTGAAGGCGATATCTGGCGCATGTGCCAGGCCAAAGACGCGCCGATCCGCGACTGGGTCAAGCTGGCTGTCAACCGCGCCCGCGCCAGCAACACGCCTGCCGTGTTCTGGCTCGACCCAAAGCGTAGCCACGACGCCCTGATGATCAAGAAGGTTGAAACCTACCTGAAGGATCACGACACCAGCGGCCTGGACATTCGCATCATGGCACCCGTTGATGCCATGAAGTTCACTCTGGAGCGCACCCGTAAAGGCCTGGACACCATCTCGGTGACCGGCAACGTATTGCGCGACTACCTGACTGACCTGTTCCCGATCATGGAACTGGGCACCAGCGCCAAAATGCTGTCGATCGTACCGTTGATGAATGGTGGCGGTCTGTTCGAAACGGGCGCAGGCGGCTCCGCTCCGAAACACGTTCAACAGTTGCTGGAAGAAAACTTCCTGCGCTGGGACTCGCTGGGTGAATTCCTGGCGCTGGCAGCTTCCCTGGAGCACTTGGGCACGACCTACAACAACCCGAAAGCGTTGGTGTTGGCCAAGACTCTGGATCAGGCTACCGGTCAGTTCCTGGACAACAACAAATCGCCATCGCGCAAAGTCGGCAACATCGACAACCGCGGTAGCCACTTCTACCTGGCGCTGTACTGGGCACAAGCCCTGGCAGCTCAGACCGAAGACAAAGAGCTGCAAGCCCAATTTGCCCCTGTAGCAAAAGCCATGGCCGAGAACGAGGCAAAAATTGTTGCCGAACTCAACGCTGTGCAGGGCAAACCTGTAGACATCGGTGGTTACTACCACGCTGATGCCGACAAGGTCAGCCAAGTAATGCGCCCAAGCGCCACACTGAATGCGATTATCGCCTCAGTGTAAGAGCAACAGGCAACACCACAAACCCCGGCCCACGACGCCGGGGTTTGTGTTTTTGGGCCCCACTATCTCGTAGCAGCTGCCGAAGGCTGCGTCCGGCGACGTAGTCGTCGTAAAATCAATACCTGCAATTTGTCAGTTACACCGCACACTCAGGCGTTACGATTGCTTCGCAACCGGACGCAGCCTTCGGCAGCTGCTACGAACAATTCATACAAAGAGATCAACTCAATGGAATGGAAACCCCACATCACCGTCGCAACAGTCGTCGAAGACAATGGTCGCTTTCTAATGGTTGAAGAGCTCAAACGCGACCGCGCAGTCCTCAACCAGCCGGCCGGCCATCTGGACCCAAATGAAAGCCTGATCGACGCGGCTATCCGCGAAACCCTTGAAGAAACCGGTTACGACGTCGAACTGACCGGCGTGATTGGCATTTATCTGTACACCGCCCCGAGCAATGGCGTGACGTATCAACGCGTATGTTTTGCGGGCAAAGCCATCAAGCACCACCCCACGTACACCCTGGACACCGGCATAATCGGCCCGCTCTGGCTGACTCGCGACGAACTGCTGAAACAACGCGAACGCTGGCGCAGCGAGCTGACCTTGCAATGCATTGACGATTATTTGAGCGGCAAACTGTTCGACCTCTCGTTAATCCGCCCTTCGGTTTAGCCTTGAGCGCTCGGGCCTGCTAGAATCGCGTCCTTTTTAAAGACACTCATTGAATCCTTATGCGTGATCCAGCCTTAGTCGCCCCCGAAAAACAGCGCGTCATTGTCGGCATGTCCGGTGGTGTCGACTCTTCCGTTTCCGCCGTTCTGCTCATGGAGCAGGGCTATCAGGTGGAAGGCCTGTTCATGAAGAACTGGGAGGAAGACGACGGAACGGATTACTGCACCGCCATGGATGATCTGGCAGACGCCCAGGCCGTCTGCGACAAAATTGGCATTAAGCTGCACACCGCCAACTTTGCCGCCGAGTACTGGGACAATGTGTTTGAGCACTTTCTGGCCGAATACAAGGCTGGACGCACGCCGAACCCGGACATCCTGTGCAACCGCGAAATCAAGTTCAAGGCGTTCCTCGACTACGCCCTGATGCTGGGTGCCGATTTGATTGCCACGGGCCACTATGTGCGTCGTCGCGACATTGACGGCCGTACAGAGCTGCTCAAAGGCCTTGATCCGAACAAGGATCAGAGCTACTTCCTGCACGCGGTCGGCGGCGAGCAAATTGCCCGCACCCTGTTCCCGGTTGGCGAACTGGAAAAACCCGAGGTGCGTCAAATCGCCGAAAAACACGGGTTGGCCACCGCCAAGAAGAAAGACTCAACAGGCATCTGCTTTATTGGCGAACGACGCTTCAGCGACTTCCTCAAGCAGTACTTGCCTGCACAACCGGGCGAGATCAAGACCACCGAAGGTGAAGTCATTGGCCGCCACCACGGCCTGATGTACCACACCATCGGCCAGCGTCAAGGGCTGGGCATCGGCGGCCTCAAGGACGCCAGCGACGAGCCTTGGTATGTATTGTTTAAAGACTTGGAAAAAAACGAATTGATCGTAGGTCAGGGCAACGATCATCCGTGGCTGTTCTCCCGCGCCCTGCTCGCCTCCGAAATTTTCTGGGTCAACCCAATCGACCTGAGCAGCCCGCTGCGCCTGACCGCCAAGGTTCGTTATCGCCAAAGCGACCAGCCCTGCACGCTGGAAAAAACCGCAGACGGTTATCGCGCCACATTCGATGACCCACAACGTGCCGTTACCCCCGGTCAATCCGTGGTGTTTTACGACGGCGAAGTCTGTCTTGGCGGCGGCGTGATCGAAATCGCTGAACCCTGGACCAGCAAAGGCAACCAGGCATGAACCCCACCCAAGAGCAGTTGGTAGCCCTGGGCGGGGTTTTCCTCGCTGCCGTGCTGGTCGACAAGATCGCCAAAACGGGTCAGGTCGGCGAAGCCGAATTGGCCTGCATGCTGGGGACCTTGCTGGTTCGCGACCCCAAGGACACGCTTGAAGTGTTTGGCGGCGACGACAGCCACCTGCGTGAAGGCTATCGCGCCTTGATCGGCGCCCTTGAGCGCGACCCCAACACCTTGCAACGCGAGCCTTTACGCTACGCACTGTCCATGCTCGGCCTCGAGCGCCAACTGGCCAAGCGTGATGACATGCTGGAACTGATCGGCAAACGCTTGCCGCAGATTCAGTCTCAGGTCGAACATTTCGGCCCGGCACACGAAAACGTGGTGGCCGCGTGTGGCGCGCTGTATCAGGACACGTTAAGCACCTTGCGCCAGCGCATTCAGGTGCATGGAGACATGCGTAATCTGCAACAACCGAGCAACGCCTCAAAAATTCGCGCCCTGTTGCTGGCCGGCATCCGCTCGGCACGGCTTTGGCGCCAACTGGGTGGCCATCGCTGGCAGCTGGTGTTCAGCCGCCGCAAGCTGCTCAAAGAGCTTTACCCGATGCTGCGCGGTCACTGAAACCCGCCAGTAGTCACAGATTTATAAATCGATACGCGTATGACGCCGGTCACTTGGCAACGGACCGGCCGTTTTTTCATGTATGATACGCGCCCCATTTCGTTGCCCGACTGTCCGAGAACACCCCATGAAGCTTTCTTCGCTCACTGCGGTTTCCCCTGTTGACGGCCGCTACGCCGGCAAAACCCAGGCTTTGCGCCCAATTTTCAGCGAGTACGGCCTGATTCGTGCTCGCGTTCTGGTTGAAGTCCGTTGGCTTCAGCGCCTCGCGGCACACGCTGCCATCCCTGAAGTTCCGGCCTTCTCTGCCGAAGCCAACGCCGTTTTGAATGAACTGGCCGAAAACTTCTCTTTGGAGCACGCCGAGCGTGTCAAAGAGATCGAGCGCACCACCAACCATGACGTCAAGGCCATTGAGTACTTGCTCAAGGAACAGGCCGCCAAGCTGCCAGAGCTGGCCAACGTCAGTGAGTTCATCCACTTTGCCTGCACCAGCGAGGACATCAACAACCTGTCCCACGCCCTGATGCTGCGCGAAGGCCGCGATGATGTGATGTTGCCGCTGATGCGTCAGACCGCCGAAGCCATCCGCGAGCTGGCGATCAAGTTCGCCGACGTACCGATGCTGTCGCGCACCCACGGCCAACCGGCTTCGCCGACAACCTTGGGCAAAGAACTGGCCAACGTGGTTTACCGTCTTGAGCGTCAAATTGCTCAAGTGGCAGCTGTACCGCTACTGGGCAAAATCAACGGCGCCGTGGGCAACTACAACGCCCACCTCTCGGCCTACCCGCAGATCGACTGGGAAGAAAACGCTCGCGCCTTTATCGAAGACGAACTGGGCCTGGGTTTCAACCCCTACACCACCCAGATCGAGCCGCACGACTACATTGCCGAGCTGTTCGACGCCATGGCGCGCTTCAACACCATCCTGATCGACTTCGACCGCGACATCTGGGGCTATATCTCCCTGGGTTACTTCAAGCAGCGCACCATCGCAGGCGAAATCGGCTCCTCGACCATGCCGCACAAGGTCAACCCGATTGACTTCGAAAACTCCGAAGGCAACCTGGGCATCGCCAACGCATTGTTCCAGCACCTGGCCAGCAAACTGCCCATCTCCCGCTGGCAGCGCGACCTGACCGACTCCACCGTACTGCGCAACCTCGGCGTGGGCTTTGCCCACAGCGTGATCGCGTACGAAGCCAGCCTTAAAGGCATCAGCAAACTGGAGCTCAACGCTCAGAAGATCGCTGCTGACCTGGACGCCTGCTGGGAAGTGCTGGCTGAGCCGATTCAGACCGTGATGCGCCGTTACAATATTGAAAACCCGTACGAGAAGCTTAAAGAGCTGACGCGCGGCAAGGGCATCAGCCCAGAAGCACTGCAAACGTTCATCGACGGCCTTGAAATGCCGGAAGCGGCGAAAGCCGAGCTGAAACTGCTCACCCCTGCCAATTACATTGGCAACGCGGTCGAACAGGCCAAGCGCATCTGATCGCAGCAACGACCTACTAACGCCCGGCCGTGCCGGGCGTTTTTATTCCCGATTACAAAGTGCAATTTTTCAATAGGTTACACATGAATCCTGATACTCCTCTTCAAATACTGGGCGGCATCACTGCACGCGAATTCCTGCGCGACTACTGGCAGAAGAAACCGTTGCTGATCCGTCAGGCCATTCCTGACTTCGAAAGCCCGATCGATGCCGACGAATTGGCTGGCCTGGCACTTGAAGAAGAAGTCGAGTCGCGCCTGGTCATCGAGCACGGCGAGCGCCCATGGGAATTGCGCCGCGGCCCGTTTGCAGAAGACGAATTTGGCAAACTGCCAGAGCGCGAATGGACGCTGCTGGTTCAAGCCGTTGATCAGTTCGTACCCGAAGTGGGTGAGCTGCTGGAAAACTTCCGCTTCTTGCCAAGCTGGCGCATCGACGATGTGATGATCAGCTACGCAGCCCCCGGTGGCAGCGTTGGCCCTCACTTCGACAACTACGATGTGTTCTTGCTACAAGGCGCCGGCAAGCGTCACTGGCAGATCGGCCAGATGTGCGATTCCGAGAGCAAGCTGCTGGCACATGCAGACCTGCGCATTCTGGCTGATTTCCAGGCCACCGACGAGTGGACGCTGGAGCCGGGCGACATGCTCTACCTGCCGCCACGTCTGGCTCACTGCGGTGTAGCTGTGGATGAATGCCTGACCTACTCCGTGGGCTTCCGCGCACCGAGCGCAGCTGAAGTACTGACTCACTTCACCGACTTCCTCAGCCAGTACCTGCCTGATGAAGAACGCTACACCGATGCTGACGCCCAGCCGGTGAGCGACCCGCACCAGATCCAGCATGATGCCCTTGATCGCCTTAAAGGCTTGCTGGCCGAGCACATGAGCGACGAGCGCATGCTGCTGACATGGTTCGGCCAATTCATGACCGAGCCGCGTTATCCGGAACTCGTGACAGGGCCTGAACTCGAAGAAGAAGATCTGCTGGGCAGCCTGGAACAGGGCGCAGTCCTGATCCGCAATCCGAGTGCGCGCCTGGCCTGGTCTGAAGTGGACGACGACCTGCTCTTGTTTGCAAGCGGTCAGAGTCGCCTGCTGCCGGGCAAATTACGCGAACTGCTAAAGATGATTTGCGCGGCTGATGCCCTGCACATCGAAAACCTCGAGCCATGGTTGGCCGATGAAGATGGACGCAACCTGCTCTGTGAGCTGGTCAAACAAGGAAGCTTGGGATTCGCTGATGAATAAAATTCGCGTACGTGTCGCCAATTGGCAAAAGGACATCGCCGACCTTCGACGCATTCGTGAGGCGGTATTTATTAATGAACAACAGGTCCCGCCTGAGCTTGAATGGGACTCTGACGACGCTGACGCTGTGCATTTTCTGGCCTATGAGGGCGACTATGCGATTGGCACTGCGCGCTTGCTGCTCGACGGCCATATCGGCCGGGTATCCGTGCTCAAGGACTGGCGCGGCTTGAAAGTCGGTGATGCGCTGATGAATGCGGCGGTCAGCGAAGCAGAAAAGCGCGGGCTCAAGCAGCAAATGCTCAGCGCACAAGTGCATGCCTCAGCGTTTTACGAACGACTGGGCTTTAATATCGTCAGCGAAGAATTCCTGGAAGCAGGCATTCCTCATGTTGATATGGTGCGCGACAGCTAACGTAACCCTCCCGTAGCAGTTGCCGAAGGCGACGTCCGATTGCGAAGCGATCGTTAATCCAGCAAATGTGCACACAGGATTTACGACGGCTTCGCCGCCGAACGCAGCCTGCGGCAGCTGCTACGAATTAAGCAACGCCCTGCCCTCTCTGGATCGCAGGGCGTTTTGCTATCTGGCACACTCCACTCTGACCTTCCAAGCATTGCGGAGAATACGGACATGTCCCTACGCACATTCGTCGCCAGTCTGTTGCTGCTGACCAGCAGCATGGCGCTGGCCGACACCCAAGTCATCACCCTGCAAAACCGTACCAGCACTGACCTTCTGCCCATCGCTCAGGACTTTATCGGCAAGAACGGTAAAGTCAGTGCTTACGGCAATCAATTGATCGTCGAGGCGTCCGCCTCAAAAATCAAAAACCTTCAGGACCTGCTGAGCCAACTCGACACACCCGCCAAACGCCTGCTTGTCACCGTCGATACCCGTGACAACAACTTGCCCGAAACCAACAGCAGCACCCGCGTCTACAGCACCGCCAGCCGCGATGGCGGGACTCAGCAAATTCAAGTGACTGAAGGCGTTCCCGCGTTTATTCAGACCGGTCAAAGTGTTCCGCTCACCAGCACCCAGACAGATGGCTATGGCCGCTTGCTGACGCAGACCGAATACCGAGACGTGACCCGCGGCTTTTATGTCACCGCCACTGTGACGGGCAATACGGTTCACCTGGCGATCAGCGCCCAGCGCGACCGCATGAGCCAGGAGCAGCCCGATGTAGTGAACGTGCAAAACACCGACACACAGGTCAGCGGACCACTGGGGCAGTGGATCACTGTAGCGGGGATCAATGGCCAGAATCCGACCGCTCAACAAGGTGAAACCCTTACCTACTCTACTCAAAGCCGCGATGACATGACCGTACGGGTAAAAGTCGACGCACTTGACCAAAAGGCCCAAAACTGACTGATGAGTCGAATCAGAGCAAATATGTAGTGCCATGAAAAAAGCACTACAAAGTGTTTGACGACGCAAAAATGCAAAGGCATGATGGCCCCGCTCCCGCGATTCAGAGGCCTTACACAAGACCTCTGAAAGCCGTTAGCGAGAAGCCAATCACGCACTTACACAAACAACATTGATGTGTGCCTGGTGGAGCAAAACTTTTCAACCCAGACCTATGCGACGAGGTTTATCACCATGGCACTGACACGCGAACAGCAAATTGCAGCCCTTGAAAAAGACTGGGCCGAAAATCCACGCTGGAAAGGCGTGACTCGCGATTACTCCGCTGCTGACGTGGTCCGCCTGCGCGGCTCGGTTCAACCCGAGCACACCTTTGCAAAAATGGGCGCTGACAAGCTGTGGAAACTGGTGACACAGGGCGCACACCCGTCCTTCCGTCCCGAGAAAGATTTCGTCAACTGCATGGGCGCCCTGACCGGGGGCCAGGCAGTACAACAGGTTAAAGCCGGCATCCAGGCCATTTACCTGTCGGGCTGGCAAGTGGCGGCAGACAACAACTCTGCCGAATCCATGTACCCCGATCAGTCGCTGTACCCGGTGGACTCTGTTCCAACCGTGGTCAAGCGCATCAACAACTCGTTCCGCCGTGCGGATCAAATTCAGTGGAAAGCCGGTAAAAACCCGGGTGACCAAGGCTATATCGACTACTTCGCACCGATCGTGGCTGACGCTGAAGCCGGTTTTGGTGGCGTGCTGAACGCTTATGAACTGATGAAAAGCATGATCGAAGCAGGCGCCGCCGGCGTTCACTTCGAAGATCAGCTGGCTTCGGTCAAGAAATGCGGCCACATGGGCGGCAAGGTATTGGTCCCCACTCAAGAAGCCGTACAAAAGTTGACGGCTGCTCGTCTGGCGGCTGACGTCGCTGGCACACCGACTATCATTCTGGCCCGCACCGACGCTAACGCAGCTGACCTGCTGACTTCCGATTGCGACCCGTACGACCAGCCGTTCGTTACAGGCGAGCGCACCAAGGAAGGCTTCTACAAAGTACGCGCCGGCCTGGACCAAGCGATCGCTCGCGGTTTGGCTTACGCTCCGTATGCCGACCTGATCTGGTGCGAAACTGCCAAGCCGGACCTGGATGAAGCCCGCCGTTTTGCTGAAGCGATCAAAAAGGAATACCCGGACCAACTGCTGTCTTACAACTGCTCGCCTTCCTTCAACTGGAAGAAAAACCTGGACGACGCGACCATCGCCAAGTTCCAGCGCGAACTGTCGGCCATGGGCTACAAACATCAGTTCATCACCCTGGCTGGCATCCACAATATGTGGCACAGCATGTTCAACCTGGCGCACGACTACGCCCGCAACGACATGACCGCCTACGTGAAGCTGCAAGAGCAGGAATTTGCTGACGCCGCCAAAGGGTACACCTTTGTGGCGCACCAGCAGGAAGTGGGCACCGGCTACTTCGACGACATGACCACCGTCATTCAAGGTGGCTCGTCATCGGTGACCGCACTGACCGGCTCTACAGAAGAAGAACAGTTCCACTAATAGTGCGAGCACGGCAATTGCCCGGCGTGTAAAGAACAGACGCAATGCCTTGAACATCATGCCCCGACTGGTTCGGGGCATTTTTTTGTCCACAGTTAACCAGTCTCACGTAGCAGCTGCCGTAGGAACGAGGCTGCGTCCGGCGTGATACGGCACCCCGCCGTAGTCGTCGTAAATTTTGCGAGTCAGATTTGATTACTACACCAGAGCGTCTGATCTTAAGGCGGCTTCGCCGCCTAACGCAGCCTCGTTCCTACGGCAGCTGCTACGAGTCCAGAGCACCTCTTTCCAACAAAACACTGACCCAGGTCCATACCTCAATCGCCTGAACAGGTTAAAAAGCCAAGTTCCAAACTTGCTAACTGCGCTTATATAAGCCAAGTTCTAGACACCTGCGACATAGCGACACAATAGACGGCTTCTTAAACGATATTAATTATCATTACGAGTTGCTTTTGTTGGATACAGGGCTGCCGAAATACAATCATTGAAATGCGCTGGAACGCCCGTGCCACAAGGCCTGCATCGACATTACCGAGTGTTCTACAACTAAAGGACTGAATTAATTCATCATAGAAAATTTACTTGCTGGGTGTTTAGCCATAAAATCCCGCCCATCAATTGCGCTGCGACATTTCGTCACTGCTTTATTACCTTTTCAAGCTCAGAGACGCGTGTTCTCTGTTAAGGATTTCCAGCATGCCCGAAGCGACAGGACTCATAGCCCACAACTGGGGCTTTGCCATTTTCCTTCTCGGCGTTGTCGGCCTTTGTGCCTTCATGCTCGGCGTGTCCAGCCTCCTTGGGTCAAAAGCCTGGGGTCGCAGCAAAAATGAACCGTTTGAATCCGGCATGCTGCCCACCGGTGGCGCCCGCTTACGGCTCTCAGCCAAATTCTATCTGGTCGCGATGCTGTTCGTGATCTTCGATATCGAAGCCCTCTTTCTCTTTGCATGGTCTGTGTCTGTACGCGAAAGCGGCTGGACCGGATTCGTCGAAGCTCTCGTTTTCATAGCAATTCTGTTGGCAGGCCTTGTCTACCTATTTCGGGTGGGTGCTCTTGATTGGGCACCGGAAGCTCGTCGTAAGCGGCAGGCCAAGCTGAAACAATGAGGCTTTGGCAATGCAATACGAACTTACCAGGATCGACCCGGACGCTCCTAACGAGCAGTATCCGATCGGCACACGGGAAACCGTTGCTGATCCGTTAGAAGATCAAGTCCACAAAAACATTTTCATGGGCAAGCTGGAAGACGTGCTAAACGGCACGGTCAACTGGGGACGTAAAAACTCCCTGTGGCCGTACAACTTCGGCCTGTCATGCTGCTACGTGGAAATGACCACCGCCTTCACAGCCCCCCATGACATCGCACGCTTCGGCGCCGAAGTGATCCGGGCATCGCCGCGTCAGGCGGATTTCATGGTGATCGCCGGTACCTGCTTCATCAAGATGGCGCCGATCATTCAGCGTCTCTATGAGCAAATGCTTGAACCTAAATGGGTCATCTCCATGGGTTCGTGCGCCAACTCCGGTGGCATGTACGACATCTACTCCGTGGTTCAAGGGGTCGACAAGTTCCTGCCCGTGGACGTTTACGTACCCGGCTGCCCGCCCCGCCCAGAGGCTTTTCTGCAAGGCTTGATGCTGTTGCAAGAGTCAATTGGCCAGGAGCGTCGCCCACTTTCCTGGGTCGTTGGCGAACAAGGCGTTTACCGCGCCGAGATGCCATCGCAAAAGGAACAGCGCCGCGAACAGCGTATCCAGGTGACCAACCTGCGCAGCCCCGACGAAGTCTGACCCAGAGCCGTTTCTAAGCAATAGAACGAATCACTGGCTTCATTCTTTACGTTGAACGAAAGCGATAAAAAAACCATGACTACAGGCTCCGCTCTGTACATCCCGCCTTACAAGGCTGACGACCAAGATGTGGTCGTTGAATTGAATAACCGTTTTGGCCCTGAAGCATTCACCGCTCAGACCACGCGCACCGGCATGCCGGTGCTTTGGGTTGCCCGCGGCAAACTGGTCGAAGTGCTGACCTTCCTGCGCACCCTGCCAAAACCCTACGTCATGCTCTATGACTTGCACGGTGTGGACGAGCGTTTGCGCACCAAGCGTCAGGGCTTGCCATCGGGCGCAGACTTCACCGTCTTCTACCACCTGATGTCGCTGGAACGTAACAGCGACGTGATGATCAAGGTGGCGCTGTCTGAAGGCGATCTGAGCCTGCCGACCGTGACCGGTATCTGGCCAAACGCCAACTGGTACGAGCGTGAAGTGTGGGACATGTTCGGTATCGACTTCAAAGGTCACCCGCACCTGTCGCGCATCATGATGCCGCCGACCTGGGAAGGTCACCCGCTGCGCAAGGACTTCCCGGCACGCGCCACTGAGTTCGATCCGTACAGCCTGAGCCTGGCCAAGATCCAGCTGGAAGAAGAAGCCGCACGCTTCAAGCCCGAAGACTGGGGCATGAAACGCTCCGGTGATAACGAGGACTACATGTTCCTCAACCTGGGCCCGAACCACCCTTCGGCTCACGGTGCCTTCCGTATCATCCTGCAGCTCGATGGCGAAGAAATCGTCGACTGCGTGCCGGACATCGGTTACCACCACCGTGGTGCCGAAAAAATGGCTGAACGCCAGTCCTGGCACAGCTTCATCCCGTACACCGATCGTATTGATTACCTCGGCGGCGTGATGAACAACCTGCCCTATGTGCTTTCGGTCGAAAAACTGGCAGGCATCAAGGTGCCGGATCGGGTCGACACCATCCGCATCATGATGGCCGAGTTCTTCCGTATCACCAGCCACCTGCTGTTCCTGGGGACTTATATCCAGGACGTGGGCGCCATGACCCCGGTGTTCTTCACGTTCACCGACCGTCAGCGCGCTTACAAAGTGATCGAAGCCATTACCGGTTTCCGTCTGCACCCGGCCTGGTATCGCATCGGCGGCGTTGCCCACGATCTGCCGAACGGCTGGGAACGCCTGGTCAAAGAATTCATCGACTGGATGCCCAAGCGTCTGGACGAATACCAGAAAGCCGCTTTGGACAACAGCATTCTGCGCGGTCGTACCATCGGCGTCGCTCAGTACAACACCAAAGAAGCCCTGGAATGGGGCGTCACCGGTGCTGGCCTGCGTTCGACCGGTTGTGACTTCGACCTGCGTAAAGCTCGCCCGTATTCCGGCTATGAGAACTTCGAGTTTGAAGTGCCACTGGCCGCCAATGGCGATGCCTACGACCGCTGCATCGTGCGTGTAGAAGAAATGCGCCAGAGCCTGAAGATCATCGAGCAGTGCATGCGCAACATGCCGGCAGGTCCGTACAAGGCGGATCACCCGCTGACCACGCCGCCGCCTAAAGAGCGCACGCTGCAACATATCGAGACCTTGATTACGCACTTCCTGCAAGTTTCGTGGGGCCCGGTGATGCCGGCCAACGAATCCTTCCAGATGATCGAGGCGACCAAGGGCATCAACAGTTATTACCTGACGAGCGATGGCGGCACCATGAGCTACCGCACCCGGATTCGCACCCCAAGCTTCCCGCACCTGCAACAGATCCCTTCGGTGATCAAAGGTGAAATGGTCGCGGACTTGATTGCGTACCTGGGTAGTATCGATTTCGTTATGGCCGACGTGGACCGCTAAGCATGAACAGCACGCTTATCCAGACAGACCGTTTCGCCCTGAGCGAAACCGAGCGCTCGGCCATCGAGCACGAGATGCATCACTATGAAGACCCGCGCGCGGCGTCGATCGAAGCCCTGAAGATCGTTCAGAAGGAACGCGGCTGGGTACCGGACGGTGCCGTCTACGCCATCGGCGAGCTGCTGGGCATTCCTGCCAGCGACGTCGAAGGCGTGGCCACGTTCTACAGCCAGATCTTCCGTCAGCCGGTTGGCCGTCACATCATCCGTGTGTGCGACAGCATGGTCTGCTACATCGGCGGCCACGAATCGGTGGTTGGCGAGATCCAGAACAAACTGGGCATCGGCCTCGGTCAAACCACTGCCGACGGCCGCTTCACGCTGCTGCCGGTGTGCTGCCTGGGCAACTGCGACAAGGCGCCGGCGTTGATGATCGACGACGACACATTCGGTGACGTGCAGCCTGCTGGCGTCGCTACGTTGCTGGAGGGCTACCCATGACCCTGACTTCCTTCGGCCCAGCCAACCTGATCAAGCGTTCGGCTGAAACTCACCCGCTGACCTGGCGTCTGCGTGATGACGGCGAGCCGGTATGGCTCGACGAATATCAGGCAAAAGACGGCTACGCCGCTGCGCGCAAGGCGTTCGCCGACATGGCTCAGGACGACATCGTCCAGACCGTGAAAGACGCGGGCCTCAAAGGTCGCGGCGGTGCAGGCTTCCCCACGGGCGTGAAGTGGGGCCTGATGCCTAAAGACGAGTCCATGAACATCCGTTACCTGCTGTGTAACGCCGATGAAATGGAACCCAACACCTGGAAAGACCGGATGCTGATGGAGCAACTGCCCCATCTGCTGATCGAAGGCATGTTGATCAGTGCCCGCGCACTGAAAACCTACCGCGGTTATATCTTCCTGCGTGGCGAATACACCACTGCCGCAGTGCACCTGCGCCGCGCAGTGGAAGAAGCCAAGGCCGCCGGCCTGCTGGGCAAGAACATTCTGGGCTCGGGCTTTGACTTCGAACTGTTCGTGCACACCGGTGCCGGGCGTTACATCTGCGGTGAAGAAACCGCACTGATCAACTCCCTCGAAGGCCGTCGCGCCAACCCGCGCTCCAAGCCGCCGTTTCCGGCCGCTGTGGGCGTATGGGGCAAACCGACCTGCGTGAACAACGTTGAAACCCTGTGCAACGTCCCGGCCATCATTGGCAACGGCGTTGACTGGTACAAATCCCTGGCCCGCGAAGGCAGCGAAGACCACGGCACCAAGCTGATGGGCTTCTCCGGCAAAGTGAAGAACCCTGGCCTGTGGGAACTGCCTTTCGGCGTGACCGCTCGCGAGCTGTTCGAAGACTACGCTGGCGGTATGCGCGACGGCTTCAAGCTTAAATGCTGGCAGCCTGGCGGTGCCGGTACAGGTTTCCTGCTGCCAGAGCACCTGGACGCGCAAATGTACGCCGGAGGTATCGCCAAGGTCGGAACCCGTATGGGGACAGGCTTGGCGATGGCCGTCGACGACAGCGTCAATATGGTGTCGTTGCTGCGCAACATGGAACAGTTCTTCGCCCGTGAATCGTGCGGTTTCTGCACCCCTTGCCGTGATGGATTGCCGTGGAGCGTCAAGCTGCTTATGGCCATTGAAAACGGTGAAGGTCAGCCTGGTGACATCGAGACCCTGCTGGGTCTGGTCGGTTTCCTCGGCCCGGGCAAGACGTTCTGTGCTCACGCACCGGGTGCCGTTGAGCCGTTGGGCAGCGCGATCAAATACTTCCGTCCAGAGTTCGAAGCCGGTATTGCGCAAGCAAAACCGGGCGTTCCACCTCTGGCACGCCCGATTGTTATCGGTGCGTAACGCTCTGAATGAGGGTGGTCCGTGCCGCCCTCTGATCGTTCGATAACGCCGTAAGGCTGGGTTGCTTCGAACGCATAACAAGATTCCATTAGCCACGCCCGCTGACACCGGGCCAACGAAGAACTTTGAACCATGGCCACTATCCACGTAGACGGCAAAGAGCTCGAAGTCGATGGGGCAGACAACCTGTTACAGGCGTGTCTGTCGCTAGGCCTCGATATTCCGTATTTCTGCTGGCACCCTGCCTTGGGCAGCGTTGGCGCGTGCCGCCAATGTGCAGTCAAGCAGTACACCGACGAAAACGACACCCGTGGTCGTATCGTCATGTCGTGCATGACCCCGGCCACCGACGGTAGCTGGATCTCCATCGAAGACGAAGAAGCGAAAGTTTTTCGCGCCAGCGTCGTCGAGTGGCTGATGACCAACCACCCGCACGACTGCCCTGTGTGCGAAGAAGGCGGTCACTGCCACCTGCAAGACATGACCGTGATGACCGGTCACAACGAGCGCCGTTATCGCTTCACCAAGCGTACTCACCAGAACCAGGAACTCGGCCCGTTCATTTCCCACGAAATGAACCGCTGCATTGCCTGCTATCGCTGTGTGCGTTTCTATAAAGACTACGCGGGTGGTACTGACCTGGGCGTATTCGGTGCCCATGACAACGTGTACTTCGGTCGCGTTGAAGACGGCGTGCTCGAAAGCGAATTCTCGGGCAACCTCACCGAAGTGTGCCCGACCGGCGTGTTCACCGACAAAACCCACTCCGAGCGTTACAACCGCAAGTGGGACATGCAGTTTGCACCGAGCATCTGCCACGGCTGCTCCAGCGGCTGCAACATCAGCCCCGGTGAGCGTTACGGTGAGCTGCGTCGCATCGAAAACCGCTTTAACGGTTCGGTTAACCAGTACTTCCTGTGTGACCGCGGCCGCTTTGGTTATGGCTACGTCAACCGTACCGACCGCCCACGTCAGCCATTGTTGGCCGACGGCAAGAAATTAAGCGTCGACGCCGCACTGGATAAAGCCGCCGATCTATTGCGCGGTCGCAATATTGTCGGTATCGGTTCGCCCCGTGCCAGCCTTGAAAGCAACTACGCGTTGCGCGAGCTGGTCGGCGCCGAACACTTCTACTCGGGCATTGAAGCCGGTGAGCTGGAGCGCATCCGCCTGGTGCTGCAAGTGCTCAAAGACAGCCCGCTGCCCGTGCCGAACATGCGCGAGATCGAAGATCACGACGCCATCTTCGTACTGGGTGAAGACCTGACTCAGACCGCCGCCCGTATGGCGCTGTCGCTGCGTCAATCGGTCAAGGGCAAAGCCGAAGAAATGGCCGACGCCATGCGCGTTCAGCCTTGGCTTGACGCCGCGGTGAAAAACATTGGCCAGCACGCGCTGAACCCACTGTTTATCGCCAGCCTGGCTGAAACCAAGCTCGACGACGTTGCCGAAGAATGCGTCCACGCCGCACCAGACGATCTGGCCCGCATCGGTTTCGCTGTGGCCCACGCCATCGACGCCAGCGCCCCTGCCGTAGCCGGTCTGGACGCTGAAGCCCTGGAGCTGGCCAAACGCATCGCTGACGCCCTGCTCGCCGCCAAACGCCCATTGATCATTGCCGGTACTTCGCTGGGCTCCAAAGCCCTGATCGAAGCCGCAGGCAATATCGCCAAGGCGCTGCACCTGCGTGAGAAAGCCGGCTCTATCAGCCTGGTCGTGCCGGAAGCTAACAGCTTGGGTCTGGCCATGCTCGGCGGCGAATCGGTAGACGCTGCCCTGCAAGCGGTGATTGACGGCAACGCCGACGCCATCGTGGTACTGGAAAACGATCTGTTTACCCGGGTTGATGCAGTCAAGGTCAATGCTGCACTGGATGCCGCCAAAGTGGTGATCGTTGCCGATCATCAGAAAACTGCAACCACCGACCGTGCCGATCTGGTGCTGCCGGCCGCAAGCTTCGCCGAAGGCGACGGTACGCTGGTCAGCCAGGAAGGCCGCGCCCAGCGCTTCTTCCAGGTGTTTGAACCTCGCTACCTGGATGCGAGCATCCTGATCCACGAAGGCTGGCGCTGGTTGCACGCCTTGCGCAGCACCCTGCTGAACAAGCCGGTTGACTGGACCCTGCTCGATCACGTCACGCAACAAACAGCGGCAAGCACACCGGAACTGGCGGGCATCATTGATGCAGCACCGTCGGCAGCATTCCGCATCAAAGGCTTGAAACTGGCTCGCGAACCACTGCGTTACAGTGGCCGTACGGCCATGCGCGCCAATATCAGCGTGCACGAACCGCGTACCCCACAAGACCCGGACACCGCGTTCGCGTTCTCGATGGAAGGCTACTCGGGCTCCGTCGAACCACGTCAACAAGTGCCGTTCGCCTGGTCGCCGGGCTGGAACTCGCCACAAGCGTGGAACAAGTTCCAGGACGAAGTCGGTGGGCATATCCGCGCGGGCGATCCGGGCATTCGCCTGATCGAAAGCAAAGGTGACTCGCTGAACTGGTTTGCCAATATTCCGGGCGCCTTCAACCCGGCCCGTGGCACCTGGCAAGTCGTTCCGTTCTACCACCTGCTGGGCAGCGAAGAGAACTCGTCGAAAGCCGCGCCGGTACAAGAACGTATTCCAGCGGCCTATATTGCGCTGGCCAAGTCCGAAGCCGACCGCTTGGGCGTCAATGATGGCGCACTGCTCAGCTTGAACGTTGCCGGTGTGACCCTGCGTCTGCCGCTGCGTATCAATGAAGAGCTGGGTGCAGGTTTGGTGGCATTGCCCGCCGGTTTGCCGGGCATTCCACCAGCGATCTTTGGCCTTACCGTTGACGGTTTGCAGGAGGCAGCCCAATGACCTGGTTCACGCCTGAAGTGATCGACGTGATTATCTCGGTGGTGCAAGCCGTGGTGATTCTGCTCGCCGTGGTGGTCTGCGGCGCACTGCTCAGCTGGGTAGAGCGTCGCCTGCTGGCCTTGTGGCAAGACCGTTACGGTCCGAACCGCGTCGGCCCGTTTGGCGCGTTCCAGATTGCCGCTGACATGATCAAGATGTTCTTCAAGGAAGACTGGACACCGCCGTTTGCCGACAAGGTGATCTTCACCTTGGCACCCGTGGTGGCCATGAGCGCCTTGTTGATCTCCTTTGCGATTATCCCGATCACCCCGACCTGGGGCGTTGCGGATCTGAACATCGGCATCCTGTTCTTCTTCGCCATGGCCGGTCTGTCGGTCTACGCGGTGCTCTTCGCCGGCTGGTCGAGCAACAACAAGTTTGCCCTGCTGGGCGCCTTGCGCGCCTCGGCGCAGACCGTGTCCTATGAAGTATTCATGGGCCTGTCGCTGATGGGCATCGTGGTGCAGGTTGGCTCGTTCAACATGCGCGACATCGTTGAATACCAGGCACAGAACCTGTGGTTCATCATTCCGCAGATCTTCGGTTTCCTGACCTTCTTCATCGCTGGCGTGGCCGTGACTCACCGTCACCCCTTCGACCAGCCTGAAGCCGAGCAGGAACTGGCCGATGGTTACCACATTGAATACGCCGGCATGAAATGGGGCATGTTCTTCGTCGGTGAGTACATCGGGATCGTGTTGATCTCGGCGTTGCTGGTGACTTTGTTCTTCGGTGGCTGGCACGGTCCTTTCGGGCTGCTGCCACAGATTCCGTTTATCTGGTTCGCCCTGAAGACCGCGTTTTTCATCATGATCTTTATCCTGTTGCGCGCCTCCATTCCGCGCCCTCGGTATGACCAAGTGATGGACTTCAGCTGGAAGTTCTGCCTGCCGCTGACCCTGATCAATTTGCT
Organism: Pseudomonas sp. TMW22091; assembly: GCF_022496705.1. Classification (NCBI taxonomy): domain Bacteria; kingdom Pseudomonadati; phylum Pseudomonadota; class Gammaproteobacteria; order Pseudomonadales; family Pseudomonadaceae; genus Pseudomonas; species Pseudomonas sp. TMW22091. The sequence continues at coordinate 115,916 of NZ_SCFI01000004.1, forward strand.
GGTGACCGCCGCAATCGTGTTGTTGAACACGCCTGCCGGCGCGGTTCAGTGAGGATAGAGACCCATGTTCAAGTACTTGTTTGACATCGTGCATGGCACCTACACCCAGCTTCGCAGCTTGGTGATGGTGTTCAGCCACTCCTTCCGCAAGCGTGACACGTTGCAATACCCGGAAGAGCCGGTCTACCTGCCACCGCGTTACCGTGGCCGGATTGTCCTGACCCGCGACCCTGACGGCGAAGAGCGTTGTGTAGCTTGCAACCTGTGCGCCGTGGCCTGCCCGGTAGGCTGCATCTCGCTGCAAAAAGCCGAAACTGAAGATGGCCGTTGGTACCCGGAGTTTTTCCGCATCAACTTCTCACGCTGCATTTTTTGCGGTCTGTGTGAGGAAGCCTGCCCGACCACCGCGATCCAGCTGACACCGGATTTCGAAATGGCCGAGTTCAAACGTCAGGACCTGGTGTACGAGAAAGAAGATCTGCTGATCTCCGGCCCCGGTAAGAACCCTGATTACAACTTCTATCGTGTTGCAGGTATGGCCGTTGAAGGCAAGCCGAAAGGCGCTGCCCAGAATGAAGCCGAGCCGATCAACGTGAAGAGCTTGCTGCCTTAAGGAAGAACGATGGAATTCGCTTTCTATTTCGCATCGGGTGTCGCTGTCGTGTCCACGCTACGCGTGATCACCAACACCAACCCTGTGCATGCCCTGCTCTACCTGATTATTTCGCTGATTGCCGTGGCGATGACCTTCTTCAGCCTCGGCGCACCCTTTGCCGGTGTGCTCGAAGTGATCGCTTACGCTGGCGCCATCATGGTGCTGTTTGTGTTCGTGGTGATGATGCTCAACCAAGGCCCGGCCTCGGTGACGCAAGAACGCCACTGGCTCAAGCCCGGCATCTGGATCGGGCCGAGTATTTTGTCTGCGATCCTGCTGGCCGAACTGCTGTACGTGCTTTTCGCACAACAGAGCGGCGTGGCAATCGGTCAAACCACCATTGATGCAAAAGCCGTGGGCATCAGCCTGTTCGGCCCGTATCTGCTGGTGGTCGAACTCGCCTCGATGCTGTTGCTTGCCGCAGCGGTGACGGCGTTCCATTTGGGCCGTAACGAGGCGAAGGAGCAATAACATGCCAGCAATACCACTCGAACACGGTCTGGCGGTTGCCGGCATCCTGTTCTGCCTCGGTCTGGTTGGACTGATGGTTCGCCGTAATATTCTCTTCGTGTTGATGAGTCTGGAAATCATGATGAACGCTGCAGCGCTGGCGTTCATTGTGGCCGGTGCACGCTGGGCGCAGCCGGATGGACAGGTCATGTTCATTCTGGTGATCACCCTGGCAGCCGCCGAGGCCAGTATTGGCCTGGCGATCCTGTTGCAGCTGTATCGCCGCTTCCACACGCTTGATATCGATGCTGCCAGTGAGATGCGCGGATGAACCTACTCTTTCTGACTTTCGTATTCCCCCTGATCGGCTTTTTGTTGCTGTCGTTCTCCCGTGGACGCTTCAGCGAAAACCTCTCGGCCCTGATCGGCGTCGGCTCCATTGGCCTGTCGGCTATTGTGGCCGCGTACGTCATCTGGCAATTCAATGTGGCACCGCCAGCAGGCGGCCAGTACACCCAAGTGCTGTGGCAATGGATGGCGGTCGGCGGCTTCAATGCCAACTTCGCCCTGCATCTGGATGGCCTGTCGGTGACCATGCTCGGTGTGGTGGTCGGCGTCGGCTTCCTGATCCACATGTTTGCCTCTTGGTACATGCGCGGTGAAGTCGGCTACTCGCGCTTCTTCGCCTACACCAACCTGTTTATCGCCAGCATGCTGTTCCTGATCCTGGCCGATAACCTGTTGTTCGTGTACTTCGGCTGGGAAGGTGTAGGCCTGTGCTCGTACCTGTTGATCGGTTTCTACTACAGCAACCGCAACAACGGTAATGCAGCACTGAAAGCCTTTATCGTGACCCGCATCGGTGACGTATTTCTGGCCATCGGCCTGTTCATCCTGTTCCAACAACTGGGCACGCTGAACATTCAACAGCTGCTGGTGCTGGCGCCGCAGAAGTTTCAGGCCGGTGATTTCTGGATCGTGCTGGCAACCCTGATGCTACTGGGCGGTGCGGTTGGTAAATCGGCTCAACTGCCCCTGCAAACCTGGTTGGCTGATGCGATGGCAGGCCCTACCCCGGTGTCGGCATTGATTCACGCCGCAACCATGGTAACCGCCGGTGTCTACCTGATTGCCCGTACCCACGGTCTGTTCTCCCTGGCACCTGAAGTGCTGCACCTGGTGGGCATCGTCGGCGGTGTCACGCTGGTACTGGCCGGTTTTGCCGCACTGGTGCAAACCGACATCAAACGTATCCTCGCCTACTCGACCATGAGCCAGATCGGCTACATGTTCCTGGCGCTGGGTGTGGGTGCATGGGACGGAGCCATTTTCCACCTGATGACCCACGCCTTCTTCAAGGCCCTGCTGTTCCTTGCCTCCGGTGCGGTGATTGTTGCCTGCCACCACGAGCAGAACATCTTCAAGATGGGCGGCCTGTGGAAGAAACTGCCATTGGCCTACGCCAGCTTTATCGTCGGCGGCGCGGCGCTGTCTGCCCTGCCATTGCTGACAGCAGGTTTCTACTCCAAGGACGAAATTCTTTGGGAAGCCTTCGCCAGCGGCAACACCGAACTGTTGTACGCGGGCCTTGTCGGCGCGTTCATGACCTCGCTGTACACCTTCCGCCTGATCTTCATCACTTTCCACGGTGAAGCCAAGACTGAAGCGCACCCGGGTCACGGCGTTACCTACTGGCTGCCACTGAGCGTGCTGATTGTCCTGTCGACCTTTATAGGCGCCATGATCACACCACCCTTGGCGGGCGTATTGCCACAAAGCGTGGGCCATGCCGGCGGCGAAGCACAGCACAGTCTGGAAATCGCCTCGGGTGCCATCGCGCTGGCCGGTATCCTGCTGGCAGGCCTGCTGTATCTGGGCAAACGCCGCTTCGTGAACGCCGTCGCCAACAGTGGCATCGGCCGCTTCCTCACGGCCTGGTGGTTCGCCGCATGGGGCTTCGACTGGCTGTACGACAAACTGTTCGTCAAACCGTATCTGTTGATCTGCCGTGTACTGCGTAAAGACCCTCTGGATCAGACCATCGGTTTGATACCCAAAGTGGCCAAGGCCGGGCATAACGCCCTGAGCCGCAGCGAAACCGGTCAACTGCGTTGGTACGCTGCTTCCATGGCCGCCGGTGCTGTACTGGTCATGGGCGCCATCGTACTGGTAGCGGTCTGATATGAACCTTCGACATTGCGAAAGGAATTGAGCCCGTCATGATTCTGCCTTGGCTAATCCTGATCCCCTTTATCGGCGGCCTGCTGTGCTGGCTGGGTGAGCGCTTCGGCCCTACCCTGCCACGCTGGATTGCGTTGCTGACCATGTCCCTCGAACTTGCCCTTGGCCTTTGGCTATGGGCGCACGGGGATTACCATCTGGCGCCGAACCCCGGCGCCGATCCGGCCTGGGCACTTGAGTTCAAGCACGTCTGGATTGAGCGCTTTGGCATCAGTGTGCACCTGGCGCTGGACGGCCTGTCGCTGCTGATGATCCTGCTCACCGGCTTGCTGGGTGTGTTGTCGGTCTTGTGTTCCTGGAAAGAAATTCAGCGTCACGTGGGCTTCTTCCACCTGAACCTGATGTGGATCCTGGGCGGCGTGGTTGGCGTGTTCCTCGCCATCGACCTGTTCATGTTCTTCTTCTTCTGGGAAATGATGCTGGTGCCGATGTACTTCCTCATCGCGCTCTGGGGTCACAGCTCGTCGGACGGCAAAAAAACGCGTATCTACGCCGCGACCAAGTTCTTCATCTTCACTCAGGCATCCGGCCTGATCATGCTGGTGGCGATCCTCGGTCTGGTGCTGGTGCACTTCAATGACACCGGCGTGCTGACATTCAGCTATGCCGAGTTGCTGAAAACCAAGATGTCGCTCACTACCGAGTACATCCTGATGCTCGGCTTCTTCATTGCCTTTGCCGTGAAGCTGCCGGTCGTACCTTTCCATTCGTGGTTGCCTGACGCTCACGCCCAGGCACCGACCGCGGGTTCGGTCGATCTGGCCGGTATCCTGTTGAAAACCGCTGCCTATGGTCTGCTGCGTTTCGCCCTGCCGTTGTTCCCGAATGCCTCGGCCGAGTTTGCGCCGATTGCCATGACCCTGGGTCTGATCGGGATTTTCTACGGCGCGTTCCTGGCCTTCGCCCAAACCGATATCAAGCGTTTGATCGCGTTCTCCAGCGTTTCGCACATGGGCTTCGTCCTGATCGGCATCTACTCCGGTAGCCTGCTGGCCTTGCAAGGGGCCGTTATCCAGATGCTCGCTCACGGTGTTTCGGCTGCCGCTCTGTTTATCCTCAGCGGCCAGTTGTACGAGCGCTTGCATACCCGTGACATGCGTGAAATGGGCGGCTTATGGTCGAAGATTGCTTACCTGCCAGCCATTAGCCTGTTCTTCGCCGCCGCATCACTGGGCTTGCCGGGTACCGGTAACTTCGTGGGTGAGTTCCTGATTCTGATGGGCTCGTTTGCCAGCTTCCCTTGGGTCACGGCGATTGCAACAACCGGCCTGGTATTTGGTTCGGTCTACTCGCTGATCATGATTCACCGTGCCTACTTTGGCCCGTCCAAGTCCGACGCAGTACTGGCCGGCATGGATGCACGTGAACTGATCATGGTGCTCGGTCTGGCGGTACTGCTGATTTTCATCGGCGTGTACCCACAACCGTTCCTCGATACTTCGGCTGCCACTATGAATGGCGTGCAGCAATGGATCGGCACCGCCTTCACTCAACTCGCTTCGGCCCGGTAAGAGCGCTATGGAATTTACGATCCAACACTTTATCGCGCTTGCTCCACTGCTGATTACCAGCCTCACCGTTGTTGTGGTGATGCTGGCAATCGCGTGGCGCCGCAACCACTCACAGACCTTCCTGCTTTCGGTGGCGGGTCTCAACCTGGCCCTGCTGTCGATCTTCCCGGCGTTGAAAGTGGCACCATTAGCGGTGACTCCGCTGTTGATGATGGACAACTTCGCCTACCTGTACATCGGGCTGATTTTGGTCTCCACACTGGCCTGCGTCACCCTTGCCCATGCTTATCTGGGTGAAGGCGGCACTGGGTATCCGGGCAACCGCGAAGAGCTTTACCTGCTGATCCTGCTGGCCGCCACGGGCGGTATCGTTCTGGTCAGCGCGCAACACCTCGCCGGTTTGTTTATCGGCCTGGAGCTGCTCTCGGTGCCGGTTTACGGTCTGGTGGCCTATGCCTTCTTCAACAAGCGCTCCCTGGAAGCTGGCATCAAGTACATGGTGCTGTCGGCGGCGGGCTCTGCGTTCCTGTTGTTCGGTATGGCGCTGTTGTACGCCGAAGCCGGCAGCCTGAGCTTCAGCGGCATCGGTCACGCACTGGCAGCGACAGGCGCGCCTAGCGCCATTGCACAGCTGGGTCTGGGCATGATGCTGGTGGGTCTGGCGTTCAAACTGTCGCTGGTGCCGTTCCATCTGTGGACGCCGGACGTGTACGAAGGTTCTCCGGCGCCTGTGGCTGCCTTTCTGGCGACCGCCTCCAAAGTTGCTGTGTTTGCGGTGATGGTGCGTTTGTTCCAGATTTCGCCTGCCGCGACTACCGGCGTGATGAGCGACGTACTGACCGTGATCGCGATTGCCTCGATCCTGTTCGGTAACCTGCTGGCCCTGACCCAAACCAACCTTAAGCGTCTGCTGGGTTACTCCTCCATTGCTCACTTTGGCTACCTGGTCATTGCTTTGATCGCGAGCAAAGGCATGGCCATGGAAGCCATCGGTGTTTACCTGATCACCTACGTGCTTACCAGCCTGGGTGCCTTCGGTGTCATTACCATGATGTCCTCGCCGTACAAAGGCCGTGATGCAGACGCCCTGTACGAATACCGCGGCCTGTTCTGGCGTCGTCCGTACATGACTGCGGTACTAACCGTGATGATGCTGTCGCTGGCCGGCATCCCGCTGACCGCTGGTTTTATCGGCAAGTTCTACATCATCGCCACCGGCGTTGAAGCTCACCAATGGTGGCTGGTCGGCTCGCTGATTCTGGGCAGCGCCATCGGCGTGTTCTACTACCTGCGTGTGATGGTGACCTTGTATCTGGTCGAGCCAAAACTGCATCGCCACGATGCTCCGCTGAACTGGGAGCAGAAAGCAGGCGGCGTGATGCTGCTGGCCGTGTCGGTACTGGTATTCGTGCTGGGTGTATACCCGCAACCGATGCTGGAACTGGTACAGCGCGCGACCTTGGGCCTGCTTGGCTAATTTCCACAGGTTGTACAAAAACCCCGTGAAGGCCTGGCCTTCACGGGGTTTTTTATTGATTTAAGACAGCCGGTATACCTGAGGTGAACGGTTCACTCTCGCGATCACACCTGTCAGCTACTGTTAACTCATAGCGTAAGAGATTTCCTCAAAGATCCCCTCGTCCAAATATGGGTGAGCATCAATGCCGAGCCAGACAAGTGATACACCAAGTCGAACGGCTGCTGAGAAGTCCAAGATCAGTCAAGCGGTAATTGAGCCTCACAATGCCCCAGTTGGCATGCAGGCATTTCCACAAACGTCTTTAGCTCAGGCGTCATATACGGGTGTTTCGCCACAAAACCTAATTTTAGCCGTCCCCCACTTGAAGGCGGCTAGCCGGTCAGCTACGGATCGAACAGACAATCACGACGACGCAATCGCGAAGGAGGAGCTTGCAACAGCTACTTTAAGTGAGCTGGGGGTTAATGAGACGCTACTGGATTCACTGGCAGAAGGTGATGAGTCCGAAGTACCTCAGACGGGATTTGAAGCGGTTCTCCAGAAGAAAGTTAATGCCCAAATAGATAAGTGGACGGAATTCGAAAAGCGCGGCAAAAACAGGCCACAATTAGATCGCCAACAAATAAAACAGTTAGAAAAACTTATCGCTGAGCAGTCTATTTACACGTCTGACTCCGCTGCGCTGCGCCTGATAGCGGTGGCCATAAAAGAAATAACAACAATAACGAATGCCCAATGGGAAAAACTGGCAGCGCCTGAGTACTCAAGGTTGATAGAACAGCTGAATACAGTGGGGGGTTGGTTAGCTCAAGCATCGGCTGACATTAATCAAATCATGAGCTTAAACAACCCTCAGTATTGGCAACAATTTAAAGACACGGCCACCCAAGAAATCTTCCAGTTAACTGCCGAATACCTATTAACATCAGACACACAAAATAGCCTCTCGCCCGAGGATAAAAAAGCAGCAGAGACTTATGTAGAAGCTGTATATAACAGCGCATCTATCGCAACAAAAAGTTTTGCACAAACGATTTTAGAACTGAAATTCGAAGACCTGAGACATCACATGGCGAGCTTGGCAAAGACTGCTTACTCACCAATGAAAGAGCAAATAAAAACGTTAGATAACTATTTGTACGTTGGCAGAGAGGTGGTTCCATTCTCAGCCAACGCCCCCACGCTTGTAAAAAAAACAGCCAAACCGGACGATGTACACTCAGATCTGCTGCAGGTATTTCAGCATTCTAAAATTGCATTGTTGGCGACGGTTACTGAATTAAAGTCAATTAAAAGAAAAGTCAAACCTTATGAGCCAACGGGTATTAAAATCCATAACAGCATTGAGAGCGTCAAGAAAGGAATTCGTCATTTTGGGACTGAGTTGGCAGATGAACCTATAGAGATATTAATTAGGGCATCAACTTCATTTGATCGGCTTGCAAACAATACAATTGCCTATTTTACCCCGCTTGTGAAAACAGTCTTCCGAAAATCACGTATCGCATTGAACGTGCATACGCCAACCAATAAGTCAGACGCCAGTGATGACGACCTTCTTAGAATGTATGCATTAATAAGCGCAGCGCCACTGGGCATGTTAAACGCTACGCAAAGCATTCAAGAGGTCACGACTAACTTACTGAATATAGCGTCACTGGCAGAGAAAAATAGCTCATCTAGAAAAGGTGTGTTTGGACAACCTATCACCAGTGCTGATGCGCAAGTCAACGGACAGCCTGAACCCTTTTTTGAAGAAGACGATAAATTGAAACACGCCGTTAGCCAGGCATTGCAACATGTTTTAGGAACTATGTACGCTGACCAGACAAAGGAATCCATCAAACTTAGCAATAAAATCAAAGACCGCAAAGAGGCAACCGACTCACTCAATAATGCGATTTCAAACGCCCACAAAATCGCAGCGTTAGTTGAAACAAATGCTTCGGAAGACGCAGTTACTGCTGATTTGAAAAAGACAATTTCATTCATCCCTGCCAGCAGGCATCCAGAAGGAAAAGCCAGACTCTTGAGATTGGAAGATTCACTGCGCCCAGCCGTCGTTGAATTAATGACTGCAACCGCTAAATTGAAAAATATAACCTACCCTATTGATACAAGCCGTTTTGACGCTGAATATATAGTGCTGACATGTCGGAAAGTTTTACAACTGGCCGCCAGGGTCAAAGATAGAATCAAGCTAGCCACCACAGACCTGACTGGCGCCCCCCTGAATAATTATTCCTGCTTAGGAATATTGGCCAAAGATATTGGCCAAGTTATCACTGAGGAAAAGAAAGCCTATCTAAAAGATTATCCTGATAACCCTGACAAGCATAAGGAGGTTGATGAGGCTGTTGATAAAATGCTACGGCGTCTGCAAGGCAATTTTACCTCAGATAAGGACCCGGATGCCGTTGTCTTGGGTAAATGGATGGATCTAGCCCTACACGATGCTGAAAACGATTCCCTCTACTGGCCAGAAACAATAGAACAAGTCCTGGCCCAATTCCCCAAGATATCCGATTACCTGCATCAGTGGGGTGAAAAAAAGGTCGCTTATAATTCTATCGTCGGAGCAATGGCCGGTTGTCTTAAAAACGGGCATGAAGCACTGGATAGACTAACGTCGATAAGCCCAAGAAAGAACTATCTTTGGCCACGCTTACGTTACTTTAAAATTATTTTTGCCCCGCTGATTATAATGTGGGGCATTCGAAAACTTAAAAAAGGAACCCGCCCAGGTCAAGATCCGACGTTAGCGATTGAAGACTTTGTAGGACGTGAGGTTCAAAAGTTGGCTTTCAGGATTGTAACCAGTGTATTGCCCCGCGGGATTAATACTGCGCTGGCGGGGGCATTTTTCTTGCACGGGCTGTACAAAGGCGGTGAAAACCGAAGTAAGTTCTTAGAGCGCGTAAAAAAAAGGGCAATGGGAGATATTGTGTTCGCTGGCCTGGAACAACCGTTTCTCAAATACAGCGCAAATCGTAAAGAGGCTGTGAGCGCACTAAAAACAGAAATTCGAAAACTCCAAGAAGCCGCCGAAGCTACTAAATCAGTTCCTTTAAGGGACAGCGCTCCGATTTCAACAGCGGTTAAGACTAAAGATCAGGGGTCAATTAAACCGCCCCTTATAAGTCACCCCGCTGCATCTATAGCTCCACCGAATGCTCAACCCTTGAATATGAATGACGAACTACCTCAAGGAGATGAACCCGCCTATGGAGTGGGGACAGAGCCGGCTGAAAATACAGTTCCGGCACTCGTAAACCCTGCTCCGCCTCTGCAAAACCAGGAAACCGTCGAATTCCCTGAGTACGAAGAACAGGAGCGGCTTAAACGATCAATACAAGCACTAAAACAAAATAACCTACAACTTCGCTCAAAAATAAATGCTAATGACGCAACATCAGCACGCATTAGGTACACGGAAGGCCCTGCTGACTATGCGCAAGGACACACATACTTACCCAGAAAAAAAGTGATCGAACGCAGAAATACAACCAGAAGACTCAAAGCCGACAATGCTAATTTTCAGAAGAACATACATAAAAATAATAACGATATTAAGGACCTTGAAGTTAAAATCAAAAATCTGGAACCCAAGGCGCAAGAACAGCGTGAATTGGTTGATCTCCGGTCAGCCTATATAACTCATATTAAAGAGGGCCTCAGATTACAAGCGCTAAGGTCGAAACACGGAAAAAAATTGAAAAAAGTCCAGTCGGAACTGAAAAAGCTCAAAGAGGCCATGAAAGGCGCAAGTTCCAAACATGCAAGAACTGCTGGTAATACACTTGCAGGCTTATTGAAAGTGCAAGCAGATTTGGAGCGTCGTCTTAGGGGCAACCACGGTAACTCCACCAGAAATACCAATCGCGCCTATAAAATTTATACTAAATATAGATCTAAGCTACAGGCATATCGCCTCAAAAACTCTCTATCAGACAGGGTTGCTGATCCGTTAGAAAATAATAGTTCCATGACGTTGAGTAGCAATGAAATCTTGGACATGACCGCACGCCAAAGCAAACCAGTTGACAAAGATGATGAATCAATAAAAAGCTATATCGGCAATACAGTGAAGACTGTCATTGCACATAAAGTCGGTGCTGAGGATGCGGCGAAGGTTAAACTCAGCGACTCGTTTACTGTAAACACTGAGATGAGAGGTCCCGTTGGTCCATACGGTAACGGCGGTGCTAACTTTGCACAGGCCTCAAAAACTCATAGCCTAACAGATGTTGCCTTGGGTACGCCGTGGCGTGAAGAAAGTACATTCACAGTGGGATCAACGCGAGTGCATAACATTATTCCCAATCAAGAAGGGACACCCGGAAGCGTGGTAGCAGCACTCAAAAACGGTGGCATCCGTGATGGTATTGCGCAGAAATTTTCATCAGACTTGGGAGCCTTGAAAGATAACGAAGAAGCAAAAATTAAATATGGCGCACATGCAAAACAACAAACGTCTGCCATTTTACTGGCGAATATGGCGGGTCCATCCAGTTCTGAGAAACACCGAATGTCTAAACTTGCATGGCATGGATTTTTAGACCCGCAACCCTTCAAGTTTATCGGCAAAATCTTACCAGGGGTGATTGCCTACGGGACTGAAGATAAAATGCTGCTTGTCTCTTATGAGCACAACACCAGTTTTATTTACATGAAAAATGACGAAAACAAATCAATGTGGCAATTTATTCGCCCACATCTTTCAGTGTATGACGTCTTGGCGGCTAAGGCATCTGACAAACACAGTCCTAAGCAATCAATTGGGCTAGCCCATATTGAAGACTACCCAACAGACCCGAGGATAGGGATAGGCGAAACCTCGGATTGGGAAACAGCCTTATGGTCTGCAAAAATCGAACAAATGAAAAGCAATTTGAATGGTTTTGTGTACACGACAAGTGAGCAAGCATTTGACCGGAAAATTGCCTACACAAAATCGATACTACAATTCGCCGAGTTTGCCACTTTAATCCTGTTATTAGGAGTCCCCACTGTTCCACAGACCCTTTTGGGGATTTTTTTTGGTTTAGGCTTTGCCGCAGCTGGCGAAGTTGTTGAGCGTATAAATATGGCGAATACCGATCAGGGAGACAGTTATAAATCGTCTGAAGAAAGTATCGAAACTGGCCGAATACTGTTAGCGTTAGGTGTACTTCCCGAAGTGTGGATGGGCCGTAAAGTATTAATTAATACGGTAGGCAATACCTCCACTCGACTGTCCAATATTTACAATAAGGCTTCTAAATTAGCAAAAGAAAGAGTCGCTGCCAGGAAGCTGACACCGAAGCAAAAATCAGTTTTATCGGCCAAACATGGCGCGGCGGATGCTTCATTTAAAAACCGTATCTCCCCAGGGAGCACTAGCCGTCAAGGTGCGGTATTGAATCTTCAAGTAGAGACAGGCGTCATCACGCCTGAGGTGGCAGCTGCGCAAGGGGTATCTGCGGATACATTCCTGAGTCGTTCAAGTAAAAAAATAGAAAATGCTACCCAATTTATTGACATGACACCAGGTAGCCGAATGAGCATACGCGATGCAGATAACAATGTTATCTTTACGGGCATCAACTTGGGCGAAGGAAAAGTAGCAGGGATCAACAACACACTGATTAATCCTGAACAATCTGATAGTTGGGTAACGATAGACTTATCCGACGCTGATATCTTAACTCATTCCGAGAATGGTTGGACACTTAAGAGCAGTAATACACCTATCAAAATAGTCACCGAGGTCGAGACGCCAGACGTTAACCTTAACAACACAACCCTTAGCGCAGCAAACGATACAGAATCAATGCCACCCTTGACAAGACAAGCTACTGATACCCAGTTACCTACTACTGAAACGCCTATTCCCCTCAGCACTTCTGTCGTGACTGACCTTGATGACCCTTTGAAATCTTCCATGGCAACTATGCTCGACAAACTAAAAGTCGAGCCAGCAATAAAGCTTGCCATGGACCCCCCTTTTGGAACAGTCAGTAGAAATTTTCTACAGAACGTGGGAGCTCGCTTGTCAAAATCAGATGTTGGCATGACTGATATCCAATATCGTGTTGTCTATTTTTGGAGCGAAAGCGACCAACACACTTACATGCGTCACATCGTTATAACAGGTGAGAAAGATGGCCAGCGCTATGTATTTGATCTGACAGCGAGGCGACTAGGCAACCTAAATATCGCTGCAATTGATGATCCCTTTATTCTGACAGAAGCCCAATGGCTTGAAAAATACAGATCTTTCGATGGCGATCTAATGATCAAATATCTGGACACTTCAAGTCCCACGCTGGCAAGTCATCGTTTTAATCCGCTCACCCCGCCAAGCCTCAGCGGCTATAACGCGAACTCCACCATCAACTTGACCGAGCCCACGTGGTTTAAAACATTGATCAGCCCAGCCTACGTGACTGACACTGCATCTTCCATGGCCAACCTTACAACGGAAGAGTCTGTTCTATTCAAGGCACTATCAGATACCCTTACCAAAAGGAGCGCAGACAGCAAAAGCAAATATATTTCTCGACTTTTGAATAAGCCTAAACCCATTACCACTGGAGAACAACTGAGTTCGGTCCCAGCTTCGCAGGTCGTAGTGATATCTGATGGTGATCTTCATCACCATGTTTTGTTCAGCCTGGGCAACGGTAAGTTTGCTGCGCACCGTCTTGATGAGGTTGACTCAAGTTTACCAAGATCCAATGGTATTATTACCGCTGAAACTCTGAAACAGAAGATGGTCCAAGGTAAGATTGGTAAGTTCAGTTTAGCGTCGGGTGAAATTAATAAAGCTGAACTTACGTTTGAAACCTTTCTGGGCAAAGGGTCTAAGATTACAAAGGGTGCCAATAACGTAATAACTATCGAGATGATCAGATCACCCGGTGCTGACGACCCACTTTATACGTTCTTGAGCATGTCTCCACTTGAGCACTTATGGAACGCGCGGGGTCTACTCCTAAAGACTGACGCGACGTTTGGTATCGCTGTTACTTATGTAGTGTCATCTTATGTAGAGCGCGACAAAGAACCGCCTATTGTGCAAGCGCTCAGTAACTTTTTAGACAGTGAAGTCACTCACCATAACATTAGAAACAACCAGACTACCACGTACCTTCCACAGACCCAAAATCCTGAGTAGTGGTTGTGTCAATTGCCATGGCGCTTAAGGACAAGGTGCCAAAATAGGCAATAACCCGTCTTTAAAGCGTCGGCCTAAATTTTTCCTTGAAATAAACATACAGGTATACAAGTCCGCAACTCGACAAGGAACACCCATGAATCGGGTAATGACGGAGATCGAAGATCAACACATCACCTTGCTGGCTGATTACTTCAACTCGATTAAATAACGTCCTTAACCGTGAGTATGCGAGGTTGCCAGCCATAGAGCGCTTGTATAGGCTTGCGCGCCGCCCGCCCATCGTTGTGGAACTGTCAGCCAATGCGCCCCGCCCTTTCTTCGCTTCTACCCTTGGCGCTCATATGCGCCGCCCCCGTCTATGGCAATACCCTTGAGCTGGGTGAAGTACAGGTGCGCAGCGAAGAAAGCAGCGAGCTGGAAGCCGCTCGGAGTGCGCTCGAAGAAGTCCCCGGCGCCAGCAACGTGATTGACTTGAGCCGCGTCGAAAATGGGCGCACCGCCAGCAATACCGATGTGCTGGCGTACCAGCCGGGTATTTATGCGCAGTCGGCCGGTAATGACGGGGCCAAGGTGTCGGTGCGAGGCTCGGGCATCAACCGCGCGCCAAGCGCTCATGGCTCCGGTTTATACGTGATGTTCGACGGGTTGCCGCTCACCGGGCCAGGGGGCACGCCTTATGAGCTGTTCGAGCCATTGTGGCTCAGTCGCGCGGAGGTACTACGCGGTGCCAATGGTTTTGACACGGGTGCTTTAGCGCTGGGCGGTTCCATCAATTACGTCACCCATACCGGCTACGATGCCGCACCGCTGCAAGTGCGCTACGAAGCAGGCAGCTACGGCTATCAAAAACGCCAGATCAGTTCCGGACAGGTGCTCGGGGATCTCGATTACTACGTATCGTTGACCGATTCCGACACCGACGGTTATCAGAATCACACCGCTGGCAGCAGTAAAGGCATTGCAGCCAATGTCGGCTATCGCTTCAATCCGCAACTTGAAACCCGCTTTTACCTGCGTTATCGCGAAACCGACAATCAACTGGCCGGGCGCGTGACCAAAGACAACATCAAACACCACCCGCGTGCCGCCAACCCTGCCTACGTCGCAGGGGATTACAACCGCCCGCAGCCGGGCAGTACATGGTTGGGCAACAAGACCACGATGTATCTGGATGATGACTCGCAGCTGGAAGTCGGCCTCGTCTATCACGATTACCCGATGGACCTGCGCGAAGGGCCGAACCGCTTGAAGGTCGCTTACACCGATGTCAGCGGTACGTTGAATTATAAGCGGCGCGACACGCTGTTCGGACTTGAAAGCAAAACCACGGTAGGACTGCGCTCAACCAAGCATCTGCCCAACAGTGGCGCGTCGGAGTATGTGCGCATTCCCCTGGGTAACACGGCTGGATATGCACCTGGCACCAAAATCCGTGATTTCAGTTATCAAGGTTCGGACACGGTTCTGCATGCCAGCAATGATCTGGAGTTGATGCCAGACCTATGGCTTACAACGGGAATGGCACTTATCTATACCCGCCGCGAAAGTGATGTGAGTTACCCCGACAGTGGCGGCAAGGTCAGTCAGCACGACTGGGACTACGCACCACGGCTCGGCCTTCGCTATGAGTTCAACCCGCACCTGCAGGTATACGGCAATCTCAGTCGCTCGGTTGAACCGCCTCACCCGTGGTCGATGATATGGGGTTCGCCGTTTACCTTCCCGACTGGCAGCGGCCCGGCAACAGGCCGTCAAAGCACCCCCGTGTCGCTGGACAATCAAACCGCAACCACGTTGGAGCTGGGCACTCGCGGCGATGCCTGGATCGGGCAATGGGATCTGGCCTGGTATTACTCAGCCATTCGCCATGAATTGCTCAGTGTCGAAACCCAGGCTGCTACCGCCACACAAAGCCCTGTTGTCGGAGAGTCCAATGCCAGCCCCACGGTGCATCAAGGCATTGAAGCAGGCTTGAACAGCGTGTTGTGGCAAGGCGAAGCGGCGGGCAAGGTGTCGTTGCGTCAGGCTTACACGTTTAGCGACTTTCATTACCGAGATGATGAGCGCTTTGGCGACAACAAATTGCCGGGTATCCCGCAGCATTACTACCAGGCTGAGATGCGCTACGACCACCCTCGAGGTTTCTACGCCGGGGTCAATACACAAGTGGCCTCACGCATGGCAGTGGATTATGCCAACACGTTTTACACCTCGTCCTACATGCTGTGGGGGGCAACACTGGGCTATGCCTCACCCAAGCAGGATTGGCACACCTGGCTCGACCTGCGCAATCTGAGTAATGAACATTACGCCGCCACGGTCACCCCCGGCTATGACGACAAAGGGCTGGACGCAGCGCGCTCAACCCCCGGCGAAGGCCGGGGTGCCTACGTCGGAGTTTCCTACAGCTTTCGTTAATCCTCGGTTTGAATGTCAGCGGGCAGCCGCACTTTTCGGCGGGTGCCGCTGAACAACCCCCAACTCGACAGGAACAGGGCGGCGATCAACGGGCCGATCACAAACCCGTTCAGGCCGAAAATCGCCATGCCGCCCAGGGTTGAAATCAGAATCAGAAAGTCTGGCATCTTGGTGTCTTTGCCGACCAGGATCGGGCGCAGTACGTTGTCGACCATGCCAATGACAAACACCCCGTAGAGCGCCAGCACGACGCCTTCCCAGATGGCCCCCGTGACCAGAAAGTAGACCGCCACTGGCGCCCATACAATCCCTGCACCCACGGCCGGCAGTAACGACAGAAACATCATCAGTACCGCCCAGAACAGCGCACTGTGTATGCCCAGAATCCAGAAAATGATCCCGCCCAATGCGCCTTGAGTGATCGCCACCGCCAGGTTGCCTTTGACCGAAGCACGCACCACACGGCGCAGTTTCAGTTGCAGCAAACGCTTTTGCTGTTCGGCCAGGGGCACCGCGTTGCGAATCATGCGAACCATCTGCTGACCATCGCGGATAAAGAAATACAGCAGGTACAACATGATGAAAAAGCTCACCACCAGATCGAAGGTACTCTGGCCAAAGCTGAAGACTTGTGTGGCGAAAAACTGACTGCCTTCCAGCGCGCCTTTGGCGACTTTCTCGCTCAGCCCGTCGATACTGCCCAGGCCTAAGCGGTCCAGCCATTCCTGCACACTGAAGGGCAAAATGTCCTTGAATTGCATGACGTAGCTGGCAACGTTGATCTTGCCGCTTTCCACATCCTTGTAGAGGAGTGCCACCTCCTGCACCAGCAAGCCGGTGGTGAGCACCACCGGGATGATCGCAATCACCGTACAGGCACCCAGTGTGGTGAAGGTGGCCAGATTGCGCCGGCCCCTGAGCTTGAGCAGCATCTTGCGTTGCAACGGCGCGAATAGAATCCCCAGCGCAACAGCCCAAAAAATCGCTCCGTAAAACGGCAACAATATCCAGATAAAGGCAATTGTGACTAAGGCCAGCAACAGAAGCAGGGTTTTTCGTTGAAGGCTCGTTTCGTTCATATGCGTCCATGTCTTGAAAGCGCGTGTAAGGGGATAACCGAAGCTTAGTCAGCCAATATACAGACGAGTGCCCTCTTTTCTGGATAAAGCGTGGTGTGCCGCGATTATTCCTATATTTGTCGCGCAAAGCGTAGTGGCATATTGCATTGACAAGCCGCTGTAAACGGAAAATAATCCCGCCACTGTTGTACGACAACAGATGACAAAAATAATAATAGTCAAGGAATTCACTCATGCTCACGGCCACCCGCTCGCGCACCCGTCTCGCACGCTCAACACTCTCGCCGCACACACGCTCTCTGGCTTTGATCGGGCTGGGCAGCATGGCTCTGGCCCTGCCTATCACCGGGATGGCCGAAGGGTTTCTTGACGATACCAAAGCCACACTGAATTTACGCAACGCCTATATCAACCGGAACTTCACCAACCCCGATCATCCACAAAGCAAAGCCGAGGAATGGACTCAAAACTTCATTCTCGACGTCAAATCCGGATTTACCCAAGGAACTGTCGGTTTCGGCGTGGATGTTCTGGGACTGTATTCGCAAAAGCTCGATGGCGGTAAAGGCACTGCCGGTACTCAGCTTTTACCGACCCACGATAATGGCGAACCCGCCGACAACTTCGGTCGATTGGGTGTTGCAGGCAAAGCCAGAATTTCCAACACCGAGCTGAAAATCGGCGAGTGGATGCCAGTGCTGCCTATTTTGCGTTCGGACGACGGGCGTTCATTGCCGCAAACCTTTCGTGGTGGCCAGATTACTTCTAAAGAAATTGCCGGCCTGAACCTTTACGGCGGCCAGTTCCGGGCCAACAGCCCGCGCAACGATGCGAGCATGGAAGACATGTCGCTCAACGGCAAAGGTGCCTTTACCTCTGATCGCTTCAACTTTGCTGGCGGTGATTACAGCTTCAACGAGAAACGCACCCAAGTCGGACTGTGGTATGCGCAGCTCGAAGACATTTACCAGCAGCAGTTTATTAACCTGTTGCACAGCCAACCCATGGGCGATGTGACTCTGGGGGCCAACCTCGGTTATTTCTGGGGCAAGGAAGACGGCAGCAAATTGGCCGGTGACCTGGACAACAAAACCGCTTACGCCCTGCTGTCCGCCCGGTACAAAGGCAACACGCTGTACCTGGGCCTGCAAAAAGTCAGCGGCGATGATGCCTGGTTCCGCGTCAATGGCACCAGCGGGGGCACGCTGGCCAACGATAGTTACAACTCCAGCTACGACAATGCCAAGGAACGCTCCTGGCAGCTGCGCCATGACCTGGACTTCGCCGTGCTCGGTGTGCCGGGCCTGACCATGATGAACCGCTACATCAGCGGCGATAACATCCATACCGGCGTTATTACGGACGGTAAGGAATGGGGGCGTGAGTCGGAGCTGGCTTACACCATTCAAAGCGGCACCTTCAAAGACCTCAACGTACGCTGGCGTAACGCGTCCATACGTCGCGACTACAGCACCAATGAGTTCGATGAAAACCGCATCTTTATCAGCTATCCGTTGTCGTTGATGTAAGGCCCTGGATTTGAGTTGGGCCTGCCCCTCACCCCAACCCTCTCCCGAGGGAGAGGGAGCCGATTGAAGGCGTATTGCAAATCTGCTTTTGCCTTCAGTCCCCTCTCCCTTCGGGAGAGGGTCAGGGTCAGGAGCTCTATTGACAAGCGTTGTAATGGCTGCGAATAATCCACCCAAGTCATACGACAACAGATGACACTAATAAGAAATACAGGGATATTTGATGACAACCACCCGTACTGTCCAAACCCCCTTCAATCGCCTTCTTCTCACCGGTGCCGCCGGTGGCTTGGGGAAGGTTCTACGCGAAAGCCTCAAGCCTTACGCCAAGACCTTGCGACTCTCTGACATTGCCCCGATGGCTCCCGCCATTGACAGCAGTGAAGAAGTCTTCCTATGCGATCTTTCCGATAAGCAGGCGGTTCATCAACTCGTAGAAGGCGTCGACGCCATCCTGCATTTTGGCGGTGTTTCTGTAGAACGCCCCTTTGAAGAAATTCTGGGGCCGAACATTTCCGGCGTGTTCCATGTTTACGAAGCCGCACGCCGTCATGGCGTTAAGCGCGTGATTTTCGCCAGCTCCAACCATGTCATTGGTTTTTACAAGCAGAGTGAGACCCTTGACGCCCACTCCCCTCGCCGCCCGGATGGTTATTACGGCTTATCCAAGTCCTACGGCGAAGACATGGCGACTTTCTATTTTGATCGCTACGGAATCGAAACCGTCAGTATCCGCATCGGCTCCTCATTCCCGGAACCACAAAACCGCAGAATGATGAGCACCTGGCTCAGTTTTGCCGACCTCACGCAATTGATCGAACGCTCACTGTACACCCCGAATGTCGGCCACACCGTCGTCTATGGCGCCTCGAACAATCTCAAGCTGTGGTGGGACAATCGCTTTGCCGCGCATTTGGGCTTTGAGCCAAAAGACTCTTCAGAAGTGTTCCGCGCCAAGGTCGAAGCGCAGCCAATGCCGGCTGCCGATGACCCGAGCATGATTTATCAAGGCGGTGCCTTCGTGGCCGCCGGCCCGTTCGGGGACGAGTAAACCCCGGCGCTCATAACAATAAAAATGAACAAGGATCGAGTCGCCATGACTGCTGAGCTCATTCTCGATGCACGCAATGCCACCGGCGAAAGCCCGGTATGGAGTACCGCCGAACAGGCGCTTTACTGGGTCGATATTCCTGCCCGACGTCTGCATCGCTGGAACCTCGTCGACGGCAATACCCAAAGCTGGGAAGCTGACGAAATGCTGGCCTGCATCGCCAGAAGCAGTGATGGCAGCTGGATTGGCGGCATGCAGAGCGGTGTGTTCGCCCTTGCCCCGCAAGTCAATGGCCGCCTCGAAACACGCCTGCTGTGCGGTGCCGCTCATGCACAACCGCACATGCGTTTCAATGATGGCCGCTGTGACCGTCAAGGCCGTTTCTGGGCAGGCACCATGCACTTGGACATGGCCGCAGGGCTGCCGGTGGGCGCTCTGTACCGCTACACCGCCGGACAAAGCGAACCGCTCAAGGCACAGATAAGCGGCCTGACCGTGCCCAACGGCCTGGCTTTCAGCCCTGACGGCACTCTCATGTACCTCTCGGACTCACATCCGGACGTGCAAAAAATATGGGTCTTCGATTACGACACCGACAACGCGACGCCGTACAACCGCCGCCTGTTTGTGGACATGAATGAACATCCGGGTCGCCCCGATGGCGCCGCCATCGACGCAGACGGCTGTTACTGGATCTGCGGCAACGATGCTGGCTTGATCCATCGCTTTACGCCACAGGGCAAGCTTGACCGTTCCTTGGCTGTGCCCGTGAAAAAACCTGCGATGTGCGCCTTTGGCGGAGCCAATCTGGACACCCTGTTTGTCACCTCAATTCGCCCGCAAGGTGATGTCAGTGACCAACCTCTGGCCGGCGGCGTGTTTGCGCTCTACCCAGGGGTCAAGGGCCTGCCAGAACCCGTGTTCAATCTGTAATCGTTAAACCCTGTTGACTCACCCCCTTAAATAAAAACAACAAGAGTTGGAGTGCCCCATGAATTTCAAACGCACCTTGCTGCTCGCTGCACTGCCGCTGGCTTTTTGCCTCAGTGGCGTGGCTCAGGCCGAAATCAAAATCAAATTTGCCGAGGTTCACCCAACCGGCTACCCGCCTGTTCAGGCTGAGCAAGAGATGGGCAAAAAACTGCAAGAGCAGAGCAACGGTGATATCAGCTTCAAGATGTTTGCTGGTGGCGTACTGGGCTCCGAAAAAGAAGTGGTCGAGCAGCTTCAATCAGGCGCGGTGCAAATGACCCGCGTGAGCCTGGGCATCCTGGGGCCTGTTGTTCCTGAAACCAACGCGTTCAACCTGCCGTTTGTATTCCGTGATCAAGCCCACATGCGCAAGATCATCGACGGCGAAATCGGTCAGGAGATGCTGGATAAAATCACTAACTCGGACTTCAACATGGTCGCGTTGGCGTGGATGGATGGTGGCACGCGCAATCTGTATACCAAGAAACCTGTGCGCGAAATGGCTGACCTCAAAGGGATGAAAATCCGCGTTCAAGGCAACCCGGTGTTTATCGACACCATTAACGACATGGGCGGTAACGGCATCGCCATGGCCACGGGCGAGATTTTCAGCGCCTTGCAGACCGGCGTGATTGATGGCGCTGAAAACAACCCGCCGACCTACCTCGAACACAACCACTATCAGAATGCCAAGTACTTCACCTGGACCGATCACCTGATCCTTCCGGAGCCCATCGTGATCGCCAAAACCACCTGGCAAAAGCTCAGCCCCGAGCAGCAAGCCCTGGTGCAAAAACTGGCCCGCGAAGCGCAGATGGAAGAGCGTGTGATATGGGACAAAAAGTCCGCCGACAGTGAAACCAAACTCAAGGCCTCAGGGGTTGAGTTCATCACCCTTACCCCAGAACAGAAAAAAGCGTTCTACGACGCCACCCAGCCGGTACGCGACAAATACGGTGCCGCTTACAAAGACCTGATTGCCCGCATTGAAGCCGTCCAATAAGTCAGTTCGATAACGCCGCGGTGGCGGGCTCTGGCCCGTTTGCCGCCGCAGTGGTGAGCACATGAAAAATACCGTACTGCGCTTCAACGACTTGCTGTACAGGGTCTGTATCGGGATCGCCGGTTTGTCGGTGCTGACCATGACCCTGATTATTCCCTGGGGCATTTTTGCCCGTTATGTGCTCGGCAGTGGCTCCAGTTGGCCCGAGCCAACGGCCATTTTGTTAATGGTGGTGTTTACCTTCTTCGGCGCCGCCGCCAGTTATCGTGCGGGGGCCCATATGGCGGTGTCGATGGCCGTCGATCGCATGCCTGCCATGCTGCGCAAACAGGCTGCGGTACTGGTCCAGATCCTGATGGTCATCGTCTGCCTGTTCATGACCGTCAAGGGCTTCAAGCTGTGCATGACCACCTGGAATCAATTTCTGGGCGAAATGCCGGATTTGCGGGTCGGCATTTCTTATCTGCCCATCCCCTTGGGCGGCATTGTTACGCTGATCTTCGTCCTGGAGAAACTCGTGCTGGGTGACCAAAGCCATCGCCGCGCCGTGCGGTTCGACATCGTTGAAGCCAGCGAAGAGGCCGTTTAAATGGACGCTTTTGTATTGTTGGGCAGCTTTATTGCTTTGATTCTTATCGGCATGCCCGTTGCTTACGCCTTGGGCCTGTCTGCACTGGTGGGTGCCTGGTGGATTGACATACCGTTCGATGCACTGATGATTCAGGTCGCCGGTGGCGTCAACAAATTTTCCCTGCTGGCGATTCCCTTTTTCGTGCTTGCCGGCGCGATTATGGCCGAGGGCGGTATGTCGCGCCGGCTCGTGGCCTTCGCTGGAGTGCTGGTGGGCTTTGTTCGGGGTGGTCTGTCACTGGTCAACATTGTGGCGTCGACCTTCTTCGGTGCAATTTCCGGTTCATCGGTAGCCGACACAGCTTCCGTCGGCTCGGTACTGATTCCGGAAATGGAGCGGGCCGGCTATCCCCGTGAGTTCTCCACAGCGGTCACGGTCAGCGGCTCGGTACAAGCCCTGCTCACACCGCCCAGCCACAACTCAGTGCTTTACTCGCTCGCGGCTGGCGGCACGGTGTCGATCGCGTCGCTGTTTATGGCCGGGATCATGCCGGGCCTGCTGCTCAGCGCGGTGATGATGGGCCTGTGCATGATTTTTGCGCGTAAACGCAACTATCCCAAGGGCGAAGTGATTCCGCTTCGCCAGGCGCTGAAAATCGCCGGTGAAGCCATGTGGGGCATGATGGCGATGGTCATCATTCTCGGCGGGATTCTGAGCGGCATTTTTACCGCTACCGAGTCAGCGGCGGTTGCGGTGGTATGGTCGTTCTTTGTCACCATGTTCATCTACCGCGACTACAAATGGCGCGACTTGCCCAAACTGATGCACCGGGCAGTCAGAACCATTTCAATCGTGATGATTCTGATCGGTTTTGCAGCCAGCTTCGGTTACATCCTGACGCTGATGGAAATCCCGATGAAGATCACCACTGCGTTCTTGACGCTGTCGGATAACCGTTACGTGATCCTGATGTGCATCAACGTCATGTTGCTGCTGCTGGGCACCGTGATGGACATGGCGCCACTGATCCTGATCCTGACACCGATTCTGCTGCCAGTGATCGTGGGTATCGGTGTAGACCCGGTGCACTTCGGCATGATCATGTTGGTGAATCTGGGTATCGGCTTGATTACGCCGCCTGTGGGCGCGGTGCTGTTTGTGGGCGCGGCCGTGGGCAAAGTCACGATCGAGAACACTGTAAAGGCCCTGCTGCCGTTCTATATCGCCCTTTTTCTGGTGCTGATGCTGGTGACCTACGTTCCGGCCATCTCGCTGTGGCTGCCAAGTATGGTGTTGTAAGGCGCATCCTTACCTGTAGCCGCTGCCGCAGGCTGCGATGGGTTGCGAAGCGACCCGCTTTCGAGATTCACTCGCCCCTTATCGCAGCCTGCGGCAGCGGCTACAGGTAGCTTTTTCCAGCCAAGGAGGCTGGTTGCTTATGTCTGCTCCTGCTTTATTTCCCCGTCATATTGCGGTGCTGATTCTGGTGCTGCTGGCCTGTGCTTTCGCTGGCAACCATATTGCCGCCCGCATCGCGTTCGACCACGACACCGGTCTGCTTCTGGCTATCCTGTGCCGTGCCGGTGTGACCTTGCTGGTGCTCACCAGTCTGGTGCTGTGGCAACGCGAACGGCCTCGCCTGACACCCGCCAACTGGCGCTGGCAACTCCTGCTGGGACTGCTGATTGCGGCACAGAGTTTCTTTATTTATTCGGCAGTGGCGCGGATTCCCGTGGCACTGGCCTTGCTGATCGCCAACGTGGCACCGATCCTGCTGGTATTGCTGACTTGGGCATTGGGCGGCGCTGCTCCCACCCGACGTGCCGCTCTGCTGATGGGCATGATCATGCTAGGTCTGGTCTTTGCCCTTGATGTGCCTGAGCGCCTGTCCAGCCAAGGCACCACTGAAGCGCAATGGCTTGAAGGTATCGCCTTTGGCTTCGCTGCGGCCACTGTGTTTGCCTGCGCGCTGTGGATCACCGATCACAAACTTTCCAGTCTGCGCGGTACCGTACGCAGCATGCTGACGATGTTGATTGTCTTCAGCGCTGCGGCAGTGGCCGGGTTTAGCGGCGTGTTGCCCGGCGGCGTATCCCTGCCGAGTTCGTCCACCGGCTGGACCGCCCTCGCCTTTCTGGTGGCGCTGTATGGGCTAGGCTTTTGTTTGCTGTTTATCTGCGTAACCCGCCTGGACATGGCCCGCAACGCACCAGTGATGAACGTGGAGCCAGTGGCGAGCCTGCTGTTTGGTTGGTTGATCCTGGATCAACTGCTTAGCAGCGGTCAGATTATCGGCGGGCTGATTGTGGTTGCAGGCATTGTGATGCTGACCTGGCGACGTGCCACAGATTGATCTGACACTTTTTACGGTAGCGTCTCATGACCCCACACCTATTGACCCTTGAAGACGGCATGACACGTCTGATCCTTGCTCCATCTATAGGCGGCAGTATTCTTGACTGGCGCCTAATTGCCAGCAACCAGCCCTTATTGCGCAACAGCCGTGCCGATGCATTGGCCAGCGGCTCAGCCAACCAGTTGGCATGCTATCCGCTGGTGCCATGGTCTAACCGGGTAGGCGGTGGCGGTTTCAATGGCCCTGACCACTGGTTTGCGCTGGCGCCTAACAGCCCGCCCGGGCCGCTGCCGATCCATGGCAGCGCCTGGCAGCAAGCCTGGGCCGTAAAAGAACACAGTTCCCGGCATGCCTGCCTGCAACTCGACAGCACGATCCCGTTCGCCTATAGCGCACAACTCATCTACACCCTGCGAGATGGGCAATTGAACATCGAGTTGAAGGTGACCCATCAAGACAAACATGCCGCCTGGCATGGCTTGGGGTTGCACCCCTACCTGCCGCGCACCGCGAACACCCGCTTACAGGCGAAAACCGCGAAGGTGTGGCTGTGCGATTCCCAAGGGTTGCCCACGGACTGCGTGCCCCTACCGGCCGAATGGGACTTTAATCAAGGCAATTCACTGCCCCAGTCACGGCTGGACAACTGTTTTACCGAATGGGACGGCCATGCGCGGATTATCCAGCCGGACTTGGGCTACACGCTGGAATGCCAGGCAAGCGGCACCGAGTACTGCCTGGTGTATTGCCCACCGGGGGAAGACTTTTTCTGTTTCGAGCCCGTCACTCACCCCGTCAACGCCCACCACCTGCCCGGTCATCCGGGCCTGACGTTGCTGCACAAGGGGCAAACGATGGGAGTCAGCTGCAAGCTTGTCGCTAAAACCTTGAACACAGACCAATAACCGAAGGAATTAACGCGTGGGCTGTTACGCGGTGTTTTGCATCAGGTCGCCAAAGGGCACTGTCATATAGCCAAACTGGCGTCTTATCACCCGTAATGGGTGTTCGTACTCGGCACCGCCGAAGGCCATCCTCTCTCAAAGGCTTACGGTGCGCATGTTGCCAATTTTTTCGCCAATTTAATTGTCGGAACTTTCTTCATGATTCACTTGAACACTGGCCGTCATCCCCGCGCTCAAAACACTCCCCTCGGGAATTTGTTCAATTTTGATTCTCACCGGGATCCGTTGTGCCAAGCGCACCCAGTTAAAGGTGGGTTCAACCTGCGCCAACAATTGCGGATCGGGATTGGTATTGGAGTCCGTGATGCCGCGACTGAAGCTTTGCACATGCCCGTGCATAGGTTCGTTGGCACTCATGAGCCAGATAGTCACTGGATCACCGACTTTTACCCTGGGCAGTTTTGTCTCCTCAAAATAGGCTTGAACGTAGAAAGTCGAGTCGTCCACCAGAGCCATGATGGGCTGTCCGGCAGTCACGTAGTTTCCCTGCGCTAACTGCAAATTAGTGATGTACCCGCTTCGCGGTGCCCTCATCACACACCGGGCCAGATTGATCTCGGCCAGTCGCACATCAGCCAGCGCTTCATCGAGCTCGCCTTGCGCGACTTTTGCATTGAATTTTGCGTTCTCCAGCAATTCAGCACTGATAGCTCCCGATCCGAGCGTAATCCGGCGCTGTGCTTCGTGCTCACTTTGCTTGAGTTTTTGCTGTCGGGTTTCAGCTACAGCACGCGCACTCTGCAACGCGGCTTCAAAACGCTCAGGGTCAATCGTCAGTAACACATCCCCTGCGTTTACCGCTTGGTTGTCCACAACATTCAGTGTCTCTACCCAACCCGACACGTCGGGTGCGAGCGTGATGATATCCGCACGGATACGCGCATCACGCGTCCACGGCGACAACATGTAGTAACGCCACAGTTCATATCCCGCGAACACGGCGACCAGCACCAACGCCAGGGTCACTACAACCCGCATTAACATGCGCATGAGTTATTCCTTTTCATAACGGGCCTAACCCTTTGGTGACTAGCGTCAAGACACAAACGTAAATGGCGACATCGAATAGCGCTTCGTGCCAGATCCATCTATGCCAACCTGTTAATTGCAGTAACGCCCGTAAACCAGCCGTGATCAGCAAGGCGAGCAACATATAAAACAAAAACGGGCTAAGCAGCACTCCGCCCAATGACCACTCACGCAATCCCATTATCCGCCTCCTGGCTGACACACCAGCGTTGCCAACTCTGTTGAAGTTGCAGGACTGCCCCTCGCGCGAGGCGCAAGTCGCTACTTTGCGGATACTGATCCAATGCTCGCAGCATCGTTTCAGACGCCGAATCAAGAGCACTGGCTCGCCCGCTCGCAGGCGGGTCTTTCAGCACGTCGGCTACGCGACTGAGAAACATCCGGTCAGCCCCTTCCATCGAGATCTTTGACTTGGAGAGACATTTGCGCAGGTGAATCAACTCATCACCGATATCCAGCCCATGCATGTCAGCTTCAATGCGCAGACGTTCAGCACTGGATAAGTCTTTATCCAACTGAGCAAACTGCAGCAGACGGTCAGCCATGCGTCCTCCGAACCAGGTTTCGGCATTGGCAAGGTCACGATAGGTCAATTGCACCAGATCCTGGCGGGTTGAATTGAGCAATCGCCGGCTTTTCCAGAGCGGGTAACGAAACACCAATAATTTGAATGCCAGCACAGCGGCGAATACACCTACCGCAATTGCCATCGCGTTATTGAGGAACGCCCCCACGCTGTAGGTCATGTGATTGCTTACTGATATCAAGACTATGAAATGCAGGCAAAACGAGGTGGCTGTGCCTGCGATTTTTGGATTGGCCATGCCCAGTGCACCGAAAAACAACGGCACACCCATCGCCAGGCAGAGCATGGCAAAGCTGCTCCATTGCGGCAGAATGAACTGCCCCACAAATAAGGCGGCCGGCACTGCCAGGCACACACCCCGTAAAAAACTCATGCCTATTTGAGCGCCGTTTTCTTTGCTTGCAAACAACCCGCAGACCACACAGGTCAGCAACATTCCGCTAATCGCTGCTGGCCAGGCGGTCGCCAGCCAAAGACAGGCCATCGCGAGAAAAGCCAAGGCACTGCGCGTGCCAAACAAGATGGCCGATACCCCGTCACGCTGCACAGCAAGGCTGACTGTTGAAGCAGTGCTTCGGCCCTCCTCCACATCACGAAGCGCCAGATGGCTGGCCATGGTGTTATCCAGAACCAGCGCCATACGTGCCAGACAGGATCGTTCGACGCCTGTGTTTTGCGGATCGCTGGACTTCTCCCAAAACTGGTGTCTCAACACCTCAATGTCAGATGGGTGTGGATCCGACAGCGCTTGCCCAACCGCCTCCAAACTGGGCGCCAGGGCATGCATTTGCTTTTCATCCAACTGTAGCCATTGCCTGCGCACTGAACGACAAAGTCGTAGCAGCATCAATAATGACTGTACCAGTGCTCCGATAGCCCGGGCACGCTGACGTCCAGTATGACCTTCAAACCATGCGTGCTCGCGTTGGGCGTCTGCTGCGATGATCCCGGAAAGCAGCTCAAGTAGATCGTTACGAGCGGAGTCTGCGCCGAACAGGCTGGCCTGTGCTGCCTGAGTGCCACGCTTGCTGATATCGCGCGCTTGCTGGGTCAGGGCGAGCTCCACCTTCGAGGGCCATAACAAGGCACTGGTGAGCGTTGCGCAGATGATTCCCAGACTGATCTCCGTACACCGGGCGACGGCTTGATCAAACACCCCCAACGGATGGTTTAACGCCGGCAACGCAATGATCGCGACGGTATAACCTGCCAATACCCACGAGTAAGAGAACGCGCTGCGTAACATCGTAGAAACAGCGGTCGTCAAACCGAGCCAAAGCGCCAAGCTCAGGAGAAAAAGCCATGGCGCCTGAGCCGCTATGCTCATGAACACCACTGACATGATGGTCCCCACAAGGGTACCCAGCAATCGAGCGAGCCCCTTTTGCAGCACCATGCCCGAAAGGGGTTGGGCGACAATAAAAGCGGTCATCAGCGCCCATGACGGTTGCTCGAGCCCCCACCGCATGGCCAGCCACAAAGCTAGGCCACCGCCAATCAGTGTTTTGATGGAAAACTGTACGGCAGCCATGCCAGGCGCAAAAAGCGCCCTGAAAGTCGTGCCCAAAAAAACCACCTTAAGCAAAGATCAGCAGACAAAATAGCTACCTTGCGTAGCCATTTTGCCTGCTGATCATGTGAGATGTTGCGAGGCTGCTCGTTGCCTCTCTCGTGGAGAAACAACGAACGAGCCAGACGTTATGACTGACGTCTGCGCCGTGCCCACCAAATCAACAGCAGGATCACCACGATAACGCCAACAGCGATCGCGCCCTGGGCCAATGCAGCCAAGTGCGAGGTCGGACCGCCTGCGCGGACCTCCTTGACCTTGGCTGCGCTGACGCTGACGTCGGGGTTGCCAAAGTGTGTGGTCAGGTAGTTGGTGAGTGTAGCTACTTGTTGATCGCTCAAGGTGTGGGCAAAGCCCTCCATTCGGATGTCCTGGCCATCAGCGCCACGCTTGACGCCCTCCAGAATCACCATCAGCAAGTTGTCGGGGTTGCTGCGCCCAACGGCGGTGTTATGAAACAACGAAGGCAGGCCGCCTTCAAAACTGCCCTGGCCCCGGTCTTGGTGACACGTGCCGCAATAGGCCTCGTAAAGTTGTGCACCGGTCATTTTGTCGCCATCCGCCGGCAAGGAGACCCCACGGATACTGGCCAGGTCGTCATAAGGCTGCCCCAACGCGTATACCGGTTTGCTGTCTGCCGGGTTGTGCCGAGCCGGCACGGCTTTGAGGTAGGCGGCAATGGCTTTCAGGTCGCCCTCCTCAAGGTACTGAAGACTATGATCTACCGCTTCGGCCATCGGTCCGGCAGCCTGCGCCTTACCCAGGGTTTCACCGGTTTTCAGGTAGGCGACCAGCTCGGAACTGTCCCAGCCACCTATACCACTGTTGAGGTCAGACGTTATGTTCGGTGCATGCCAGGTACCGACGTCACCGCCCGCCAATTCTTTTGATGACTCTTCAGCCATCAGCAAGTTGCGCGGGGTGTGGCAAGTGCCGCAGTGGGTCAGCCCCTGTACTAGATAGGCACCACGGTTCCACTCGGTATTCTGCGACTCATTGGGTACGAACACCTTATCGTCGAGAAAGAGCAAATTCCACGCCGCCATCGAGAAACGAATGTTGAACGGGAATGGCAAGTCGGTCGCTTTTGTTGGTGTGTCCACCGGCTCCACGGCGTTCATGAAGTAGGCGTACATGTCCTTGATGTCTTGGTCGCTGACTTTGGCGTAAGCGGTGTAAGGCATGGCCGGGTACAAATGTTTGCCATCTGCGCGAATACCTTTGCGCAGGGCGTCACTGAATTGCTCCAACGTGTAGTTGCCGATGCCGGCGGTTTTTGAGGGGGTGATGTTGGTCGCGATGATATCGCCAATCGGTGTAGGCAGCTCCAGGCCGCCCGCAAACGGCTTGCCGCCGGGTAAGCTGTGGCACGCAACGCAGTCACCCGCAGTGGACAGGTATTGGCCGCGTTTGATCTGCGCGTCGTCTGCCGCACTGACGTTTAGCGCTACTAACATTAAGGTAGTCAGCGAGGTGGTTTTCCAGTTCATGGTTCACGCCCGCCCTTGTTCAGTGGCAGACGCGGACGACCAAACTCGAGCAATGACCCGGTCCGGCAAGATGTGTTGCGCCGTGCGCAGGGTCAGTGCCGCGGCGGTCAGGGTCGAGTTCATGGTGGCTGAGGTCGGCATGATCCCGGTGCTGCAAATGAACAGGTTGTCGTGATCGTGGGTTCGGCCGTAGCTATCGCAAACCGAGGTTTTTGGGTCGATCCCCATGCTCATGGTGCCAGTGATGTGCTGGTTGTTGGCAAAGCTGCCTTCGGCGCTGTAGCGCAGGTTAGTACCGCCCATCAGCTGTGCAATGCGGGTGAAGTCTTTGTGCGACTCCATGGCGCCTTTGCGGGTGTATTCGTGAATGGCGTAGTTGACCTTGGGCTTGGGCAGGCCAAGTTTGTCTTTCTGATCGCTCAGACTGATGCGGTTCTCAGGGTTTGGCAGTACTTCCAGCACGTCCTTGAGGCTCATTTCAAAACCCGCACGGTGACGCAGCTGCTTTTCGAACTCTGCACCGTAGACGCCGTTGGCAATCAGTGCGTCTGTGGCGCTGTTGACCCTGGAAATATTGGTGAAGTCCAGCCGATACGGAGCGTGCTCCTTTCGGAACTCACCGTCGCGCATGGTATTGATTGAGCTTGGGCTTTGCGGCCCGCGACCCAGCCATAACTCTTCATCGGCATCGAAGGTGATGGATGTACTCGGATGGTCCATCAGGTTACGACCTACCATGCCGGAGCTGTTAGCCAAGCCGTTGGGATATTTAGCGCTGGCCGACATCAGCAACAATTTCGGACTTTCAATGCCATTGGCGGCAAGGATGAACGTCTTGCCGGTGACCCGATGAGATTGCTTGTCCGGATCATAGTAATGCACGGCAACGATATGGCCTTTGTCATCATGCTCGATGCGATAGACCACAGCGTTTATCTGCAGCTTGGCACCCGCGTCAATTGCTGTCTGAATGGCAATGCCACCGTGGTATTGCGCATCAATGGGGCAAATCGGCTGACAACTGTTATTGCCACAGCAGGCTGGACGCCCATCGTAGGGGCGGCTGTTGCGCCCGGTGGTGTTGCCCACCACCGCGTAGGTTGGCGCCAGTCGCTCACGGATGCGCCGCATGGCATAAGGCTCGGTGACGGGTTCCATCGGGAACGGTTTGCTGCGCGGCGAGCCGGTGTTATCGGCTCCCGATACGCCCCAGATCTCTTCCGCCTCCTGGTAGAACGGGTCTAGTTCTTCGTAGGTAATGGGCCAGTCAACGCCCACGTCGTATAAGGTCTTGATCTGCATGTCACCCGGCACGACACGCCAGGCTTGGGCCGCCCAGTGCCATGTCGTGCCACCGACGCCACGAATATATTCTGCAGGGTATGGATAAGGCCCGCCTTGGATGAGGTAACCGTTATCAACCGGTTTATAGACCGGAAACGGTGCCCAGTCGTAGCAGGTGTAGGGCGACATCCAGTCACTCTTGCGCGTAGAGTTGCGAAATGCTGCGACAATCCGGCCTCGCTCAATCGGCCCGCCGGCTTCCAGAATCAGGACCGAAGCACCTTGTTTGAGCAGTTTGGTCGCAGCCATTGCACCGCAAATCCCGGAACCGATGATGACGATGTCCGCAGACAATTGATCAGACATTTTTCACCCCGGCGGTTGGATTACGTGCCCAGCTTCCGTAGGGACCGTAAGCATAGGTGGGGGGCTTCAGGACATCGGCGACGATTACTGCGTTGAGCGCATATTCGTAGGCCAGGCAGCGAGCCTTGACACCGCTGCCTACCACGCCCATGAACCAGGCCGTCGCTATCTGGCGTGGCACGCCAGCCAAAGGCGACTTTTCGTCATCCAGAATTTTCTGCATCTGTGCCGGGTCCAGATGACGCTCATTGACCAAGGCCAGCAAACCCTCAACGCCCTTGGCGAATGTGGGGTCATCCTCGATCAGTGCCTGATACAGGTTGGTTGCCAGAACCGTGTCCAGGCTTTGACGACCCGCGATAATCGCCGAGAGCGCCAAAAACGCGCCCTGCTCTTTGCTGTCGACCGGTGCCGCCAGTGCAAATGGAATCAAGGACGCGGTATAGGCCGTCAGCATCCCCTTAAGCAATGTCCGTCGGGTCGGTTTCAAGTCGTCTGGGCGCGTTACTTCATTCAAGCTATTCATGGTTTGTCCTGTAGTCACAGGTTATCGTTAGGGTATAGCGCTTTATGCAGTCATTCGTTGCCAACTCAGAACACGGTGTTGACGGTCAAACCAACAACGATGGCGTCATCCACCTCATAAACCCCGCCCGGGCTACCCAAATATTGAATGTTGGGACGCACCATCAGCCACGGCGTCAACTTAAAGTCGTAGTGAATTTCGGCGGCATATTCGGCGTGTTGAACAGGCTGGAAGGCAGGGTCACTGTAGTTGTCTAAAGCGTTGACTGTGTTGTGCAAACTCTGGTTTCTCGATAAAGCCGGGTTGACGTGCAGCGCACTGAACCCTATCGCAAGCGAATCCTGGGGACGGGCGTCAAAAGGACCTGCATAAATCGCGCCGACCTGCGCTTGCCAATCAAGCGTGCTGCTGCGTTTGTCATATTGGGAGTAATGGGCAAAGAGGCTCAGTCCCCTCTTGGCATCACCATTGACCGTAGTGATCTGTTGTCGGGCATAGGCATACATGCCATAACGCCCATCCAACTGGTCCGCTGATTGTCCGGACACTTGCTTGAAGTTACCGTTGCCGTCCTTCAACACATCGTTGGCTGTCGCGTTGTTCCAGTAGCCACCGACCATATATTTGCCCGCCATGCCGGCCGCGCCCAAGGACGGTGTCCAGCCCACCTCTGCCACATAGGTAGTGCCTTCACGGCCCGAAGTGTTCAGCTTGAAACCGTTGTTACTGTCCAGCAAGGTCGGGTTGTATTCGTAAGCCCCGACTTGCCCATAGATCTGCGGGGTAAAGTTGACTTTAATCCGCCCACCCCATTGACCCACCGGCGAGTTGTACCACACCGTCGAGGCGTGCCCGACCAGCCCGCCACACATCGAGTTGTTCTGGAACACACAACCCGTGGAGTCAAAGTCGCTGCCAATCGGCAACCGACCTACTTTGATGTCGAGAACATTATCAAAGTACTTTTGCTGATAGGCGAAAGTGGTAATCCGCCAGGTCTGGCCCCGCCCATAGTTTTCCTGAACCGAAGAGCCAATGGTCCCGGTGCGAGGGTCGGTAAGCCGGTCATTGGTAATATCTCGTCCACTGCGCTCGGTGATCAGCAGTTGTAAGTTGGCATCATTCCAGCCCAATACTTTTTCAAGATCGATGGCGCCGCCCAGATTGAACTGATCGGTGTAACGCGCGGTATGGTCGTGATCATAACCTCCACGCAAGTTGGCAGCGCTTTCCGACTGATAGCTGAACTGGAAGTCATAACCCTTGTCGAGCAGCTCAGTTCGAAGGCCGCCCCAGTCGCCCGTCATCCAGCGTGACGATGAAGAAAACATCGGCTCATCTGACCAGGCACTCGTGGCCAACCCACTCAAAATGAATCCTGTCGCGACTACGGTACTGCTTATTTTTCTCATTCCGACCCTTCTCGAACATGTTCTGTTGGTCAAATACAGCGCTACAGCCGACAGATATGCATCGGAATAAAGAAACTATAACAAGATACTTAGCTAACTAATATATTTAGATTGAGCGCAATAACACTCGGGCTACGGAATGGGACGATGAGACAAACTGCTCACAGGTTTGAAGGGGGAATTTAGTGATAAACAATTCGGCAAGATTTCCGTGCCATGGACTGATCCCCAGACCGCTGTAGACGAGAAAGAGGTGCACCCGCATCAGGAGCACTGACGTGCACTGCACGCTGTGGGCCATCCCAAGGCGGTTGATGAGTTGCGGCGGGGCGTGAGCTGGATTGAAGTCTGGGGTGTTGATGCGGGATTTAACGGTGAGTGAAACGCTGGAGCGTGCGGTGTAACCCCTCACCTCACCCCAACCCTCTCCCGAGGGAGAGGGGGTTTGATCAAGTTGTTTTCGAAAAGATGTTTCAGATCTCAACAATGCGGGGGTAGTCACACCTCTTCAGCACCACTCCCTGCACAAGAAGGTGTTCTTGATTCATTTCAATCTCGGAACACTTCATCCAACAGGTTGTGCATGGCGGTAAACGCCCGGCTGGCTGTCTTGGCGTCATACATCATTTTGCCCGGCACGTTGGCATGCGGATCAGTAAAGGAATGCACTGCGCCGCCATAGCTGGTCAACTGCCAGTCGACACCTGCCGCGTTCATCTCTTCTTCGAAAGCTGGCAGTTGATCACGGGGCACTAATGGATCCGAGGCACCATGCAGCACCAACACCGACCCCTTAATGCTTTGGGCATCGACAGGATTGGGAGTGTCCAGCGTTCCGTGGAATGACACCGCCGCTTGCAGTGGCGCGCCACCGCGCGCCAATTCCAGCGAACAGCAACCGCCAAAACAGAAACCGAATGTTGCCAGTTTGCTGCTGTCCACCTTGGCCTGTTCCTGGTTCTTCAACAGGTCATAAGCCGCCCACATCCGCTTGCGCAACAAGGCACGGTCATTTTTCAAGGGCATCATGGCCGCACCCGCCTCGTCTGCATTGCTCGGACGAATGCTTTTGCCATACAAATCGGCAATCAATACCACATAGCCCTGCTCGGCCACGGACTTGGCAATCTCTTCTGCCCCAGCGCTGATGCCCATCCAGTTAGGCGCCATCAGCAAACCCGGCAGCGGATCTTCCCGGCTGGGGTCAAAGGCAAGACGCCCTTCGAATGGCTGGCCGTCGATTTGGTACGCCACTGACATGACCGTGATCGGTTCCATTTAAAGCTCCTGAATTCAAAACCAAAAAAAACCCGCCGAAGCGGGTTTTTATAGCGCGGTTAGACCGACAACTCTACTAACAATTTGTTTAGCCGACGTACATAGGCTGCCGGGTCTTTCAAAGTGTCGCCAGAAGCCAGTGCTGCCTGATCGAACAGAATGTGCGACAGGTCGCCAAAACGCTCTTCACTCTGCTCCGCATCGAGTTTTTCAATCAGGGGGTGAGCCGGATTGAATTCGAAGATCGGCTTGGACTCCGGAACTTTCTGACCGCTGGCTTCAAGAATCTGGCGCATCTGCATGCCCATGTCCTGTTCACCAATAGCCAGAATGGCTGGCGAATCAGTCAGACGGTGCGATACACGCACTTCGCTGACGCTTTCGCCCAAGGCTGCTTTGATACGCTCAACCAGACCTTCTTTAGCCTTGGCAGCCTCTTCAGCAGCCTTTTTGTCCTCTTCGGAGTCCAGGTTGCCCAGATCGAGATCACCGCGCGCCACGTCAACAAAGTTTTTGCCGTCGAACTCGCTGAGGTAGCTCATCAGCCACTCGTCGATACGGTCGGTCAACAACAGAACTTCGATGCCTTTCTTACGGAAGACTTCGAGGTGCGGGCTGTTTTTAACCTGCGCATAGGAGTCACCGGTCAGGTAGTAAATCTTGTCCTGACCTTCTTTGGCGCGCTCAAGGTATTGAGCCAACGACACAACCTGTTCACCACCCTCTTCGTGAGTCGAGGCAAAACGCAGCAGACCGGCGATTTTTTCCTTGTTGGCGAAATCTTCAGCAGGGCCTTCCTTCATGACCTGACCGAAATTTTTCCAGAAACCCTGATATTTCTCAGGCTCGTTCTTCGCCAGTTTTTCCAGCATGTCGAGCACACGCTTGGTCAACGCCGACTTCATGGAGTCGATGATCGGGTCTTTTTGCAGGATTTCCCGCGACACGTTCAACGACAGGTCATTGGAGTCGATCACGCCTTTGATGAAGCGCAGATACAGCGGCAGGAACGATTCTGCCTGGTCCATGACAAATACACGCTGTACGTACAGCTTCAGCCCTTTAGGCGCTTCACGCTGGTACAAGTCGAAAGGAGCACGCGCCGGTACATAAAGCAGCGAGCTGTATTCCAGCTTGCCTTCAACCTTGTTGTGGCTCCAGGCCAGCGGGTTCTCGAAGTCGTGAGCGATGTGCTTGTAGAACTCCTGATACTCTTCGTCTGTAACTTCGGTACGAGGACGCGTCCACAAGGCACTGGCGCGGTTAACGGTTTCCCATTCCAGCGCAGGCGCCTCTTCACCTTCGGCAACGTTCTGCTCTTTTGGCAGTTCGATCGGCAAGGCGATATGGTCAGAATACTTCTTGATGATGTTACGCAGACGCCAGCCGTCAGCGAACTCGGACTCGCCAGACTTCAGGTGCAGAACAATTTTGGTGCCGCGCTCGGCTTTTTCGATGTTGGCAACTTCAAACTCGCCTTCGCCCTTGGAGGACCAGTGCACACCTTCGCTTGCCGGGGTGCCCGCGCGACGGCTGTAGACGTCAACCTTGTCAGCGACAATAAAGGCCGAGTAGAAGCCCACACCGAACTGACCGATCAGGTGAGAGTCTTTTTTCTGATCGCCCGTCAGGTTCTTCATGAAGTCGGCTGTACCGGATTTGGCGATGGTCCCCAGATGGGTGATCACATCGTCGCGGTTCATACCGATACCGTTGTCTTCGAGCGTGACGGTATTAGCGTCCTTGTCGAAGCTCACACGGATTTTTAACTGGTCGGCGCCGCCTTCCAGTAGTTCTGGCTTGGACAGCGCTTCAAAACGTAATTTATCGACAGCATCAGAGGCGTTCGAGATCAATTCGCGAAGGAAAATTTCCTTGTTGGAGTACAGCGAATGGATCATGAGGTGCAAGAGTTGCTTGACCTCGGTCTGGAAGCCCAGGGTTTCCTTTTGAGTTTCCACGCTCATTGTTATCAAACTCCGATTAGATGGCATGAGCCACGCCCTAGAGGGTTGGCGGCGGGATGAGTTTAAAGTTGGGGTCTTGGATTAAGATTTCAAGGGCTACTTGAAACCTGCGGGCTTTTTAACAATAATCGCCGCCCGCGGGGCTTTACTTATATATGTGCACGGCCATGGAACTTAAGCGATCGGCCAATGCTCAAACGCCCCGTAGATCTACTCATAAGGAGAAACACCCCATGCGTAATACTTTTGCTGTTGCCTTGATGCTTGCTGCTTCGCTTGGCCTGGCTGCCTGCGATAAAAAATCCGAAGACAAAGCGCAAGATGCTACTCAGCACGCTGAGCAAGCTCAGGAAAAAATGTCTGAAGCTCAGGACAAAGTGAACGACGCGGCGAAAGAAAATGCCGAAGCGGCCAAAGCTCAGGCTGAGTCCAACAAAGCCGCCGCTGAAGAAGCCGGTCAGGCTGCCCCGGTTGCTCCAGCTGCACCTGTGGCTACTCCAGAAAGCAAGTAATTACGCTTTCTGCGACAACGACAAAGCCCGCCAAGTGCGGGCTTTGTTGTATCTGGCTTTTAACATGAGTGGATTAACCGACTAAATACCGGCCATAAAAAATGCCCTGCATCTAATTGATGCAGGGCATTTTTATTATCCAGCGGTGCTTTTGGCGAGCCGGATAGTTATTCAGGCAAGCGCTTGAACAGGTTTACCCAGCAAACGATCGCAAATAACTGCGCCAAACAGTGTGACTACACAAGGTACTAACCAAGCCAAACCTTGTTCGCTAAATGGCATGTTGGCCAGTGTGCCTGGAATCCAATCGCCAAAGCCGGCACCTTTAAGCGCATCGATAGTGCCGAAGAAGAAAGACACCAACATCACAGGGCCGACAATCCGCGATTGCGCATGCCAGAACCCTTTGCAGAAGCTC
Source organism: Pseudomonas sp. TMW22091 (assembly GCF_022496705.1). Taxonomy (NCBI): domain Bacteria; kingdom Pseudomonadati; phylum Pseudomonadota; class Gammaproteobacteria; order Pseudomonadales; family Pseudomonadaceae; genus Pseudomonas; species Pseudomonas sp. TMW22091. The sequence continues at coordinate 153,797 of NZ_SCFI01000004.1, forward strand.
AGCGCCACTAACACGATGCATGGCGGATAGATGGCAGTCAGCAGCGGGATCGAGAATGCGATCAACTGAGTCAGCCCCAAGTTCGATACACCCAACGAGAACACGGCAAGAATAATTACCAGTGTTTTATAGGACAGCGGAAGCACAGTACTGAAATATTCAGCACACGCGCAGGTCAGGCCTACCGCGGTGACCAGACACGCCAACGCGATCAGCACCGCAAGGAAGCCGCTGCCCAGCGAACCAAAGGTGTGCTGAACGTAAGCATGCAGTACCGCAGCGCCGTTGGTTGCGCCCATTGCCACTTCGTGGCTGCCCGCACCCAGGCGGAACAGGCTGATGTAAACCAGCGCCAAACCAACACCCGCGATGAGCCCGGCAATGATGGCGTAGCGGGTAATCAACTTCGGCGACTCTACACCGCGCGAGCGGATGGCGTTCACAATCACAATGCCGAATACCAGGGCGCCCAAGGTATCCATGGTCAGGTAACCATTGATAAAGCCTTGGGAAAACGGTGCGCTAACGTATTCCGCAGTCGCAACGCCCGTATCCCCGGCAGGTAGCGCGAAAGCCGCAATGCCCAGAATCGCCAGAGCGATAATTTTCAGCGGCGCCAAAAAACGCCCGACGGTGTCCAGCAGACGGCCCGGATAAAGTGAAACGAAGAACACGATCAAAAAGTAAACGGAGCTGTACAGAAACAGCGCCAGTGGACTTTCGCCCGTCAACGGTGCCAGGCCGACTTCAAACGATACAGTGGCCGTACGCGGTGTAGCGAACAGCGGGCCAACGGCCAGATACGCGACAGCCGCCAACAAGCCTCCAGCGAATTTGCCAATCGGGCTGCTCAGAGCGTCCATGCCACCGCCGACTTTAGCCAGCGCTACCACGGTGATGACCGGCAAACCTACTGCTGTGACCAGAAAGCCCAATGCAGCAATCCAGACATGCGGCCCCGCTTGCAGGCCAACAATAGGCGGGAAAATGATGTTGCCAGCCCCGACAAACAGGGCAAAAGTCATAAACCCAAGTGCCAGGATATCCTGGCCTTTCAATACTTTCATTACGGAAATACCACACTACTGAATCGGAATTTAGAGGGGAATTTCCCGTGCGGATGTGGGAAATGCTGCCAGCCTTAGTAAGACCGACCCGTCTAGCGCGCGGCTTCCTTGTGGGATGCCTACGCAGATTTGGCTGTTAGCCTACCGATTTTTCACATGAAACGCACTGTTACAGGGCGAACTGTCCGATGAACGCACGCAGTTGTCGCCTTGTTGACATCGAAAATAGATGGGGTGTGATTTCGTAATTACAATATCTCTATTTCCTACATGTAATTACATGACTGGAGGGTGATTCGATTCTCGTCAGCGCCTCGAAGGCTTGATCAAAACCTGTAGAAACTCAGGGGTTATCGTCCAAACGCACAAAGGCCACCCGAAGGTGGCCTTTGCCTGGTGAAGCAGTCAGTTAAGCGCGAGGCTTACTTCATTGCCCAGCCAGTCAGCTCGGACAGAGCCTTGCCGATGTCTGCCAGCGAACGCACGGTTTTTACACCTGCGTCTTCCAGGGCTGCAAACTTCTCGTCTGCAGTACCCTTGCCGCCAGAGATGATTGCGCCCGCGTGGCCCATGCGCTTGCCTGGAGGGGCAGTCACACCAGCGATGTAGGAAACAACCGGCTTGGTCACGTTTGCCTTGATGTAGGCAGCCGCTTCTTCTTCAGCCGAACCGCCGATCTCACCGATCATGACGATCGCTTCGGTCTTCGGGTCTTCCTGGAACAACTTCAGGATATCGATGAAGTTGGAGCCTGGAATCGGGTCACCGCCGATGCCTACGCACGTCGACTGGCCGAAACCGGCGTCAGTGGTTTGCTTCACAGCTTCGTAAGTCAGGGTGCCGGAACGCGACACGATGCCTACTTTGCCTGGCAAGTGAATGTGACCTGGCATGATGCCGATCTTGCATTCGCCTGGAGTGATAACACCCGGGCAGTTAGGGCCGATCAGGGTAACACCCAGTTCGTCGCACTTAACTTTGCAGTCCAGCATGTCCAGGGTAGGAATGCCTTCAGTGATGCACACGATCAGCTTGATGCCGCCGAACGCTGCTTCAAGGATCGAGTCCTTGCAGAAAGGAGCCGGTACGTAGATAACGCTGGCAGTTGCGCCAGTGGCTTCTACGGCTTCTTTCACGGTGTTGAAAACAGGCAGGTCCAGGTGAGTGGTACCGCCTTTGCCCGGAGTAACGCCACCGACCATCTTGGTGCCGTATTCAATGGCTTGCTGGGTGTGGAAGCTGCCCTGCGAGCCAGTGATGCCTTGGCAGATAACTTTGGTGTCTTTATTGATCAGGACGCTCATTACTTGCCCTCCGCAGCTTTAACTACTTGTTGAGCAGCGTCGGTCAAGCTGGTAGCAGCGATGATGTTCAAGCCGCTTTCTGCCAGTACTTTAGCGCCCAGTTCAGCGTTGTTGCCTTCAAGGCGTACAACCACCGGGATTTTTACGCCGACTTCTTTCACGGCGCCAATGATGCCTTCGGCAATCATGTCGCAACGAACGATGCCGCCGAAGATGTTAACCAGCACTGCAGCGACATTGCTGTCGGACAGGATGATTTTGAACGCTTCGGTTACGCGTTCTTTGGTAGCACCGCCGCCAACGTCAAGGAAGTTAGCTGGCTTGCCGCCATGCAGGTTGACGATGTCCATGGTGCCCATGGCCAGGCCAGCACCGTTGACCATGCAACCGATGTTGCCTTCCAGCGCCACGTAGTTCAGTTCGAACTTGGCAGCGTGCGCTTCGCGCGGATCGTCTTGCGACGGATCGTGGAAAGTTTTCAGCTTAGGCTGACGGTACATGGCGTTTGCGTCGATGTTGATTTTGGCATCGAGGCAGTGCAGATCGCCGTCAGTCTTGATAACCAGCGGGTTCACTTCCAGCAGTGCCAGATCGTGATCCTTGAACAGTTTCGCCAGACCTACGAAGATTTTGGCGAACTGAGTAACTTGCTTGCCTTCCAGACCCAGCTGGAATGCCAACTCGCGACCCTGGAATGGCTGAGCGCCAACCAGCGGATCGATCGTTGCTTTCAGAATTTTTTCTGGAGTGTCGTGAGCGATTTTCTCGATGTCCACGCCACCTTCGGTGGAAGCCATGAACACGATGCGGCGGCTCGAACGGTCAACAACAGCGCCCAGGTACAGCTCTTTAGCGATATCAGTGCACGATTCAACCAGGATCTTGGTGACCGGCTGACCATTGGCGTCAGTCTGGTAAGTCACCAGACGCTTGCCCAACCATTGTTGTGCGAATGCTTTAGCGTCTTCTTTGCTGCGAACCAGCTTTACGCCGCCCGCTTTACCACGACCACCTGCGTGAACCTGAGCTTTTACAACCCATTCGGTTCCGCCGATCTTGTCGCACGCTTCTGCGGCCGCTTCCGGGGTATCTACTGCATAACCCTTGGATACTGGCAGGCCGTATTCAGCGAACAGCTGCTTACCCTGATACTCGTGAAGATTCATGCTTTTTACCGTCTTCGTTAGGTACTGCGCATTCGGCGCTGCACTTTAATTAGTGCCGCACCACCTGTGACTGCTGCTTATTCTGTTTTCGACAAGCCGGCACTGCGTGAGCAGAGACGGCCTGGCGCAAATCAGACAAGACTGCGTCCGGCGGAAGTTCCGCGGTGAGGCTTGCAAGCAAGGCTCACGACGGGCATACCGCCGTGGTTTATTATTGTCTGGTCTTAACGTTTCTTACGGTTGGCAATGTGGATGGCGCCGCCATTCACTGCCAGTGCTGCTTCGTGCAAGGCTTCGGACAGGGTTGGATGGGAGAAAACCATCATGCCCAGATCTTCAGCGCTGGTGCCGAATTCCATACCGATCGCGCCCTGCTGTACCAACTCTGCTGCGCTCGGGCCAATCACGTGGACGCCCAGTACGCGGTCAGTTTTGGCATCAGCAATGACTTTAACAAAGCCACCGGTGTCGTTTGCTGCCATGGCACGGCCACTGGCTGCGAACGGGAAAGTGCCGACGTTAACTTCAACGCCTTCAGCTTTCAAGGCCTGTTCGGTTTTCCCGACCCATGCGATCTCAGGGTGAGTGTAAATAACCGATGGAATCAGGTCGTAGTTCATCTCGGTCTTGTGACCTTTGATGCGCTCAACAACCATGATGCCTTCTTCAGAAGCTTTGTGAGCAAGCATCATGCCGCGAACCACGTCACCGATGGCGAATACGCCCGGTACGCTGGTGGCGCAATGATCGTCAACAAACACGAAACCGCGCTCGTCGATGGTCACGCCGCTGTCAGCTGCCAGCAGTTCGGTAGTCACCGGACGGCGACCCACGGCTACGATCAGCTTGTCAAAGGTAATGGTCTGTTCGCCGTTGGCGTCGGTGTAGGTCACAACGACTTCTTCGCCGTTAACCTTGGAACCGGTTACGCGAGCGCCCAGCTTGATGTCCAGACCTTGTTTGGTCAGGGTTTTGTAGGCTTCTTTCGAAACGGCAGCGTCGGCAGCCATCAGGAACGTGTCCAGAGCTTCCAGAACAGTGACCTGAGCGCCCAGACGGGACCATACCGAACCCAGTTCCAGACCGATAACGCCAGCGCCGATAACGCCCAGACGCTTAGGTACGGACTGGAATTCCAGTGCGCCGGTCGAATCAACGATCACGTTGTTATCAACTGGAGCCGGTGGAATGTCGATTGGACGCGAACCGGAAGCCAGAATCACGTTCTCGGCTTCGATGATTTCAACGCTGCCGTCTGGCTTGGTCAGTTCAACACGCTTGCCGGCCAGCAGTTTGCCGTGGCCTTGCAGGGAAGTAACGCCGTTAGCCTTGAACAGGGTCGCAACGCCGGAAGTCAGACCTTTAACGATGTTGGCTTTACGGCCTACCATCGCTGGCACGTCCATGTTCACTTCACCGGTGGTGATGCCGTGGATGGCGAATGCATCCTTGGCTTCGTGATATTTCCAGGAGCTGTCCAGCAGCGCCTTGGAGGGAATGCAACCAACGTTCAGGCAAGTACCGCCCAGCGCCAGTTTGCCTTCCTTGTCGGTGTATTTTTCGATGCAAGCAGTCGAAAGGCCCAATTGCGCGGCCTTGATGGCTGCAACGTAGCCGCCAGGGCCCGCACCAATCACTACAACGTCAAATTTCTGAGACATGAAAATAGATCCTCTATTAGCTACAAGCTGTCAGCAGCGAGCTGCAAGCCCAAGCCAAACTGCTTTTTCTCGCAGCTTGTCACCTGAAGCTTGCAGCTGCTTCTATTAGATATCCAGCAGCAGACGTGCCGGATCTTCCAGCAGGTTTTTGATTGCTACCAGGAAACTTACAGCTTCTTTGCCGTCGATCAAGCGGTGATCGTAAGACAGAGCCAAATACATCATCGGACGAATAACAACCTGACCGTTGATTGCCATTGGACGCTGAAGGATGTTGTGCATGCCCAGGATAGCGGCTTGCGGCGGGTTAACGATCGGAGTCGACATCATCGAACCGAAAGTACCACCGTTGGTGATGGTGAATGTGCCACCGGTCATTTCGTCGATGGACAGTTTGCCGTCACGGGCTTTTTTACCGTAAGCAGCGATGCCGCCTTCGATTTCAGCCAGGCTCATCAGTTCGGCGTTACGCAGAACCGGAACCACCAGACCACGGTCGCTGGACACAGCAACACCGATGTCCGCGTAGCCGTGGTAAACGATGTCGGAACCGTCGATCGAGGCGTTAACAGCCGGGAAGCGTTTCAGCGCTTCGGTAGCCGCTTTCACGAAGAACGACATGAAGCCCAGACGTACGCCGTTGTGGGACTTCTCGAACAGGTCCTTGTACTTCGAACGCAGGGCCATGATCTCAGTCATGTCAACTTCGTTGAACGTGGTCAGCATCGCCATGTTCGACTGAGCTTCAACCAGACGCTTGGCTACAGTGGCGCGAACGCGGGTCATCGGAACGCGTTTTTCGACGCGGTCGCCGGCAGCGAATACCGGGGCAGCAGCGGCAGGTGCAGCAGGCTTGGCCGGAGCAGCAGCCGGAGCGGCTTTCTTGGCAGCGACAGCGGCTACTACGTCTTCCTTGGTCACACGACCGCCTTTGCCAGTGCCGGCAACGGAAGCGATGTTGATGCCGTTTTCTTCAGCGATCTTGCGAGCAGCTGGAGCAGCAATCGGGTCGTCTTCGCCATCAGCAGCCGGGGCAGCAGCTTGAGCAGCCGGTGCAGCAGCGGCGGCAGGAGCGGCAGCAGCAGCGCCGCCTTCAACGATGGAACCCAGCACTTCGTCGGACAGAACGGTGTCGCCTTCGTTCTTGACGATTGCGCCCAGTACGCCGTCCGCTGTTGCCAGCACTTCCAGCACAACTTTGTCGGTTTCGATGTCAACGATCAGGTCATCACGCTTTACAGCGTCGCCCGGTTGTTTGTGCCAGGTGGCAACGGTGCCATCGGCAACCGATTCCGGGAAAGTAGGGGCTTTAATCTCGATAGCCATGTTCGTGGTTCCTTAAATTCGGTTTCAGTGCGCGAAGGCGTTAAACAGTAAACGCGTCTTGCAACAGTTTTGCCTGTTGCTCAGCGTGCATCGATGCATAACCACAAGCAGGTGCAGCAGAAGCATCACGGCCCGCGTACTCAAGTACGAGAGATTTATCGTGACCACCAATGATGCGGCGCATGTGATGCTGGCTGCAGTACCAAGCACCCTGGTTCATCGGCTCTTCCTGACACCAAACAATGTGTTTGAGGTTTTTGTACGGAGCCAGGACTTCAATCAAGTCGTCCTCAGGGAACGGATACAACTGCTCAAGACGCACGATGGCGATGTCTTCACGACCTTCGGCACGGCGTTTTTCCAACAGGTCATAGTAGACCTTGCCGCTACACAGCACGATGCGATCGACCTTGGCCGGATCTTGTGCATCGATTTCTGGAATAACGGTCTGGAACGAACCTTCGGCCAGATCTTCCAGGGTCGAGACGGCGAGCTTGTGACGCAACAACGACTTCGGTGTCAGGACGATCAGCGGCTTGCGCAGCGGACGGATGACCTGACGACGCAGCAGGTGATAGATCTGCGCTGGAGTGGTTGGTACGCACACCTGAATGTTGTGCTCGGCGCACAGTTGCAGGTAGCGCTCAAGACGTGCCGAGGAGTGCTCAGGGCCCTGACCTTCATAACCGTGTGGCAGCAACATGGTCAGACCGCACAGACGGCCCCACTTGTGCTCACCGCTGGTGATGAACTGGTCAATCACAACCTGTGCACCGTTGGCGAAGTCGCCGAACTGGGCTTCCCAGATAACCAGCGCGTTAGGCGTGGTTGTCGAGTAACCGTATTCGAAGGCCAGCACCGCTTCTTCGGACAACAGCGAGTCGTACAGGTCAAAGCGTGGCTGACCTTCGTACAGGTGCTGAAGCGGAATGTAGGTGCCTGCGTCTTTCTGGTTGTGCAACACAGCGTGACGGTGCGAGAACGTACCGCGGCCGATGTCCTGACCAGTCATGCGGATCGGGTGACCTTCGAACGCCAGGGTCGCGTATGCCATGGTTTCGGCATAACCCCAGTTGATCGGCAGACCGCCCGCTTGCATTTTTTGACGATCTTCGTAGATCTTCGCAACCTGACGCTGAACCACGAAGCCTTCTGGAATTTCCAGCAGCTTGGCAGACAGTTCTTGCAGGGTTTTCAGATCGAAACGCGTGTCGTGACGCGCAGTCCAGGCGTGACCCAGGTATGGACGCCAGTCAACGAACAGCTCTTTGTTCGGCTCTTTGACCAGACTTTTCACAACATGCAGGCCGTTGTCCAGCGCGTTGCGGTATTCGTCGATCTTGGCCTGAACGCGATCTGCGTCAACCACGTTTTCTTGGGTCAGACGCTCGGCATACAGCTCACGGGTGGTGCGCTGTTTGGCGATTTGCTGATACATCAGCGGCTGCGTGCCGTTTGGCTCGTCGGCCTCGTTGTGACCGCGACGGCGGTAGCAGAACAGGTCGATCACGACGTCACGCTTGAACTGCATGCGGTAGTCGATAGCCAGCTGGGTCACGAACAATACGGCTTCCGGATCATCACCATTTACATGGAGGATCGGCGCCTGAATCATTTTCGCGACGTCAGTGCAGTACTCGGTCGAACGGGAGTCTTCCGGGTTGCTGATGGTGAAGCCAACCTGGTTGTTGATCACCAGGTGAACAGTACCGCCCGTCTTGAAGCCGCGTGTTTGCGACATCTGGAAGGTTTCCATGACCACGCCCTGACCTGCGAAAGCAGCATCACCGTGGATGGAAATAGGCAGCACTTTATCGCCAGTCTTGTCATTACGACGGTCTTGACGTGCACGTACAGACCCTTCAACCACTGGAGAAACGATTTCCAGGTGGGACGGGTTAAACGCCATTGCCAGGTGAACTTCGCCGCCTGAGGTCATGACGTTGGAGGAGAAGCCCTGGTGATACTTAACGTCACCGGAACCCAACTCGATCTTCTTCTTGCCTTCGAACTCGTCGAACAACTCGCGCGGGTTTTTGCCGAAGGTGTTCACCAATACGTTAAGACGACCACGGTGGGCCATGCCGATAACGATTTCTTTGGTGCCGTAGTTGCCCGAACGCTGGATCAGCTCGTCCAGCAAAGGAATCAGGCTCTCACCGCCTTCCAGGCCGAAACGTTTGGTGCCCGGGTATTTGGTACCCAGATACTTCTCAAGGCCTTCAGCGGCTGTAACACGCTCAAGCAGATGGCTTTTGACTTCAGCCGAATACGTTGGGCGGCCGCGTACGCTTTCGAGGCGCTGTTCAAACCAGTGGCGCTGCTCGGAATCGACGATGTGCGTGAACTCGGCGCCGATGGTGCGGCAATATGTCTGCTGCAACGCGTCGAGAATTTCGCGTAGGCTCGCTTCCTCTTTGCCGATGTACAGGTCGCCGGCACGGAAGGTCGTATCAAGATCGGCATTGGTCAAGCCGTAATGATTGATTGACAGGTCTGCAGGTGCAGGACGCTGCCACAGCCCCAGCGGATCAAGCTGGGCTGCCTGGTGGCCGCGCATCCGATAGGCCTGGATCAATCGCAGCACTTCAACCTGCTTCTTCTCGTGCTCACTGCTCACGCTTCCGGCAGAAACCGGTTGGGCGCGGCGCTGGTTCTTCGCCAGCAGCACGAAATGATCGCGGATTGTGGAGTGCGAAACATCGTTGGCAGAGTTCCCTTCAGTAGGCAACGTCTGAAATTTGGTGCGCCATTCTTCTGGCACAGCGTTAGGGTCGTGCAGGTAGAGCTCATAGAGCTCTTCCACATAGGCAGCGTTACCACCTGAAAGATAGCCGCTGTTCCACATGCGCTGCATCACGCTTTCTTGCATGCTTGGTCACCCTCGGTTAGGGGACACCATCGGCGAAAACACCAGAGCACACTTGAGAAAGTCCGAATACAGCGACTAAAACAAGCCACTTAGGATCACGCTGATAGTCCGGGTACCAGCCCGGATGCCCCTGCTGGTCTCATTTCTTCAAAATAAGAGCCGCAGCTTATGAGCTGTTGCTCAGGTTATAACTACGGCGCCGGTTGAAGCCTGCGCCGTAGCATCTACGGTTACAGCGATCTACGGTACAGCTTGTGTATCAAACGCCGCTATGCAGCAGCATGCTACGCACGTGACCGATGGCCTTAGTCGGGTTCAGGCCCTTCGGACACACGTTTACGCAGTTCATGATCCCGCGGCAGCGGAATACGCTGAACGGGTCATCCAGTGAAGCAAGACGCTCATTGGTCTTGGTGTCACGGCTGTCAGCCAGGAAACGATAGGCTTGCAGCAGTGCAGCAGGGCCCAGGAACTTGTCCGGGTTCCACCAGAAGGACGGGCACGAGGTCGAGCAGCAAGCGCACAGAATGCACTCGTACAGACCGTCGAGCTTTTCACGCTCTTCCGGAGATTGCAGACGCTCGATGGCCGGGGCCGGCGTATCGTTCTGCAGGAACGGCTTCACCTTCTCGTATTGCTTGTAGAAGATGCTCATGTCGACGACCAGGTCACGGATAACCGGCAAACCTGGCAGAGGACGAACAACCAACTTGTTACCTTTTACGACAGAGGACAGCGGCGTGACACACGCCAGGCCGTTTTTGCCGTTGATGTTCATGCCGTCGGAGCCGCAAACGCCCTCACGGCAAGAGCGACGATAGGAGAAACCTTCGTCCTGCTCTTTGATCAAGGCCAGTACGTCCAGCACCATCAAGTCTTTACCGTTGGTATTGACCTGGAATTCCTGCATGAACGGCGCGGCGTCCTGATCCGGGTTGTAGCGATAAACACTGACTTTCAACATATCGGCCACCCTTAGTAAGTCCGAATCATTGGCTGGAAGGTCGGAACGGTTTTCGGCGAGAAGTTCACCGCACGCTTGGCTACGCGTTTTTCACCCGGGAAGTACAGGGTGTGGCACAGCCAGTTCACGTCGTCACGATCTTCGAAGTCTTCACGGGCGTGTGCACCGCGCGATTCTTTACGGGTTTCAGCAGCGATTGCAGTCGCCTCAGCCACTTCGAGCAGGTTTTGCAGCTCAAGGGCTTCGATACGGGCCGTGTTAAACGCCTGGCTCTTATCGTTGATTTTCACATTGGCGATGCGCTTGCGCAGATCAGCCAGCTGAGCAATACCCTTCTGCATGTATTCGCCAGTACGGAATACACCGAAGTAGTTCTGCATGCAGCTTTGCAGCTCTTTACGCAGGGTCGCTACGTCTTCGCCATCTGTGCGCGAGTTCAGGCCATCCAGACGCGCCAGGGCAGCATCGATGTCAGATTGACGTGGACGGGCGTAATCAACGCCTTCTTTAAGTGTTTGCTCAAGGAACAGACCAGCAGCACGACCAAATACCACCAGGTCGAGCAACGAGTTGCCGCCCAGACGGTTGGCACCGTGTACGGATACACAAGCCACTTCACCCACTGCAAACAGGCCAGGGATGATTTGGTCAACGCCTTCGGCGTCTTGAGTGATCGCCTGACCATGAATGTTGGTGGCAACGCCGCCCATCATATAGTGGCAAGTTGGCACGACCGGGATCGGCGCCAGAGCAGGATCGACGTGAGCGAAGGTTTTGGACAGCTCCATGATGCCTGGCAGACGGCTATGCAGAACTTCTTCACCGAGGTGATCAAGCTTGAGCATTACGTGGTCGCCATCAGGACCGCAACCGTTGCCCGCGATGATTTCTTTAACCATCGAGCGAGCAACAACGTCACGACCAGCAAGGTCTTTAGCGTTCGGAGCATAACGCTCCATGAAACGCTCGCCGTGCTTGTTGATCAGGTATCCACCTTCACCACGGCAACCTTCGGTAACCAGTACACCGGCACCGGCGATACCGGTTGGGTGGAACTGCCACATTTCGATGTCTTGTACCGGAACGCCTGCACGCAGAGCCATGCCAATACCGTCACCGGTGTTGATCAGGGCGTTGGTCGTGGAGGAGTAGATACGGCCTGCACCGCCAGTCGCCAGTACGGTGGCGTTAGCGCGAACGTAGGAAGTCTCGCCTGTCTCAATGCAGATGACGATCATGCCGACAAAGGCGCCGTCTTCGTTCTTGACCAGATCGACACCGTAGTATTCGTTGAGGAATACAGTGCCGGCTTTCAGGTTGGCCTGGTACAGAGTGTGCAACAGTGCGTGACCGGTACGGTCAGCTGCAGCGCATGTACGGGCAGCCTGACCACCTTTACCGAAGTCCTTGGACTGACCACCGAAAGGACGCTGATAAATACGGCCCTGCTCGGTACGGGAGAACGGCAAGCCCATGTGCTCGAGCTCGAACACAGCCTCCGGGCCCACGGAGCACATATATTCGATAGCGTCCTGGTCGCCGATGTAATCGGAGCCCTTGACGGTGTCGTACATGTGCCAGCGCCAGTCATCGTTTGGATCTGCAGACGCGATCGCGCAGGTGATACCACCCTGAGCCGATACGGTGTGCGAACGGGTCGGGAAAACTTTTGTGATTACAGCAGTCTTGTGACCGCCTTGCGCCAACTGCAAAGCTGCGCGCATACCAGCACCGCCGCCGCCAATGATGATGGCGTCGAACGAAAGTGTATTAACTGTGTTAGCCATGACTCAGATACCCCAAAGAATCTGCACACCCCAGACGAAGTAAGCGAACATTGCAACGCCGCAGACTGCCTGGAAGAGGAAACGTACTGCTGTCGCGGACTTGCCCAGCGCCATTGGCGTCAGGTAGTCGGTCGCGATGGTCCACATGCCGACCCAGGCGTGAGCGCCGAGTGCAACAAGGGCGAGCAGGCTGAAGATACGCATCCAGTTGCTTGCGAACAGTTCATGCCATTGGGCGTAGCCAATGCCAGGGTTCGCAACGAGGTACCCGATCAGGAAGATGAAATAAGCCGCGAGAACAACCGCAGACACACGTTGCGCCATCCAGTCATAGAGGCCCGAACGCGACAGGTTTGTAACGCTGGTTACCATATCCAAACTCCCGCCAGAACAATCATCACTACAGAGATGACGATTACGATTTTCGAGCCCAGTTTGCCGCCTTCCAGCGTCTCACCAATGCCCATGTCCATGATCAGATGGCGCACACCGGCAACCATGTGATAGAGCAAGGCAGAGAGCAGGCCCCACGCTACGAACTTGGCCAGAGGACTGGTCAAGCATGCCTTCACCTCGGCAAAACCTTCTTCAGAACCCAGGGATTTGCTCAATGCGTAAAGCATGAAGCCCAGGCCGAGAAAAAGAATGATGCCCGAAACACGGTGCAGAAATGACGTAACGCCGGTGATCGGGAGTTTGATGGTCCTTAGGTCTAGGTTTACAGGTCGTTGGCTATTCACGGCTTTTTTCACACTGAAGAGCCCCTAACTATCAGGGCAAGTTTGTTGGGATGCGCACTGGTCAGGTACCCACCACCCGGGAGTGACGACCCCCATCTAAACAGGCCCAAAAGCCTCTGGCGGTCGGCTGCCGAGTATAGACAGTTAGGTTACTAATGACAACGCAATCACCTCCCTCTAATAGCGCATTGCGCTAGCTCGATAAAAGGCGTAAACGCCGCTGATCATCTTAAAAAAAGACATACCAAAGCCTTGTACAGCAAGACTTTAGGCAAATTGACATTCGAATTTATCTATCTATAGTGGTGCGGGCCCTGCGTGGGGGGCAGTCTGATGATTTCAAGCATAAATAGGAGGCCACATGGCTGACAAAAAAGCGCAGTTGATCATCGAGGGCGCAGCCCCCGTCGAGCTGCCCATTTTAACTGGCACCGTGGGTCCCGATGTAATCGATGTGCGAGGCCTGACGGCCACGGGCCGATTCACATTTGACCCTGGCTTCATGTCGACCGCGTCTTGCGAGTCGAAGATCACCTATATTGACGGTGACAACGGTATCCTGCTTCACCGCGGCTACCCGATCGAACAGCTGGCTGAACACTCTGACTACCTTGAAACTGCCTACCTGCTGCTGAACGGCGAATTGCCGACCGCAGAACAGAAAGCGCAGTTTGTCAGCACCGTGAAGAACCACACCATGGTTCACGAGCAGTTGAAGACTTTCTTCAACGGCTTCCGTCGTGACGCCCACCCGATGGCGGTCATGTGCGGTGTAGTCGGCGCCTTGTCGGCCTTCTACCACGACTCCCTGGACATCAATAACCCGCAGCATCGCGAAATTTCTGCGGTGCGTCTGGTTGCCAAGATGCCAACGCTGGCAGCGATGGTTTACAAGTACTCCATGGGTCAGCCCATGATGTACCCGCGTAACGACCTGAGCTACGCCGAAAACTTCCTGCACATGATGTTCAACACGCCGTGCGAGATCAAACCGATCAGCCCGGTACTGGCCAAGGCAATGGATAAGATCTTTATCCTGCACGCTGACCATGAACAGAATGCGTCGACCTCTACCGTACGCCTGGCAGGCTCTTCGGGTGCCAACCCGTTTGCCTGTATTGCTGCCGGTATTGCCGCACTGTGGGGCCCTGCTCACGGCGGCGCCAACGAAGCTGTGCTGACCATGCTCGACGAAATTGGCGATGTGTCCAACATCGACAAATTCATCGCCAAGGCCAAGGACAAGAACGATCCGTTCAAACTGATGGGCTTCGGTCATCGCGTTTACAAAAACCGCGACCCGCGCGCCACCGTCATGAAGAAGACTTGCGACGAAGTGCTTAAAGAGCTGGGGATCAAAAACGACCCGCAACTCGAACTGGCCATGCGCCTGGAAGAGATCGCACTGACCGACCCGTACTTCATCGAGCGCTCGCTGTACCCGAACGTCGACTTCTACTCGGGGATCATCCTCAAGGCGATCGGCATTCCAACCAGCATGTTTACCGTGATCTTCGCCCTGTCCCGTACAGTCGGCTGGATCTCGCACTGGAAAGAAATGCTCTCCAGCCCGTACAAAATTGGCCGTCCACGCCAGCTGTACACAGGCTACGAACAGCGTGACCTGACCAAGCTGGAAGACCGCAAGTAAGACCTGTCATTCCACGATAGTGTCTTAGCTGCACCGAATACGGCCTCTATCCAATAGAGGCCGTATTTTTTTGTGCCCACAAAACCTAAACCCATTTCGTAGCAGCGGTGTATGCCACAGATGTCGGGGCCAATAAAAAATCCCCCTGCCTCACGACAGGGGGATTTCATTACACAGACTGTTTCTAACGTGCAGTGTGCAGCTTAATACCGACCATTGCCTTAATGATCCACCGCCCCGCTCGCCCCCAGCCCCGTTTGTGAACGCACGAACTGCGGGAAGAACAATGCGCGCTCTTTCTCTGCAGCTTTGGACTTGTCTGTAATAGAGAAGAACCAGATACCCGCGAACGCGATAATCATGGAGAACAACGCCGGGTATTCGTAAGGGAAGATAGCTTTTTCATGATGCAGGATCTGCACCCAGATGGTTGGGCCCAGAATCATCAAGCCAACCGCGCTGATCAATCCAAGCCAGCCACCAATCATGGCTCCGCGGGTGGTCAAGTTCTTCCAGTACATGGAAAGCAGCAACACCGGGAAGTTACAGCTCGCCGCAATCGAGAATGCCAGACCGACCATGAACGCAATGTTTTGGCTTTCGAACAGGATGCCCAGACCAATTGCCAGCACGCCCAACGCAATAGTGGTGATCTTCGAAACACGAATCTCATCTTTATCGTTGGTTTTGCCTTTCTTGATAACACTGGCATACAGGTCGTGCGACACCGCCGAGGCACCGGCCAGCGTCAGACCGGCAACTACCGCCAGAATCGTTGCAAAGGCTACTGCAGAAATAAAGCCCAGGAAGATACTGCCGCCCACCGCATCAGCCAAATGCACGGCCGCCATGTTGTTGCCACCCAGCAAAGCGCCTGCCGCGTCTTTGAACGCAGGGTTGGTGCTCACCAGAATGATTGCGCCGAAGCCGATAATGAAGGTCAAAATATAGAAGTAACCAATAAAGCCGGTAGCGTAAAACACACTTTTACGGGCTTCTTTGGCATCACTCACGGTAAAGAAGCGCATCAGGATATGCGGCAAGCCCGCCGTCCCGAACATCAACGCCAGACCCAGCGAGAAGGCCGAAATCGGATCCTTCACCAAACCGCCCGGGCTCATGATCGCTTCACCTTTAGGGTGAATCTTGACCGCCTCGGCAAACAGCGCATTGAAGTCAAAGTTGACGTGCTTCATGACCATCACAGCCATAAATGTCGCACCGGACAGCAGCAATACGGCCTTGATGATCTGCACCCATGTAGTTGCCAGCATGCCGCCGAACAACACATACAAGCACATCAGGATGCCCACCAGGACGACTGCAACGTGGTAATCCAGACCAAACAGCAGCTGAATGAGCTTACCGGCCCCTACCATCTGCGCGATCAGGTAAAACGCCACCACCACCAGCGAGCCGCAGGCAGACAGCGAGCGAATCTGAGTTTGGCCCAAGCGGTACGAAGCGACGTCGGCAAAAGTGTACTTGCCCAGGTTACGCAAACGCTCTGCGATCAAGAACAGGATGATGGGCCAGCCCACCAGAAAACCGATCGAATAGATCAGGCCATCGTAGCCAGAGGTGTAAACCAGCGCGGAAATACCCAGAAAGGACGCGGCGGACATATAGTCACCCGCAATCGCCAACCCATTCTGAAAGCCTGTGATCTTGCCTCCGGCCGCATAGTAGTCCGCTGCTGATTTATTACGTTTGGAGGCCCAATACGTAATACAAAGCGTTGCCCCCACAAACACAACAAACATGATGATTGCAGCGACGTTCAAAGGTTGTTTTTGCACTTCGCCAGTCAGGGCGTCAGCCGCCAGGACAGCAGGAGCAAAGGCAGCAGCGCCCAGAATTGCCAGTAGACGCCTGATCATTGCCCTGCCTCCTTGAGAATTGCATTGTTCAGGTCATCAAATTCGCCATTGGCCCGCTGCACATAGATACCGGTCAGAATAAAGGCCGAAAGAATCAACCCCACGCCTATCGGGATACCCCAGGTGATTGACGAACCAGGGCTTAACTTGGCCCCCATGATGTGTGACCCGTAAGCAATTAACAGGATGAAAGCAACATATAAGCCGAGCATGATTGCCGAAAGAATCCAGGCAAATCGTTCTCTTTTTTTGACCAGCTCCTTGAATCGGGGGCTGTTTTGAATCGTGAGGTAAATGCTGTCGTTCATTATTTTTGTCCTCGCAGCACAGATGAGATGGAACGTTTTCACTATTGGCGGGCTTCAAAATCAACACCAGACGACTTTAGTAGTAGAGCTCTTGATTTAGCTACAGCGCACGTATTCTCTGGCCCTCACGACTATCAAGCACCCTGTGAAGCCCCCTTAGACGCAAAAACCGTTTGGCGTAAACGCCAAACGGTTCTGTGTGCTGCGAGCTAGAGACCTCGCGATTACTTAGCGACCCATTCAGCAACTCGCTCCGGGTGTTGAGCAACCCACTCTTTAGCAGCAACGTCAGGCTTTTTGCCCTCTTGAATTGCCAACATTACCTCACCAATTTCATCTTTTGAGTTCCACGAAAACTTCTTCAAAAAAGCGGCAACTTCAGGGGCTTTGTCCTTCAGGTCTTTACTGCCGATGCTATTAACAGTTTCAGCTGCGCCATAAACCCCTTTTGGATCGTCCAAAAATCGCAACTTCCATTTCGCAAACATCCAGTGCGGCACCCAGCCTGTAACAACAATAGGCTCTTGCTTGGCATAAGCACGGCCCAACTCCGAGGTCATCGCCGCGCCTGAACTGGCTTGCAGTTTATAGCCCAGGCCATAATCCTTGATCGCTTCATCCGTTTTCAGCATCACCCCGGAGCCAGCGTCAATACCGACGATCTTCTGCTTGTAACCCGTGTCATCTTTCAAATCCGTAATGGACTTGGCTTTCACATAGTCAGGGACGATGAGCCCAATTTTCGCATCCTTGAAGTTAGGCCCGTAGTCGACCACTTTGTCTTTGTTCTTTGCCCAGTATTCACCGTGTGTCACGGGCAACCACGCGGACAACATGGCATCAAGCTTGCCCGTCGCCACGCCCTGCCACATGATCCCGGTCGCAACCGGCATAAGTTTTACGTCATAACCCAGTTTCTGCTTGATCACCTCAGCGGCTACATGCGTTGTAGCCACGCTATCGGACCAACCATCCACATAACCGATGCTCAAGGTCGGCTTTTCTTCGGCGATTGCCAAACCTGCACTCATCGCCAGCATCAAGGCAGCTGTGGTGCGCAATAGTCGTCGCATCTTCATTGTCGATCCCCCACCGTGCGTGGCCCGACGAGTGCCGGGCCGCATCAAGACATTGAGGCGGGCATACCCCACCCATCCTCTATGCGCCTTGATCATTAACCGCTCCAGGCCAGCGGCCTGCTCTGACGGCGACCCCGATACAATCAGTAACGACACTGAACGCATTGCCTGATTAATACCAAAACGTGCTTTTCTCGTTACATGTCCAAATTTTGCCAACCACGCTCGGAGGCCTAATTACAGGTAAGATGCGCGCCTTTGCTTACATATGGCCTGACAATGTCCGCGACCGAACGCTTCCCTGCCCTGCCTTATTTCTTCGCCTCTTTACTGGCCGTACTTGCTATAGCCGGTTTCTGGTACGGCTTGGGCCAACCGGTCATATTGCCTGACGCGGCCACCCCTACGCATAAACTGCAATGCGCGTCCTATACGCCGTTCGACAAGGATCAGTCGCCCTTCGACCAGCCCTTCGTGCCTCGCGTAGAACGCATGGACGCAGATCTTGCCCTGCTCGCCACACGCTTTGAGTGCATTCGCACCTATTCACAGACGGGGCTTGAAGCCCTGCCGGAGCTGGCGCGCAAGCATGGTTTGAAAATCATGAGCGGTGCCTGGGTCAATGGAAACACCGAAGACACTCAGAAAGAAATTTCAGCCCTGATCAAGTCGGCCAATGCCAACTCCGATGTCATCAGCGCCTTGATCGTCGGCAACGAGACACTGCTGCGCAAAGAGGTGACAGCCACTCAACTGGTCAAACTGATCAACCAGGTGAAAAGCCAGGTCAAGCAGCCAGTCACGTATGCCGATGTATGGGAGTTCTGGTTACAGCACCCGGAAATTGCCCCCGCAGTCGACTTTCTAACTATTCACCTGCTCCCCTACTGGGAAGATGATCCTGCAGGGATCGACCGTGCGGTCAATCACGTTGCAGAGATTCGCCAGGTTTTTGGTAACAAGTTCGCCCCCAAAGACATTTTGATTGGTGAAACCGGCTGGCCAAGCGAAGGCCGCCAGCGTGAAACAGCCTTGCCCAGCCGCGTAAACGAAGCCAAATTCATCCGCGGTTTTGTCACCCTGGCAGAACAAAATGGCTGGAAGTACAACTTGATAGAAGCCTTCGACCAACCCTGGAAACGCACAAGCGAAGGTGCTGTAGGAGGTTACTGGGGCTTATTTGATGCTGACCGCCAGGATAAAGGCATTCTTGCGGGCCCTGTGACCAACCTGCCGCATTGGCCTGCCTGGCTGGGTCTTGGTCTTGCACTGTTGTTCAGCACGCTGCTGATCGGCGGACGCGTGACGACTGCCCGTTCAGCACTGCTGTTGCCCGCCCTGGGAGCAGTCGCAGGTTGCAGCATCGTCGCATGGGCAGAGCTGGCATCCGTCACCAGCCGCTTTGCCGGGGAATGGCTATGGGCCGGGTTGCTGATTGGATTGAATCTGATTGTTTTGACCCATGCTGCATTGGCCGTTGGCCAGAAAGAAGGTTGGCGGGGCCGTTGGTTTAACGCACTGGAGCGCCGCGCAGGTTGGTGGCTGGCCGGCGCAGGTTTCGCCGCAGCCGTAATGATGCTGGGCTTGGTCTTTGAGCCGCGTTACCGCAGTTTTCCAAGTGCCGCCCTGCTGCTTCCGGCACTCGTCTACCTCATGCGGCCAATACGTGGGCCGCGCCGTGAGCTTGGCCTGCTGGCATTTATCATCGGTGCCGGGATACCGGTGCAACTTTACCGCGAGGGGCTTAACAACCAGCAAGCCTGGGTTTGGGCACTGGTGTGCGTGCTGATGGTTCTGGCGTTGAGTCGTAGCGTGCGCAAACGCTGAAACAGGTGCGCGGACCTGATGCTTGCCAATGCCCAGGGCCAAGCCCGACAGTCAAATCATTGCAAGCCATCAGGTATCGCGCGCTCGCGCACTCATTCTTGCCTGTAACGGTCGGCAATGATTACGACCTGGGGGCTCGCACCAGCCGCAGCGCCGCAATCACCACAGCGAACACAGCCAAGCTGGCGTTATAGAGCGCCAATGCCGGAAAACCAAACAGCAGCGCCAACACTGCCAGCGCATAACCGACTCGCCCGCGCACAAAAAACGCCAACACTGAAGTGATTAAGGCAATCCAGCCCAATACCCTGAAATGAATCAACCAACCCAAGTTGGCCCGCAGTTGGCATTCCCAACGCGCCGTCTGTGCAACACATGTGCCCACCCACTGCGGATCTTCCATCAAGCCATAACGCAGGCCATAACTGGCAACCAGCCATATGGCCAGAGCGAAAAACAGCACGATTAATGGCAAACGAGCACGCATAGAAAACTCCGATAAGCAAAACGGCGCCCAGCTTAATCGCCCTTCATCGCTATGCAAGCCTTGCAAACAGATATCTGTTCACTAAAGTCATTCAACGTGTATCTTCCGATAGCCATTTGCCTGCTCGCGACTGTGTGGTAATTATTTAGTGCCCCGGCATGGCACTTTGGCAGTCGCCCTGCGGTCATAGCCTGCGAATCTTCTCCGCACCTTCTCTAGGGATAGTCTTCATGCTTCGTTCTCTGCCCCTCGCCGCCCTTCTGGTCGGCCTTATTGTGAGTGCGTCTGCACAGGCGGTTGATGTTGATCCCGCCACCTATGGCTACCCCATTACCAACCCTTTTGAAGCGACAATTGCTACCACGCCTCCGCAAATGCGTCCGTATTTGCCCAGCGAAGATGATATCAATCAATCCGATTACACCCTGACGATGCGACCAGATCGCGAGTTCACACTGCCTGCTAACTTCTGGGCAGTGAAAAAACTCAGCTACCGCATGGCAAAGCAGGATCACCCCGCGCCGCTGATGTTTTTGATCGCCGGCACGGGCGCTCCCTATGACAGCAGCCTCAACGAATTTTTGAAAAAGCTGTTCTATCAGGCGGGGTATCACGTAGTGCAGTTGTCATCGCCCACCAGCTATGACTTTATGAGCGCGGCCTCACGCTATGCCACACCGGGCATCAGTCAATACGACGCTGAAGATTTGTACCGGGTGATGCAGGCCGTACGCGCGCAACAAGCAAGCGTACCGGTAACTGATTTTTACCTCGCGGGTTATAGCCTGGGCGCACTGGATGCAGCCTTTGTCAGCCACCTCGATGAGACCCGGAAAAGCTTCAATTTCAAAAAAGTGTTGATGCTCAACCCTCCGGTCAATCTTTACACCTCGATCAGCAACCTCGACCGATTGGTGCAGACCGAAGTTAAAGGCATCAATAACAGCACGACGTTCTATGAACTGGTATTGGGCAAACTCACCCGTTACTTCAAGCAAAAAGGCTATGTCGATATCAATGCCGCGCTGGTCTACGACATACAGAACTCCAAGGAACGTCTGACCAACGAACAAATGGCCATGCTGATTGGCACCATGTTTCGTTTCTCGTCGGCCGATATCGTGTTCACCTCTGACTTGATCAACCGCCGAGGCCTGATTACCCCGCCCAACTACCCGATCACTGAAGGGACCAGCCTCACACCGTTCCTGAAGCGCTCACTGCTGTGCGACTTTGACTGCTACCTCACCGAACAAGTCATACCGATGTGGCGGGCCAAAACTGATGGCGGCAGCCTGTTACAGCTGATTGACCAAGTCAGCCTGTATGCACTCAAGGACTACCTGCAAAACAGCCCGAAAATTGCCGTCATGCATAATGCGGACGACATCATCCTGGGCCCGGGTGATCTTGGGTTCCTGCGCAAAACCTTCGGTGATCGCTTGACGGTCTACCCCTACGGCGGCCATTGCGGCAACCTCAACTACCGTGTCAACGCTGACGATATGCTGGAGTTCTTCCGTGGCTAAACATCTTTTGCTTCTCGCCGCCCTACTCAGCGCAAGCTATGCCCAAGCGGATAACACCAAGACTGACACGCAGCGCAGCGAGGACATCGACGGCTTTACCCAGCCTTTGAAACTCCTGAAGTTCAATCCCGGGCTGGATCAGCGTGAATTCGAACGAGCAACAATGAGCGCCCTCAGCGTGTACGACCCGCTGGAGCCCATCAACCGCCGCATTTACCACTTCAACTACCGCTTCGATCAGTGGGTGTTCCTACCCGTAGTCGATGGTTACCGGTATGTCACCCCGAGCTTTCTGCGGACGGGCGTCACCAACTTTTTCAATAATCTTGGCGATGTACCTAATCTGCTCAATAGCCTGCTACAACTCAAAGGGCACCGCTCGCTGGAAACTACAGGCCGGCTCTTGCTGAATACGACGTTAGGTGTTGCCGGTTTGTGGGATCCAGCAACGGCCATGGGCCTGCCGCGCCAAAGCGAGGATTTCGGACAAACGTTGGGTTTTTATGGCGTACCCGGCGGCGCTTACTTGATGCTGCCTATCCTGGGCCCTTCAAACTTGCGCGATACCACAGGGCTGGTAGTCGATTACGGCGCCAATCAGGAAATCAACTTCCTCAACGTCCCTCACGAAAGCACCAGACACCCGGAAATCTGGGTGCTGGGAGCAGTCGACAAACGCTACAACACCAGTTATCGCTACGGGCAATTCGATTCACCGTTTGAATATGACAAGTTGCGCTACATCTACACCGAAGCGAGAAAACTGCAGATCGCTGAGTAGGACTATTCAGGGCTGCGTGCAGCCCTCAACCCTATGTACTGCACTTGGTGTACGAAATAACCCTTTCGCAAGCAATAATACCCAGCTTTGAACAGATACTGCCTACAGCTTTGAGGACTCCAAACTTACTAAAATACGGGCTGACCCACCGCTACTGGATTAGCATGCGAATCTCTACGTATTTCCCCCCCAAACTCTCAAGCTGCATGACTTCATGAGCCCACGCATATTTGTGGCTGATGACCATCCTGTCGTTGTGATGGGTATTCGCATGGCACTGGGTAACTCGCGCTATGCGTCCTCCATTTCGGCTGAGGCCGTTAGCACTGATGAGCTGATGCAACGTCTCAAGCAACAACACTGCGATATTCTCATTACAGATTTTTCAATGCCAAATGGACATTTCCCTGATGGCATGGTGTTGATAAAACATATCAGAAGCCACTTCACCTCCCTGAAAATAATTGTCATGACAATGCTCAGTAATCCACTGATGCTTCATGAAATATTAAAAACCGGGGTACATGGCCTGTTTGATAAACACCAACCCCTGGAAGGGCTCATCAAAGCAGTCACACGCGTCTGTAAAGGCAACACGTATATCAGCGATACGTTTTCAAGCGTGCTGGCCAGCCCGCGACGTGGTGATACGCTACATAAACCTCTGACAGGGCGCGAGCTGGAAGTGCTCAGATTATTCGGCCAGAATCGATCGGGGCGAGAAATAGCCGAACACTTGAATCGAAGTGAAAAAACCATCAGCCGGCAAAAGTGCATGGCCATGCAAAAACTTGGCATTCGATGCAACAGTGATCTGATGGAATATATCCGCATGAATGGATTGACTTAGTAATCCCTTGAACGGTGCAGACGCTCATTGCATTTTATATACAGCGCAATGACAGGTAAGGCTTAACGTGCCCCCTTCCCTAGCGGTACGTTAAGCGGCGATTACTTATACACTGACACTGCTCAAACGCCCCAAACTGTCGTAAACCAGCGTACGACCTGCTTCATCGTGCACCATGTTGCCGTCAGCGTCATAACTAAACTCTAACCGGGCAGGATAGTCCGGCTGGAAGTCATTGGTCAGGGCCGTTAGTTGGCAAGGATCAGAAGGGTTAGTGTACTCATAGAAACTCGCATTGCTCCCGCCCTCGAAGGCCGTTTCTACGAAAGTGATGTTGTCAGTAGCATCAAATATGAATATCTGACGACTTATGATCTTTCCGTAGGGATCAACAGGGGCTTGACTGCCACTGCACTTGTAGTCGTACAAGCGTGAGCGTGAATCGTAGTAATAAAGTTCATCACGTAATAGCTCGCTCCCGGCTTTTAACGTTCTGCGGGTCAATCTGTCCACTTCGTCGTAAGTTTGTTCGAGTGTTTGAACCAACCCTGCACCCAAATCAAAGGTCCGCTTGCACTCTCGACCGAACTCATCGTATTCAAGATCTATACACAACCGCTGGAGGTAACCGGCAGTTTCATCAATGGTTTCGAGGCTTATCAGTTGCCCTAGAGCATCGTAACGAAAGTTTGAGCACAGCCCCCCCATACGGGTGGATTTCAATCGGGTATAGCTATCATATTCATAGGTCTGTGTCTGGCCAAGTACATCGGTATAGCTGAGCAATCGAGCTTGCAGGCTGTATTCATAGCCCATGACATACGCCTCTTTGCCCCCATGGTTAATATGCTCACTTTTCAACTCTCCAGAACTGAAATAGCTGCGTTCCAGCGTCGTGCCCAACTCTACAGTGCGT
Source organism: Pseudomonas sp. TMW22091 (assembly GCF_022496705.1). Lineage (NCBI taxonomy): Bacteria > Pseudomonadati > Pseudomonadota > Gammaproteobacteria > Pseudomonadales > Pseudomonadaceae > Pseudomonas > Pseudomonas sp. TMW22091. The sequence goes on from NZ_SCFI01000004.1 coordinate 177,992, forward strand.
AAAAGGCGGGCGTTTTGTAAGTCGTACTCATAATTGGCCGTGCTTTCTGCTGCAATTCTTTGCGCAGGCTCATCACCCAGTTCAGGCCTGTAAACATACTCGATTTGATTACCGCTTGGACGCGTGACGCGTTGGGGCTGTCGCTGTCCTGCAGTGAAGGTGTAGATACTTTTTCGTCCACCCGTGATTGAGACAGTCATCCGATCAAGACCATCGAATGCTTGCTCTCCCAAGACTCGGCCATTGACACTGATTTTTACCGGAAGGTTTTCCCTGTTGTGCGCGACGTACTCGCGTACGACTTCGCTACTGTCCGGCAATATAGTTTTGGTCATTCGGTCGAAAGCGTCGTACTCATAACGCGTCCAGCTCCCGACAGCATCAACCTCCTCAGCGGTACGACCAAGCCCATCATAACGATAAATATGTTCGCTTAACTGTCCGCCCCCCAAGCCTATGCGCCTCACGCTGACGGGTTTGTCGAACAGATTATTGAGGGTGATGGTTTTACCCAGACCCTCGACCCATGTGGTGGTTGTGCGGTTAATCGGATCAGTGATCTCATGCTCCTCCACACCGTCGGGACGAATCATGCTGCGCTGCTCACCCCACACGTCGTATTTGAACAGACTGGTCAGACGAACGTCTTTTTCTCGCTCCCAATCAATAACTGTTTCACTGATCTTCTGCTCTAGTTGGTTATAGCTCGCACGATAGATCTCACGCACTGCATGAGGGTTACCACATAAAGCATCGGCATCCTGTCGAGTTTCACTCAGTACCCGGTGGTGCCCGTCCAGCCAGGTAATTGTCTCAACACCTTTAACATTTACTGCGCTTTGACTGGCCTGCTGGCCAGTGGTGCTGCACAGCCTGTAACTGTAAGTGCGACTGGCAACAGCGTCAGTACCCGGCGCCACGGTCTCTTTGGTCACACGCCCCAGCAAGTCGTACTCGTATGCAATTTCAACGTCATTGTCATCGCGAGTGAGCAAAGGCTCACCACTGAGCAATGAATGCTCAAGCGTTACGGTTTTACGTACCCACTGGCCTGGATCGTCAGGTACGTCGTCATAACCCATCAAGGTGGTAATTGTTTGTAATACGAGCTCGCCAGCACGGGCATTTTTAGTTTCGCCGTACTCGTAGTCTGTAGTGGTGGTATTACCGTTGAGGGTCAAGGTGTCGCGCAATTTGCGCCCGTGCAAGAACGGGTTGTCGGGAATTTCAATGTAGCTGACGGTGCTATTTTGCAGAATGAGCTCATCCTTGCATAACGTCTCATCGCTGATCGCCAGCCAGGGATTATTACCGGCCAACCCTTCGTATTGGCTGTAGCGATAGCGGGTTTGCAGGATCGGTGCTTTTCCGAATACGGAGGTCACGGGAGTCACCGTTTTGCTTTTCAGGTTACGCACAAACTGTTGCGGATCGGCTGGGCAGCCCTCTTCGCCGTTCTTGTCATACCACGTGTAAGTTTCTGTCACTCCATTGGCATTGGTCTGAATCAACACGTTGCCGAAATTATCATAAGTAGTGCTCACCACTTCGCTGTGACGGGGTTGTGTTGAGCTTACCTTGCGCCACGTCTGAGTCACTGTTTTAGGTAATTGAAAGTAGTTAGGCTGGTCTTTGAATTCCACTGATGGATTAATGTAGTACTCAGTCTCGGTCACTAACAGGGTGTCGTCGACCTGATCTAACGCCTTATGCGTCACTTCTTCGCGCACAATCAAATGAAAACGGTTGAATACCCGCCGTGTTGTGCGTAAAGCCCGATTACTGGATACATCCCAAAGGTGCTCCTGGGTTTCATATTCATAGTTGGAGCTCACCTTATAAAGGTTGTCCAGACCATCGTCAGACCACGCAATGTTGCTGCCATAGCCTAGAAAGTTATGATCGTTAGCTTTGTTAGAGTCATTCGAGCCATAGGTATAACGGGTTTCGATCGCAGGCTGGCCAAAACCAGGATCTCGAGTATGCGAGGCTACACGTGGCAATGTGCGATCGGTAGTGCCCGGAAAATAATGGGGCTCACCCGAATAAGTGACAGTTTCATGACCTGCTGTGGGGGTGTAAACGTGCTTGAGGCAGGTCAGACCGTTCACAACAACATAGATGAATCGCCAGGAAGCACTGTCATGAGTGGGTAAGACAATACTCTGTGTTTGACCACCGCTGATATTGAGTACAAACACCGCTTCGCGGTCTGTGCCGGGATGCAGTATGAGTTTCATCTCATTGTTGGAACGTACAAGCCGGAGTAATTGTGAACCATCGGCATTGTTGATGCTGCTGAGCAGCGGGTCGGTGCCAAAAGCTCCGTAGTGAAGCGTTACGCTATGGCCCTGCGGTGAGAGCAGTTGCACTGGCATGGCAAGCCGGCCTTGTCCGACCTCCAGGATCTCTACCAATCCGGATTTATGCTCAATGCGATAACGCTGATTGCTCAGGGCATGAAAATGAAACGAGTCGAGCTTCTTCTCCGGAATATTGATTTCTGAACCTTGTACATTAACTTTAAAGACCTCACCGGTGTACAGTGCCAAAACACCGTTGGCCGGGTTGAATTGCGAAAGTTGCAAGTTCCAACCCTTCCCAAATCCACTGTCACCACTGTTCAGAGGATTGAAATTCAGGTGCAAGGGAACCACAGGACCACATAACTTATTACCCAACAATTCAGGAAGTTTGATTGAACAGGTATATTGCCCTGTTCGCGGATCAACCTGCCCCTCAATAAAACTCATGAAGTTGAATGCATTACTATGAACCGACGTAGAAGTTGACATCTCGGGCCTCTATCAAAAAGACGAATTTGAAAGCGCACCCTGCAAAGGGTGCGCATCAGCTAAAGCAGCGATACCCTAACCGACAATTTTAAGTCTGTTTCGATTAGTGCCTTCGAAACCAATCTGTACGGGATGTTTATTGCCGTAATTGTCATAAACGTTGATATCGAGCGGCCGATCAAAATCAGCTTTCATATAGCGATCGTATTGCCAGTATTCGCGTCGTTGCACGCTGAACAAGACTTGACCATCAGGTACGTTAAGGCCATTAACGAGGGTGAGTCGCGGAGGCTGAACCTGCCCATCAATTCGGCGCAAAAGAATCTCATCATAATGCAAGATCGTTTCACCCTGTTCATTTTTTTGGCCACCAAAAGAATAGCCCGTAATACTATGAACATCTTCCAGTGTCGTATTACTCTCCCACTTGACCATGCTCGTGTTGCCATGAAACTCAACACGTTTGATTTTCTTCTGTACATCATGAATTTTAAGTTTTAAATAATAATAATCCAGCGAGCTTAGATCGTCGTCATCCTGACCGCCTTCCATACGGTCCGGCCACTCACCAGGATTACCAAAGGTCAAAATGACCCCTCCTACCGTTCCTCCCTGAGGCGGTTCTTTTGCTACAAGGTTAATAACTTTTTTATTCACCTCACCGTCATCGGGTGATGAATTAGAATAAAAAGGTTTGTAACTGTCACTGATCAACATGGCCGCTATGCGCAGGTCTTCAATTTTATGACACTGAACATAAAACTCTTTAACCTGCACCGCCTTGGCCGAATGATTGTTCACCGCAACAGGTGAAGCCAAGCCCGGGCGAGGGTAAGGGTCATACAGCACATCAGCGACTTCGGTATAGTGCCACTTACCATCCTTTGGCACTCCGCCTGCGCCAACCTGCGGAAGAGGGTTGTGTTCATCAGCACTTACCAGACAGATGCTGGCGAATTCAGCGTCCGACAACATAACCTCTTTGCCATCCACATCTGTCGGTCGCGCCCTCACCACCACTCTGGCCTGCTGCAAACCGTTGGCATATACCGTAGGTGGCATCTCTGTCACTTCGAATAAGAACACATCCATTTCAAACCATTGTGATTGTCTGGCATGGTCAGACAGATGAATAACGCTGTATCCGTAATTATCGAAAAATTCCTCCTCGAGCGTTATTTTGACAACACTGTAGGGAAGAGAGATAACCGATGGGGCTGTAAATACGCCGGTAGCAGGGTCGACTTCTCCCTCTCCGACTACAACCTCCCACTTATAGGTGGCAGGTTCAGTATCGCCCGAAACTTTCAACAGTGCAGAGTTAGAAGACCTCAACCCTGGGTGAATGGCAGGTGAAATATCAAGTGAATAAAACCCTTGCCGGAACAATACCGTTGCAAGAGCTTTATCACCGGTAATTGTATCCTCAACATCGATCAAAACTGCCTGCAATGTATTGTCAGGCATATCCATTGTCGGCGGGGTATAAATAGCCTCTGAGCCCTCGACCACCAAACTGCCAATATCATCACGCAGCGTCCATTTCAAAGAACCCGAACCCAACGTTGAGGCCTTGAGTGCCACGGTTTCGGGTTCACTCATATCAATCAACGATATTGCGGGGGTGACAACTACACCGACCATCACCACAGTGACCAGAGCCGAAGCAGTCACCTCTTTGCCTGTCATCTCATCGATGTAAGTCGCAGTAATCACATTGCGCGATGCGCTGCCCTCAAGCAAATGAACCGCCGGCGCCGTATAGGTGCCGTTATCAATCGTTCCCAAAGCTCTGGCGCCGTCGACACTACGAACAGACCAGTTCACCTGCGTGGATTTACGAGCTAGCTGAACAATGTCGAAAGTGATCGTCTCACCCGCCTTGATCACTGGCAGCAGTGGCGAAAGGGTAAACGTTGTTTCTTTAGGGTCGATCTGCCCAACCATGAGCAGATCCCCCGGCAGTCGGGCATCCGTCAACTGCAAAGCATTTTTTTCAGGGAAAAGCAGGTTGCTAATGGCCAGTGCATTTATTTCAGGGATGCCAAAATTATAGAAGCTTGAGGCATCCTGAAAAAAATTCGAATACTTATTCAACTGATCTTGAACTACAGGGATGCAATTATCGTAAAATGCATCGTGAAATTCAATATTGGTATAACTCTCAATAACAGGCTGATAATTGAGTGAAAAATTTGCCGCTAGCTCTCTGACCTTAAACAACACGGTATTATCGGCGGGATCAACGACAGGGTCGAATAACACACTCACATCCCCTGACACTTCGCCATCAGAATCATAATCTTTCGCCCCACCAATGAAGTCCCAAGTACGCACACTGAAAGGTTGCTTGATGGTGCCTAAGTGCCAGACAAGTGAGAGTGCGCCGTCTGAGGTCGAAGTGATTCTTAACGCTTTATCACTCTCCGGATTATAGAACGGGAGCTTATGTTCACCAACGCTCGCCACTTCTTCTTTAAGTCCAGGACTATTGTGCCATCGGTGATAATAACCGGGTAACGGTAGAGCTCCACTCACAGCCTTCAGAGACCCGGCTACTGTGTCCCCCTCATGCAAGCGCTCAAAAATTGTTCCATGACCCAACATATTCTGGATAGGGTACTGAAAATACCAGTCAAATACTGCCCGACTGGCCAATACTACGGCGCCCGAATACTTGGCTTTTTTAGTCGTGGGATCCACATCATTAGGAATGAGATAATCGAACGAGCCTTCCATAGGGGTTTCCCCCTCTTTGGGATTCCCTTTGGTTCTGACCAACAACACCACGGCTCCATCACCGTAACCGTCAGAGTTACGCAGCGCACCTGGTTCGGCCGCCATGGTGCGAATGATAAATGAGCGAGGTGCCAGCAGATCCACATCCCGAAGATCAAGGGCTCCCAATTCGTAGACGCGATCTTCCGGCTTTTGCTCCATATACAAGTCTTTGAAAAATTTACCCAGCAGTTCTTGTGACGATTCTTCCCTCACCAGATCACAGCGGCAGTTATAACTCTCGCCAATATCGACTATGACTTTACCTTGCTCATTGACCGTGCCTTTACTGGCAGTCAAATCAATATCCATCGTCAAGGTATAGCCTTGATTCGCCGTCACCACGTAGCTATACACAACACTGCCGGGTGCTGAATTGGAACCTTTACGCACATAAGTAACAGTACCCGAGACAATATCCAGGGTGGCAGTCACTCTAGAGTTACGCAACGACGCTGTCTCAAAGCTTAAACGAGGCTGACTCAGTATCAAACCGCTAATTTCCAGTATTTCATCGCCTTCCTTCGTCATATTGGCGACGCCTGTAATACTTTTCATAAAGCTGTCGCGATTGAAACGAGTAATGTATTGCTGTTCCAGCAAGCTGTTGACCTTGGCTCGGTTCATAAAGACAACAGCATCCCAACCGAGAGTAACGGACGTGCCTGACATTTTCTGGGTTAATTCTGCCAATGAATAACTCATGGGGTATAGACCTTCAATAAAATGATAAATAAAGTGCCGAGCACTGCCGTAGCAGGCCCGCCTTTTAATTGACGACAATGAATTAGGGCGTTGCTAGGGACACACATACTCTTGGGCAGCAGTCAGTATTTCCGTGTACTTAGTCAAAGGCAAAGGAACGGCGGCATAGGTATGCACATTATTTTGGGTGCCAAGCACAGTACCGGACACCACAACAAAACTGCCCGGTACAATGACGGCAGGCTCGGTATAAATACCTGTTTTATCGTCGAATGAACCTACGCCTCCGAGCATTTTCCAGATCACATTACTCGATTCAATTGGGCCATTTTTACCCCTGAGTTCAAATTGAACGGTCCCACTTGAAGGGTCGCTGTCCTCAGATAGCCACATCGGCGTTCCGACCCTCTGCCCGACTATTAGTACATGAATAACAGCATTAGCTGTCTTGCCATTGCGCGTTGTTTTAACTTCAAACCTGTCCATAAAAAAGGGCGTAACAGGCGTAGATAGATCACCTGCAGTGTACATACGGCTATTAGGTTTACCTGCAACTTCAGTCAGCGTTGAGCCCCACTCCGGGGTCAAATGCGTCCACTCCAAAGTGTCGTCATTTAATGACTGCGCAGAGAACTCAGTCGTGCCCCCGGGATCGCAACTGATAAACAGAGGGTTTACCGAGATCATCTCATTAGACACCGACACTAAAGCCGAGCTTTTTACAGGCTGCCCTTTGATGTCCCCTTCTGCAGTAACAATAACAGTCAGTAATCCGTCAATCAGTTCAGCCTGAGAAGGCGCACGGTATACACCGCTGGCGCTGATAGTGCCTACCTGCTCACTGACGCCATCCATATCACGTACTTTCCAGGTGACGTTGTCTGGCGTGGGAGTCAATCGGAATTGCAATGCACTGCCGGCCTCGATGTTCGAATTCAATGGCGTCAATACGGCGGTTGTGCGCAGGGGATCTATTTGCCCGAATACAGCAAGATCACCGGGCACGAATGCCTCGGTCAAGTGCAAGGCATTATCGCCTGGAAAAAGAAGATTTCGCAGTACGAAAGTTTCGAGGACAGGTGTGGTGAGCGTTTTAAGAATGCCCTCTAGTACCGGTCTAAACTCATCCTTCATACGAGTGATAATTTGTAAACTCTCCCACCTCAAGTCTTCCAGAGCCTCAATGCCTGTCACAGACATCGCAAAACTGGAAGAGCTCTCATCGCGGGTAAAACTGACGCGACCGGTATCGTTGTCCAACACCACATCAAAGTTGACCGTGTACTGACAGGTGAGTTCAAGAGTGCCAAAATCCCACTCTGGTTTCCACGGAGGCTGCCAGTAAACAACACGACTGAAAGGAATCGCATAAGTCTTATCCAGCACAAATTCGATTCGTTCGCCACGCCCCCTTATCGTCAATGCCGGACCACCCGCATCGACTTCAAAGGTAACGTGCAAGTTCGCTTCAAACGTAGCATCAAAATCATCACCGCGGCGTTTGTATTTATGAACAAACTTATTTCTTATGCTGCCCGCCCCCGCCTTTAAACTCCAGGCAATATCCTTACCCCCGCCATTCTCTGGTGTGTAATCCAAAAACTCGATGCCATGACCAATATCAGCCATTGCAGGGCCGCGCATAATGACATCGAACAATACACGGCTGGACAGCAACATAGCACCTGTAAAGGTGTAACCGCATTGATCCGAAGGCAGCAGATAAATAGAGCTTTGATTTGGAAATGATGTACCGTCTGCGCCGTCTTTCAACGTAATAAACAGCATGACGGCGCCATCACCATAATCTTCATCACCCAAGACAGAAAGATAGCTGGATTTAACCACCTTTATTTCAAAATTAATGGGCGTTAATACGCCACTTTCATAACCGTCAATCGCCCCCAAGGAAAACTTTTTTTGCTCGGAAGGCAAAGTACTGAAGTACTCTTTAAAACGTCTACCCACGTCTTCCTGGGCGAGGGTACCCATTACAAAGTCAGCCATAAAAGTATCGGCATTATCGATATCAATGATGACCTCGCCTACACCATTAACATTGCCTTTGGTCAGGGGTTGATCCATCCATAGACTAGGGCCGCCAACCGGTAACACCCGGAGTATCCTGTTAATATAGGGCGGCCCTCCCAAAAATTTATCCGTACTGACAATCATCCCTGCAATCATATTCATAGTCAGTCGGGCGCGAGGATCCTGCTGGGGGTTGGAAATCTCAAAGGAAAGCCTTGGCGCACCGAGTTTTAAATGTTGAATATGCTCTTTTTTATTTGCTTCCCCCCAGCACATCACCATCGAGAGGGGTTCAATGTAACCACCTTCAGTATCAAAGCGCTCTAGGTATCGCAGAAACAATAATTCATTGGATTTTCTCTGATCATACAGCGTTACGGCATCCCAGCCATGGGTCAGAGACTTGCCTTTCATGGCGTTGACTAATTCGACCAGCGTCATTTTACTCATTATTGATTATTTCTCTTCTGGAGTTTATGACTGCCTGTCAGGCCAGCAGTTTTAGCTTTAACGGATTGTTTAAGAGATGGGTTGAATACCCACCATCAAAACTGACACTTGCATGCAACGTAAAATATCCGTTAACGGCCACCCCCTCTAGATCCGCACGCGTTAAATGAGCGGCAACCCCATTGACACACTCATCTGGCAACACCTCACGAAGAGTAATAATGTCTCGATCATCCATACCGTTGGCGGTCAACCAAAGACGCACTTTTTGTTGTGTCGAAATAAAAGGCCAAAGCCCAATGCCCAGTTGTGCGCCGTCTGCTGGAATATCCGACAGTCGAAGCGTTGCCGGTGAGCCGATCTGAACCCCTTCGCAGGTAATTCTCGAAGTAATATTCAGCTCACGAATAAAGAGAAACAATGAATGATCTGCCATTTGCCCAGCCACGCTGTAGGTGACTTCGACGGTTTTACCGAAGTTAGACGGCAATACAGTTGCAGGCACTTTGAACTTCGTGGGATTAGACTGACTGGGGTCGTTAATTTCGCAAGAACCACTGGCATCAAAACCTTTGAAGTATGCCGTGACTGAATCTCCCTCACCAATGGTGGCGTCTGCAGGAATCACAATATAGGCACCGCTGTAGGCGAGCATCGGATCCAACTCGTCCCTGTTAGAATTGACGACACTTTTATCGACGGTGGGTGTAGGCAACACCATGGGTTCACGCACGGTCAACTCTAATGGGGTCCCCGTCCCCGCACTGTCTGCACGGGCATATTGATAGCGCACGTCAATGGCCTTCCCTCTGTTGGAAGACAACCAGGACGCAGCAAGGGGCACCTCAAGCTTGCCGCTTTCAATGTTGGAAGCATCGACTTTAAGGTGAACGATTGTATTTTTTGAACGGTCGGTGCTCGAGCCTGTGCCATACACCAACACATCATCACCGACGCGTATACCCGGGTAGGGGGGTATCACTACCCGTATCCCGTCGGGAAACAGGCTTGGATTGATCTCGGTGCCCACTAGATCCCTGACACTTGGGGCTGGCAGTGCTTCAAGTAAGGGACTCTTCACCACAATGCTGCGCTCAGCAGACACGGTCTGACGCGCTTCATCAGGTGATGCATAGGTGATCTCGTAATGCAGCCTGAAGACGCCTCCATTCAACGCCGCCAAGTTTGATTTGTATAAAGTCCAACTCAACACTTGCCCAGGATTGTTACCGGGTTCAGTGTCTGAATCGCTTAGAATATATGCACTAATAGGTACCGATGGGCCGTCAGTTCCATCCTTTTTTACCCCTTTCCAAACGAGCTGAACCTTATCTCCGTTGGACATGGCGGCATAAGGTGCAACAGCGATAGTCATTGAGTCACCGGGTATATTGTCCATGTGGAGTTGGTTATCATGTGACTCTTTTACTTGGGGAGCCGACAACCGGCCAGCCTTACCGATACCAAAATGAATCCTCTTGGATTCCACCTTCGGCTCATCAGGATCGTCGGTAACACGCTGGAGATAATAAGAGTAGAAAACCTGCCCCTTGTCCAAGCTCATCAAAACGTGATTGGAAACCGGCATTACAAATCCCAATTCATACTCATGGTCGGGATCAATAGGAATAGGAATCCCCGGATAATCGACAGGGTCGCCGTTTTCCGTCACCCCGAGCCAACTTTGATACAGCTCATCCCCCAGTTGCGGGTTGTCATATTTCGCATACGTTAACAACGGCCCACCGTTCAAGGCTTGCGGGTCAACGGTATTATTAATCAAAAGTGGAATGACTGGCCCTTGAAGAGCGTCTTCGACTGCCATGACTCTTTCCTCACTTATTGTGTATGTGTGCACGTAGTGTCTCTAACCGACAACGTGAATAGATCAGTATTTGTACGCCCATTTATAAGTGCCGAGTACTCACAGAAGTGCCAGGTTCCCACAACACCCTCGCCTGCTACAGTCTGCAATCTTGTCAATTATCTTCCGCAGGACTCACACATGAGGTTAACCATGTTGCACTTTAAAAAACCGTTCAACTCGATGTTCGTACTTATGCTAATGGCACTCACCAGCCTCAGCAGCGCAACCCCGCTTGAGACCACGAAGCAAAACAGAGGTATCATTCATTTTTTGAATGATAAATATGAAGAAAAATGCACCTTGGCAGTGCCAGAGTTCAATCAAATTTTCAACTTCGGGGCCAGCAATGAATATTGTGAAAACAATATGGTTACCGCATTTTGGTTAGAGGACGTGCCGTCAGCCACCTTGATAAATTTTCACTCCGCTGAAAGCTGTTCCGACGGCCTATCAAAAGATAATTTTTTTATAAAATTTAAAACAGTAAAGGAGCCTACTGACTGGGGAACCCCAAATAACGTTACTACGGTTGACGGCTTGAGAAACCTCAGAGAAGGATGGCTGATCCCCAAAAAAAATGTACGCATCGAATCCACTTTTGTGGGCGCTGACTTCAACAACAAGAGCCTGAATGAGCAACTCAGCTGCGTTTATATTGAGCGGTCTCAACCGGTTAACTGATCATTATCCCAAGCCAGGCTTACATTATGACCATTTCTGCTGCCGTCACGTCTAACGCCTTTAATTTTCTAAACTTTATAAACAGCCAAGTTGACCCCCGAACGGGCCAATACACGTGCGCCCTTCGATTGCCCGAACTCAAAGCCAATCAATTAGCAGGCCCCACTGTTCCCTTGCACCTCAACTTCAACCCCTTGAACAACGCCGACAGCGGTTTTGGCCGAGGTTGGAACTTGCAGCTCACGCAGTTCAACCCTGCCAACGGTATATTGGCCCTGCACACCGGCGAAACATTTAAAGTTAATGTTCAAGGTGCAGAAATCGTTATCCCAGAGAAAAAAATCGACTCTTTTCACTTCCATATTCTGGACAAAAATCGTTACAGAGTTGAGCATAAATCAGGCTTGGTAGAAATCCTTGAGGTCGGCCAGGGCCAATTGGCCATGCCTGTGCAAATGTTTTCACCCCAGGGCCACAGTGTTTCGCTCAACTACGAAGCCTTTGGTACTCAGCCATTGCTCAGTAGCATCAACAACGAAGACGGCTCATCCTTAATCAGTCTGCTTCGTACCCCAAACGAAATGAAGGTCAAGCTGTTCCCTGATACTGCATTAGAAACCGTGTTCGTGTTGAATATAAGTGGGGGGGAAACCAAACGTATTGTCTTACCCACCGAGGACAGTGCCTCTTGGCGTTTCACCTACATCACTTTGAACGATCTAACCTGCCTTAAGCAGGTCGACACGCCAACGGCAGGCCATGAAACGGTCACCTACTCGGGCACCCCCCATTACTTTCCCGGTATTACCGATCGCCAATTGCCCCGCGTAGGCACCCATATACGCGATCCCGGATTTGGTCAGCCTAGGATCGAAACCCGTTATACCTATGGCTCGAATGACTCTAACAATGCTAACGATCATAACTTTCTAGGCTATGGCAGCAACATTGCGTGGTCTGACGATGGTCTGGACAACCTTTATAAGGTGAGCTCCAACTATGAATATGAAACCCAAGAGCACCTATGGGATGCTTCCAGCAACCGGGCCATACGTAGCACTCGGCGGGTGTACAACCGCTTTCATCTCATGCGGACCGAAGAAGTCAAACAAAACGCATTACTCGACGACAACGACACCCTGTTTGTGACTGACATCGAGTACCACATTTACCCTTGGATGGACTTTAAAGACCAGCCGAACTATTGCCAATTACCTAAAACGATCACTCAAATCTGGCGCAAGGCAAGTTACACACACCCCCGTCATACCGAAGTGGTAAGTACCACTTATGACAATTTCGGCAACGTGTTGATTCAGACCAATGCCGATGGAGTGACAGAAACTTACACGTGGTATGACAAGAACGGCGAAGAGGGCTGCCCTGCCGATCCGCAACAGTTTGTGCGTAATCTGAAAAGTAAAACGGTGACCCCGGCACCCTCCGCTTATGGCGATGCACCGACACTGCAACACCGTTATAGCTATACCGCACATGAAGGTTTAAATGGCAGCCAGCCCTGGCTTGCGATGAGCGAGGAAACGCTCACTCAAGTGAGCAAGGGTGATGCCTCTGCGGTGTTACGCACCATTACTCATGAGTATCAAAACGACCTGGATGATCCGCTACTGTATGGACTCATCCGAAAGATGACACTGACCGTAAACGATCAAATAGATAGCTCGACCACTACAACCTATGACTATGACTTCGCGCACAGCCGTCACGCCAATGTAATGGCCAGGCGAACCGTCAGCACCCTGATCGGTCATGACGACGCTCCAGACAAGCAGGTACGCCAGGTCATCACTGAGGAACACTCGTTACTCAACGGCATCAAACTCAGGAGCCAGGATGCAGACGGCTCTGAAATCATCTATCACCATGACCGTCTTGGCCGTGTGACTGAAGAGGTCGTTGCGCCTGGCACGCCCTATGTGGCCAATCGTCGATATCAATATGTATTGGCTAATGGTTCCGCCGTTCAACAAGCAATCAACTACACGACAGACATCAAGGGTGTTACGACCCGCACATGGCTCGACGGTTTGAATCGGCCATTAAAAGTGGAGCGCCAGGACAAGGACGCTTTGGGCGGGGACCCGAGTCTTTTTCGAACGACCTACAGCGCAACGTATAACCATTTGGGCCAATTGACCCATGAAACCACTGTGGATTGGGAAGGCGACAAAAACATCGCCTTGACCAACACATTCGAATACGACGCCTGGGGCGAACAATATAAAGTCACCGGCGCTGATGGCGTGGTGCGCATTACTGAAAACGATCCCGCCCGTCAGACCTCTACCACGTGGATACAAAACATCGGTATGCCGGTGAAAGTCAGTGGTAAGCGTCGAACAACACTCAACCTGTTCGGCAAAGAAGACAAAATTGAAGCTCTGGACGCCAACGGGCGGCTAGTCAGCGAGCGGCGGTACTTGTACGACGGCTTGGGTAACTGCGTAGAGCAGTTCAACGAAATGGGCGTGCCTACTCGTTTCAAGTACGATTCTTTTTCCCGCGTTCAGACCACAATACTGCCGGATTACACTGAAATACATCGCGAATATGCAGCACACACAGCAGCGCAATTGCCAGTGCGCATGAGCGTGGTTTATGGCGGGACAACATCCTGTGTCGGCAACCAGACCTTTGACGGTCTCGACCGACGGACCACGTTGCAGGTCGGGCCACGCCGTCAACAGTTCTTTTATGACGGTGGCCAGTCTCAGGCAAGCAGGATGATCACCGCTGGCCAAAAAACTATTTCCTACACCTACATACCTGGCCTTGCGCAAACGCCAGTGACCAGCACTGCACCCGATGACGCCTCAATTTTCAACTATGACCCTCACACTGCTCAACTGACAGGGTCGCAGAACCTTCAAAGTGAACACACGTTTGAGTACAACTTCACTGGTCAATTAATCACTGAAGCCTGGAAGGACCACGTCTCGGGTAAAGAATCCGCGACCACCTTCACCCAAACCCTGAGCGGGCGTCCGTTATCTCGCATCGATACCAATGGTATGACTTGCGTCTACGCTTACGACCACTTGGCACGTATAAAGAGCGTTACCCAAGGGCAAATTCTCGCCACGTTCGACTATGACGAACTGGGCCAAATGAACCTGATTAGCGTGCAGGATCAAAGCAGCCAACAGATCGTTGAAACACGATTGACTTTTGATGACCAGGGCCGTGAAACCGTGCGTCATATATCCCTGGGCGGTGATCACCCCGCGCAAACCATTACCCAGTCCTACAGGGACGATAACAGGCTGAAAAATCGACACCTGCAAGTTGGTGAGCAAACTGAACTATTGGAAACCTTCGGCTACGACCAGCACGGGCGGATGATGGAGTACATTTGCGAGGGTGAACGTCAGCCAAAAGACCGCTATGGCAATGCCATTCACAATCAACTGTTCACGTTCGATGCACTGGACAATATCACTGCGGTGTACACCACCTTTGCTGACGGCACTATGGACGAAGCTGTGAGCTCGTTTGCCCAGAGTGATCCTTGCCAATTGATCAGGATCACTCACAGCCACCCCGACTATGTACTCGAGGGCGAAATCGAACTCGAATATGACGAGAATGGCAATCTTGTTCAGGATGAAACCGGCCAAATCCTGCATTACGACAGTCAGAGCCGACTGGTAAGAGTGACAGGCACCGACGGTCAGGACGTCAGTCAGTACCGCTACGACGCTCATAGCTCTTTGCTGGGTGTCAAGCACGGCACAGAACACGAAACTCTGCGCTTTTATCAAGACGATATGCTGTGTCGGACAGAACAAGGAGATAGTCAGGCTCATTATCTGTATTTCGATAACCAGCCCTTGAGTCAACAGCAGCAGGACGACCCTGCTCAAACCCTTCTGCTGATGACCGACGGCAAAAACAGCGTACTAGCTGAGTGTGGTCAACGTGAACTGCGCAAAGCTACCTATGATGCTTATGGTGCACGCAACCTGGATGATGAGCTTAAGTGCACGCTAGGCTTCAACGGAGAGGTACGCGACCAACAAAGTGGCTGGTACCTGCTGGGCCAGGGATACCGGGCCTATAATCCGACATTGATGCGCTTTCATAGCCCGGACTCACTCAGCCCATTCAGCGCGGGCGGAATTAACCCGTATACGTATTGCGCTGGCGACCCCATCAATTTTGTCGACCCTACGGGGCATGCCAATCGGGGGGTGAACTGGATGGGGGTGTTTGGGGCCGCAATGGCTGCGGTCGGTATCGCTCTTACAGTCGCCGCCGTTGTCATTGCTCCCCCTATAGGAGTAGCCGCGATTGCAACTACCGCAGCTTTCACGGCAATAGGCATTGGTGGCGGCGCCTATGGTATGTATGAAGGTGTCATGGCAACCCATGCGACTCGACTCAAGGACCGTGAAAAAAACGAGACCAGTGCTCTCATCTCTGGCGGTCTGGATGTAGCGTTTGGTGCATGGGGCCTTTGGGGAGCCATCCGCGCTGCAAAAAAAACAGCGGCGGCAAGAGTGAGCTGGCACAACATGGTCCAGGAGAGTCTGGGTAAAGTGGATGGAGCTTATGCGGCTCGTAATGCTTCACGCAATGCCAGTGGTGCAGGCATCGAAACACCCGCCGGGCTTTCTCGAAACAGCAGTGTCCGTTCGGCCAGTGGTCAAAGCTCTGTCGGTGAATCGCCCATGGTTTATAAACCAGTGGCGGAGCTCAATAGTCCGAGCCGACAGGTAAAAAGCAGCTCCGAACCTGTTATACCGCCAACCGATTATGATAGTAGTCCTCCAGCATCACCGAAACAGCCCAAAAGACACACAGGAGGGGCAGTTAACCCTGATGGGACTTGGGCAAAAGCCACCGGAGGCAGTGACAGCAAAGTAAATACGAAAAGTATTGATCGACCTCCAAAATCGACGGTTGCAGAACTCAGAAAACAAATAGGCGCAAAACTTAATTTACTATAACCAGCTATTGAACGAATCACCTAATGCTCCAGCTTAATAAAGCTGGGGCATTTGCGCCCATGACGTCATTCACATCTCACAAAAAATGAGAGTTCTCTCATATCCAGCTAATCGCTCCCCTCCTAGAATTTGGCGGCTCTAATCGTCCCGCATGGTGCTAACAAATTTGGCAACATCCGGTTCGATAATTGCGGAAATATACTATTAAGGGACTTAATATAATGAAACTATCTTTACTGACTCTACCATTGGGCCTTGCTTTAAGTTTTGCAACAACTTCAGCATTCGCATTCGACGGCACAATCAATTTCTCCGGCAAAATAACCAGTGCAACCTGTCCGATTGAAATCGTTAATCCTGAAAGTGGTGCAGTCAGCAATCTCGTCCCAATGGGAGAGGTGGACGTCAGTGAGTTCACCTCATCCGGCACAGAGGTGGGCGGTCGTGGCTTTCAAATGCGCATCAGCCCTGACAGCAATTGCCTCACTGACAAGAACAAGCTGAATGCAACGGTTACCTTCACCTCGGTACAGGGAGGTGCCGGGGAATACTACGGAATCAAACGCCTCCCTGGGGCTGCCGAAGGTATAGCCGTGGCAATCAAAGACAATACTGGCAACTTCATCCCCACCGGGACAGCATCCACCGTTTATCCGCTGAGTGAGGATGATCCCACTCTCATGTATTTTGTTGCTTCATACATCTCCACGGCCGCATCAGTGGGCGCTGGGCCTGCCGA
This sequence comes from Pseudomonas sp. TMW22091, assembly GCF_022496705.1. Taxonomy (NCBI): domain Bacteria; kingdom Pseudomonadati; phylum Pseudomonadota; class Gammaproteobacteria; order Pseudomonadales; family Pseudomonadaceae; genus Pseudomonas; species Pseudomonas sp. TMW22091. The sequence continues at coordinate 195,008 of NZ_SCFI01000004.1, forward strand.
CGCTGATGTCAATTTCCGCGTAGACATACACTGATTGCCCCACTCTCTTTAAAACAACGGGCCTGATAGCCCGTTGTTCACGCCAATACTTCGATACCTGGAGTGCCTATGCTCAGTTGTATTAAAAATGCCATTCGAATAAAGAGTGGTGTTCTGGCCTGTTTTTTAGTCTGGCTCCCCAACAGCCATGCCGCCTTGACGATAAGCAGTACTCGAGTGGTATTCGACAGTGACAAACGAAATGTATCTCTAAGGGTTCTAAACCCCAGTTCTAAACCTTTTGCCGTTCAGACCTGGGTTAATACGATTGCAGATGATCAAACCACCGCCGTCCCATTCATCGCTTCTCCACCGTTGTTTCGCCTAAACGCAAATAAAGAACAGCAGGTGCAGATCAATGGTTTACCTCAATCGCTACCCAAGGATCGCGAGTCACTCTTTTATTTCAATATTCAGGAAATACCACAACTTGAATCCCGCGAAACCAACCAATTGAACATTGCGTTGCGTACCCGTATCAAAATGTTCTGGCGCCCCACTGAACTCACCGGCAGCCCTTTGGACAGTCTGAAAAGCTTGCAATGGTCAATACAGAGCACCGACGGCAAACCTCATCTGATTGTTAACAACTCAAGCCCCTTTCATGTGTCTTTCATACGCATTGAACTCAGCGCTAACGGGCAAACGTTCAGTTTGAAGGACACAACCATGGCACACCCTCTCGACACTCAGACATATGAACTGGATGGCTTCAAGCCGACCCCGGGAATGCAGGTGACCTTCTCGGTTATCAATGATTACGGTGCTATCACTGAGCCCATGACATTGCCCGTGGCCCTTGATCTTTAACATTTCGCGGACTCCCGCCATGCCTTTTTCACCGCACGGAAGTTGTTCGCCTGTGCAGCGGTTTTCACAGTGCATTGTATTAATCGGCGCCAGCATCACCGGGTTAAAACCAGATTCTGCTCACGCGTCCAAGCCAGTGGAGTTCCAGTCAACCTTCATGCGCCAAATGGACACCCATGACATCGATGCGGGTGCGCTTGCCCTGAAAACATTGTCCAACAGCCTGCATCTGACACCCGGACGTTACCGGGTCAGTATCGACATCAACCAGACCTTTTTCGACAGTCAAGAGATCGATTTTGCAGCCAATCAACCGGGTGATGAATTGACGCCTTGTTTACCCCAAAAATTGCTCAACGACATGGGCGTTAAGCTCGACAGCCTGGAGCAATCGGATGTGGTGCTCGAAACATGCGTTGATATACAACGGCTGATTCCGGGCGCAACGGTGCAAATGGATAGCGCAAAACTGACCCTCACTATCTCCATTCCGCAGATTGCCATGCGCCGTGACATTGCCGGTTATGTCGACCCACAACGCTGGGATTACGGCATCAACTCCGCATTTGTAAATTATCAACTTTCGGCGCAGCAAGGCCGTAATGATCGAACCGGTCAGGACAACAGTCACAACCTGTACTTGAATAGCGGGCTGAACCTGGGCGTCTGGCGCTTGCGCAGCAATAACACTTTTCGCAGTGACGCCACAGGCGGTCGCACATGGTCGCGCGCCTATACCTATCTGCAACGCGACCTTGCGAGTGTCCATTCGCAGTTGACACTGGGCGAAACTTTCACGCCGGGAGATGTATTCCGCAGCGTCCCGATCAGAGGTGTACAGATCGCCTCGGACATGAGCATGTTGCCCGACTCGCAACAACGCTATGCGCCGATAATACGCGGCGTTGCGCAAACACGGGCCAAGCTCGAGATACGTCAGAACGGTTTCCCGATCTATTCCACTTATGTCAGTGCAGGCCCCTATGAAATCAATGACCTCACTCTGGCCAGCGGCAGCGGTGAACTGGAAATAATTCTGACCGAGGCTGATGGCCAAGTGCGGCGTTTCACTCAACCGTATGCAACGCTCACTCATTTACTGCGCGAGGGCGTGTGGCGTTATAGCGCCAGCATGGGTCGCTACAACGCACCGTTTTACGCCACGGATGATTCAATGCTCTGGCAAGGCACCCTGGCTATGGGTACACGATGGGATTCGACAGTGTACGGCGGCTTGATGGGCAATGATTTCTATCAGGCCACTACGGTGGGTCTGGGTAAAGGCCTTGGGGTGTTAGGGGCCCTGTCATTTGACCTGACACGCTCCTACGCGCAAACCAATCCCGATAATAGCCAGCACAACGTCCAGGGCATGAGCTACGCCGTGAAGTACGGCAAGTCATTCGAGACTAGAACAAACCTGCGCTTCGCGGGTTATCGCTACTCCACCGAAGGCTATCGTGACTTTAATGAAGCTGTGCGCGAACGCAGCGCAGACCAGCGCTTTCGTGGAAGCCGACGCAGCATGCTGGAAGCTTCGGTGTTTCAGGACATCGGTCTCTATAGCTCACTGAACCTGATATTTTCCCAGGAGAGTTACTGGCAGCAGGATGACGCTCAGCGTCAATTCCAGTTCAGTTTCAGCAGTCGCTTCAATACGGTGAACTACTCCCTCTACGCCTCTCAATCGTTGAACGATGATGAGTTCAACGAGCGTCAGTTCGGCTTGAACATCTCAGTACCTCTGAATTTCGGACGATCAACCACCGCCACCTACGACGTGCGCCAGAACAGAGGTCAGCTCAACCACCGTGCCTCTGTGTCAGGCCGCGCCAAAAATAGCTTGCTCAATTACAGGGCCTCCGTGACCCATAATGAAACCGGTCAACAAAGCGCTGAACTGTCGCTTGGCTATCAGGCCCCCTTTGCCAGCCTTGGCGCGGGCCTTACGCAAGGGACCGATTTCAACACCCTTTCGCTTAACGCCAGCGGCGCATTGCTGTTGCATGCCGATGGGCTGGAAACCGGACCCTATTTGGGTGAAACCAGCGGCCTGATCCATGTCCCGAATATCGCCAACGTAGGCCAGTTGAATGATTCCAGTGCCAGAACCAACGACCGTGGTTATGCCTTGATCCCCTACCTGCAACCCTTTCGAATCAACCGGGTAATCCTTGATACCGCCCAGCTGGATCCAAATGTAGAAATTGATAACGGCGTTACCCAAGTGGTTCCAAGACGTGGCGCCGTGGTCAAGGCGAGTTTTCCTGCCCGTAAAGTAGAGAGGATCCTCGTCAGCACCCGTGATCATCATGGCGTAGCCCTACCCTTTGGCGCTCAGATCAGCAACGCCGATGGCCTTGTTCTGGGTATTGTCGGTCAGGCCGGTCAGGCCCTGTTGAGCACTGATGAGGGACAGCAAATCATCTATGTGCGATGGGGCAAAACGTCCGCAGAGCAATGCCAGGCGCAGTTCGACACTCACAGCATGCCCTTGGAACAAGGCTACCGGGTTCAAGACCTGGTGTGCCGCTGATTCACTCTTCGTTTACTAATACGCGGGCACTTTGCACTGCCTGCGTTACTTTTGCCGGGATGAAACAAAGCATGCTGAAAAGATTAACACCTGGCGTGTTCTTACTCGCAGCCAGCGGGCTATTACCCCTTGGCACTACCTACGCTTCCAGCAACAGTTGTTACTGGGGAACCGGGCAGGGACCCATTCAGTATACGGTCGATGTCGGCGCACTCTTTGTTCCCAGGGATGCTCAGGTAGGTGATCCTATAGGCCCGGTTGATAAGCTATTTGTTTCAAGAAACAGCAGGAGCGCCATCTTCTGTGAGAATGACGGCACAGTCATACTGAGGTTCAATGCCAGAAGCGCCGGGGCAACGGTAGCCGGGCCCATTTCACTTAAGAGCGGCATGACAACCGGCGCCCTGTTACAGACCAACATCTCGGGTGTTGGCGCCCTAATCAGTTTCGGCAGCCCCTATGATGGTCTCAACCCAGGTCTGTGGAAACTGGACGGGCCTGACAGCTCGGTGCCATTCAATGCCCACATCGATTTTTACACCCCATTTCCAATTCAACACAACCTGTTAAGGGGCACCATCACCCTGATCAAAACCGGCGAAATCGATCCCGGCATGCAGACGCTGGACTCGGGAAAAGAATTGGTCAAAGGCTCGTTTAACGATATCCCGGATGCCTTCGGCGTGGCCTTGAGCGGTTCTGTAACACGTGCAGAATGCACCCTTTCAGCCAACCCTGTAAGCGCTGACCCGGTCAAACTCGGTGATTGGCCAAATACCGAATTCATTGGTGAAGGCCATACGAGCGATGCAGTGCCCTTCACGATCGCGTTGAATGCTTGTATCTCCGACAAACCCGGAGGAACTGTGACCCATGCACATATCCGCCTGGAGCCCACGGCAGGCGCGGTGACCCTGGACGCCAGCCTGGGACTGATGAGTTTGATGCCAGGCTCTACCGCGCAAGGCATCGGTATTCAAATTTTGGGGCGCGATGCACTAACTCCCGTAACCCTGGAAACGGATGTACTCCAAGGCGCAATTCCAGCTACAGGAGGCATGATGCTTCAGTTTAATGCACGCTATTATCAGACCGCGCCAGCAAACGCTATTGTTGCTGGCGCCGCAGATGGTGCGCTGGGTTTCACCATTACTTATAAATAGTTCAACCCAGTGGGTGCGGTGTACTCGAACCGGTGCACCGCCCTCTAACCGAATAGTCTCTTAGGGCAGCCGTGTGTCAGCGACGCTTGTCATAAAGCTTCGGTTCACCGGGCGGACGGGTTTTGAAACGTCGATGGGCCCACAGGTATTGCTCAGGGCACTCACGAATGGCACGTTCAACCCATTGATTGATGCGCAGGCAATCTGCTTCATCACTTTCTCCGGGAAAATCGCTCAAAGGCGCATGGATCACTAGCTTATAACCGCTGCCATCCGCCAGTCGCTGTTGAGTAAAAGGCACAACCTGCGCCTTGCCCAACTTGGCGAATTTACTGGTGGCCGTAACGGTAGCGGCTGGAATACCGAACAGCGGCACGAAAATACTCTGCTTTGAACCGTAGTCCTGATCGGGGGCGTACCAAATAGCCCGCCCGGACCGCAGTAACTTAAGCATACCGCGAACATCATCGCGCTCTACGGCTAACGAATCAGCGTTGTGCCGTTCACGCCCGCGTCGCTGAATAAAATCGAACAGCGGGTTGTTATGCTCACGGTACATCCCATCAATGGTGTGCTTCTGACCGAGCAACGCTGCGCCGATTTCCAGCGTGGTGAAGTGAAACGCCATCAAGATGACGCCCTTCCCCTCTCGTTGTGCGTGCTCAAGGTGTTCCAGCCCTTCAACATGAGCCAACTTGGCCAGTCGCGGCTTGGACCACCACCAGCTCATGGCCATTTCGAAGAAGGCAATACCGGTGGAAGCGAAGTTATCCTTGAGTAAGCGCTCACGCTCAGCCGCCGTTTTTTCCGGAAAACACAGCTCAAGATTGCGCGCAGCAATGCGCCGTCGATCGCCAGCGACTCGATACATCAGGCCACCCAGGACGCGGCCGATACACAGTTGAACTTTATAAGGGAGTTGTACCACTAACCACAGCACACCGAGCCCTAGCCATAGCAGCCAAAACCTGGGGTGAAAAAAAGCAGCACGAAAATGCGGGCGATCCATTAATGATTCCGGGCAGATACAAGGCCGGCCATTCTACATCGTTCGACCCCGCTTGCGGCTCGCGAGCGTTCTCGTTATAAGTCTCAACACTTTAAGTGACAAGCCGCGTTAACAGACCATGAGCCAAACCGAATCGCTAGACCAAGCCCCTGTGTTCCAGCTAAAGGGCAGTATGCTCGCCATTACGGTGCTGGAACTGGCCAAAAACGACCTTGAAGCCCTTGACCGCCAACTGGCTGCGAAAGTGGCGCAAGCACCCAATTTTTTCAGCAACACCCCGTTGGTACTGGCACTCGACAAGCTTCCCGCCGGTATAGGGCCAATCGATTTGCCGGGCCTGATGCGTATCTGCCGCCAACACGGCCTGCGCACCCTGGCGATTCGCGCCAGCCGTATTGAAGACATTGCCGCAGCCATCGCAATCGACCTTCCCGTGTTGCCGCCCTCAGGCGCGCGCGAGCGACTGATTGAACCTGTTGAAGCCCCGGCGCCTGCGAAAAAACCTGAAAAACCGCCTGAGCCAACGATAAAGCCGACCAAGATCATTACCACTCCGATACGCGGCGGTCAGACCGTGTATGCCGAAAACTGCGACCTGGTGGTCATCGCTTCAGTCAGCCCCGGTGCGGAACTTATGGCCGATGGCAACATCCATGTGTACGGGCCTATGCGTGGCCGTGCACTCGCCGGCCATAAAGGAAATACCAAAGCACGAATCTTTTGCCAGCAATTGAGCGCCGAACTGGTGTCAATTGCTGGTAAGTACAAAGTTTCAGAAGACCTGCGTCGCGACCCCTTATGGGGCACAGCGGTGCAGATCAGTCTGTCAAGTGACATGTTGAACATCACCCGTCTTTAACGGATACTCTCGCCATTTCCAAGCATCTTGAAATCGTAGGCGAACAGCAATCTTGTAGGAAATAATCGGCAGTTTTTCCCTTGTGTAAACCTGACCTATACAGAAATCCTCAAGGCTGTTCACCTGCTGTCGTTTATAAAGATGTTATTCAGGGACTAGAAAGTCCTTTTTCCTTAGGGGTGAAGCACCTTGGCCAAGATTCTAGTGGTTACATCCGGCAAGGGTGGTGTGGGTAAGACCACCACCAGCGCCGCTATCGGTACCGGTCTCGCTCTGCGCGGCCACAAAACAGTCATCGTCGACTTCGACGTTGGCCTGCGTAACCTCGACCTGATCATGGGTTGTGAGCGCCGCGTAGTGTATGACTTCGTTAACGTAGTTAACGGCGAAGCCAACCTGCAACAAGCGCTGATCAAGGACAAACGCCTTGAAAACCTGTACGTGCTGGCCGCCAGTCAGACCCGTGACAAAGACGCACTGACCAAAGACGGCGTCGAAAAAGTTCTGATGGAACTTAAGCAATCCTTCGAATACATAGTTTGCGACTCTCCGGCGGGTATCGAAACCGGTGCTCACCTGGCGATGTACTTTGCTGACGAAGCCATTGTCGTGACCAACCCCGAAGTGTCTTCGGTACGTGACTCCGACCGCATGCTGGGCCTGCTGGCCAGCAAGTCACGTCGCGCTGAGAAGGGTGAAGACCCGATCAAAGAACACTTGCTGCTGACTCGTTACAACCCGGACCGCGTCTCCAAAGGCGAAATGCTGGGTGTTGAAGACGTTAAAGAGATTCTGGCCGTAACCTTGCTGGGCGTAATCCCTGAATCTCAGGCCGTTCTTAAAGCCTCCAACCAGGGTGTGCCCGTGATCCTCGATGATCAGAGCGACGCCGGTCAGGCCTACAGCGATGCTGTTGATCGCTTGCTGGGCAAAACCGTGGAGCATCGGTTCCTTGATGTACAGAAGAAGGGATTCTTCGAGCGCCTGTTTGGAGGCAACTAAACAATGAACATTTTTGACTTCTTTCGTACCCGCAAAACGCCTACCACCGCGTCGGTCGCGAAAGAGCGTCTACAGATTATCGTGGCGCACGAGCGCGGCCAACGCAGCACCCCGGACTACCTGCCTGCCCTGCAAAAAGAGCTGGTTGAAGTGATCCGCAAATACGTCAATATCGGCGACGATCAAGTTCAGATCGCCCTCGAGAATGAAGGTAGCTGCTCGATTCTGGAACTCAATATCACACTGCCAGATCGTTAATCGATCCGGCAGACACCACGGCGACCTGGTCGTCTTCTCTACCGAGAAGACTTCCTTGTCGCCGTTGGCGTTTGTTAAGAGGCTGCTTTAATGCCGTTGTCCAATATTCACATCCTTCATGAGGACGCTGGCGTTCTGGTGGTCAACAAACCTACCCTGTTGCTGTCAGTGCCGGGGCGCGCCGATGACAACAAGGATTGCCTGATTACCCGCCTGCAAGAAAACGGTTACCCGGAAGCGCGCATCGTGCATCGGCTGGACTGGGAAACCTCGGGGATCATCCTGCTGGCTCGTGACGCCGACACTCACCGCGAGTTGTCCCGTCAGTTTCATGATCGTGAAACCGAAAAAGCCTACACCGCACTGGCATGGGGCCAACCCGAACTGGACAGCGGCAGTATTGACCTGCCCCTGCGCTATGACCCGCCCACCAAGCCTCGTCACGTGGTCGACCATGAGTTTGGCAAAAACGCGTTGACGTTCTGGAAAGTGCTGGACCGGTGTGGCGATTACTGCCGGGTTGAGCTGACACCGATCACCGGGCGCTCCCATCAATTGCGCGTACACATGCTGTCTATCGGCCACCCTCTACTGGGTGATGGGCTTTACGCACACCCTCAAGCGTTGGCCGCTTGGCCACGCCTGTGTCTGCACGCCAGCATGCTCAGCTTTACCCATCCGCAGACAGGCGAGCGACTGCGCTTCGAGTGTCCGGCACCGTTTTGAAGCCCCTGAACCGGTAGCCACTGCCGCAGGCTGCGACCGCGCGTGAAGCGGTCGCGCTCTGGATGATCCTTCGGATCTTGCCGCAGCCTGCGCCAGCGACTACAGGTGACATCGACTACTCCAGCCCTAACAACAATTCTTGCGATCAATGCGCTAAACTCGCGGCCTTGCTGTCTGGAGTAACTTATGCGCGAAGAGTTGAACCAAGGCCTGATCGACTTCCTCAAGGCCTCCCCTACCCCGTTTCATGCCACTGCCAGTCTGGTGCAACGTCTGGAGGCTGCCGGTTATCAGCGCCTGGACGAGCGCGAAACCTGGTTCACCGAAGCCAATGGCCGCTATTACGTCACGCGTAATGACTCATCCATCGTCGCCTTCAAGCTGGGTCGCCATTCACCTCTGCACGGCGGCATTCGTATGGTGGGTGCACACACAGACAGCCCTTGCCTGCGCGTCAAGCCACAACCCGAACTGCAACGCCAGGGCTTTTGGCAATTGGGTGTCGAAGTGTACGGAGGCGCTCTGCTGGCTCCGTGGTTCGATCGTGATCTTTCACTGGCCGGACGTGTCACCTTCCGCCGTGATGGCAAGGTCGAAAGCCAACTGATCGACTTCAGGGCTCCGATTGCGACCATCCCCAATCTGGCCATCCACCTCAATCGTGCTGCGAATGAAGGCTGGGCAATCAACCCGCAAACCGAATTGCCGCCAATTCTCGCTCAGGTTGCGGGTGACGAGCGCGCCGATTTCCGTGCCTTGCTGACCGACCAGTTAGCCCGTGAGCATGGTTTGAATGCCGACGTGGTGCTTGATTACGAGCTGAGTTTCTACGACACCCAAAGCGCAGCGGTAATTGGCCTGAACGGCGACTTTATCGCCGGCGCACGCCTCGACAATCTGTTGTCCTGTTACGCCGGTCTGCAAGCGCTGCTCAATGCCGAAACAGAAGAAACCTGCCTGTTTGTGGCCAACGATCATGAAGAAGTCGGCTCTTGCTCGGCTTGCGGTGCCGACGGACCGATGCTGGAGCAAATCCTGCAACGGGTGCTGCCTGAAGGCGACGAATACGTGCGCACGATTCAAAAGTCGCTGCTGGTCTCGGCCGACAATGCCCACGGTGTTCACCCCAACTACGCCGACAAGCACGACGCCAACCACGGCCCTAAACTCAATGCCGGGCCGGTGATCAAAGTCAACAGCAACCAGCGCTACGCCACCAACAGCGAAACCGCCGGGTTTTTCCGCCACCTGTGCATGGCTGAAGAAGTGCCCGTGCAAAGCTTTGTGGTACGCAGCGACATGGGCTGCGGCTCGACCATTGGCCCTATCACTGCCAGCCATTTGGGTGTGCGCACTGTAGACATCGGCCTGCCAACCTTTGCCATGCACTCCATTCGCGAGCTTGCCGGCAGTCACGACCTCGCGCACTTGGTCAAAGTACTCAGCGCGTTTTACGCCAGCAACCAATTACCCTGAACAAAGCCCTGCGTGGTCGCTGCCGCAATGTGCGGTAGTGACCACAGGCTGCGCGCCAGCCTCATTCATTTTTGACGCATATCACCACACTTTTCAGAAAAGCATCCTAGACTCGAAGCATTATTTCCTTCAGGTCTAAAACAATGGTCTCGGTATCCGAATTTCAGTCAGTGTTCATTCCCATCGTCTGCGGCATGTTGTTACTGACCCTTGGCTTCACCTTTCGCGAGCGCCCAAGCGGTTTCGGCGTATTGATGATCTGGTGTGGCATGTTGCTGATCTTCGGCACCATTGTGTTCAAGATTCTCGCAAAGCTTAACGACTAATCACGCTTCCCTTAGCGGCCACATTTGCCGTCATTTATTTAAATGTGACAAGAAATGAATGATTGCGGCCCCTAGCGTACACTCGGTCAATTCGCCGCCTACGAGGTTGATCGCCCAGTGCTTTTTCGTCTTTTTACCTTACCTTCCCTCTTGCTTGCCTGCCTGCTGACTCTGCTGCCACTGACATCAGCTCAGGCCGTTGGTATCTCCAGCATGCTCGGCGGGTCGGACAAGACCCAGTCGCAACCGACCGAACCCTTGGGCCAGTCACTGGACGAGGTAATCAAAAACCTCGAAAACGATCAACAGCGCAGCAAGCTGCTGACTGACCTGAAAAAGCTCCGCGACGCCACGAAGCAAGCCCAACCTGAAGCTGAAATTGGCGTTTTGGGACTCATTGGCAGCACGCTGTCAGACCTCGAAAAGCAGTTTTCAGGAACTGACAGCCCCACCTATCGCTGGTCCAAAGAAATCAGTCAGGCCAAAGAAGAACTTACGCAACTCATGTTGCCGGCCAATCAATGGCTGCCGATCATCTTCGCGTTTGCGCTGATCATTATGGTCTGGAGCCTGCTGGCGGCGCTGCTGATCTGGGTCAGTCACCGTGTGCGCTTGCGCTTTGGCCTGAGCGAGGAGTTGCCGCAGCACCCCAAGGCAGTCGACATGCTGCGCTTTGCCTTGCGCAAACTGGGCCCCTGGCTCGTGGCATTGGTCATCACGGTTTACGGTAGCTACGCGCTGCCCTCATCCCTGGGTAAAGACCTCGCGATGGTGCTGGCCTATGCGCTGGTGATTGGCACCTGTTTCTCGGCGATCTGTGTCATCGCCTTTTCGCTGCTAGACGGCCCGCATCGCCATCGCGCCTTGCACATCCTGCGGCATCAGGCATTTCGTCCTTTGTGGTGGATCGGCAGCTTTGCTGCATTTGGTCAGGCACTGAGCGACCCACGACTTGTGGCGACCCTGGGTGTGCATCTGGCGCACACCGCAGCCACGTTTGCGAATGTGATGGCAGCACTGTCTGCAGGATTGTTTATCATCCGGTTCCGCCGTCCCATCGCCCACCTGATCCGCAACCAACCCTTGTCGCGCCGCCTCACCCGACGCGCCTTGAGTGAGAGCATCGAGATTCTGGGCACTTACTGGTATGTGGCGGCCTTGATTCTGGTTGCCATTTCTCTGGCCGCGACCTTTATCTCGGCGGGCGACAGCAGCACCGCCCTGCGTCAGTCACTGATCTGCACCGTACTGGTTGTGCTGTGCATGGTGATCAACGGACTGGTGCGGCGCCACGCGCAAAAACCTCAACGCGGGATCAAGCGTCACGCCCTGTATTCCGAACGCCTGAAAAGCTTTGTCTACACCTTGATTCATATGGTGGTGTGGCTGGTGTTCATAGAGTTGGGGCTGCGCGTGTGGGGCATGTCGCTGATCAGTTTTACCGAGGGTGACGGCCACGAGATCAGCGTCAAACTGTTTGGACTCGCTGGCACCTTATTGTTTGCCTGGTTTATCTGGATTATTTCCGATACCGCCATCCACCATGCATTGACCCGCTCTCGCAAAGGCCTGGCCAATGCTCGCGCGCAAACCATGATGCCGCTGATTCGCAATGTCCTGTTTGCAGCCATATTCATCATTGCCCTGATTGTCGCCCTGGCCAATATGGGCATGAATGTAACGCCGCTGCTGGCAGGTGCAGGTGTGATCGGTCTGGCCATTGGTTTCGGCGCCCAATCGCTGGTGGCTGACTTGATCACCGGCCTGTTCATCATCATTGAAGACTCACTGGCGATCGATGATTACGTGGATGTAGGTGGCCATTTGGGGACAGTAGAAGGCCTGACCATTCGCACAGTGCGCCTGCGAGACATCGACGGCATTGTGCACACCATCCCGTTCAGCGAAATCAAAAGCATCAAGAACTATTCTCGCGAATTCGGCTACGCGATCTTTCGTGTAGCCATCCCTTACAACATGGAAATAGACGACGCGATCAAGCTGATGCGCGACGTGGGGCAAAAGATGCGCAGCGATCCGCTGCAACGTCGCAACATCTGGTCACCGCTGGAGATTCAGGGTGTGGAGAGTTTCGAGTCCGGCAGCGCGATTTTGCGGGCCCGCTTCAAGACTGCACCTATTAAGCAGTGGGAAGTGTCGCGGGCGTTCAATCTGTCGCTCAAACGCCATCTGGATGAAGCAGGGCTGGATTTGGCAACTCCGCGTTTGAGCGTGCAAGTGATTACTGCGGGAAGCGGTGTGTTGCAAAAGGATTGAGGGGGGCATGACGGCACGGGCGCGTGAAGATCAGCAAGCTCGCTTCTACACGCGCGTGCCTACATCCACGCCGACATGAATCGCATCATGTCGCCAGTATTCAAGATCACAGTCGATCAGCCGATCGTGCTGGTCGTAATTGACTCGCACAATTCTCAAGCCAGGGCTTCCAGTGGACACTTTCAATGTGGCTGCCGCTTCAATGGGTAAAGCCGTAGGCACAATCTCGAAACGCACTCGACCGTAGTGCAAGTCGTAATGCCGGGCGTATAACTCGGTAATTGATTGAGTGAGATCAAACCCCAGTATCTGCGGAAAGTATTGCGGGTTCAGATAATGCTCGACGTACAGCACCAGTCGACCGTCAATGCGTCGCCCCCGACAAATCTGGATCACGCTCGACAGCGCTGGCAGCTGTAAACGCTCGCACACCGCCGCCGTGGCGGGTTGCAAGCGCGCTGAAATCACTTCGGTGGTTGGCACCCGCCCCTGAGCGCTGACCATGGCGTGGAAATGACTGCGCTGCATCAGGTTGTAGGCCAGCCGTGGCGGTGACACAAACCAGCCGCGACGCTCTTCTCGATAGACCAAGCCCTCGGATTCAAGCTGCAGCAACGCCTCCCGTAGCGTAACGCGGGTGGTGGCAAACAACTCACTCAGCTTGCGTTCCGCCGGTAATTGGCTACCCCCTGCCAGCAGTCCTCGCTCTATCTGCTCTTGCAGCGTCCGGCTTATGGCTGTCACCGCCTTGGGCGCATCATCTCGCATCACTGTTACCTATCTGGACTAGTCCAGCACCAAATGTGGGCAGGCTGCGCCTGTAAATGCTTCAAATCATCGGACTATCAGCCTAGGCCGCGCAGATGACTGTTCGATGACAGCGCACCCCGGCCAACGCTTGGAGGCCAGGCCCGGTAAGGCTTTGAGCATGGTCTACGCTTAGCCAGAGCGTTGCTTTTAATGGCTTAAAGAGCTTGCACAACCCATACCGACATTAAAGTGTCATGAGCGCCCCTTAAATTGGCTCAGGTATTGCTGACCTAGACCAAACCACCGCAAAAGATCAATAAAACCCAGCGTTGAAAACGCCCAAGGAGCTTCGGATGAAACAGTTTTTCCTGGCATCACTGTTAGGCACGAGCATCGCCCTTTGCACCTCGGCCATGGCCGCCGACGTTGACCTGCAAGCCCTCGAAACCGCTGCAAAAGCCGAAGGTGCAGTGAACAGTGTCGGCATGCCCGATGACTGGGCCAACTGGAAAGCCACGTGGACAGATCTGGAAAAAAAATACGGCCTCAAACACATGGACACCGACATGAGCTCGGCTCAAGAAGTGGCCAAGTTTGATGCAGAGAAAGACAACGCCAGCGCCGATATCGGTGACGTCGGCGCGGCATTCGGCCCGATTGCGGTGGCCAAGGGCGTTACCCAGCCATACAAACCGACCACCTGGGATCAAATCCCGGACTGGGCCAAGGACAAGGACGGCAACTGGGCATTGGCTTACACCGGCACCATTGCTTTTATCGTCAACAAAAAACTGCTGCATGGTTCTGAAGTCCCGACCAAGTGGGCTGACTTGGTAAACGGCAAATACAAGGTGTCCATCGGTGACGTCAGCACTGCCGCTCAAGCCTCCAACGGCGTTCTGGCTGCCGCGATTGCCAAGGGGGGGAGCGAATTGAACATCCAGCCTGCGCTACTGATGTTCGCTGATATCGCCAAACAGAAGCGTCTCTCATTGGCCAACCCGACCATTGCAACCATGGAAAAGGGCGAAGTAGAGGTGGGTGTGGTTTGGGATTTCAATGGTCTGAGCTACAAGGCCAAGATGGCGAACCCGGATGACTACGTGGTGCTGATTCCTTCGGACGGTACTGTGATTTCGGGTTACACCACCATCATCAACAAATACGCCAAGCACCCGAATGCAGCCAAATTGACCCGCGAATTTATCTTCAGCGATGCAGGGCAAATCAACCTGGCCAACGGCAATGCCCGACCTATTCGCGCAGAACACCTCACGTTGCCGCCTGAAGTACAGGCCAAGCTGCTGCCGAACGAGCAATACAAAAACGTGACGCCAATCAAAGACGCTGCTGCGTGGGAAAAAACCTCCAAAGCGCTACCGCAACTGTGGCAGGAACAAGTCATTATCCAAATGAATTAAACGAGTGATCCCGTAGCAGCTGCCGCAGGCGGCGTCCGGCGGCATGGCCAGCGTAAATTCATTCACGGTTCAGACCGTGATAATTGGGTCTACGATCGCTGCGCAATCGGACGCAGCCTGCGGTAGCTGCTACGGGTCAGACGAGCCATATCCAGCTTGTTCGCGGAGTCGCACATGAAACACAAGGTCATTCTGGTGGTTCTCGACGGTCTGAATTACACCGTCGCCAACCATGCCATGGGGCATTTGCAGGCGTACGTGGGTTCCGGGCGCGCCGCCTTGTACACACTCACGTGTGAACTCCCCGCCCTGTCCCGCCCGCTCTACGAGTGCATCCTGACCGGTGTAACGCCCATCGAAAGCGGCATTGTGCACAACAATATTTCTCGTCTGTCTCATCAGCGCAGCGTGTTTCACTACGCCAGAGAGGCCGGTTTAAGCACAGCGGCTGCGGCGTATCACTGGATAAGCGAACTGTACAACCGCTCGCCTTTTATCACCGCACGCGACCGTCACACGCAAGACAGCGACTTGCCCATCCAGTACGGGCATTTTTACTGGAGCGATCACTACCCCGACTCACACCTGTTCGCAGACGCCGAACACTTGCGCGTCAACCACACACCGGATTTTCTGCTGGTTCATCCCATGAACATCGACGACGCCGGTCACAAACACGGCCTGGACTCGGCGCAATACCGCAACAGCGCCCGCTCTGCCGACATTATTCTGGCCGACTACCTCCAGGGTTGGCTGCTCGCAGGCTATCAAGTGCTGATCACCGCCGACCACGGCATGAACAACGACCGATCGCACAACGGTCTGCTGCCCGAAGAGCGCGAAGTGCCCCTGTTTGTGCTGGGTGATGCCTTCAGCCTGAACCCCGACGTCATGCCTAAACAAACTGAACTGTGCGGCACTGTGTGCGAGTTGCTTGGCATCGCCCACGATAAACCGTTGTGCCGTGATTTACTGAGGCCCGCGCCATGACCCGCGGAAAATGGTTAGCGCTACTGTGCCTGGTGCCCTTCGCGGTGTTTTTTATCCTGTTCCAAATCGCCCCACTGTTCTGGGTACTGATACACAGTGTGCAATCTGAAGAAAGCGGTTGGGGACTGGCTAACTTCAGCAAAATTTTCAGTTCAAAGTTTTATCTTCAAGCCATCCAGCACAGCCTTGAGATCAGCTTTTGGTCCAGCCTGTTCGGCATTGTGATTGCCGTGCTGGGCAGTTACTCGCTGCACAAAGTAGATTCGCGGTTGCGCAACTTCGTTAACGCTTTCGCCAATATGACCAGCAACTTCTCGGGCGTCCCACTGGCGTTCGCGTTCATCATCCTGCTGGGGTTTAACGGCAGCATCACGATCATGCTTAAACAGGCAGGCATCATCGAGGACTTCAACCTTTACTCGAAAACCGGTCTGATCATTCTCTACACCTACTTCCAGATCCCACTCGGCGTATTGCTGCTGTACCCGGCATTTGATGCGCTGCGCGAAGACTGGCGCGAATCAGCTTCGTTACTGGGTGCTAGCAGTTGGCAGTTCTGGCGCCATATCGGACTGCCCGTCCTGACACCCGCCCTGCTGGGCACATTTGTGATTTTGCTGGCCAACGCCCTGGGCGCCTACGCCACGGTGTATGCCTTGACCACCGGCAATTTCAACGTACTGCCGATCCGCATTGCGGCCATGGTGTCGGGAGATATCAGCCTGGACCCTAATATGGCCAGCGCCCTGGCGGTGATTTTGGTGGGGTTGATGACCTTGGTCACGTTGGTGCATCAATGGCTGTTAAAGAGGAGCTACCATGTCGCGCGCTGAAGCCCCAACCGCCAGCGTTTACCACCGTAGCGTGGTTTACCTGCTGTTTCTCATCTTGCTATTGCCCCTGCTTGGCACGCTGATCTACTCAATCTCCAGCAGTTGGTCGGCGACCATTCTGCCCAGTGGATTCAGCTTCAAGTGGTACAGCCAATTGTGGAGCGACCCGCGCTTTTTATCCGCCTTCGGTCGCTCATTACTGGTTTGCGTCGGCGCACTGGTGCTGTCCGTGGTGCTGATTCTGCCGTTGCTGTTTGTGGTCCATTACCACTTCCCCAAACTCGACGCGTTGATGAATATCCTCATCCTGCTGCCGTTCGCGGTACCGCCTGTTGTCTCCTCAGTCGGCTTGCTGCAACTGTATGGCTCCGGGCCGATGGCAATGGTCGGCACTCCCTGGATCCTGATCGGCTGCTACTTCACCATCGCCCTCCCCTTCATGTACCGGGCTATCACCAACAACCTGCAAGCCATTCACCTGCGAGACCTGATGGACGCGGCCCAATTGCTCGGTGCCAACACCTGGCAAGCCGCATTTCTGGTGGTTTTGCCTAACCTGCGCAAAGGCTTGCTGGTAGCGCTGTTGCTGTCATTTTCGTTCCTGTTCGGCGAATTTGTATTCGCCAACATTCTGGTGGGCACCCGCTATGAAACCTTGCAGGTGTTCCTCAATAACATGCGTAACAGCAGCGGCCATTTCACCAGTGCACTGGTGATCTCGTACTTCCTCTTTGTACTGGTGCTGACTTGGGTTGCCACCTTCCTGAACAAGGACAAAAGCCAATGAGCTTCGTCAGCGTCGAACATTTGCAAAAAACTTATTCTGCGACCCCGGTATTCAGCGATATCAATTTCACCATCAGCAAGGGCGAATTTGTCACCCTGCTTGGCCCCTCGGGGTGCGGCAAATCAACCCTGTTGCGCTGCATCGCCGGGTTAACCCCGGTGGATGCCGGCCAAATCCTGCTGGAGGGTCAGGACATCGTTCCACTGAGCCCGCAAAAGCGCGACATCGGCATGGTGTTTCAGAGTTACGCGCTGTTCCCCAACATGAGCGTCGAGCAAAATGTGGCCTTCGGCTTGCGCATGCAGAAAGTCAGCGCCAACGACACCCAAAAACGCGTGGCCGAGGTGTTGCAGCTCGTAGAACTGAACGACTTTGCCACGCGCTATCCTCATCAACTCTCAGGGGGCCAATGTCAACGTGTTGCCTTGGCCCGTTCGCTGGTGACACGACCGCGCCTGTTATTGCTCGATGAGCCGCTGTCAGCCCTGGATGCGCGTATTCGTAAACATTTGCGCGAGCAAATTCGGGCTATTCAACGTGAATTGGGCCTCACGACGATATTCGTCACCCACGATCAAGAAGAAGCGCTGGTCATGAGCGATCGCATCTTTTTGATGAATCAGGGCCGCATCGTGCAGAGCGGCAATGCGCAAAGCCTCTACGCTGCCCCGGTGGATGTGTTTGCCGCAGGGTTCATCGGCAACTACAACTTGCTGGACGTCGACGCCGCCAGCCGGCTCTTGCAACACCCGGTAAGCAGCCGGATTGCGATTCGTCCTGAAACCCTTGGGCTCAGCCTGCACGGCGAGCCCGACACGCTGATTCTCAGTCATAGCCTGCTGGGCAATGTGATTCGCTATCGCGTCGAGGTGCGAGGCGTAGAACTGCTGGTGGACGTGCTTAACCGCTCACCGGCCGACTTGTACCCAGATGGGCAGCGTGTGTCGCTTTCCATCGATAACAGCACGCTGTGTGAGGTAGCCTGATGCTTTTGAAGTCGCAGAAAAGGGAGTTGGACTGATGGCCCTGGCAATTTTTGATCTGGATGAAACCTTGATTCACGGTGATTGCGCCACGTTGTGGAGCGAGCAAATGGGTCGCCTGGGGTGGGTCGATTCTGAATCCTTTATAAAGCGCAATAACAAGCTTATGGAGTCCTACAGCCAAGGCAAGCTGAAAATGGAAGAGTATATGGCCTTTAGCCTTGAGCCCTTGATCGGCCGCTCGCCAGAAGAAGTGGCGCATCTGGTCGGGCCGTGGGTTGAAGACTTCATCGAACCGATCATTTTCAGTGACGCCTGTAAAACCATTGCCGCGCACCGCAAGAAGGGCGACCGGATTCTGGTCATTTCGGCATCGGGAACGCACTTGGTCAAACCGATTGCCGAACGCTTGGGCATCGATGAAGTGCTGGGTATTGAGCTTGAAGTCGAACACGGCGTGTACACCGGCAAAACCGTGGGAACCCTCACTTACCGCGAAGGTAAAATCACACGACTGCTGGAATGGCTAGACGCTGAAGAAGAAAACCTTGAAGGGGCCAGCTTTTACTCGGACTCACGCAACGACTTACCGTTGCTGCTCAAAGTGGATTATCCAAACGTGGTCAACCCGGACCCGGTGTTACGTGAACACGCAGAAAAAGCCGGGTGGCCGATCCATCATTGGCAGTAACACTTCACCCCTTTCACTGCCCCAGCCTGTGGCAGTGAAAGGGGTGTATTCATTACAACGGGTTAAACCAGCGTTTCGTCAATGACCAACACCAGCTTGCCCGAGACTTGATTGCTGGCCAATTCGGCAAAGGCTTCCTGGGCCTGCTCAATCGGGTAAGTCTTGGCCAATTGCGGGCTTAACCGCCCCTCAGTGAACAACGGCCACACTTGCTGGCCCAGGTCACTGAGCAAGTCAGCCTTGAACTGATCACTACGACTGCGCAGCGTCGAACCCAGCAATTGAATACGCTTGCCCAACACCAACGCCAAATCCAGCTCGGCCTTGCGCCCACCCATCAAACCAATGAGCACCCAACGGCCGTCCAGCGCCAGCAATTTGAGGTTGTCCTGAACATAGTTGGCACCCACAGGGTCCAGCACCACATCAAACGGCCCCAAGGCCTTGAGACTGTCCAGTCCTTCTGTGCGTAATGATCCCCCTTGAGCCCCTAGCGCTTCGCAGTAAGCCAAACGCTCGGCCGAGCCAACGCTCACCCAGCACGGGCTACCAAACGCCTTGCACAGCTGAATGGCGGCTGAACCAACACCACTGGCCCCGGCATGCAGCAAAACTTTTTCGCCGGGCTTAAGGCCCGCCAATTGAAACAGGTTCAACCACGCAGTGGTGTACACCTCGGGCAGCGCAGCGGCTTCTTGTAACGACAAGCCATCCGGCACAGGTAACGCGTGACGGCCATCGACCACCACTTCCTCGGCCATGCCCCCCCCTGCCAACAGCGCGCAGACACGGTCGCCGACTTGCCATGCCGACCCCGGCCCCACTTCGCTGACAATACCCGAGCACTCCAGCCCCAGCATTTGACTGGCCCCTGGCGGCGGCGGATACAAGCCCGCGCTTTGTAACAAATCAGCCCGATTAAGCCCGGCAGCCGCTACACGAATCCGGATTTGCCCTACATCACAGGTGGGGCTTGGCTCTTCTACCCACTTCACTAGACCTTCAACGCCTTGCAATGCTTTCACAGTGCCTCCATAGTGAGTCTGGACTGAGCCCGGCGCTGAAGCACCGGGCTTTTTGCATTATGCGACCGGTCCTTGATGGAACCGGCGACTTCAAAGACGGCCTAATATGCGTTATCAATTGCCCCCGCGTCGAATCAGCATGAAGCATTTATTCCCTAGCACCGCACTTGCCCTCTTCATTGGCCTTGGCGTTTTGCCGTTTTCGGCTAATTCGTTCGCCGCTAACAGTTGGGATAACCTTCAGCCCGATCGTGATGAGGTGATTGCCAGTCTTAACGTCGTTGAGCTGCTCAAGCGCCATCATTACAGCAAGCCCCCACTGGATGACACACGCTCCGCCATCATCTATGACAGCTACTTGAAGCTGCTTGATCCATCGCGCAGTTATTTCCTGGCCAGCGATATTGCCGAATTCGACAAATGGAAATTCCAGTTTGACGACTTCCTCAAAAGCGGCGATCTCAACCCCGGCTTCATCATCTACAAGCGCTATCTGGATCGCGTTAAGTCGCGTCTGGACTTTGCCCTTGCCGAGCTGAACAAAGGCGTTGATTCGTTCGATTTCACGGCCAAGGAAACCCTGGAGATCGACCGCAAGGACGCTCCGTGGCTCACCAGTGAAGCCCAACTCAACGACCTGTGGCGCAAGCGCATCAAAGATGAAGTTCTGCGCCTGAAAATCGCCGGCAAAGAGCCTGCGAAAATTCAGGAGCTGCTGACCAAGCGCTACAAGAACCAACTGTCGCGTCTTGATCAGACCCGCAGCGAAGACATCTTCCAGGCCTATATCAACACGTTCGCCATGTCTTACGATCCGCACACCAACTATCTGTCACCAGACAGTGCGGAAAACTTCGACATCAACATGAGCCTGTCGCTGGAAGGCATTGGCGCGGTGTTGCAGAGCGATAACGACCAGGTCAAGGTGGTGCGACTGGTGCCTGCCGGCCCGGCCGACAAGACTAAACAGGTGGCTCCGGCTGACAAGATCATCGGCGTTGCCCAAGGCGATAAAGAGATGGTCGACGTCATCGGCTGGCGTCTGGACGAAGTGGTCAAACTGATTCGTGGGCCTAAAGGCTCTGTAGTGCGCCTGGAGATAATTCCGGCGAGCAACGCACCGAATGACCAGACCAGCAAGATCGTGTCCATCACCCGCGAAGCGGTGAAGCTTGAAGAGCAGGCGGCGAAAAAGTCGATTCTGAACCTCAAGCAGGATGGCAAGAACTACAAACTGGGTGTGATTGAAATTCCAGCGTTCTATCTGGACTTCAAAGCGTTCCGTGCGGGTGACCCGAATTACAAGAGCACCACCCGCGACGTTAAAAAGCTGCTGACCGAATTGCAGAAAGAAAAAGTCGATGGCGTAATTATCGACCTGCGCAATAACGGTGGCGGTTCGCTGCAAGAAGCGACCGAGCTGACCAGTCTGTTTATCGACAAGGGCCCAACCGTGCTGGTGCGTAATGCAGACGGCAAAGTTGATGTGCTTGAAGATGAAAACCCGGGTGCGTTCTACAAAGGCCCGATGGCGTTGCTGGTCAATCGCTTGTCGGCCTCGGCTTCAGAGATTTTTGCCGGTGCGATGCAGGACTACCACCGCGCATTGATTATCGGTGGCCAGACCTTCGGCAAAGGGACGGTGCAAACAATCCAGCCCCTGAACCATGGCGAGCTGAAGCTGACACTGGCCAAGTTCTACCGGGTTTCTGGCCAGAGCACTCAGCATCAGGGCGTTCTGCCTGACATCGCCTTCCCGTCGATTATCGACACCAAGGAAATCGGTGAAAGCGCACTGCCCGAGGCCATGCCGTGGGACACCATTCGCCCCGCGATCAAGCCTGCATCTGACCCGTTCAAGCCTTTCATCAATCAACTCAAAGCTGAGCACGATGCACGGGTGACCAAAGATGCCGAGTTCATCTTCATCCGCGACAAGCTGGCCCTGGCCGAGAAATTGATGGCCGAAAAAACGGTCAGCCTGAACGAAGCAGAACGTCGTGCTCAACATGCTGATATTGATGCCAAGCAGTTGGTGATGGAGAACGCCCGCCGTCAGGCTAAAGGCGAAGCGCCGCTCAAGGAAATGAAAAAAGAAGACGAAGATGCATTGCCGGTCGAGCCTGAAAAGACCAAACCGGAAGATGACGCCTACCTGAGTGAGACCGGGCGCATTCTGCTGGACTACCTCAAGTTGACTTCACAAGTCGCCAAGAAGTAAGAAAGCCAGCATCAAGATGTAAAAAGGGCGGGCCGCGTAATGCGGCCCGCCCTTTTTATTGCCTTACGGTTAAACCTGATAGTGCGCGGCCAGCTTCGGGTCGGCCAGCAAACCGGGACCACCCAGCCGATAAAGTTCAACCAGCCTGAGGGCCGCCAACGGATGCCCGGCATTTCTCGCCATCGTCCACCAGCGCACGGCTGCACCCGCATCTGGCCCGTGCACAACGGTGCCTGCCAGACTGAAAGCGCCTAATTGGTAGGCAGCCTTTGCATCGCCTCCCAAAGCCGCCAGATGCAACAAACGGACGCCCTCTTCAGCTGCACCCGGCCCTTCACCGCGAAAGGCTAGAACATGGCCGTAAAAGCTTTGAGCGCGGGTATCACCCAGGCTTGCCATCCGCGAAAACTGCCCTTCCATCCACCGCCAGAGATAGGGCTGACGAACGCACCAAGCGCGGCGGAAAAATGTGCGCGCCACGCTATAGCAACAACGTGCCCTAAGCCTCCATAACACTCAAACCGCCTCAGTTTCGTAGGCAAATTCAAATACCCGCACCACTTCACTCGCGTGCCACGATGCAGCTGCAACACCATCCGGCGGCCCCGAGAAACGCCCCAGCCGCTCTACACACTCAAAAAACCCTGTGCGCGGTAAACGGCTAGCCCCTTGGCTGATGACCAGCGAACTGCGCAATGGCTGATCGGCTTTCACATCCATAGCAGCCAAATGTTCCAGAGCCGCAGTCAGTGTGAGCATCGCCGGGCTTGGCAATTGCAAACGCTCCAGCAGTGCGCGATACGTCAATAAATGGCGCTGTCGACGCGCTTGATCCAGCTCAGCCAGTAACCCATCCCAGTGTTGACGACTGATGCGTACGTTCATTTTCCTTCCCTCCAGCCTGGTAAACCCAGCTCCCAGGCCAAGCTACGACGAATGGCAAGGTCGGGTAGACGCTCACCGGCTTCGATCATTTCCAGATAAGAAGGGCTAATGCCTACAGTCCGTGCCAGCGCTTCAAGGGCTAGACCCTTGGTTTCACGCAAACCTCGCAACTGATCGAGCCCTGGTGGCATCTGAGCAGGTTCATCAGATGTTGATCGCTCGGCATCAGGGGCGTGCAACACTTCGCTGGCAGTTGGTAATTCCTGAACACCTGCAGCCTTGAGCAGCGCCTGATAGCTTTCCCATGACAAAACCGCGTATTCGGGTTCGCCATTACGTTTGATAACTTGCAGATCCATTACTAAACCCCGTCAGAATTTTAAGCAAATTGAGTCGGAACTTTCCCTAGAAGCTTAATCCTATCAGTCGCCAAGGTCTCTGGGGTTTTTGATGTGAAACGCAAGTTTCATACTGAAACGCTAAAAACAGGGGGAAGAGGGGTAAATGTTATCCACACAAATTGTGGATAACCTTGTGAACAGAGCCGATTTTTACGGCTGAAAGGCACGTTCTGTAAGGGCTGCGCTCAAATCGGGCATTTTTTACACACATAAAAAAACCCATAAATTCATTGACTTGCCAGTCAACAACCACTAAGTGCGGGACATTGCGCTCCGCCCTCAGAGAAACGGGTCAAAAATCGGCACACATAAAAACGCCCCGTCGAGACGGGGCGTCAGGTGTACGTAAACGACTTACTGGGCAGCAGCTTGTGGAGCAGCAGCGTCTTGCTCAGCTTTTGCAGGGTCTTTGATACCCAGCAGTTCCAGATCGAATACCAGCACCGAGTTGGCCGGGATAGCCGGGCTTGGGCTTTGCGCGCCATAAGCCAGCTCGCTAGGAATGTACAGCTTGTACTTCTCACCCACGTGCATCAGTTGCAGACCTTCGACCCAACCCGGGATCACGCCGCTAACCGGCAGGTCAATCGGGCTGCCGCGCTCAACCGAGCTGTCGAACACCTTGCCATCGATCAGTTTGCCTTCGTAGTGAACGGTCACCACGTCAGTTGCTTTAGGCTGAGGGCCGTCGGCTTTTTTAATCACTTCGTATTGCAGGCCCGAAGCCGTGGTAACAACACCGGCTTTCTTGGCATTTTCTTCGAGGAATTTTTTGCCTGCAGTAGAGGCTTCTTCGCTCATTTTGGTCAAACGCTCTTCAGCACGCTTTTGCAGCGCTGCGAAAGCTTCGATCAGTTCGTCATCCTTCAGCTTTTGCTCTTTCTTGCCAACGGCATCTTCGATACCCAGAGCAACAGCTTTGGAGTCCAGATCGTCCATGCCTTCTTGAGCCAGGCTTTTACCCATGTTCAGGCCAATGCCGTAAGAGGCTTTTTGCGCCGGGGTTTTCAGCTCTACGCTG
The DNA here is from genome assembly GCF_022496705.1 of Pseudomonas sp. TMW22091. NCBI lineage: Bacteria > Pseudomonadati > Pseudomonadota > Gammaproteobacteria > Pseudomonadales > Pseudomonadaceae > Pseudomonas > Pseudomonas sp. TMW22091. Next base: position 219,497 of record NZ_SCFI01000004.1, read on the forward strand.
GTCTGCGAATCACAACCCGCCAGTACCAGACTTACCAGGGCAACAGCTGCCGCCAACCGATGCTGTTTCATGCTATTTCCTTGTTCATGCGCCAAATGGGCAATCGAATAAAGCCGCGAGCTTATCAGGCGGCCGCGACCAATGGCTACCGGCATGAGAGCCACAAAGCACAGATAAGTTCATGCCTAAAAGACAATTCATAAATATAGCAACCTTTGCTTACACACCTGACAACCTGTCAAGACTAGCACTCTTCATGCACAGGAGACTCATGGCTACTTGATGCCAGAAAGAACCTGGGGCATAAGACTGTAAAAATTCTTACATGGAGCGTTACTGTGCGTGTGTTTTACCGGGTTTTTCTGATGTTGTTAGTGGCTCTAGGTGCTCTCATAGGCCTGATCCTCTATTTCACCGCCCACCCCAAACTGCCCGATTACACGGTGCCGCAGCAGCTGCATTATCAGGATCAGTGGAGTGCTGCAGATCGCCAGATTTATTACTACACCCCTCAAGGGACTCAAGTTAAAGGTCTGCGCTATAACTGGTTCACTGCCCTGGAACTGCCTTTCTCTGAACAACCGTTTGCAGCGCCTGACTATCTGGCCAGGTTTGGTTTTCTGGTGGATCCACAGCAAAAAGCCAGTGCCGCCAACCCGGGCAATTTGCCCGTAGGTTTTACACGCCATCAAAATCCAGGCAGCAATGTCGAGTATCTGGACATAACCTGTGCGGCCTGCCACACCGGCGAACTGCGTTACAAGGGCCAAGCCCTGCGTGTCGATGGCGCCCCCGCGCAGCATGTACTCCCCTCCAGCGTGCCGACTTTGCGCGGAGGCAGCTTTGGCCAGGCGTTGGTTGCCAGTCTGGCCGCAACGTATTACAACCCGTGGAAGTTCGAGCGCTTCGCTCGCCATGTATTGGGCGACAACTACGACGAGCAGCACCAGCAGTTGCGCGCTGAGTTCAAGGCATCGCTGAACACCTTTCTCGCAGTGGCCTGGAACGACACCCATCGCGGGTTGTATCCGACCCTTGAAGGGCCTGGGCGGACCGATGCATTCGGGCGTATCGCCAATGCCAGCTTTGGTGACGCCATTACCCCGGACAACTATCGCGTCGCCAACGCCCCAGTTGATTACCCGCACTTGTGGGACATGTGGACGTTTGATTGGGTGCAATGGAACGCGTCAGCCAAGCAGCCAATGGCCCGCAATATCGGGGAAGCGCTGGGGGTGGGTGCCACCCTCAACTTTTTCGACAGCCACGGCCAGCCCCTGCAAGGCGACGCACGCTACCCTTCCAGCGTGCGAGTGCATGATTTGCACCTCATCGAAGAAACGTTGCAACGGCTCAAACCGCCGGTTTGGCCAGAAACACTCTTCGGTCAGATCGACCGCCCCCTGGCCGCAAAAGGCCGTGCTCTCTTTGCGCAGAACTGCGCCGCGTGTCACGTGCCGCCCGTCAAAGACGAAAACGGCCGCCAGGTACAACAGCTGCGAGTCATTCCTTTGGAGGTGATTGGCACAGACCCTAACAGCGCGAACAATATTGCCAATAACCGTTATGACGTCAGCGCCCTGCAATGGGACCCTGCCGAACTGGCAAACCTCAATGTCGATCTGGTTCCCGCCAGCGACGAACCTCTGAACCTGCATTCTCTGTCAGTGGCCAAAGGCCTTGCCTACATCACCGCCTTTGTAGAAAAGCATGCGTATGCTCAGGCCGGGATCGACCCCCAAGAGCAAGCACGCCTCAATGGCTATGGTTTGCCTATTGCGGTTCAGGAAGTTCGCGGCTACAAGGCCCGCCCGCTGGAAGGCATCTGGGCGACTGCGCCGTTCTTGCACAACGGCTCAGTGCCCACGCTGTATCAACTGCTCTCACCCCAATCTGAGCGGGACGAGACGTTTTACCGCGGCAGTTTTGAATACGATCCGCGCCATCTGGGTTATCACACCGAAGCGTTTGACGGTGGCTTTGTTCTCGACACGCGAATCAGCGGCAACCACAACAGCGGTCATGAATTCCGCGCCGGCCCACGTGGCAACGGCGTGATTGGTCGTCTGCTGCAACCCGAAGAGCGCTGGGCATTGCTGGAGTATTTGAAAGTACTCGGTGGGCCGCTGGAACAACAGTTGCCATCACTATGAAGTGCCACGCCTTATCGTGCCCGCTAAAAGGAAGTATTCATGCTCACTAAACTTTGGCTTCGTCTCGGCACCTGGCTGGGCAAGCTTGTGCTAACGCTGATTGCGCTGGGCCTGATCGGCTGGGCGCTGGCCACCGGCTGGTTCTCGTGGCACCACCGCGGCCCGGTGCCCGCTCAGGAAGAAATCCCGGCGGGCGAAGCCGCCATGACTCAAGACATTCTGCAAACCGCCATCAAAATAGTGGATCAACATCGCGACAACACACGCTATCTGCGTGACGCTCATGCCAAAGCTCACGGATGCGTAAAAGCAGAAGTCACGGTGCTGCAAAACCTTGATCCGATGCTGCGCCACGGGGTTTTCGCAGAACCGGGTAAAACCTGGCAAGCCGTCATGCGCCTGTCCAATGGCAACGCCTACCCGCAATTTGACAGCCTGCGCGATGCCCGGGGCATGGCCCTTAAATTGCTGGACGTGCCCGGTACTCAGCTTATGCCGAGCCAGCACGGACGTAGCGAGCAGGATTTTGTGATGTTCAACCATCCCAATTTCTTTGTCAGCGATGTAGCTGAATACCGCCAGAACATCGGCGCGCAAGCTGATGGTCAGAAAGTGATGGCGTTCTTCCCGTCCCCGGACCCTCGCAGCTGGCAGATCCGCCACTTGTTTATCGCTTTGGCCACGCTGGCGCCGCCCCCTCCAAGTCCGACCCAAACCACATACTTTTCAGTCTCGCCCTACAAATTTGGTGCAGCCAATGCCAAATACCGGGTAGCGCCTGACCCTGACAGTTGCCCCGCCTACACCCTGCCCGCACAAAATGAAGCACTGCCCAACTTCTTGCGCAGCGCATTGAACCAGCAGCTTTCAAGGGATCGCGTGCCGGCCTGTTTTGTACTGCAAATTCAACGACAGAATGCCAACCGTTATATGCCGATTGAAGACACCAGCATCGAGTGGAAAGAGTCGGATGCACCGTTTGAAACGGTAGCCAGGGTCACGATTCCCGCTCAAGACTTCGACACCCCTGGCGAGAATCTGGCGTGTGACAACCTGTCTTTCAACCCCTGGCACGGGATTAAGGAGCATCAACCGATTGGTGGAATCAACCGGCTGCGTAAAGCGGTGTATGAAGCGGTCAGCCAATACCGACATGCACGAAACGCAGAGCAGTGACCGGTACATAAACCCTGCGTGGGGCGCATAAAAAAGGCTTGCGCCCTCGTGATCAGTTCAATACGTGATCACGGTGACGCAAGCCTTGGTTAAACGTGACACAGCCTCAGTGCACAGGCAGCTCAACCCCTTCAAACAAGTCTTCAAGTTCTTGCTTGTTATGGCATTGAATCGCTTTGGCCATCACTTCGCGGGTCAGGTGCGGCGCAAATTTTTCGATAAAGTCGCACATGAATCCACGCAGGAACGTGCCACGGCGAAAGCCGATCTTGGTAATGCTCGACTCAAACAGCTCACTGGCATCCAACACCACCAGGTCTTTGTCCAGGTTGGTATCGACAGCCATCTTGGCCACGATGCCAACGCCCAGTCCTAATCGCACATAGGTTTTGATCACGTCAGCGTCAGCTGCGGTAAAGACCACTTTGGGGGTCAAGCCACGATGGCTGAAAGCTTCATCCAGCTTGGAGCGACCCGTAAAACCAAATACATAAGTGACAATCGGGTATTCAGCCAGCGCTTCAAGGGTCAACTTGGGCAATTTGGTCAGCGGGTGGCCTTGTGGCACTACCACGCAACGATTCCAGCGATAGCAGGGCATCATGACCAAATCACCAAACAGCTCCAGCGCTTCTGTGGCGATGGCAAAGTCAACGGTGCCATCTGCGGCCATTTCAGCAATTTGCATCGGTGAGCCCTGATGCATGTGCAAGGCGACATCCGGGTATTGCTTGATGAAATTGCTGATCACCGGCGGCAAAGCATAGCGAGCCTGGGTGTGCGTGGTGGCAATCGACAGAGTGCCTTTTTTCTCGTTGGAAAACTCTTGAGCGATCTGCTTGATGCTCTCGACCTTGCGCAAGATCTCACCCGCCGTGGTGATAATCCGCTCCCCCGCAGGTGTAACGCGGGTCAGGTGCTTGCCACTGCGAGCAAAGACCTCGACGCCCAGCTCGTCTTCAAGCAGGCGAATCTGTTTGCTGATACCCGGCTGTGAGGTGTAAAGGCTCTGCGCGGTCGCTGAAACGTTGAGGTCGTGGTGCGCCACTTCCCAGATGTAGCGCAATTGTTGAAGCTTCATATGCATCCCTCAAAGCAGATTGACGCCAAGGGTATCGGCGGCGATATATAACTATATGGAAGGGCAAGAGAATAAATCTAGAACTTTATTATCATTTTATCCATTCCCTGCGCCTTACACTCCTGAACGGTGCCGCCGATGTAACAGTGGCACCATATACACCGGCATCTGCGCCAACTCGATCACCCGCGCGGCTGTGCGCCCCAAATGAGTTATAGCCCCCGTCGGCTGGCAATGACTGCCGAGTACCAACAGGTCGACCTCCAGTTTGAGGGACTGCTCCAGAATGATCTGCGCAGGCTCCCCCTGGAGAACCTTGACGGAGCGTATCAATGCAAGCTCCTGATCACCTTCAAGCAAATCATCGCGAAAACTGTCGAGTACACGCTGCTCTATATTCATGAGCATGGTGTGCATGCCTTGCTGCTGCAATTGATTCAGCGACTGCTCGTCGAGATAACTCTGCAACACTGACTCTGCAAACAGCCCCATGGGCTCTACCACATGGATGACATACAAATCTGCGCTGAAGCCCCGCGCCATACCCAATGCATGCTGCATCACGACCGGCGCGTATATTCCAAGGTCAGTGGCATAGAGTATTGAGCGGATCATGCGGCCTCCCCGAGTGCCAGAATGGCCGAGACACCATCAGCTTAGCAGCGCCCTCACCTGTACGATGACCCACACGATGACTTACACGTCATGCTCAGTCTGAGCTCAGGCTGCGCGTCTCGTTACTGATACCGTGGGGCACATGGCCGGTGGCAACCACCTGCCGCGCCCGCTCACAATGACCGGCCTGGTCATCAAAAAACACGTCAGCGGCAAACGCCTCCAAAAAAGCCGACTTATCCAGCCCACCCAGGAACAACGACTCGTCGAGGCGAATATCCCAATCGCGCAAAGTACGGATCACCCGTTCATGGGCGGGTGCGGAACGCGCAGTAACCAACGCTGTACGTATCGGGCAGCTGTCGGCCGGGAACTCACGCTGCAACAGGTTCAATGCCTCCAGAAAGCCTTTGAAAGGGCCACCCCGCAAAGGGTTGCGAGCCGACTCACGCTCCAGGGATTGAAACGCCTCAAGCCCCCCCGACTGGTAGACCCGCTCCGACTCATCGGAAAACAGCACCGCGTCGCCATCGAAGGCAATGCGCAGCTCTGCACTTTCGGCGCGCCGCGCTCCTCCCGACAGAATCGTCGCGGCGGCAAAACCGGCATCCAACGCACTGCGTACATCGTCCGCATGGGTCGATAAAAACAGGTCGCATGCAAACGCATTCAGATAGGGGTGGGGGTTTCGACCACCGGAAAAGGCGGCGCGGGAAATGGCCAGACCGTAATGCTGTATGGAATTGAATACTCGCAACCCGGTGTCGGCACTGTTACGAGACACCAGCACCACTTCAACTCGCTCACGACCAAGGCTTGCGTTGAAGCTGAGGAGTTTTTTCACCAGTTCGAATGCATCGCCCGGCTCCAGTACTTCATCTTCATGCTCAATCTGGTACTGGCGGTAAGCTTCGATTCCTTGCGTCAGATACACCTGATGGCTAGCGCTCAAATCGAACAGAGCCCGAGATGAAATGGCCAGTACCAGCTTGCCTTTTAAACCTTTGCTCATGTTGCCTCCGCACGGTGTGATGTCTCAAGGCAGCTCGTCAGGCTCACGGGTCAAGGCCAGGCGGATATGGTGCGCCAGCTCGCCCTCACTCAAACGCGACTTCAATTCGCCGTAAAAGGCGCCGTCATGCACGACGAACAATGCTGGCAAATGAAAAATCTCATAGCGCTCGACCAAGCCGCCGTTGTTGCCCGCATCAATCCAGCACAACTGATTGATCGGCAACTGCATTTCAGGCAATTGGGCACGTGCCGTTCGACAACTGCCACAGCCCACGCTAGTGAATACCACCAGCGAGGTGCCGGGCAGCGCCAACAGACGCTGATCCGCATCAAAGTCAGTCAGATCCATTTCACTCACTATACTTAGTAAAACAATATTGAAATGCTGGCACTCGGAGTGTGCATACATGGGTCGTTTTCTACCTCACCCAGACGATATTCCTGTTGAGATCCAACCCCGCAAACAACCCGCTCTTTCACGCCACAAACTGCACTCTATCAGCCTTGCCGGCGTTTCATGCAACAGCGACAGAGGCTGGCGACGTGGCACTGCTGTAGAACTCAGCATGCCGACCCTGGGCGAGAACGCCCGATACCCCGGCTATATTGCATGGTGCGAAAAACGCCCCGACGGTTATCGGGTCGGCGTTGCATTTACCGATGACCAGATATTGTTCGGCGCACGCATGGGCGAGCAAGTCTGCCAAATCGAACACTATTACCGCCTTCAACAGCACAGCCAGAGCCCCGGAAATATCGAAACACTGGCCCTGGAATGGATCGGTCATCATGCCGTCGAGTTCTCTCAGGCCACCCTTGATCGCGCACTTGCTTCTCCGCTGGTGGATTAAAGCGCTGCATGCCCATTGTCGAATAACCGGTTAACGCGTTAAGGTTCGGCTCCCCGATGCGCTCAATCAAGCTGTGCTCCGCCGCACGGGGATCGCTGGCGGCCGGCACCCGTGACCTGACGAGTAACACGATGGCTGATTTACCGATCGACGACCTAAACGTTGCCTCCAACGAAACCCTGATCACCCCTGAACAGCTCAAGCGCGAGATTCCTCTCAGTGAGACCGCTCTGCAGACTGTGACCAAAGGACGTGAGGTAATTCGCAACATCCTGGATGGCAAAGACCATCGACTGTTCGTTGTCATCGGGCCTTGCTCGATCCACGACCTCAAGGCTGCCCACGAGTACGCCGAACGCCTCAAGGTGCTGGCGGCTGAAGTCAGCGATACGCTGTATCTGGTCATGCGCGTCTATTTTGAAAAACCGCGCACGACCGTTGGCTGGAAGGGCCTGATCAACGACCCGTATCTGGATGACTCCTTCAAAATTGAAGATGGCCTGCATATCGGTCGTCAACTGCTGCTGGATCTGGCTGAAATGGGCCTGCCAACAGCAACCGAAGCACTTGATCCGATTTCGCCACAGTACTTGCAAGACCTGATCAGCTGGTCAGCCATTGGCGCACGCACTACCGAGTCGCAGACTCACCGCGAGATGGCATCCGGCCTGTCTTCGGCAGTGGGCTTCAAGAACGGCACCGACGGCGGCCTGACGGTTGCCATCAATGCCTTGCAATCGGTCTCCAGCCCGCATCGCTTCCTGGGCATCAACCAGGAAGGCGGCGTCTCGATCGTCACCACCAAAGGCAACGCCTACGGGCACGTGGTATTGCGTGGCGGCAACGGCAAACCAAACTATGACTCAGTCAGCGTCGCCTTGTGTGAGCAAGCACTGAACAAAGCGAAAATCTTGCCGAACATCATGGTCGATTGCAGCCATGCCAACTCCAACAAGGACCCGGCCCTGCAACCGCTGGTGATGGAGAACGTCGCCAACCAGATCGTTGAAGGCAATCAGTCCATCATCGGCCTGATGGTAGAAAGCCACCTGAACTGGGGCTGCCAACCCATCCCTAAAAACCTGGAAGACTTGCAGTACGGCGTCTCGATCACTGATGCCTGCATCGACTGGGCGAGCACCGAAAGCACACTGCGCAGCATGCACGCCAAGCTCAGGGATGTACTGCCAAAACGTTCGCGCGGCTGATTGGCCGGTTACACGCGCACAAAAAAACCGGGCCTGGCCCGGTTTTTTTTGCGTGCTGGTTCAGGTACTCGCCTGAGGGCGCTTGTGGCGCTCCATATATCGCTCGACGTATGAACACGAAGGAATCACTCCGTAGCCCATTTTATCGGCGTAGTCGAGGGCCTCCTCGGTCAAGGCAGCCGCGATACCCCGCCCACGCAGTGCATTGGGCACAAATGTGCGGTAGATATCCAGCGTCTGCTTGCCTAGATCCATGTAGGTCAGGTAAGCGCGGTGACCGTCAACAATGGTCTCAAACTGGTGACCTGCCTGGTCATGGTGGATAGACAACGCCTCGCTCATCATTGCTCCTTAGCGGGTCTTGAACCGTGACCTCTACATTACTGTTGTTTTTGGGCCGAGGGAACTGCCTGCCATCACATACACCTTGCCTGTGCAAGGTGAGTTGTGTTCAAGAATAGCCCCTGCAAGAGCCTATTCTGGGGGATAGCAGCGCTTTCTTGCGGTCGAGGCTATGACGCATGCCCCCACTTAAAGTCACCTAATGGGGCCATGATTTTGACTTCGGTCAATACTGAGCAGGCTATTTTTCAAGCACAATTGGTTAACGTTAGTCGAAAGGCGTTGATTACTAGAAATTTTTTTTGGTTCTTGCGCTAGGTCAGTTTACTTACTACAAGTAATGGGTAGTATGTACGCCGGCTGTTTCCTCACTTTGAAGGAGCAGCTTCATTTAGAAAGTCCTTGAAGGGGAACACGATGAACAACGTTCTGAAATTCTCTGCTCTGGCATTGGCCGCAGTTCTGGCTACCGGTTGCAGCAGCGTATCTAAAGAAACTGAAGCCCGTCTGACTGCAACTGAAGATGCAGCAGCTCGCTCCCAGGCTCGTGCTGATGAAGCTTACCGTAAAGCTGATGAAGCTCTGGCTGCTGCTCAAAAAGCACAACAGACTGCTGACGAAGCTAACGAGCGCGCTCTGCGTATGCTTGAAAAAGCTAGCCGCAAGTAATAGTCCGTCAGGATTGTTACCAAGCCGATCCATTTATGGGTCGGCTTTTTTATTGCCGGCAACTAAGCAGGCAATAAAAAACCGCCAGGGCTAATGCCGTGGCGGTTTTTTTAACACTGCAATCAGGGTATGTAGTCCAACGACTGACCCACGGGTGCCGAGATATCAAAACCCACTTCGGTAGGCACTCCAGTTTCGGCGCGAACAACCTCCCACGCCTTGTCCCGATCAATCTGAATAGTCTCTTTCAAATCAGGGCGTTTAAGCACCGCATTCATCACTGCGTTATAGCGCTCGTTCAGTTCTTCAATTGAAGCTGCCGAAGGCGCCCCTACGGCGACCAGAGAACCATCGCTGACATTCAAGGGTTGATGCAGCTCAAGATAGACCTTGCCACCGCTGACACCGATCTTGTACGGCTCGTTGATGATTCTTACCGGCGTACCGACCGGCACCATGCTCGCCATTTGCAGCACGTTCTTGTTGAACATACGGAAACAGCCGTGGCTGGTGCCCGTGCCGATGCCGAATTTGGCATTGGAGCCATGAATCAGATAGCCAGGCATGCCCAGGGTGAATTTAAAAGGCCCCAGGGGGTTATCCGGGCCAGCCGGGACAACGTTCGGCAAGGGATCGCCATTCTTGGCATGCTCGGCCTTGATCGACGCAGGGGGCGTCCAGGTCGGGTTAGGCGTTTTAGCGGTAATCCTGGTAGTGCCTACGGGCGAACCCCAACCTTCTCGACCGATCCCCAGTGGAAAGGTGTAAACCACGTCGCGGTCTTTCGGAAAGTAGTACAAGCGGTACTCGGCCAGATTGATCACGATGCCTTCTCGCTTGCCCGGCGGCAAAACAAACTGGGTTGGCAGCACCACGTCGGTCTCTTCACCCTTGCGTTTGACCGGCAGCCAGGCATCCACGCCAGGATTGGCCGCAATCATTTCCGAGTAGCCCAATTCATACTTCTCGCCCAGATCGGCGAAGGAGTCTTCATATTGAGCCTTGATCACCTGCACCTGCCCCACAACATCTTCGCCGGGCGGCGGCAGCGCAAACTCAAGCGCAGAGACGGGGCCGGCAACACACAGTGCGGCAACTGACAGGTAGCGGGTGACCGCAGGTAGGCGCGACAACATCCGGAACATCCTTCGCAAAGCAACGGGGATAAAAAAAAGGAGTGTACACCGCGCCCACAGGGTTCGTGAGCCGGCTAAGGCGTCAGTCAGGTAACATCATAGTTCAAAGCGCAGTTCCGGCCAGATAGGCTCTGTACCGCGACGCTGCGACTCGATGATCGCCCGGCACAACGGGCAGAGCCGGTGATCCTGAAAGACCTTGCGCGTGACATCCGACCAGCGCGGTTGAGCAGGCAACAGCGAGCCGCATAACGTGCGATCAATGGTGCCGCCCAGTTCAAGTTGGCGCGTGACCAGATGCACCCGAACTTCCTGGCAGGCGAACAGATCGAGCTGTTCGTCAGGCTCGATCAGTTGATAGGCATATAAAGACCAGGCAGGACGCGACATCTGGGGCTCCAAATCAGGGGGGCGCCACATTAGCCGAAACACTGCCAGTAGAGAAGCATCAAAGCAGGGGTTTTAGCACCGGCCATACATTATTCAGCAGCTTCTCCTGCGCCGGGACTGCAGGATGTACGCCATCTGCCTGCATCAAATCGGGATGCCCCCCTATTCCTTCAAGGAAAAACGGCACAAGCGCTACCTTCTTTTCTTGAGCCAGATCGCTATACACCTTGGCAAACGCCGTCGTATAGCGCACACCATAATTGGGCGGTATCTGCATACCCAGCAGCAGCACTTTGGCACCGGCTGCGCGTGACTGATCAATCATGCTCGCAAGATTTTGTTGCAATTGCGCCGGAGGCTGGCCACGCAAGCCGTCATTACCGCCCAGCTCTAGAATCACTACGTCGGGCTTATGCGCTGCAAGCAGTGCTGGTAGCCGCGCCAACCCGCCCGCACTGGTGTCGCCGCTGATGGATGCGTTGACCACTTTGTCGTCATACCCTTGCTGCTTGAGACGCTGCTCCAGCAAGGACACCCACCCAAGACGGGTATCCAGGCCGAAACCCGCGCTGATACTATCGCCGACGATCAATAGTGTTCCCGCCGTTGCAGACTGAGCTATACACATCAGGGTCAGAGCAGCACTTAAAAACCACACACGCATTGGATTCTCCATGGGCGAAAGTATTCTCACCGCGCAGAACCTTAGCAAAGTGGTTCACAGCGCGGAAGGCGAGTTAACCATCCTTCACCCCTTGAGCCTAGCGCTGAACAAGGGCGACAGCCTGGCGATTGTTGGCGCATCGGGGTCGGGTAAATCCACATTACTGGGCTTGCTGGCCGGTCTGGACCTGCCCAGCGAAGGCGAAGTCATACTGGCCGGGCGGGCCTTGAGCACGCTGGATGAAGACCAGCGCGCGCGAGTACGGGCTGAACATGTCGGCTTTGTGTTCCAGTCATTCCAGTTGCTCGACAGCCTCAATGCGCTGGAAAACGTCATGCTGCCGCTGGAGCTTGACGGCCGCAAAGATGCCCGCGCCCATGCCCGGCACCTGCTGGAACGGGTCGGTTTGGGTCAACGTCTGAGTCACTCGCCACGCCAACTGTCTGGCGGTGAGCAACAACGGGTGGCTATCGCCCGCGCATTTGCCGCCAACCCCGACGTGCTGTTTGCCGATGAACCCACTGGCAATCTGGACAGCCACACGGGTGAGCGCATCACTGATCTGCTCTTTGAGCTGAACAAGGAGCGCGGCACTACCCTGGTGCTGGTGACGCATGACGAACGCCTGGCGCATCGTTGCCGGCGCCTGATCCGCCTTGAAGCTGGCCATCTGGTCGGCCCTCTGGAGCCCTGATGGCACGCCTTCCGTTGTTGCGTCTGTTCAGCCTCGCCGTGCGCCAATTGCTACGCGACGCCCGCGCCGGAGAGTTGCGAGTTCTGTTCTTCGCCCTGCTGGTGGCCGTTGCAGCCAGCACGGCCATCGGCTACTTCGGTGCGCGTCTCAATGGCGCCATGCTGTTGCGTGCCACCGAGTTTCTGGGGGCTGATCTGGTCCTTGACGGCAGCACCCCGGCCCGCGCAGAACAAGTGCGCACTGGCCTCGATCTTGGCCTGGAACACGCGCGTGTTGTCGAATTTTCCAGCGTCATCGCCACTGACAACGGCATTCAACTGTCCAGTATCAAGGCGGCCGATAGCGCTTACCCTTTACGTGGAGAGTTGAAAAGTGCGGCCCAACCTTACGCCGAGGAGCAGCCCGGGGGCGGTCCAAAACCCGGAGAGGCCTGGGCGGAATCACGACTGCTCACGGCACTGGACCTGAAAGTCGGTGATGAGATCGATGTCGGCTCAAAAACCGTGCGAATCACCCGGGTTCTGACCTATGAACCCGACCGTGCCGGCAATATTTACAGCCTCACCCCCCGGGTTCTGATCAATCTTGATGATCTGGCAGCCACGGGCATCGTGCAACCGGGTAGCCGAGTCACCTTTCGCGAGCTGTGGCGTGGGGACGCGCCTGCGCTTGAGTCTTATCGACAAACACTTAAGCCCGGCCTTGATGCTAACCAGCGCTTGCTCGACGGGCGTGACGGCAACCAGCAAATTGGCGGCGCTCTGGGCAAGGCCGAACGCTACTTGAATATGGCCAGCTTGGTGGCCGTGCTGTTGTCGGGTGTGGCCGTGGCATTATCGGCCACCCGGTTTGCCAACCGACGTTTTGATGCAAGCGCCCTGCTGCGCTGCCTGGGCTTGTCGCGCAGCGAAACCTTGTGGTTATTCACTCTGCAACTCGCATTGCTTGGGCTACTGGCAAGTCTCGCCGGCGCCTTGCTGGGCTGGCTGGCGCAGCTCGGTTTATTCGCGATCCTGCATAATCTGCTGCCGTCCGACGTGCCGCCCGGAGGCCTGATGCCAGCCATAGCAGGCATGGGCACCGGGCTTGTCGCCTTGGCCGGCTTCGCCCTGCCGCCGTTGGCTGCACTGGGGCGCGTGCCCCCCTTACGCGTATTGCGCCGCGACATACTGCCTGTGCCCGCCAGCACCTGGACGGTTTACGGAGCGGCCCTGTTGGCGCTCGGTCTGATCATGTGGCGCATGAGTCTGGATCTGGTGCTGACTTTTGCCCTGCTCGGCGGTGGCGTTATTGCCGCATTGGTGCTCGGCGGGCTGTTATTGCTGGGGCTGCAAAGCCTGCGTCGATTATTGGCACGTTCGACACTGGCGTGGCGACTGGGGCTGGGCCAGCTTCTGCGTAACCCGCTGGCAGCAGCGGGCCAGTCCCTGGCTTTTGGCCTGATTTTGCTGTCGATGGCTTTAATCGCACTGCTGCGTGGCGAACTGCTGGACACGTGGCAAAACCAGTTGCCCAAAGACGCGCCCAATTATTTTGCCCTGAACATTCTGCCAGCCGACAAAGACGCTTTCGGCGCTCGCCTGCACGAGCTACAAGCTCAGGCCGCGCCGCTTTATCCCGTTGTCCCTGGACGTTTGGTCAGCATTAATGGCGAGCCGGTGCAAGAGATCGTCACTAAAGACTCCAGTGGCGACAAAGCCATCCAGCGCGACTTGAGCCTGACCTGGGCAGCTCAATTGCCCGAGGGCAATAAGTTGACAGATGGCAGGTGGTGGAGCGCACAACCTGAAGGGGATATTCCCGGCGTATCGGTCGAGGCCAAAGTCGCCGAGAGCCTGAAACTGAAGGTGGGCGACCATCTGACCTTTACCGTCGGCGGGGTTAATCGCGAGGCGCAAGTCACCAGTTTGCGCAGCATCAACTGGGACAACTTCCAGCCGAACTTCTTTATGATTTTCCAGCCTGGAACGTTGCAGGACTTGCCCACCACCTACCTCACCAGCTTTTATCTGGCACCAGGGCATGACAAGGAAATCATCGAACTTTCACGCAGTTTCCCGGCGGTGACCATTCTGCCCATCGAAGCTTTGCTCGCGCAGCTGCGCAGCATCCTGGCCCAAGTGACCATCGCGGTTGAATACGTGCTGTTGTTTGTTTTGGCAGCCGGCCTGGCGGTGTTGTTTTCCGGCCTGCAATCGACCCTGGATGAGCGCATTCGCCAAGGTGCTCTGCTGCGGGCTCTGGGGGCAGAAAGGCAACTGTTGGTCAAAGCCCGTCGCATTGAGTTCGGTTTGCTGGGTGCAACCAGTGGTTTGCTGGCGGCTCTGGGCACTGAATTGGTGAGCCTGGTCTTGTATCGCTTTGCTTTTGACCTGCCGTGGCATCCTCACCCGTGGCTTCTATTACTCCCGGTAGTGGGTGCGCTTATGGTCGGCGGCGCAGGGGTCTTTGGCACCCGCCGAGCGCTCAATGCCAGCCCGCTGACAGTATTGCGCGAGGGCTGATAGACTCGCGCCCTTCTCTGCCAACGGATTGCCCATGAGCCGCTATCGCCCTCCTCGCCCTGCTGGCACCGCGCTAATCACCCCCGAAGGTGAAGCGCGGATGCGCGCCGAACTGCATGAGCTATGGCATGTACGCAGGCCGCAAGTGACCCAGTCGGTCAGTGAGGCCGCGGCCCAAGGGGATCGCTCAGAAAACGCTGAATACACTTACGGCAAGAAAATGCTGCGCGAAATTGACAGTCGCGTACGCTTTCTCACCAAACGTCTGGAGAGTCTCAAGGTAGTCAGCGAGAAGCCCAGCGATCCGAATAAAGTCTATTTCGGCGCATGGGTCACGATCGAGGACGAAGAAGGCAAACAATCACGCTACCGCATCGTCGGCCCTGACGAGCTTGACCTCAAGCAGGGGCTCATCAGCATCGACTCTCCGCTGGCACGGGCCTTGATCGGCAAAGCGCTGGATGCTGAAGTCCAGGTGCAAACACCCACCGGTGAGCAATGGGTGTATATCGTTGCGATTGAGTACCCGTAACGCCGTTAGCCTAAAGCAATCAAGCCCTGACGCGAGACCCGGATCAAGTTGCGGATAACGACTTCGGCCTCTTCGGCTCTCGGCGATTGAATGACCGCCAGATCAAAGCTGTCGCTGGCAAAACGCGCCAGTTCGTCACCCTCTTCCACAAATTGAATCAAGAAGGCCGAAGCACGGCCTTTGCGACGTGGCCAGCCGTCCAGCCAACGCAGCAGCGTAGGTTGATGCTTACCACCCAGAAGGATTTTTGGATTGCGCAGGTACGAGTTGGCAGTGACAGGTGCCAAGCTTGCAACGGGACGTGGTTGACTCATGTTTCGGTTCTCCGCCTCAGGATTCTGCGTGGCAGGTGAGAGGCAACACCGAACCAGCGCTTTAGCGGTATTTCGAGGTTTGCTGCAAACCTCTTAGAAAGTCTAGTGACCCTCTGGCGCCCCGCAAGTAGCTGTTTAAATCGGCGCAAGAAAACATCCTAGATAAACCGCCTTGCAACTGTCAAGAATCTCGTACAACGAAAAAGGCCCGTACTAGACGGGCCTTGGAGCTGCGCAGAGGTTTACCGGGCGATGACACGATCAAACGACAGTTTGCCCGCCCCTTCGATCAGCACCGCAAGCGTGCCGCCCAACAGGGCCAAGGCAAACTCGTAGCCATTGTTGGCCATAAACAAGCCGTTATGGATATGCACCGAGAAGATCGCTACCAGCAACGTGAAAGACAATCCCAGTGCTGCTGGGCGAGCCAGTAAACCAATGATCAAGGCCAACCCGCCAAAGAACTCCGTGCCGCCCGACAACAGCGCCATTAGCGTGCCCGGCGCCAGGCCAATGCTTTCCATCCATTGAGCCGTACCCGCCAGACCGCCCCCACCAAACCAGCCGAATAGTTTTTGCGAGCCGTGAGCGGCGAAGATGATGCCGACAAAAATCCGCAAAAGGGTCAAGCCATAACCTGCACGCGTGCTCAGTAGGATCTGGATGAATTTGCTCATGGTGAAGTCCTTTGACTATTCAGGTGGGAATGGCGCCATATTAATCAGTTTTTAAAATGTTAAAAGTCGAATAAACCCAACTAAACAATCGATTTTTTAGATCACTTGCGTGATGCCACCGCTGACTTTGCGGGCTCTAAAGAGCCCCGAACCCGATCAAAAGCCAAAAAGTATTTATTCACACTATTAACGTAACTGACCGGCCCCATCCCAACCTGCTCCATCGCAATGCGCTCAACCTGAAAGAACCATTGATCCGGGTTCAACCCGCGTCGCCGGGCTTCGGCCCGCATCCCCTGCACACGTTCCGGCCCCATGTTGTAAGCCGCCAGTACAAAGGCCATGCGCTCTCTCTCATTGAGCTTGGGACTGGAAAAAAACTTGCGCCGAATCATCGCCAGGTACTTGGCCCCGGCTTGCACATTGTTATCAACGTTTTGAATGTTATTGACGCCCACCCGTTGGGCTGCCGACGGGGTAATTTGCAACAATCCTGTTGCCCCGCCGCCGCCTTTGGCATTGGGGTTCAGGGTTGACTCCTTGAAAGCCAGCGCGGCCAGATTAAGCCAGTCCATACCCTGTTGACCGGCATGTTTTTGCAGCACCGGGCGTAACTGCTCAAGCTTCTTGCGGTCGGCCCGGGCCAGCGGGTTATGCACACGGTACAAACGCCGATAAACCCGCTCAAACGCCATGTCCTGATTGGACGGCGCTTTATAGCCAACTAAAAAACGATCAATGCTCGCCCGTAACATTGAGGCATCACGCCGCACGTACCAGCGCATGGCTCTGGGCTCACTGATCAGTACCTTGCGATCGAAGTGCAGCTTGGGCATCAGCGTGGCCCAACGCTCAGCAATTGGCTTTTCAACGATCGTCAGATGAAAAATACCGGCTTGCACCATCTCCAGTACATCTTCAACTGCAAGCGTCGGGTCGACCCACTCGATCTTTACGGGAGGCAATTTGCGCAGGGCCAGCTTTTGATTGACCCCATTCACCGCGGCCCCCGCCGCGCTGCCGGTGGTCAGCGCCACTGTACGCCCAGAAAGCTGCTCCAGACGGGTGAAACGCCGCTGCCCTTTGCCGCCCACCAGCAGCAAGGGCACGTCATCGACAATCGGGGCGCTGGCACTGATTGCACGGCCGGGCTTGAGGTTGAACAGTTCGCCGGGGGCCACCACATCACCCTCGCCACGCGACAGGGCGCCGAGCAATTGGTCTTTGGCTTTAGGGATGATCTTGAGGGTGATTTTCTGGCCATCACGGGCATGGCCATTGAGGTAGCGTTCGAAAGCGCGCAAGCGATGGTATTCAACGCCAATGTCCTGACCCTGAACCTCACCCGAACTGTTGCGGCTTTGATTGACCAGCACCCGCAGTACCTTACTGCTGCGAATCTGCGCCAGATCACGGGCCTGACTCGGTTTGCCGACCTGCGAAGGTCCGGCCAGACGCGCCGTCGCCGATACGGGCAAGATCATGAGACACAGGGCAATCAATAGCGTGGGTCTAATCATCCGTTCTCCGGAGTGAATGGCCTTCAGCACTGGATCGATTTACCCGACCACCGGTTACCCTTTTGGGATTAAAAAAGCGCTGAAAACAGTAAGCAAACGTACAGCGGCAGTCTTTGCAAACCTGGCGTTACGTTGATGCGGCATTCAAAGACAACCATAACTGTCTGTAGTTCTTGGTTTTTCTTATCAATCTACAGCTCTGATATGCTTCCCGGCCTCTGGCCTGAGGTAGCACCATGCAACTCATCGATATCGGCGTCAACCTGACCAACCCCAGCTTTGACGGCAAACACCAAGCCGTCTTAGAGCGTGCTTACACGGCAGGCATCTCACAATTGGTGCTCACGGGCACCAGTGTTGAAGGCAGTGAACAAGCCTTGAATCTGTGCCGCGAGCTGGATGAAAGCGCGCAGCGCCTGTTTGCAACGGCGGGTATCCACCCCCACTCGGCCAGTGATTGGAATGGCGATAGCGCCCAACGTTTACTGGCACTGCTCAAAGAGCCCAACGTGCGCGCCGTTGGCGAATGCGGGCTGGACTTCAACCGAGACTTCTCCCCAAGACCGCAGCAGGAAAAGGTCCTGGAGGAACATTTGGCGATGGCCGTTGACTTGCAATTACCCGTGTTTTTGCATGAGCGCGACGCCAACCAGCGCCTGCTGGAAATTCTGCGTAACTACCGCGATCACTTGCCAGCGGCAGTGGTGCACTGTTTTACCGGCGAAAAACGCGCGCTGTTCAGTTACCTGGATATGGATTTGCACATCGGCATCACTGGCTGGTTTTGTGACGAGCGACGTGGCACTCACTTACACCCGTTGGTGCGCGACATCCCCCGTGGCCGCTTGATGCTGGAAAGCGACGCACCGTACTTGCTGCCACGCACCTTGCGACCCAAGCCTAAAAATGGCCGCAACGAACCGGCATATTTGACCGAAGTGCTGCGCGAAGTGGCCCTGCACCGCGAAGAAAGCCAACAAGACCTGGCCGCCCACACCACCGCCTGCGCACGGGCGTTTTTTGGACTGCCCGTGATCATTGGCTCACCTGAAGCGTAGTAACTGCCGAAGGCTTCGTCCGGCGACAGCAGCGTCAATCCGCGGACGTCGCCTTCAGCAACACACACCGGTCAGTTGCCTCTGCCCCCAACCTTGACCCATATCAACAGGCCCTTCTGGAATACCGGCACAATGATGGCACCTTGCCAATATTGTGCGTGCAAAACAGAGAAGACCTCCCATGGGTACCTGGCTTAGCAACATCTCGCTCAAATACAAATTCTGGGCCGTCAATGCGGTGGCCTTTGTCACCACCTTGCTGCTGGTGCTGTATGCCGTACACCTTGAGCAGCAAGCACGCAGTGACGCTGCACTGGCCAACGCCCAAGAGCACGCCCGGGTACTCAGTGCCTGGCCCGCCGGTCAGCCACTGCCTGAGCCCTCTTATCTGCTGCGCGTACCAGCCGGCCAGCCGACGCCACCAGGAACCCTCAGAGTTACGCGCGACGACGGCCAGAACCTTGCGGTCAAGGCTGATGCCCCGAGCTTCAAACAGGTATTTCTAGAGCGCCTACCCCACTATGCAGTGGCCGTTTTGGTGCTGATGCTGGCCATGCTCGGGGCCTCACAATTGCTCATCCGCTTTTTGCTGAGCCAACTCAACACGCTCAAGGACGTGATGTTGAATGTCGAACAGACCGGTGACTTATCAGCCCGTGTGCCGTTGGCCTGCACCGATGAAGTCGGACAGATGGCCAGCGCCTTCAACGCCATGCAGGCTGGTTTTCAGCGCGTCGTCAATACGGTCGCCCAAACTGCTGCGCAGCTGGATGTGGGTGCGGCGCGGCTGGCCAGCAGCATGGATGAGGTGCGTCAGGGGATGCTCGGACAACAGAGCGAAACAGATCAGGCAGCGACAGCCATCAATGAAATGTCCGCCACTGTCTACCACATTGCTCAACACGCGGGCGCCACACGCGACCTCTCACAAACCGCAGATACCTTGGCGGGCAGCGGTCAACAGGTGGTAAGCCGCGTGCAATACTCCATCGCCAGCTTGTCCACCGGGGTGCAAACCACCGCCGAGATGATTCAACAACTCGCTCTGGACAGTCAGAAGATCAATAGCGTGGTCGGGGTCATTCACAGTATTGCCGAACAAACCAATCTGCTGGCGCTCAATGCCGCTATTGAAGCCGCTCGTGCCGGCGAAATGGGCAGAGGCTTTGCGGTCGTGGCGGATGAAGTGCGCAACCTGGCCAAACGCGTACAAGCCTCCACCGATGAAATTACGCTCATGGTGTCAGCCTTGCAGTCAGGGACTCGCGACGCGGTGGACTTTATGCAGGAGAGCTCATTCAAGGCTGACGACTGCGTGCAGCAAGCGCAAGAAGCGGGTGCTGCGCTGGCCGAGATCACTCAGGCCGTGGCGCAGATGCGCGAAAGCAACACCCAGATTGCGGTGGCCGCCGAGCAGCAAAGCCAAGTGGCCGAGGAGATGAATCGGGCGGTGGTCAGCATTCGCGACGTCACCGAAAACACCGTACAGCAGACCGTCGACTCGGCCACCACCAGCAACCAACTGGCAACTCTGGCAGGGGAATTGAACCGCGCCATTGGCCAGTTAAAGCTATAGGCAACTGCCTATAAGGCCAATAGCCATTGTTGATTCGCCGTTCTTGGCGCTGCGCCCTATTCTTTGTTTATCCGGTTCAGCCAAGACTGAACCCAAACAACACAAGGAGAGCAATCATGGGCAAACAACATCCTGACCAACCTGCCTGGCAATGGCGCTCCAGCCCACTTAACGCACAGAGCGCTGCACTGCAAGCGCTTGACCTGATCGCCATTCCGATCATGGTCGTTGCCTTTTTGCTGATGGCTTCAGGCGTATTCAGCAACAATGCAACAAGTGCCGTGATCGGACTGGTTGCGCTGATCGCAGGCATGGTCATCCAGCATCAAGGCCGCCAACTTGAAGGGCAGGCCAAAGATCGTCAGCGCAGCAAAACGTTCTGATTAACCGAAAACGGTTACGGTCTGGCGGCTGATCGCAATCAGCTCACCCTCGGGCGACCACAGATTAGCCGCCACATGGCCGTAGCCATCGCGGGCATGCTCGATAACCGCCAAATATTTGCACCAGTCCAGTGTGCGGACGTTTCGAAACGGCTGCACAAACTCAATGGTCCAGGTCAATGTACTGCCCGCCGTCGGTTTATTGAGCATCGATAGCAACGCAGGCGGCCAGGCATCAACCAGCGCCAGCAGATGGGTTTCGGTCAAGGGCTCGTCGAGCAGATCCCCGCCGAGGCGCACCCAGCCACCCATTTCACGTGTGCCACGACCGCTGAACGGCAGCCCACCCACTGCCCACGCCATCGACACATGGCGCATGAACTCAGGGGTGATGCCCTTGATATAGGGTAATAGCTGACAGTCTGCGTGTGCTTTCATTTCAGGCCCCGGCACACTGTCGACGCTCACCACAGATTCACGTGCAGCCCCAAAGCTGCCTTGAACCAGTGTGACAACCTGGCCATTTTGCATCGCCCGTCCCAGCACCTGAGTGACTGCCTTGCCTTCGCGCAGTATCTCGACCTCAAAACTGACCGGCACACCCGGTTCAGCCGGCCCGACAAAACTCACCGACAATGAACGCAATGTTCGTTCGGCCGGAATTTGCGCGCGCATGGCTTCGTATTGCAGAGCCACCATCAGACCGCCAAATGTTGCGCGCCCTTGCCCCCAATCTGCCGGAATAGTCACTGCCTTCGGGTCGTGACGCACCGCAGCGACCAATGCTGAAAATTCCATGAGCACCTCACAAGTGGATAAAACACCGGGCAATACTACGCAGGGCTTATCCCGTGTACAGGCCTTGAATGCGCCAAACTCCGGGCTTTGTGCCGATTATTGAAAACAAGCCGCACTGAGCTTGACCAGAGCCCGATCTGCGCGTTTCTCGCCACGCACCAACGCCGCGCGCCATTGCTCCACACATGGCTGCAAATCGGGCTTTTGCTCGGCCTGAACCAGCCATTGCCACGCGTCATGCCACTCACCCAGCGCCTGTTGCGCCTGTTTCAAACGGCTGAGCACCCGCGCGGACAATTCGTTGAGTTGGGGGTAGGCCTCAGCTCCGTAGCGCACGCGCTTGATTAACAAGCGCACGCGATGACGATCATGGCCGGGGTCATTCAGTGCTTTTTCAAGCGTCAGCCATTGCTTCTCGAGCACCTTTTCGACGCGTTGACGCAGCCCTCGCAACAGCCCCTCGCGTTCAGCGGCCCGGATAAAGCGAGGAAACACGTCAACAATCATCAATAACTGAGCCAACTGGACGCTGTCGGCCACCGTCGGGTAAATCCCCGCCAGTTGCTCGCGTCGACGGGCCGCCAATAGAGGCTGGTCATGCTCTTGCAAATAGGCCGCCAGCACTTCCAGGTCACGCCAGGGAGTCGTGTAACTCCCCACCTGGGACGCCGCCATTTCCAATTGCACCACACCCGGCAAGCCGCGCAACGGTCGCAGTAAACTGCGCAATCGACGCACCGTGGTGCGTAAATCGTGCAACGCTTCAGGATCCGTTTCGGCTTGCAGGCGCGCCTGACAGGCCAACAGCTTGACCTCCAGGCGTACTACATTTTCTATTATCCGGTCCGCCAACTCAGCCATCCGTCCCCTCCTCTTTCACCCTGCCGGTTTAACGTCCGGCACGGGACTCTTTGATATAAAAGCGCGCTTTTTCTGATTTGATGGTGCAACCTTCAAACGCTTCAAATTGCTGCTGTGTTTTAGCCGCAGTCAGCAAGGACAGCGCTTTGGAGTAGCTGACCGTGCCTGCAAAACCTTCAGCCTTGGCCAGATCAAGCTCATGCCAGGCGGCGTCCAGCTGAGTGGCACAGCTGTCTCGGTAAGCAGATTTATTGCCCGCACAACCTGCCAGAGCCAACGCAATAAATGGAACACACATCCAGGCTTTCATGGGGGTTTCCTCAAAAATAAACAGTCAGAACAAGCTAAGACGAAAAAACGGCATAAAAGTGCCCTGCGTACTGATCCGTATACTAGCCCACCGAAATAGTTTGAGCTGTCGCTACACTTCACTCACAGGCAATGTTCACCTGCCAGTCGAAGGATCGAGTCATGAAAAAGCGTATTGCATTGGTATTAGGCTCCGGCGGTGCCCGCGGTTATGCCCACATCGGTGTCATTGAAGAGCTGGAGCGGCGCGGCTACGACATCGCCTGCATTGCTGGCTGCTCGATGGGCGCAGTCGTCGGCGGCATTTACGCTGCCGGCAAGCTTGACGAATACCGCAACTGGATTCAAAACCTGGATTACCTCGACATATTGCGTCTGGTCGATGTGAGCTTTCGGTTGGGTGCCATCCGCGGTGAAAAAGTTTTCGGGCATATCCGCAATATTGTCGGCCCGATGAATATCGAAGACCTGCGTATTCCTTACACCGCCATTGCCACCGACCTGACCCACCAGCAGGAAGTCTGGTTTCAACAAGGCTGTCTGCATCAGGCCATGCGCGCTTCGGCAGCCATTCCGAGCCTGTTCACCCCGGTGGTGCAAGGTAACCGCATGCTGGTCGATGGCGGCCTGCTCAATCCGTTGCCCATCGTGGCGGTCGTTTCCGGCCATTGCGACCTGATCGTCGCGGTCAATCTGAACTCGACGATTCAAAGCAGTTACCAACTGCCCGTCATTGCGCGCCCTGCGAGTTTTAAAGGGCGTTTTGATAATTTGATCAGCTCGCTGGGATCGCGCATGCCGTTCCGCACCAGGCATGTCGAGGAATTACTCAACCTGGAACGTGAAATGCTCAAGCCCATCATTGAGCCGCTTGCGCAAACGCCACGCGATCCCTGGCTCGAGTCATCCTACCCAAATCCCAAACCGGCAGACCCGGCGACTCCCCACTCGGCAGACGGCTCGGTGGTGATTGATACGGTGGGGCCAGCCTCTTTGGTGGATTTGATCAACCAAAGTTTTGAAGTGATGCAAACCTCGTTGGCACAGTACAAGATCGCCGGTTACCCGCCCGACATCCTGATCAATGTGCCGAAGAAGGTCTGCCGCTTTTTCGAGTTTTACAAGGCACCCGAATTGATCGAACTGGGCCGGCAAATTGCCAAAGACACGCTGGACCGTTACGAAAGTCAGGAACACTAAACCTCAAGCAGTCTGTAACCGACCCCGGCTTCAGTGGCGATAAAGCGTGGCCGGGTGGGATCGTCTGCGAGCTTTTGCCGTAAATGACCCACCACAATGCGCAGGTAATGGCTGTTTTCGGTATGGCTGGGGCCCCATATATCCTTGAGCAATTGCTGTTGGGTAATGACCCGCCCCGGGTACCGCGCCAGTTGTGCCAACACGGCGTATTCCTTGCGCGTCAGAGCCACTTCGACACCGTTGAGCTGCACCCGGCGAAAAGCAAAATCGATGGTCAGCGGACCGAGCGAAAGTGCTGCATCGAGGGTTTCTCCTGCCGGTGCGTGACGTAACAACGCACGAATCCGCGCCAGAAACTCCTGAATCCCGAACGGCTTGGTGACGTAATCATTGGCCCCACCGTCCAGCGCTTCAACCTTTTGCGCTTCGCTGGCACGTACTGAAAGCACCAGGACTGGCACGTTCGACCACTCCCGAAACTCGCGCAGCACCTGCTGGCCATCCATGTCAGGCAAGCCCAGATCCAGCACCACTAAATCCGGCTTTTTCAACGCAGCCTGACTCAAACCTTCCGTGCCCGTTGCGGCTTCGTGCACGATGTAGCCTTGGGAAACCAGACTGATGCGCAGAAATTTACGAATCTGCGGCTCGTCGTCGATGACCAAAATAGTCGCGTTCTGGCTCATGGCTGCTCATCGTGAATAAAGAATGGCCAAAGAGTATCAGTCTTCATGTTCCAGCTCTTCAGTCCCTGGCTCGGGCTGTTCGGGCAATGGCAAAAACAAGGTGATGCAGGTGCCCTGCCCGTCAATACCTTCAGCCACCGTAATGCGTCCGCCGTGCGCACCGACCATTCCCTGACAGATCGCCAACCCCAGCCCGGTACCCTGGCCACCGCGGTCGCCTCGGGCGGCGGTGTAAAACATGTCGAAAATCTGTGCCCGTTCAACCTCTGGGATTCCCGGACCCTGATCGCTGACGGCAAACCACAGCTCTCGCTCATCCGCACCGGCCTGCAGTACCAATCGCCCCTGAGGCGGTGAAAAGCGCGCTGCATTTTCCAGCACATTGATCAATGCTTGCTCGATCAAGGCCGCGTGGATATGCAACAGCGGTAGTTGCCCCGGCACCTCAACCTGCACCTGCAAGGGCGCCAGCACCGCGCGCAAGCGGCTCAAGGCGCTGGCGACTATATCCGTCGGGGAAACCCAGTCGCGGGCCAGCTTGAGCGCCCCATGCCCCAGGCGAGTCATGTCCAACAGGTTCTGGATATAGCGATCAAGGCGTTCCGCTTCGTCACGGGTGCCTTCGAGCAATTCACGCCGGTCATGCAAAGGGATTGCCTCACCCAGAGCCAATAACGTATCGATACTGCCGCGCATGGTGGTCAAAGGCGTGCGCAAGTCATGGGACACGGACGCCAGCAGTGCGCTGCGCAATTGTTCGGTCTCACCGTGCAAGCGTGCCGCTTCGAGGTCTTGCGCCAACCGGGCACGCGCCAATGCTTGCGCCAGCGGCTGGCTGAGCGCCATCAACAAACGCCGGCGTTGCCCGTTAAGCGGCTGACCGGCGCGGCTACGCACACCCAGTAATGCCAGGGGGCCATCCTCCACCGTCAAGGGCCACCACCACCAATTGCTGATCGGCAAGGTATCCGTTCCCTGTCCGGCGGGCTGGTCATGGCTCCAGGCCCAGTCGGCGGCAGCGCGCTCGGCTTCATTGAATTGCAGCGGGCCGCCGGTTTCTATCAGCCAGCCTTGCGCGCCATCGCGGTTGAGCAGGCACATCTCAAGGTCCTTCCAGCCACTGAAATGCTGAGCCGCTGCGCTGATCACGGCTTTACGGTCAGTGGCGGCGGTGAGTTTGCGTGACAGGTCGAGCAGTTGCGTGGTCTCTTCTTGAGTTTCGCGCAGTGCCTGTAGCTGTCGACGCTGACGCGCGGCAAGGTTGCCGGTGAGGGCCGCCATCAACAAGAAAAACAGCAACGTCAGCACGTCTTCTTCGCGCTGGATGCTGAACGAAAAATTGGGCGGGATAAACAGGAAGTCATACGCCAGAAATGACAGCGCCGCACAGACCAGCGCAGGCCCCAGGCTGCTGCGTACCGCGACCAGTAACACAGCAGCGAGAAACACCAATGAGATATTGGGCAGCGCCAGTACGCTGGACACCCCCCAGGCCAAAGCGCTGGCCAATCCTGTGGCAAGCACTGCCAATGCGTAGTCAAACCAGCCGACCGAGTGACTGGCACGACGCGCGACAGGGGCAGTTGATTGCTCATGGTCGAGCACGTTGATTTCCAACCCATGAGCATCACGCAATAACCGCGCCGCCAGCCCTCCACCCAGCAGGCGACGGTGCCAGCGCAAGCGCGACTGGCCAACCAGCAACAAACTGGCGCGCCGTTCACGGGCGTGCTGAATCAAGGTTTTGGCCACTTCGCCAGCACGCAGCAACACCACTTCACCGCCAAGGCGCTCAGCCAAAAGCTGGGCACTTTGCAGACGCAACCGCGATTGTTCGTCGCGGGGGCGACCGTTATCAACGTGCACCAGACTCCAGGGCAAATGCCGACGTTCAGCCACACGACTGGCATGGCGCACCAGTCGCTCGGCCTGCTCGTCACCGTCAATTCCGACCACTAACCGACCACGCAACGCCGGCGCACTCTGACCGAGCTGGCGATAGCCTTTGTCCAGTTCATCGTCGACGTACACGGCGGCGGTCTGCATGGCCAGTTCGCGCAGGGCATTGAGGTTGGTCTGGGAAAAAAAGGCGTCAATAGCGGCCCGCGCCTGTTCCGGCACATACACCTTGCCTTCGCGCAAGCGTTCAAGCAGCTCACGCGGTGGCAGGTCGATCAGCACCAACTCATACGCTTCTTGAACGATCCAGTCCGGTACGGTTTCGCGCACCTGTACCCCGGTAATGCCCCGCACCTGATCGTTCAGGCTTTCCAGATGCTGGACATTGACCGTGGTGTAGACGTCGATGCCAGCCGCCAACAACTCCTGAACATCTTGCCAGCGCTTGGTGTGCCGGCTGCCCGGGGCATTGCTGTGGGCCAGTTCATCCACCAGTACCAACTGCACATTGGCGCCGAGCAGACCGTCGAGGTCCATCTCTTCAAGCTGAACCCCTCGGTATTCCGAGCGCAACGAAGGCTGCTGAGGCAAGCCGTTGAGCAGCGCCTCGGTTTCAGCCCGACCGTGGGTCTGGACCACACCTGCGAGCAGCTTTACCCCTTGGCGCAACTGCGTGTGCGCGGCTTGCAGCATGGCGTAGGTTTTACCCACTCCGGGCGCCGCGCCCAGAAACACCTTGAGTCGGCCACGGCCCGCGCGGGGTAAATCGGCTAACAGTGCATCGGCGCGCGAGGCGTTCGACATGAGATTTAACCCGTTATTTGAAGGCGCTACGCCGCTGATCCCCGTAGCAGTTGACGAGTAATGCGAGGCTACGTTCGACGATGCAATCGTCGCAAGTGCCAACAGCGTGATTTATCTGAAACGCCAATGTTAAGTGGTTTACTGATACCGTGGATTGAATGACTTTACGACGGCTACGCCGCCGATCGCAGCCTTCGTTCCTCGTCAGCGGCTACAGGTTATGGCGCCATCTGTGCCAGCGCCCGATTAAGCAGCAATACGTTGACCACTGGCGGACCTACCAGGGGCTGTTCGATATGCTGTTTCACCAGTTGTTCGACGGTCTGTTCTGGCAAACCGCGTGATGCCGCAACGCGTGCCAGTTGATAGCGAATTGCCGCTGGTGGCAAGTGCGGGTCGAGCCCGCTGCCCGAGGTGGTCAACAGCGCCAAGGGCACCGGCCCCTGATCCGCAACCGCCTGCTCCGCGGCACTGGCCTTGATCCGCAGGGCCAGCGCCGGATTGCTTGGCGCCAGGTTACTGGCCGCACTCGCGACAGTGGCAAAGGCTCCCGCAGAGGGCCGAGGATGAAACCAGCTCTCACCGTTGAAATCTTGCGCGATCAGGGCCGAACCTTGCACCTGGCCATCACGGCCATGGATCAGGCTGCCATTGGCCTGCTCGGGGAAGGCCAATTGGGCAATTCCAGTCACGGCCAGCGGGTAAATCACCCCGGTAATGGCGGTCATCAACAGCATCAGGCTCAGGGCCGGGCGTAATAATGAAGTCATGATTTTTTCTCCAAAACCTAAACCAGATGCAGCGCAGTGAGCAGCATGTCGATCAGTTTGATGCCAATAAAAGGCACCACCAAACCGCCCACGCCATAGATCAGCAGGTTGCGTCGCAGCAGTTGCGCCGCACTGGCCGCCTGCACCCGCACGCCCCGCAATGCCAGCGGGATCAGCACGACAATGATCAGCGCGTTAAACACAATGGCCGACAGGATGGCGCTCTGCGGGCTGTGCAGGTGCATCACGTTCAGCACGCCCAGTTGCGGGTAGATCGAGGCGAACAGGGCCGGCAAAATCGCAAAGTACTTGGCAACGTCATTGGCGATGGAAAACGTGGTCAGCGCACCGCGCGTCACCAACAATTCTTTACCGATTTGCACCACATCCAGCAGTTTGGTCGGGTCACTGTCGAGGTCGACCATGTTGGCGGCTTCGCGTGCCGCCTGTGTACCGTCGTTCATCGCCATGCCCACGTCCGCCTGAGCCAGGGCCGGTGCGTCATTGGCACCATCGCCGCACATGGCCACCAGTCGCCCGTCATTTTGCTCGTGGCGGATACGCGCCAGTTTTTTCTCCGGTGTGGCCTCAGCCAATACGTCATCAACCCCCGCCTCGGCCGCAATGGCTGCAGCCGTCAGCGGGTTGTCGCCCGTCACCATCACCGTGCGAATGCCCAACTTACGCAGTTCGGCAAAGCGCTCGCGTATCCCCGGCTTGACCACGTCCTTAAGATGAATCGCACCCAGCAACTTGCCCTGGGCACAGACCAGTAAAGGCGTGCCGCCGCTTTGAGCGATTTTGTCTATTTCGCGCGACAGGGCGGGCAGTACTTCGTTGCGGGCCAGGCCTACGAATGCCAGCACCGAGTCCACCGCTCCCTTGCGGTAGATCCGACCCTGACAGTCGATACCCGACAAGCGTGTTTCAGCGGTAAAAGGCACCGCACTGAACTGAGCAGCGTCAGGCTCCGGCAAGGTGTGCAGGCCGCGAATAAACTCGACGATAGACTTGCCTTCAGCGGTTTCGTCCGCCAGCGAAGCCAGCAATGCCCCTTCTGCCAGCTCTTTGGCGGTCACGCCGGCAGAGGCATACAACGCCGTACACCGGCGGTTACCGAAGGTAATGGTGCCGGTTTTATCCAGCATCAGCACATGCACATCGCCTGCTGCCTCTACCGCACGGCCGGACTTGGCAATCACATTGAGTCGTACCAGTCGGTCCATGCCAGCGATGCCGATGGCTGAGAGCAAACCGCCAATGGTGGTCGGAATCAGTGTCACCAGCAGTGCCACCAGAAACACCAGCGGCAAGCTGCCACCGGCAAAGTAGGCAAAGGGCTGCAAGGTCACGACAACAATCAGAAAGATCAGGGTCAGACCGATCAGCAGGATATCCAGCGCCACTTCGTTGGGGGTTTTCTGCCGCTTGGCGCCTTCGACCAGTGCAATCATGCGATCCAGAGTCGACTCGCCAGGGTTGGCACTGATCCGCACCAGCAACCAGTCCGACACCAGCCGGGTGTTGCCGGTGACCGCCGAGCGATCGCCCCCCGACTCTCGTATCACCGGCGCAGACTCACCCGTAATCGCAGCTTCGTTGACGGCGGCAATGCCTTCTATCACTTCGCCATCACCGGGGATCATTTCACCCGCTTCGACGCGCACCACATCGCCTTTGCGCAGGCGCGTGGCGGGGATGACTTCAAAACTGCCGGCACTGGTCATGCGCCTCGCACTCAAGCCGACGCTGCCGGCTTTAAGACTGTCCGCGCGGGCCTTGCCACGGCCTTCAGCCAAGGCTTCGGCAAAATTGGCAAACAGCACGGTAAACCACAGCCACAAGGCGATTTGCACCGCCACCGCAGTGGGCACTGCCGGTTCCGGTAGCAGGCACAACAGGGTGGTGAAAATAGCCGTTAACTCCACCACCAGCATCACCGGCGATCGCTTGAGCTGGCGCGGGTCGAGTTTGACGAACGCTTGCCATAAGGCCGGTCGCCACAGGTCGGCAAACGCCGTCTTGGGTGACTCATGAGGATGGGCTTCAGGCACGGAGGAAATCTTTGAACCAGGAGCAGGCATATTCATCATCGTGTCCTTAGAAACCCAGAGTCAGTTGTTCAGCGATGGGGCCAAGGGCCAGAGTGGGCAAAAACGTCAGGCCGCCCACCAGCAAAATGGTCATGGTTAACAGCACCACAAACAGCGGGCCATGGGTGGGAAAACTGTTCCGGTCAATGGGGGCTGCTTTCTTCAGCGCCAGGCTGCCTGCCAACGCCAGCACGGGAAGGATGTAGCCGAATCGCCCGATCAACATGCCCACACCCAGCATCAGGTTGTAAAACGGGGTATTCGCATTGAGCCCGGCAAAGGCTGAACCGTTGTTGGCGCTGGCCGAGGTAAAGGCATAAAGAATCTGGCTAAAACCATGGGGCCCGGGGTTACTGACCGAGGCCACAGCACTGGGCAAAATAGCCGCCACTGCGCCCAGGACCAATACGCCGACCGGCATCACCAGCAGCGTGATCACCAGCCACTGGACCTCCTTGGCCTGAAGTTTTTTACCGAGGTATTGCGGGGTTCGACCAATCATCAATCCGGCCAGAAATACGGCGATAAGGACGTTAAGCAACATGCCGTAAAGCCCTGCGCCAACCCCACCGAAGATCACTTCGCCGACCATCATATTGACCAGCGCAACCATCCCGCTCAGCGGGTTAAGGCTGTCGTGCATGCCGTTCACCGAACCATTGGAAGCCGCGGTAGTGGTTTGAGTCCACAACACCGTCCCGGTGGTGCCGAAGCGTACTTCCTTGCCTTCCATCGGTGCGTGTTGCTCTACCAGTGGGCTGTTGAATGCTGGATTGGGTTGATATTCGGCATACAACGCGGTGCCGCCGCCGAGCAGAAACAGCGCCAACATACAGGCGATGATGGCCCGGCTCTGACGCAAATCCTTAACGTAATGGCCGAAGGTAAATACCAGTGCAACCGGGATCAGAATGATTGACGCCAGCTCGTACAGGTTGCTCCACGCGGTCGGGTTCTCGAACGGGTGGGCCGAGTTGACGCCAAAGAAACCGCCGCCATTGGTGCCCAATTGCTTGATGGCAATTTGACTGGCTGCCGGTCCCAGCGGGATCACCTGATCGGCACCCTGCATCGTCACGGCGTGGACGTAATGGGCGAAGGTTTGCGGTACGCCCTGCCACACCAGAAACAGTGCCAGCAGCAGACACAGCGGCAGCAGGCCATACAACGTAGCGCGAGTCATGTCGGCCCAGAAGTTACCCAGCGTGCTTGCCGAGCGCCGGCTGATACCGCGGCACAGAGCGACCAGCACCGCCAGACCTGTGGCAGCGCTGACAAAATTCTGCACAGTCAGACCGGCCATCTGGCTTAAGTCACTGAGCGAGGCTTCGCCGCTGTAACTTTGCCAGTTCGTGTTGGTGACAAAACTGACTGCCGTATTGAACGCCTGAGTCCATTCCTGCCCAGGTAATTGCTGCGGGTTGAGAGGCAGGTATTGTTGAAACACCAGCACCGAGAACAACAGCACAAAACCCGCGAGATTGAACATCAGCAATGCCAGGGCGTAATTGCGCCAGCTTTGCTCAGTGCTCGGATCAACGCCCGCTACGCGATAACAGAGCTTCTCTACAGGCCCGACGACAGGCGTAAGCCATGTCCGTTGACCTTCCATAACCTTGTAGTAAAAACGGCCCAACCAAGGTGCGGGCAACAGTACCAGCGCAAAAAAGGCCAGCACCAACGCATAGTCATAACTGTGCATACCCGCTCCTAGTTCCGATCTGCGCGCAACAGCGCAACCAGCAGGTAAACGAACAGCCCGAGGGCCAGCAGCAGTGACACTCCATCCAGTACACCCATGACAACTCTCCCCAGAACGGCATGCGCCGCGTGTAGGAGGATTGTGAGGAGTCAGGGTGTAAAGGATCGAGATTGAGCAGGAGCAGGGCCGTAAAGAAAATGTAAAAAACACTCTCTACACCCTGAAACAAGGCATTACCGGCGTATCAAATGACGCCACAGGCTGGGCAATGGGGAACGTCAGAGTCCACGTATGGCATTACCTGTTTTTAGCGCTTTGGCATCGTGGGCACCCGCCAGTAACCCACCGCCTACATTGAAAGTGACACCGACGACCCTTTCAGGGCCAAAGGTTTTGGTCATCCAATGGTGGGCCGCTTTGAAGTGGGCGGTCGAATTGTGGATTTCCCCTCCCTCTACAGACTTCACAAGAGCGCCGTAGTGCGCACCCGCAGCGCGATCAAGGGGTATGCCATGGCTGGCCAGATTGTGGTTCACCAAAGACAAGGCGCGGGAAAAGGTCTGAGTTAAAGGCTGTTCTGAAGTTGCGCTGTGAATTATCTGACGTCCTGCCGAAGTGAAATCCGGAACACTTTTACTCCCGACAAGGGCCTGAGACGCCAGGGTAACGGTCTCTTTCGCCTTGCTGATGGCCTTTGGCACCTGAGCTGGATTCGCCGCAGTCAATAACGCCACCAGAGAAGTCAGTCGCACAGGCAACCGAATATGGCCGCTGGGGTCTTGCCAATTGAGCGGATCACCTGAGCAATAGGCGTAGGCATTAACCCCTCCCTTGTCGAACGGACTCAACGTGTCGGGGCTGCAAAAGCGCATCAATCCAGGGTTATAGACACGTGAGCCATTGCCCAGCATGTAGTATCCGGTCAACTCATCTCGCCACTCGCTGTTAAACCCCAGCAGACTGCTCTCGACGCTTGGGTCATGAAGATACCCATACGGGGTATAGCGTTGTGAGATGTGTAAGGGGTTACTCAAATCGTTCATGACTGAGCCTTGCACATCGGTGGCCAGTAACAAGGTTGAGCGATCAAGACACTGCTGGGCCAATAACTGGTGATCGCACCGGAATACACTGGTTTGCCCAGTGCTCTGAGTTTCAGTGGCGACACGATCGAGATGATAAAAGCGCTGCGTTAACCCTCGGCCTTCCGAGGTAAAGCCAATGCATCGATCAAGCGGATCAAATCGGTATTCATACAGCTCTGTATTTTTTAACGCCGACATAGGAAGAGGCTCCGGTAAAGGGCCCTAAGTCTGCGCAAACACATGCCGGCGTCCTAGTTGACAGAGTTGACGGGGCGCTTCGTCCATTGCCCGCCCACTCTCACCGGATTAACGCAAAAGAGGCGTGTCCAGTACTTCAGAATCTGCACCCAATACACTTTCGCTCAACTGAACAAAGGACTCAGTGTTGACCTTGCCCATGCGCATCAGCGCCTGGCTGACATCATCAAGCGAACGTTTGTTGTGGGTTTGCAAACGAATTTCGCGGTCCAGGGCCTGCATGAGTGTGACGGCCCGCGCCACCATGGCCGGGCTTACCTGCTGGCCACGAAGACGGGTCACCCCCTTGCCGGCAGTATTTAGCCTGTGTTGCAACGCCTGATAACGCTCGTCGCTCATGCCACCGGCACGGCGCATCAGCTCTATGGCGTAGTACTCACTCAAGCCTTCGCCAATCCATACATGCCCTGGCTCATCGTTGATGGCGCTGAACACCTGAACCACTTCACGCAGTAATGGGCTGCTGCCGCTCTCACTGACCAATGGCAAGCCGCTGTACAGATAGATCGAATTGCGTGACGCCGAACTGCCCTTCCACATCGGGCTCGCGGCACCCACGATCAACAATTTGGCGGGATTGCGCGGGAACACGGCTTGAACGTGCGGCCAGACGAACGTCAATAGGGTCAACACATCCATGCGGTGCATGCCCTGACCTTTCGGGGCGGCGACAGTGACTTCGGTTTCACCCAAGGTGGTGCGGCGACTGCCCAGCGTGCCAGCCAGCATCCAGCCCGTGGGCCGATCGAATAAACGCGATATGTCATCGATGCGAAAGCGGTTCTTGCCGATGCGTGGCCACGCGGTTTCGACACTCTTCCAGCCATCAGGCAGCTCAAACTCCAGACGCGACACCAACTCTGTGCCGTCCTGCTGATCCAGCGCAGCCGGTGGCACCAGTTGTTCGCCCCGAAACAACGCCCACTGGGGGGTAATCAGCGTCTCGAAGCTGCCGTTTTTACGTAATTGATTCAAGCGCACGCGGTAGGACAGGCTGGCTTTGCCCGGCGTCGGATGCCAGAGGCCTCGGCTATGGGTAGCGTCCGGACTGAGCTGCCATTGGCCGTCGGCTTTAAAGTCGCTGTAGCTGCCCGTAGCGCCCAAATCGAAATCCAGACTACGCACCGCAGCGCCATCCGCCAGCGTCATACGCACCTGCGCCTGATTGCTTTGCGGCAACAGGCGCACGTGATAGTCCAGGTCCACTTTTTTGGCGGCCCACAGCAGACTGCTGACCATCACCAGTGCCAAGCCCAGAGATAATTGGTAACGCAGCGGCATACACACTCCTTTGGCCACCGCTCCGGCACTTAACCGGCGCGGAAAATCAGATGATCTTCCCAGTCCTCTTCCGCCACGCTGCCTTCGGCGAGCATGCGCCCTGATTGGGAAATACGCTCGTGATGCACGGCATCAGGGTCGCCACAAACCAAGTGGTGCCACAACGGCAGATCTTTGCGCTCGCTGACCAATCGGTAACCACACGTCGGCGGTAGCCACTTGAACGATTCGGCCTTGCCAGGCGACAACTGAATGCAATCGGGGACCGTGTCCCGACGCTTGGGATAATCGGTGCACTGGCAAGTTTTCAAGTCGAGGAGCTTGCAGGCAATGCGCGTGTAGTAAACGCTGTTGTCCTCCTCGTCTTCGAGTTTTTGCAAGCAGCACAGCCCACAGCCGTCGCACAGCGACTCCCATTCCTCTTGATCGAGTTGATCGAGGGTCTTGCGGATCCAGAACGGTTCAACTTTTGCGGCCATGGCTCAAACATCTACATCGGGGAGTGGAAAAGGCCGCCAGTCTAGTGCCCAAGGCCTCGCGAGCCAAGTGTTAGGGCCAGACGGTGTAACAGGACTTGTCACATCGAAGCGGTAACAGTAGTTTTGCACTGACACCTACACACTCGGGAAACGTGAATGCCAGCTTCCAACCGCACTGCTGAACATCAAATAGACGAGCAATTTACTCAACGCTGGTCACCTCGTGCCTTTACCGACGAAACCATTGATAAAGCTACTTTGCTGAGCTTTTTCGAGGCCGCACGCTGGGCACCTTCTGCCTACAACGCCCAGCCTTGGCGATTCTTGTATGCGTTGCGTGGCACCCCCGAGTTCGAGCGTTACCTGAGTTTGCTGGTGGAGTTCAACCAGGGTTGGGCCAAGCATGCTGCCGCGCTGGTGGTCATTGTGTCGAAAACCACGTTTGCGGCACCGGGTACCACTGAAGAAAAGCCGGCGCCGACCCATGCCTTCGACACAGGCGCTGCCTGGGGTCATCTGGCGCTGCAAGCGCACCTGAGCGGCTGGCACACCCACGGCATGAGTGGCCTGGATTACGAACGCGCCCGCCAGGAGCTGAAAATCCCTGAGGGTTATGCGGTCCAGGCCATGGTTGCCATCGGCAAACGGGGTGACAAGGCAAGCCTGGTGGATTACTTGCAAGCCAAAGAAGTGCCCAGCCAGCGCGTACCGCTGAGCACGCTGGTCGCCGAGGGCGATTTCAGCTTGTAAGACCCGTAGCAGACGCCGCAGGCAGCGTTCGATTGCACAACCGATCGCAATGACTGAGCCTGCGGTTCACCGTGTGAACCGCTGTTTCTGAATTTACGACGGCTACACTGCCGATCGCAGCCTGCGGCAGCTCCTACAGGCTTTAATCTCAATAACCGCGCTCGAAATCCACTTCGCCGTAGGTCGTTTCACCGGCTTGAAACGCCCGTAAATTGTCGACAAACAGTTGCACCATCATCTGCGGCGATGTCGGTGCCGAGCTGTGCCCGGTCAACAGCAAGCCCCAGGCTGTCCAGAAGGGATGCTTGGCCGGCAACGGTTCTTGACGGCACACATCAATGATTGCACCGGCCAGATGGCCCAGACGTAATGCTTCAACCAGGTCGGCATCCACTACCGCCACACCCCGACCAACGTTCATAAACACGCCGTTGGGGTTGAACAACGCGAAGAGTTCGGCATCGTACAAGTCATGGGTGTCCGGCGTGTTGGGCAACAGATTGATGACGTAATCCATCTGCCCGACCAGTCGCGGCAAGTCGCTTAGGGTTGCCACTTCTTTAAACGGCGCCTGTTCACGAGCGCTGCTGGCGATGGCATACAACTGCACTCCGAACGGAAGCAGGAACTGCGCCACGGTTTGACCAATGTCCCCAGCACCGACAATCAGCACCTTGCGACCGACCAGGCTTTGCCCGGTTCGGCTGTCCCACTTGCGCTCGACTTGACTGACCAGCCGCGCCATCACTTCGCGTTCGTGACCCAGCATGTAGGTCAACACGTATTCGGCCATGACCTGCCCGAAAATACCCACTGCCCGACTCAGTCGATAGTCACGCCCCAGGCCTGGCGCCAGCAAAGGTGTGATTCCGGCCCAGGTCGATTGCAGCCATTGCGGCGTGTGCCCTTGGCGCAACAGGGTCGCCAATAAATCGGGTTGCCCTAGCCACACGGGGCAATCAGCGGCCATTTGTGCCAGCTGCGCAGAATCGCCACTGGTTTGTATGTCCAGCTGCGGTGCAGCCTGTTGGAGGAGCTTGGCGTAAAGGGGGTAATCGTGCTCGGCAATCAGGACGCGCATGCTTCTAAACCTTCTTAAAACACTGTCAGCGCCCATCGCCCAGGTTTGCCCCGTCGCGCTCGGCCACCGTCAATCAAATTCAGTCAATGTGAGACAGGTGCCCGGGCCCGGGCACCTGAGGCAGCCGTTACATAGGGTCGTTGCGACGTAGAAGCTCTTCGGGCAAGTGCTCAATGTATTCGTCTTCGGCAGGCGGCATTTGCAGGTGATAGCCCTGCGTTTCCAGGTTATCCAACACCTTGGTAATGTCTTCGCGCGACAGTTTGCGTTCCGGCGTCAACACCAGATCAAACGCGTGAACAGGTTTGCCGAAAGCCAGCATCAGGGTTTCGGGTACACGCTCCAGGGCATCGGCCTTGAGCACGTACAAATACATTTCGTTGCGTTTGGTACTGCGATAGATCGAGCAAATACGTTTCAAGAAGGTTCTCCAGCGCAGGACAGGCAATCAAGCAACGCCTGTCCCATCAGCTCACGGCGCCATCCGCGCAGTGAGTCCGGCAATTGATAAGGCCCATTGGGAAAGCCACTTTTTACCAGCGCTTCCAGGGTTTTTTTGCGCAGCATCAGCTCTGGCGCAATATTGAGACGCTCGGCCAATTCCTGGCCAACGGCGCGCAAGCGTTTGATCAGCAGTGCAGCCTCAACCGGCAAGGGTTCAGGTACAGCGGGTGGCCATTGTTCAGGCGGTAGACTGCCAGCACGCTTGATCAGGTCCAGTAAAAATTCGCCATCCTGACGCACGGTACGCGGGTGCATGTCTTCAATGCGCGCCAGCGACACCAGATTGTCGGGTTGGGTTTTGGCTAAAGGCCACAATGCATGTTCACGCACCACTCGATTACGTGGCAGGTCACGGGCACGGGCTTCTTTTTCACGCCAGGCGCAGAGCTCACGCAACACCGCCAACTGATCCCGTGACAGTTTCCAGGCCAGCTTGGCCTCACGGTACACCTCATAAGGGTCTACTTCGCGGCGTAGATTGGCAACCAGCTCTGCACCGTCCTCAAGCACCCAGGCGTACTTTTCATCCGACAGACGCGGACGCAACAGCACATACACTTCAGCCAGATGCAGGGCATCTTCAGCGGCGTAGCTGATCTGAGTGTCCGACAGTGGGCGTTGCAGCCAGTCAGAACGGGTTTCGCCTTTGGGCAGGTCGAGGTCGAGAACCTCTTTGACCAGACGCGAATAACCCATGGAAAAACCGAGATTGAGATAAGCCGCTGCCAACTGGGTGTCGAATAACGGCACCGGCAAACTGCCCGTGAGACGCAACAGCACTTCGAGGTCTTCGCTGCAAGCGTGCAGCACTTTGACCACTGACGTGTTCTCCAACAAGGCGGCCAGAGGCTGCCAATTGTCGATGGTCAGGGGGTCGATCAGGTAAGCCCGCTCGCCGTCACCGATCTGGATAAGACCGGCAATCGGATAAAAGGTATCGACCCGCATAAATTCGGTGTCGAGGGCTACAAATGGCAAATGCTGCCATTTGGCACAATGCTGGCCGAGGCTATCGTTGTCGCGAATCCAGTGAATATCGATGGCCACACGGCTCTCCCTTGAAGAATGGCGCGCAGTATATATCGCCGCCCGACCTTATCGGGTAATGACTGACAATCTAAACGACGAAAATACCTACAGAAATTAAAGTAACCACCTGCATGAGTTTTTACATTTTTACAGGTAGGTTTCACCGACCTGTGTCAACGCAGGTCGGTGCCAGGCGAACGGGCAACACGGAATTTGATACCTCACGCGTTGGCCTGTTACGGGACACTCCCCATCAGCTCGCCTTGAAAGCACACGCGCGACTGATCGACAAACAAGAGGATGAACTGAATGTTATCACCCCCCAAAATGTCACTCGCCGCCTGCGCCCTGATTGGCCTCAGTGTTTTTACCCGTGCAGCCATCGCAGAAAACGCTGTGCCGGCAACCTTGGACAGCGTCGTGCAACAAGCCGCCACCGAGGTCATGAAGGCTCACGACATTAGCGGCCTTGCGATTGCTGTCAGCCATGACGGCATCCAGCAGTTCTACAGCTTCGGTGTGGCCTCCAAAGCCACCCAAGCACCCGTCACACCTGACACCCTGTTTGAAGTTGGCTCGATCAGCAAACTGTTTACGGCCACCT
Source organism: Pseudomonas sp. TMW22091 (assembly GCF_022496705.1). NCBI lineage: Bacteria > Pseudomonadati > Pseudomonadota > Gammaproteobacteria > Pseudomonadales > Pseudomonadaceae > Pseudomonas > Pseudomonas sp. TMW22091. Next base: position 258,247 of record NZ_SCFI01000004.1, read on the forward strand.
TGGCCGCCTATGCACAGGCCAATGGTCAGCTTTCCCTCACTGATCCCGTCGAAAAATATCTGCCTGAACTGCAAGGCAGTGCCTTCGGCAAAGTCCTCCTCATGCATTTGGCAACCCACACCGCGGGTGGGTTCCCGTTACAAGTACCCGAGAGCGTGAAAAATGAGCAGCAATTGATGGATTACCTGAAAGCCTGGAAGCCCATCTACCCTTCCGGCACACAGCGCAGCTATGCCAACCCCAGCATTGGCATGCTGGGAATGATTGCGGCCAAAAGCATGAACCAGCCTTTTGTGGCAGCGATGGAAAACACCCTGTTTCCGGCATTGGGTCTGAGCAGTAGTTACTTGCAGGTACCCGCGGCCAAAATGTCGCTGTACGCACAGGGCTACAACTCAGATGACCAGCCGGTAAGAGTCAATCCCGGCGTACTGGCCAATGAAGCTTATGGCGTGAAAACCAGCGTGCATGACCTGATTCATTTTGCCGAACTTAACATTGGGCTGGGCAACCCCCAGCCCAAGACCCAGCGTGCCATTGCGCAGACCCACACCGGCTACTTCCAGATCGGGCCAATGACCCAGGATTTGATCTGGGAGCAATACCCCTACCCGGTCACACTGAAAAACCTGCTGACAGGCAACTCAAACAAAATGGCCTACGAGAATAATGGCGCCCTGGCCCTGAACCCGCCCATGGCGCCACAACAGGCTGTATGGATGAACAAAACCGGGTCAACTTCTGGCTTTGGTGGCTATATCGCCTTGATCCCCATTAAAAAACAGGCCGTGGTGATCCTGGCCAACAAAAATTACCCCAACAGTGAACGCATCGAACTGGCGTACAAAATCTTCAACGCATTGAACTAGGCTTTTTTAACTAACACATAAATACTGCCCAGCCGGCGGCCGGGCAGCACATCGTAATGTTTGAGGATGCTGAAGCCTGCTTCGGCAAACTGCCCTTCCACATCGTCCTTGCGTACGACAATCCGTGGAGCGTTATTGAGCAGTTCCGACGAACGTCCCACACACAGCGAAACGATGAGGCTATCGCGGCTCACGCGGTGTAATTCGCGCAAGATGGCAAGACGATGCTCAGCGTTGTGCACGTGGTGAAACAGCTGCATGCAAAAAATGCTGTCTACAGCGTTAGCGGGCATGTCGATAGAAAACACGGCGCTTTTGAACAACTTGATACGGGCCAGCAAACTCGCGGGATGATGTGTTTGTGCATGATCGAGCATGCTCTGAGAAGAGTCGGCAGCGAGAATCACCCGATTGCCGTGTTCTGCCAGCACAGGCCAGAAGCGCCCTGCGCCGCAAGCAATATCCAGTACCAGACCCGGTTCACCGGCAACCTTGAGGGCGCGACGTACCAATTGATTTTCGCGCCACGCGGTCCACCGTCGGGTCAACCCTTGCGGGCGCACTTCACGGCAGACCTGCGCATGTTCGCGGCCATAGCGCTCGGCGAATTCAAGCTCAAAGGTGGACGGTGGCTGAGTGGACATGCCCGCTGACTCGTAGGTTTATTGATGTTCTGCGAGCAGGTTAACCGTGGTCCAGTGAAAAAAATGTCACGAAAAAGCCAGATCGGGAAATCTGGCTGCACGCTAGAAGCCGATCCGCTCTTACTTGAGGCTTGCCGCTAGCCTCTCCCCTTACGCTTGATGCAAATACCAACGCCAATCCTGTTCCCCCACTTGCCCCATAAACTGCCGATACTCGGCATTTTTGACCGCCAGATAAACCTTCAGAAATTCAGGGCCAAAGGCTTCTTTCGCCCAATGCGAGGCTTCCAATGCCCGCAAGGTGGTCAACCAATCGGTCGGCAGCCTTTCGCTGGTCAGCGCATAGCCATTGCCTTCTACCGGCGCACCTGGATCACGCTCTTCGCGGATACCCCGATGGATTCCCGCCAAAATCGCAGCCGCCGCCAAATAGGGGTTGGCGTCAGCGCCACAAATTCGGTGTTCGATATGCCGCGAAAACGCCGGACCTCCCGGAACTCGCAGGCTCACGGTACGGTTATCGACCCCCCAGGTCGCGGCCAACGGCGCATAGCTGTTGCTCTGAAAACGGCGGTACGAATTGGCATTCGGGCAAAACATCAGCAATGAATCAAGCAAGGTGCTGAGCATCCCGCCTACGGCATGGCGCAGCAAGGGTGTGCCGTCAGGCGCTTCACTGGCGAACAGGTTGTTGCCGTCTTTATCGGCCAGGCTCACGTGCATATGCATGCCTGTGCCCGCCAAGTCATCAAAGGGCTTGGCCATAAAACAGGCAAGCATCCCGTGTTTATGCGCCACGCCTTTGACCAGGCGCTTGTAACGTACGGCTTCATCCATCGCTTGCAAGGCGTCGTTGCGGTGCTCAAGGGTGATTTCCACCTGCCCCGGCGCGTATTCAGAAATGGCCGTGCGGGCTGGAATCCCTTGCAGCTTGCAGGCGCTGTACAGATCCGCCAAAAACGGTTCGATTTGCTCCAGCTCTCGCAGTCCGTACACCTGAGTGGCACGCGGACGTTGACCGTCTACGTCCCGTGCCGGTTGCGGTCGCCCATTGCTGTCGCGCTGGCGATCCAGCAGATAAAACTCCAACTCAGCCGCCATTACCGGGTAATAGCCGTCGGCCTTCAACCCCTCGATAACTTTGGACAACAGATGCCGAGGATCGGCCACAGTGGCCGGCATGCCTTCTTGCGGGTGCATGCTGACTTGTACCGCCGCCGTGGGTATCAAACGCCACGGCATGCGCTGCAAGCTGCCACTGATGGGATACGCGCGACAGTCAATATCGCCCACGTCCCAGACCAGCCCGGTGTTTTCGACATCATCGCCATTGATGTCCAGGCCCAGGATAGTGCTCGGCAGTGGGCGCCCGCTCTTATAGATTTCCAGCAATTCATCGCGGTGCAACAACTTGCCCCGTGGCACACCGTTGTTGTCGAGGATAAACAGCTCGAACATTTCGATATCAGGGTTATCCGACAGAAAGCTCTGGGCTTCTTGCAGGGCAGCAAACGCAGTCGTGGTACTCATGGCAATACTCGTAAATTCATATCTGAAAGGCGTAAAGGCACGCCGTGACTGCAACCCTGAGGGGTAACAGACGTTCAAGACTTAACGGAATGTACGGGTATCCGGCGGGCGGGCATGTCGACAGTGAAACAAAGCCCAGAAGGCCAGTTTCGAAGGGAGGGGGCAGAGATTATGGGCGGGCAGAAGAAAACCCAGGCAGCTCTCAGAAAGGAGCGCATGGCGCTGCGGCGATTCAGGACTGGGACACTCAGCCTTTTTGACAACCATGCTCACAACCACACCGCATTGGGGATGCCCAGCCTCACACGATTTATAGGGTTTATCAAATGCAGGATTTACGACCTTCAGGTTCATTCCGGGTAAACATATCGAACGATCCTCTTTTAATTCCCTTTAGTTGCGAAGACGAATCAGAACTTTCTACGTGTGAACCACATGTGTTTTTTCTTTCCTCCAGGGAGAGAGAACACATAGGCCATGGCGACAAAGAAAGAGAACCACTGCGCTCCATAACTTGTATTTTTATCGATGATGGGTAAATACCCCGTCTTCGCATGAAGGACATGAATACCTATAAAAAAGATATTAAGCATCGCAACCCCGTAAAACTTGAGCGCGTCATTATCATCTCCCGACCATGCAAAACTTGCCCAAAAGGATGGCAAGTAACATATCAAACTTAAAAAAACAAAGACCACATAGAATAAATAGCTATTCATCCGCCCCCCAATACTCGAATAATGTCTGCAATGTATTTACATCTGAGACCTTTCCAATTGCGGCACCACCTACAGTATTTCGCTGATAACCATAAAGATAATCAGAACGAATATGCCTGAACAACCTCCACGATTCAGGCTTTAACACCAACCTTCCCGCACCATAAGCAGACCCTGCCAAATCCACGACGCCATAAGCAATATTGCCTTCTCGCTCTGTCCCGCCCACTGCTTTGGCTACAGAGTGATAGACCTTTCGGATGGGGCCTTGCGTATCGGAGCGTCCCGATAAAAGATTACGACCGTTTTCATAAATATTATTCCCGCCCTGAAGCATCAGTGGCGCCCCTATGCCTAAACACAAGGTACCTGCCGAGAAATAACAAATGCCTCCACCCATGGCGATTTGCATTCCTCCAGCCGCAATGCCCACCCCTAATAACGTTTGGTCCAGTAAGGTGTGCTTAATCAGCGCACTGCGTTGTTTGTTAATGGCTTCAAGCCCCTGTGCGGTGCTTTTCTTACCGCTATAAACGTCCTGAACAATACCCCGTGTGTACTCCGTTATGTCTCGATTAAATTGCAAGCGAACAGACAAATTTTTGAGTCGCTGTATCCCAACCGTACAGGCCTGATTCGTCAAAAGATTCACCGCCTGATCTAACGCCCTCACTTCATCGTCTGCCAATGAATGCTGCGATTTATCAGGCCTCATTTGTCCTCATCCCAACTGCTGTAGCCACTGGTGCCGGCGATATGATGCATCCAGCAAATCTCTCGATAACTCAGGGCCATGACTTCTTGAATGTCGGCATCGTTTTCCAACGTGGCATGGGGCATGACCAGCGTCAGCTCCGTCAAAATACAACCCGATATATCAACGGTAAAAAAACGCTCCTGAACGCCCATCGGCGAAGTTCGGTAAAAGTTGATCTTGCACTCAAGGATCTCTCTATTGGTCAGGGCTTGCGCCAGCAAAGGGGTCGACTTGTCTATGTTTTTTACGATCGCGATGGGTTGATGAGTGGCTCGGTCGAGGTTGCCCAGATTCAACATGGTGTGATTGAAGGAGAGCACCATGACTTCATCGCGATGCCCGATTTGGCATTTATTGCCAATGGACTCCGCAGTTGAACAGCCTGCCGAGATCAAGCCTTGGCTTTTGCCCGAAATGCTCATGTAACCGTGACTTGCCATTTGCTGTTCCCCCCTGGTTAAAGAACGCAAGCTAGCGGAGAACTCATTACTTTTATGTAGGAATTCTCTGTATTTAAAATAATTCTCGTCTTCTCTTTTCTTATGCGGTGTAACGCCCGGTTACATCCGCTGATCTCCTTCACCACGAACGGTAGGTGTGACATGAACACATCTTCATCGAACGTTTTAAAAACCTATGGGGTCGCATGCAGTGTCTATCCTGCTTGGCAACGGTTTCTAACCTGACTCAAGCCACCCGATTTCCCACTTCAAGGAGCCTCCCCCCATGAGCAGAACGGTTGCCGATTTCATCACCGAAACCTTGCAGCAAGCAGGGGTAAAGCGTGTGTTTGGCGTCGTGGGCGATTCATTGAATGCCTTCACCGACTCACTGCGCCGTCAGCAGCAGATTGAATGGATTCATATGCGCAACGAGGAGTCAGCGGCCTTTGCCGCCGGTGCCGAAGCGCATTTGACTGGCGAACTGGCAGTCTGTGCCGGCAGTTGCGGGCCAGGTAACTTGCATTTGATTAATGGTCTGTTCGACGCGCACCGCAGCGGTGTGCCCGTGCTGGCGTTGGCCGCACATATCCCCAGCAGTGAAATCGGCATCGATTATTTTCAGGCCACGCACCCCGAAAGCCTGTTCAAGGAGTGCAGCCATTACGTCGAGCTGGTATCCCATGCCGAGCAGTTACCGCAAATTCTTGAACGCGCCATGCGCGTGGCCATCGCTAAACGCGGCGTGGCAGTGGTGGTGATTCCCGGAGACGTTGCGCTGCAAGCCACCGAGGCCAAAGTGCCTAACTGGATAACCCCTACCCAACCGCTGATTTGCCCCACTCTGAGTGATATCGACCAATTAGCGTCGTTTCTCAATAACGGCAAAAAGGTCACCCTGCTTTGCGGCGCGGGTTGCGCAGGTGCCCACACCGAAATTCTGGCACTGGCCGAACGCCTGAATGCGCCAATCGTGCATGCCTTGCGCGGCAAGGAACATGTCGAGTACGACAACCCCTACGACGTCGGCATGACCGGGCTGATCGGTTTCGCCTCGGGCTACAAGGCAATGATGAGCTGTGACACGCTGCTGATGCTCGGCACTAATTTTCCCTATCGCCAGTTTTACCCGGAGCACGGTTATATCGCACAAATCGATCTGCGCGCCGAAGCGCTGGGCAACCGCTGCCCGTTGGAATTGGGCCTGATCGGCGATGTGAAGCTGACATTGCAGGCGGTGTTGCCCAAGGTCGACCAAAACCCTGACCGCGAGCATCTGGATAAAGCACTCGACGACTACAAAGTCGCCCGCCAAGACCTCGACGCGCTGGCCGAGAGCGGGCCTGAGAGCTCGATCATTCACCCGCAATACCTCAATCGCCTGGTCAGTGAACTGGCCACGGAAGATGCGATTTTCACCTGTGATGTGGGCACGCCCACCGCTTGGGCTGCCCGCTATTTGAAGATGAATGGCAAACGGCGACTCGTTGGCTCGTTTAACCACGGTTCAATGGCCAATGCGATGTTGCAGGCGATTGGTGCTCAGGCGGCCTTCCCGTTCCGGCAGGTAATTTCCATGTCGGGGGATGGTGGTTTCACCATGATGATGGGTGATTTTCTGACCCTCAGTCAGGTGGGCTTGCCGGTCAAGGTGATCGTGCTCAATAACGGCACGCTGGGGTTTGTCGAGATGGAAATGAAAGCTGCGGGCTTTCCTGATGTGGGCTGTGATCTGAAAAACCCCAATTTTGCAGCCATGGCTGAGGCGATGGGGGTCAAGGGCATTCGGGTCGAACATCCCGCAGAACTCGAAGGGGCGTTGCGTGAGGCTTTCAGCCATGACGGCCCGGTGCTGGTGGATGTCGTGAGTGCCCGACAGGAGTTGGTGATGCCGCCGAGCAAAACCTTTGAACAGGCCAAAGGCTTCAGTCTGTTTATGCTCAAAACCGTGATGGATGGCCGTGCGCGCGAGCTGATTGATTTGGCCAAAGTCAATTTGTGGCGTTAAGCACCACAAGGTCCAGTACGGGGCACATTACCCCTGCTTGACCAGTTGAGGGTTGCGGCAGCGCCCAACCCTCGCCTAATATACGTTCCATATACATTTCATATGGACAGCCTGATGGGCATCGTCAAAATCTCCGAACAAATGCATGAAAACCTGCGGGTCGCCAGTAACGCGCTGAGCCGCTCCATCAATGCGCAAGCTGAACACTGGATGCGCATCGGCATGCTCACCGAGCTGCACCCCAATCTGGATCACCACCAAATCTGCCGCTTGCTGGTGCGTGCCGAGCAGTCGGGCGGCCTTGATCTGAATGCAGCCTTGCAAGACACACCTGTGACCACTGGAGCGCACTCATGAAGGCCAACGTCGTTATCAATAGCCCGGCACAGATTGCCCAGTCCAAAGTGGCGGGAAAACTGGCCGCCGATGTGTTGGCCATGATCGGCGAACACGTCAAGGCGGGCGTGACCACTAACCAGCTGGACAAAATCTGCCACGACTACATCGTCAATGTACAAAAGGCCATTCCCGGTAACGTGGGCTATCACGGCTTCCCGAAAACGGTCTGCACCTCAGTCAATGAGGTGGTGTGTCACGGCATTCCTTCAGACATACCGCTCAAGGACGGCGACATCGTCAATATCGATATCGCAGTGGTCAAGGACGGCTGGTACGGCGACACCAGCCGCATGTACTTCGTCGGCGAACCCTCCCCCGAGGCGCGGCATCTGGTGAAGACCACCTACGAGGCCATGTGTGCCGGTATTCGGGTTGTGCGCCCCGGCGCCACACTGGGCGACATTGGCCATGCCATCCAGACCCTGGCTGAGAAAGAAGGCTTCAGTGTGGTGCGCGAGTACTGCGGACACGGCATCGGCAAGGTCTACCACGACGAGCCTCAAGTATTGCATTACGGCTACCCGGGCCAGGGCATGAAGCTCAAGGCCGGGATGATTTTCACCATTGAGCCGATGCTCAATGCAGGCAAACGCCATGTCAAAACCCTGGCCGATCAATGGACGGTAGTCACCAAGGATTTATCCTTGTCGGCCCAGTGGGAACATATGGTCGCCGTGACCGATGATGGCTTTGAAGTGTTGAGCCCGTGGCCGGACTCGATGGCCGACTTCCCCGCCATCGTCTGACCGAATCAAGACCTGCGCCTGCTCATTGGGCAGGCGCAGGTCTTGGGCCGACGCTAGATTCTGGACAACGCTTGGGCCAAGTCCGCGCGTAAATCCTCCACCGCCTCAACACCCACCGACAAGCGCACCAGCCCGTCACCGATCCCCAGTTGTGCACGTGTTTGAGCCGGAATGCTGGCATGGGTCATGATCGCCGGATGCTCGATCAGGCTTTCAACGCCCCCCAGACTTTCCGCCAAAGCAAAGATACTCACGCTTTCAAGAAAGCGCTTGGCACCCGCCAGATCAGTATTCAGCTCAACGCTGATCATTCCGCCAAAACCGTGCATCTGCCGGCATGCCAATGCGTGTTGCGGGTGGGAACTCAGGCCCGGGTAATGCACGCGTGCAACCTGCGGCTGATTTTGCAGCCATTGCGCCAGCGCCAGCGCGTTGCTGCAATGACGCTCCATGCGCAAGGCCAGGGTTTTCACCCCACGCAAGGTCAGAAAGGCATCAAAGGGCCCGGCGATGGCCCCAACGGAGTTTTGCAGGAAGCCTAAGCGCTCGGCCAGCTCCGGGTTTGACCCGACAATTGCAATGCCGCCGATGACATCGGAATGACCATTCAAATACTTGGTGGTGGAGTGCACCACAATATCCACACCCAGCTCCAGCGGGCGCTGTACCCAGGGACTTGCAAAGGTGTTGTCGGCCACGCACAAAATGCCGCGCGCTCGGCAAATGCCTGCGACAGCGGCCAGATCCGTGAGGGTCAACAGGGGATTGCTCGGTGTCTCGACCCAGACCATCCGCGTGTCATCGCACAATGAGGCTTCGAAGGTCGCAAGGTCAGTCATGTCGACAAAACTGAAGCGATGCCCGGCGCTGCGCTGGCGAACTTTGTCGAACAGGCGAAATGTGCCCCCATACAGGTCATTGCCGCAGACGACATGTGAACCGGCGTCCAGCAACTCAAGCACCGTTGAAATGGCCGCCAGACCGGAGGCAAAGGCGAACGCCTGAGTACCCGCTTCAAGGTCGGCAACACACCGCTCCAGCGCGAAGCGCGTCGGATTATGCGAGCGCCCGTAATCCAGCCCTTTGTGGACGCCGGGACTTTGCTGCAAGTAGGTGGAGTTGGCGTAGATCGGCGGCATCAGCGCGCCGGTTGAAGGGTCTGGCACCTGCCCTGCGTGAATTACGCGGGTGGCAAACGCGCGGGGCGCGGCGGTTTTATCGTCAAGGCTCATACAAGGGATCTGCGCAAGTGATTAAGGAGGTCAACGCGGGTTATCAGGCCGTGAAAACCCGAGGCGTCGGCGATGATGGCCACCAGGCCGCGGTCGAGCTCAGCTTGAAGCTCAGCCAGACTGGCGCTCGGCGGCAAGGTCTGTAAGGTGCGGGACATGGCGCTGGCGACCGACGCGCTGAAGTGTGAAGGGTCTTCTTGCATGCCCAGCAGAATGTCGGATTCGTCGATCACGCCGATCAGACGCTTGCCCTCTTCCAGCACCGGCAATTGCGATACATCCGCCAGACGCATGCGCTGAAACGCGGTCAGCAAGGTGTCATCCGGGCCGACACTGATCACCCGCCCATCTTCAAAACGCCGGGCAATCAGGTCGCGCAGGTCATCGTAATGTTTGTATTGGAGCAGCCCCTGATCTTTCATCCATTGGTCGTTATAGACCTTGGACAAGTAGCGGGTGCCCGTATCACAGACAAAACTGACGACCCGTTTGGGCACGGTTTGCTCACGGCAATATCGCAGTGCAGCGGCCAGCAAGGTGCCCGTTGAGGAGCCGCCCGGGATACCTTCGGCGCGCAGCAACTGACGGGCGTGATCGAAGCTTTCTTCGTCGCTGATCGAGTAGGCATGTCGCACGCTGCTCAAATCGGCAATCGAAGGAATAAAGTCTTCGCCGATGCCTTCAACGGCCCATGATCCTGCCTTTCCAATCGTCCCGCTGCGGCTGTATTCAGCCATCACCGAGCCCACTGGATCGGCCAGTACCATTTCAAGATCGGGCTGCACGCGTTTGAAGAAACGGGTCAGGCCGGTCAAGGTGCCGGCCGATCCGACACCGACGACAATCGCATCAAGGTCATGTTGAGTCTGCGCCCAGATCTCCGGTGCAGTGCTGCACTCATGAGCCAGGGGGTTGGCCGGGTTATTGAACTGGTCAGCGAAAAAGGCATCGGGGATTTCACCTGCCAACCTTGCGGCCACGTCCTGGTAATACTCGGGATGGCCTTTGCCCACATCGGAACGAGTGATGTGCACTTCGGCCCCCATGGCCTTGAGGTGCAAGACCTTTTCAGTGGACATCTTGTCTGGCACCACCAGCACCACCCGATAGCCCTTGGCCCGCCCCACCAACGCCAGCCCAAGGCCGGTGTTGCCGGCAGTCGCCTCAACGATGGTGCCGCCCGGCAGCAAGCGCCCGTCGCGCTCGGCGGCGTCGATCATGGCCAAACCGATACGGTCCTTGATTGAACCTCCAGGGTTCTGTGATTCGAGTTTGAGAAAAAGCGTGCACAGGCCGGTATCGAATCGGCTGACGCGCACCATGGGCGTATTGCCGATCAATTCGAGAACGGCGGGACGGGCGTTGTGGGGCATGTCGTCACCTCGTGTGGTTTACGGCGAACATCCATGCAGTAACCATAGTCGCCTTTCTTTGCCTGCAACATGGGACTGCAACCGCCCATGCCGTGTAGCCGCTGACGAGGTACGAGGCTGCGATCGGCAGCGAAGCTGTCGTGGGCCTGACACGCTGGGGTGTCAGGTACATTGAGCGCTCAGGTTATATGGACGCTACGCGCCCAATCGCCGCCTCGTACCTCGTCAGCGGCCACACAACATAGTTGCGCACCTATGCCTATAAAGATTCTTGCGTCTGATCAAGGCTTTCACGCAGAAACTCAATCAAGGCCTGAACCGCCAGGGAGCGCTGGCGGTGCTGCGGATACACCGCCGACAGGGCCAGTGGCGCACTGCGAAAATCGTCCAGCACCCGCACCAGTCGCCCATCCTCAAGGGCCGCGCCCACAATAAACGTCGGCAGATAGGTCAAACCCAAGCCCGCAATGGCCGCGTCCCTCAGCAGTTCACCATTATTGACCCGCATGCGCCCGCTGACGTGAATGGTCAATGGCTTGCCGGCCTCTTCAAACCGCCACGGTACTTGGCGGCCATGACCATAAGGCAGGCAATCATGGCTGTGCACGTCTGCAGGTACACGCGGTGTTCCGCGCTCGGCCAGATAAGCCGGGCTGGCACAGTACACACGGTCAATGAGGGCGATGCGCCGGGCAATCAGTGTGGAGTCTTCAAGTACGCCAATGCGCAGTGCCAAGTCGTAGCCCTCGCTGAGCAAGTCAACCGGTCGATCGCTCAGGTCCACTTCAACGGCAACTTGGCTGTAACGCTGTAAAAACAACGGCAGCAGACAGCCCAAATGGGCCATCGCAAAGGATAACGGTGCACTCAGGCGCAGGGTGCCGCGCGGGTCACTGGTTTGCCCGGCAATCCCCTGCTCCATCTGCTCCACGTCATTGAGCAGGCGCATGGCCGAGTCGTAATACGTCTGCCCTAAAGGCGTGACATCCAGCCGTCGGGTCGAGCGATTGAGCAACCGCACCCCCAGTCGCTCCTCCAGTTGCATCACCCGGCGGCTGACAAATTGTTTGGACAGGTCCAATTGGTCAGCGGCAGCCGTAAAACTGCCCGAGTCAACGACCTGACAAAATATACGCATATCTTCAAAGGGGTTCATTGTCTCAACCTGGTAGACAGTTAAACCCTTTATAGCGGCTTTTTACGTAGGCAACACCCGACTAGTCTGTGTTCATGGTCTCCCAATCACGCCTGCCTCGCTCGTCCATGGAGTTTGCCCATGTCCTTTCTCCTCGCTCACCCGCTGTCCCTGGGCGCCCTGTTGCTGTTGATCGACACCCTGCTTTGGCACGCTCAGCCGTTCAAGCAGCGGGTTCTGCGGGTCGGCGTGCGACTGGCACTGTTTATGCTGTTCAGCGCAGTCATTATCAACGCTGGGGTCAGCCCGTTGCAGGCACCATTGTTTACAGATGACCCCGTGATGCAATTGGGCGCCACGGCATTAGGCATTCTGTGGTGGCTGTATGCAGCGCGGGTGCTCACTGAAGTGATCGGTCTGGTGCTGATGCGCCGCATCGGCCACAGCGGGCGCTTGTTGCAGGATGTCATCGGCGCGCTGGTGTTTCTGGCGGCCATCGTGGCCGCCGCCGCTTACCTGCTGGAACTCCCGGTAAAGGGCTTGCTGGCCACTTCAGGCGTGATGGCCATTGTTATCGGTCTGGCCTTGCAGAGCACCTTGAGCGACGTGTTTTCCGGGATCGTGCTCAACACCACCAAACCGTATCAAGTCGACGACTGGGTTGTGATCGACGGGGTTGAAGGCAAGGTACTGGACATCGACTGGCGCGCCACTCACCTGCTGACCAGCGCCGGCAGCACGGCCGTGGTGCCGAATTCGGTGGCGGCCAAGGCCAAAATTGTCAACCTGAGCCGGCCGATCAACCTGCACGGGGTATCGATCAGCTTGCAGGTGCCCAACCACATTCGTCCGCGCCGGGTACTGGATGCGCTGGAGCGTACGCTGCAAGGCAGCAGCCGTTTGTTGCTGAACCCGGCGCCAAAAGCAGTGCTCAAAGACGCGGGCGAGAACCTGTCCGAATACGTCATCAGTGGGTTTATCGCTGATTTGACGCACAAAAGTGAGGTGCGCAATCAACTCTTCGACCTCGCCCACCGCCATCTGGAGGCCGCCGGTATTTCGCGTCAGCTCGACGGCGTGATCGAACCTGCGAGTCGTGCCCGTGCGTTGCTTGACGAAGTGAAAATTTTTCGTTCGCTCAGTGAAGACGAACGCAACCAGATTGCACGCTCCATGGTTGCCCAAACCTACGCCGCCGGGCAGGTGGTGCTGACCGTGGACGAAGTGCCGGACAGTCTGATGGTCATCGCCACGGGCGTTATCAGCGTCAGCGTGGCCGGGGCAACCGGGCCCGTTGAAGCCGGGCGCATGGGGCCGGGAGAGATCATGGGCGAAGAGAGTGTGCTCGCCGACGCACCGTCACAGGCAACCTTCACCTCCACCCTCATATACCGGATTGACAAGTCCCTGACCCGTGAATGCATCGCGCAACGGGCAGACGTGGGTCGCGCCTTGAACACCTTAAAGGCCGTGCGCGAGCAAAGTAGCCGCTCGGCTTTAATGGCTGCCCCGCCCCCGATAAAAAAAGGCGGTTTCCTAAGCTGGTTACAGACACGCTGAAGCGTGCGAAAGCCCGCATCAGTTGGCATGAGACGGGGGCTGGTACAGCCTCGGTTTTGCAGCATTTAGAGCGCGAACTGAATCCGCACGAGTTTTTTTTAAAAACTTCAGAATCTTCTTACAACGAAGGTTATGGCCTTTGAGTTAGCGTTTATCCCTACATTCCAGGGATGAGCCTGCATGCCCTCCTCACATGGCCAACACCGTTTCAGCCTGTCCATTCATGGGTGTTCACATCCTTTCAGGGTGTTGTCATTCACGGGCGACGAGGGCATCAGCACGCCCTTCTCCTTCACCCTTGAGTTGGTGAGTGAGCGCCTTGAACTGAACCTTGAATTGCTACTGCACCGGCCTGCCTTCCTGGCCTTTGACCAGAACGGCAACGGTATCCACGGCCAAGTGTCCAGTGTGCGCATCACCCGCTCCGATCAACGCATGTCGCACTATCGCCTCAGCCTGGAACCGCGCCTGGCCGAGCTGGCCCTTCGCACCAACCACCGGATATTCCAGCACCTGACCGTGCAGCGCATTATCGAAACCGTGCTGCAAGAGCACGGCATCCTGAGCGACGTCTACGCCTTCAAGGCGTTTTCCCCCTACAGCGAGCGCGAATATTGCGTGCAGTATGGGGAGTCCGATCTGCGCTTTATTCAGCGTCTGTGTTTCGAAGAGGGCTTTCATTACTACTTCCAGCATTCGCCCGACCATCACCTGTTAATTTTCGGCGACAAGCAGCAGGCGTTCACGCCCCTGACGCACCCCACACCTTACGTGCCGGGTAAGGGCATGGTGGCCGATGAGCCTTCAGTCAGCCATTTTGAATGGGGCGTGCAATCACAGCCCAACCGCACCGTCCGCCGTGACTACGACTTCAAAAAAGCCAGCCGTACATTGCAGGCCAACAGCCGTACGCGGACCGACGAACGCACCCTCGAACACTACAGCTACCCGGGAGGCTTCACCGAGCAGGGGCAAGGCGAGCGCTTAAGCGACCGAGCGCTTGAACGTCATCAAAGCGGCTATTGCCAAGTCAGTGGCGAGAGTGACCAGTCACAATTGCGCAGCGGTTATTTCATGCCTTTGAGCCAGCATCACTGTGCAGCGTGGAATTGCCGCTGGTTGTTGACCCAGGTTCACCATGAAGGCAAACAACCGCAAGTGCTCGAAGAGCACGGCCACAGCCAGCAACCGTTCGGGCCTGGCGAATTTATCCAGGGCTACCGCAACACCTTTGAGGCCATCCCGGCAGACGTCACCTATCGCTCGCAAGAAATCTACGACAAGCCGCGCATATCCAGCAGCCAAACCGCCCGCGTCACCGGGCCTGAGGGCGAAGAAATCCATTGCGATGCGTTTGGCCGGGTGCGCATAAAACTGCATTGGGACCGCAGCGACATAGAGTCCGACCAAAGCAGTTGCTGGGTGCGCGTCGCCTCCAGTTGGGCAGGTGATACCTATGGCGCCATCACCATCCCCCGAGTGGGCATGGAAGTGCTGATCAATTTTATAAATGGTGACCCTGATTTTCCGCTTCTTGCGGGCTGCCTCCCAAATAGCATCAACCCTGTCCCGCTGGATTTGCCCGCCAACAAAACCCAAAGCCTCTTGCGCAGCCGCAGCACGCCCGATGGCAGCGGCTACAACGAACTGCGCATCGAAGACCGCAAAGGCCAGGAACTGATCCACGTGCGCGCCCAGCGCAACATGGAGCAGCACGTCAAAAATGACAGCAGCCTGCAAGTCGATGGTGTTTACCAGGCCACGGTCAAAGGCAGCAGCGTGAC
Source organism: Pseudomonas sp. TMW22091 (assembly GCF_022496705.1). NCBI lineage: Bacteria > Pseudomonadati > Pseudomonadota > Gammaproteobacteria > Pseudomonadales > Pseudomonadaceae > Pseudomonas > Pseudomonas sp. TMW22091. The sequence goes on from NZ_SCFI01000004.1 coordinate 273,443, forward strand.
GGTACTCAAGGGCGACGAGCAACACACCGTCAGCCATGACCGCAAAACCCACCTCAAAGCCAACGATTACCTGCACGTGGACGCCAGCAGCCACATCGCGCTGGGCCAAACATTCACGGTCGAGGCCGGGCAACAGGTCCACCTCAAAGCGGGCGCCCGCGTGGTGCTGGATGCCGGGGCAGACATCACCTTGATGGCAGGCGGGCAACACTTGGTGATCAGCGCAGCCGGCATTCACTGCAGCAGCGCGATTCAGGTGGGTGGCGCCTCAGTGCCGGGCATGCCTGCCCTGCCCTTGCTCCCCGGGCAAACCGAAAGGCTGCCTGCGCACCACGATCTGCCGGTACAGCCAGCGCCTTACCAGCAGGCATTGATGCAAATCGCACAGCTTTTTGACAGTGACTTTTGCCCGGTCTGCGAGGCCTGTGCAGACGGCATGTGCTTACCCCTAGGAGATCCACGATGACTACCCTGCCGCCAGACCAATGGCTGGAGATGCAGCGTCGCCACGTGCGTGACGTCTGTTTGATCCTCAATCAAAACAGCGAAAGCCTCACCTCCCACACCTTACTCAACGGCCGCCCGCCGGACACTTATTGCAGCGTCTACAGCCAGACCCTTGTGTCCCGACTGGCCAGTGCCGGGCCCTTTATCATCGTGCTCAACAGCAGCGACCGTGAGCAGTTGACCCAATTGTTCAATACCCCCGAAGGCAACTGGGGCTGGTTGGCCAGTATTGCCTCGGGCGACCTCCCCGCGCTGGCGCAGCATTGGCGAGCACGCTGCCTGGCAGGGGCTGCGCCCCATCAAGTGCTGTACCGCTTTGAAGACAACCGCGTACTCAACCGGGCACTGGCGCACCTTTCGCCCGAGCAGCAGGGCGCCTACCTTGGCCCTGCCATCAGCGTGTGCCGTTGGCAGGACGAGCACTGGGTAATCACCGACAACCCCACCCCAGGCGAACACCCGCTGAGCGAGACCCTTGATTGGCTCAACATACCGCCCAATCTCGACAAGCTTGATTCCATACACGCGCTCAATGCCCACCGGCATGTGCTGGATAAACACTACGATCAGTATCGACAGCTGGCAGCCCGTCAAATGCCCTTTGCGTGGCTGAAAAGCAAACGCAATCAGGCCTTCAGATGGGGTTGGCGGGATCAGCAAAAGCTGGAGTTTTTGTTTACGCGCAGCCTCGACAGCCCCGATTTTGAACTGCCTCGCACGTGGTACCCGCGTGACGACGAAGACCCTGCAACGCACTTTGCACGCGTCAGCCACTTGGCGAATGTTTTGACTATCAAGGGGCGGTCATGAACCGGACACTCAACGTGCTGGCTGTATTGACCAGCGCCGCATTATTGGCAAGTTGCACATCAGACAAGTCTGAGACCTTCACTTTTACGGCTGATTTACCGCCGAATTTTTATTATCGGGCTTCTGCTGTCTATGTACCTGCCAAAGGCGAAACCTGCAGCGTACCGGGAGGTAAAAATACGCGCGTGGGATACAACCGGCACTGGCGCAAAGATTACAAAAATGAGTCGACTATTGCGTTATACCGCACAGTCAGTGGCTGCCCGCTGGTGATTAGTAGTATCAGACTGAAAATTTACGGCATCTACGGTGAAGACCGTGATGATTATAGTGGCGACAATGCAATAGTTGTGGCCCGTGAAGTTATACCCACCGAATTTGAGAAAGAATTTACCCCCGCAGGCGTCAGTATCTTTTATGGACGCTGCAAATGGTATTTCCGCACCATAGGTAAAACGCGTGTACTTAGAAAACTTCTCATGTGCAAAGATGCCGATACCAATGGCAAATTAACATTATACAACCCTTGGGCTCCCTACGCACTAAATCAACTACCCGGCAAGACAGTGCGAATAAAGATCACTTTGGATCATGAAGAAGAACCTTACATGGGGAACACTTGGGTAAAAGTACCCAATGGTTGGAAACGCTGCATGGGCGAAGGATATGAAGACCAAAGAGCTTACTGCAACAACAACTACAAGGACTTCAGCGGATACATAATGCCTGACGGCACACAGTGCACTATTTATCCGGGGTGTACTGAATGAACAGCATGAGTCACGCCTTGAATCACCGCCTATTAAAACTACTCAGCATCATGGCCTGCATGGGAATACTGACAGGGTGTTCGACAGGCAAGTCCGAGACATTCACCTTTACGGCTGATTTACCGCCCAACTTTTATTATCATGCGGATGCAGTCTATGTACCCGCCAAGGGTGAAACTTGCACCGTACCGGGAAATAAAAATACATGGGTCGAATATAACCGGCACTGGCGCAAGGATTACAAAAATGAGTCGACTATTGCGCTTTACCGCACGGTCAGTGGCTGCCCGCTGGTGATTAGTAGTTTCAGATTGAAAATTTACGGCATCTACGGTGAAGACCGTGATGATTATAGTGGCGACAATGCAATAGTTGTGGCCCGTGAAGTTATACCCACCGAATTCAAGAAAGAATTTACCCCCGAAGGCGTCAGTGCTTTTTATGGGCGCTGCAAATGGTATTTCCGCACCATAGGTAAAACCCGCGTACTTAGAAAACTCCTCATGTGCAAAGATGCCGATGCCAATGGCAAATTAACGTTATACAACCCGTGGGCTCCCTACACACTAAATCAACTACCCGGCAAGACAGTGCGAATAAAGATCACCTTGGATCATGAAGAAGAACCTTACATGGGGAACACTTGGGTAAAAGTACCCAATGGTTGGAAACGCTGCATGGGTGAAGGGTATGAAGACCAGAGTGCTTACTGCAACAACAACCACAAGGACTTTAGCGGATACATAATGCCTGACGGCAAAAAGTGCACTATTTACCCAGGCTGCACTGAAAAAAAGGATTAATCTGTGGATATTCAAGAAAGACTGAAAAACATCAATCTAAAGGATCGCGTGCTAGCCTGCCCAGCCATGGGAAAGACAACCAGCTTTCAACTAGTCGATGAATTTGGTTCAGGTGAGCCTTACGCGGGACTGGCTTACGAAGTTACAGATTCCGAGAACCTCAAATACAAGGGATTTTTAAATGCTAACGGCATAGGCGAAATCAAAAATCATTGTGCTGGCGCCATTTCACTTACCTTCAACACGGCTTACCACGGCACAATAAAGAACTATCAAGACCTAATCGAAAGAAAGCACTACCCTCTTCAAATCACCGAGCTACAAGTCAGAGCTGAGCAGACTCGTTACTTTAAAAAAGACGGTTCACGCACCCATGTAAAACCTTTATCCATCAGTGGTACAGATGAATACTGCCAGGTCGAGGTTCGTCAACTGGTCAAGCATGTGTCCCACCTGCCGCCCAAGGTGCAGTGTCACTTCCCGTTGAACGTGGCGGATCGTCGGCTCATGGGCAGGTTTGGCACCCAAGGTGTCTGTATCGCGCCGCAGCGCCTGACGGTGCTTGAAGTGCGGCCCTTACGGGCCTTGCGCCCCCTGCTTTCCACAACGCCTGAATTTTGCGCGCTTAATCTGTATCAACTGGCCCTGATGGCCACCTTGAGTTATTGCCCCTTCGGCCAGGAACCTGACGAGCAACCCGTGACCACACCCCGCGTCAGCTTTAAGCATGAACCGAGCGTGGGTAACTGGTTTGGGGACAAGCTGGCTGCCTTCATGGAGAACTGGCAAGTCAACCCGGAGCAAACCCAACCCTACTACCCATTCTATGAAGAGGTGCCTTACTCCGAGCGACTGGAGATCGTGCCTTTCGACCCGGCCCTATACCCCTCCAACAATCCATTATTGGGCTCGGCTCAAGAAAATCCCGCCAACATCCATTTCTTGGACGATACCTTACGCGGGAACACAGGCACGGACACCCAAGCCTTCGTAACCCATAACCACAGCATCATCCTGATTGCTGTGCGGGGCACCAGTGCCGGGCCGGACTTCTTGCGCGATGCCGATGCACTTCAAGTGCCCTTCGAAGAAGGAGAAGGCAAGGTGCATCGCGGGTTTTACGAAGCAGCGAAAGTAGTGAGTACATGGGCACTTGATTACCTACGCATGTTTCACACCGGCCAAAAAATCATGATCTGCGGCCACAGCCTTGGCGGTGCCATTGCCCTGTTGCTCGCGCAAATGCTGCGAAACCGGCCTGAACAGTACGACGTCCTGCTCTACACCTACGGCGCCCCCCGTGCGGCCGATGCCACTTTTATCAACGCCGCTGCATCTCTTGTTCATCACCGCATGGTCAACCATAACGACCCGATCCCCAGCGTTCCGGCCACCTGGATGAACACCAAAAGTGCCGTTTATGGCTCCGGCGCGGTTTTGGCCTTTGCCAATGCGCCTGCCGGCCTTTCATTGTTCGCCGCAGGGTTGGCCAATCTGACCGGTGAGCCCTATCAGCATCACGGCACTTTGCGTCACTTTATGCCGGTGGATTTTGGTCAGGGCACGGTCTCGCACATCATGTGGCAACCGCTGTGCGATACCGCCGTCCAGCACGCGGTGTGTAGTGTGGCCGTAGGCTACAAAGACGGGTTGCCCGAGCGCGGCACTTTTTTGCGCCAGCTATTCGACATGGCTCAGCACTTTATGGTCGACAGTTACATCCCGCGCTGCTGGGCCGCATTGAAGCGCTACATGGAGGCTCTGGAAACCCAAAACCCGCTGGTAACCAGAGTTGAATACACCTTCGTATCCCGTGGGCTTGAGCAGATCCAGCGCGACTTGCGCGCCGCTTTTAAAGACTCACAAAATCGCCCGGACAAATACCGGGAGGCGCACAAAGACATGAATTTGCGGCTGATAAAAGAAGTCGAAAACATCACCCACACCGTCAAACGCTTGTACCCCTTGAGCCTTAAACCGGTGACCGGCGCTGATGTATACGGGCACTTTGCCGAGCAGCCCGAGCACCTCAATGAGTGCGTGGAACGCTGGCTGGCTCACACTGAAAACCACCGCACCGAACAACTGGCGATGCTGCCTGAACCCCGCAAAGAGATGTTCAGGTTCTCCTCGCTGAAAGACCCGCTGCTTAACGCTGAAACTATAACGGGCTGTTTTACCGGCGACATTCTGGATTTAGGTTAGTGCGCGCGGGGCTATCAATACCCGGGATCAGGGGGCGTTAACCCCCCAGCCGGCTTACTTGGACGTGAGTACGGTGTAACTGTTGATCAGGTTGCGGTAGTTGGGAATACGCTGGGACAGCAAGTTGGCCAAGCCTTCCATGTCGTTGCGCCAGTCCCCTTGCAGCTCGCATGCCACCGAGAACCAGTTCATCAATTGCGCGCCCGCCGCCGTCATGCGTGCCCATGCCGCTTGCTGAACGGCCGTGTTAAAGGTGCCCGAGGCATCGGTCACCACAAACACGTCATACCCTTCGGCCAGTGCCGACAAGGTCGGGAATGTCACGCACACGTCGGTCACAACGCCTGCAATGATCAGTTGTTTGCGGCCCGTGGCCTTGATCGCATTAACGAAATCTTCGTTGTCCCAAGCATTGATCTGACCGGGCCGTGGAATGTAGGGCGCGTCAGGGAACTGCTCTTTGAGCTCGGGCACCATCGGGCCGTTGGGGCCGCTTTCAAAACTGGTGGTGAGGATGGTCGGCAGTTTGAAAAACTTGGCCACGTCACCCAGCGCCAGCACGTTGTTTTTGAATTCATTGGGCGAAAAATCCTGCACCAGCGAAATCAAACCCGTCTGGTGATCCACCAGCAACACCACGGCGTCATCTTTATTGAGGCGTTTGTACGGAACATTGCTCATATAAAACTCCTTGAGGGATGGGTGTTAAAGCACTGCATCAAAATGCGAAGCACGAGCAACCAAAGGCGCCCCAGAAGCCGGCGAAGTCGCTAACCGGAGCGTTGGATAAACGAGCGGTTTCGTGACGATGGGCATGCACGCCGCACGGCCCGCTGCACTGGTGGGCCTGCGTGTGCAATGGCGAATGGGGCCGCCAGTGAGCGGGCACCTTGACCACCGGCGACCAGTCCGGCAGCACCGGCACGCTGGCCGGGCCGAGTGTTTCAAAATCGTCAGCGGCATACACCACTTTACCGCCGACTATGGTGAGTACGGATTCGATCCACTTGATGGCTTCTTCCTCGACACTGAAAAAGTCCGCGCTCAAGGCGGCGAGATCCGCCAATTGGCCGACTTTGATCTGGCCTTTTTTGCCCTGCTCAGACGAGAACCAGGCGCTGCCGTGGGTAAACAGTTCCAGTGCGGTGAGCCGGGGCAAGCCTTCGTCATGCAGCTCAAGACCGCCTACGGTGCGGCCGCTGACCATCCAGTACAGGGATGTCCACGGGTTATAGCTGGACACCCGCGTCGCATCAGTGCCCGCACCCACTGGCACGCCTTCGGCCAGCATCCGCTTGATCGGCGGCGTAGCTTCAGCTGCTTTGGCACCGTACCGCTCGACGAAATATTCACCCTGAAAGGCCATGCGGTCCTGGATCGCAATGCCCCCGCCCAGCGCCCTCACCCGCTCAATGTTATGCGGGGTGATGGTTTCGGCGTGATCGAAGAACCACGGCAGGCCATTGAACGGAATATCGCGGTTGACCTTCTCGAACACGTCGAGCATGCGGCTGATGGATTCGTTGTAGGTGGCGTGCAAGCGGAATGGCCAGCGCTGCTCGACCAAATGGCGCACCACCGGCTCCAGCTCGTCTTCCATGCTCTGCGGCAAATCCGGGCGCGGTTCAAGGAAGTCTTCAAAGTCTGCGGCTGAGAACACCAGCATTTCTCCGGCCCCGTTATGCCGCAGGTAATCATCGCCTTGATGCAGAGTCACGCTGCTCGTCCAGTTCTTGAAGTCACTCAACTCTTCTTTAGGCTTTTGCGTGAACAAGTTGTAGGCGATACGTATTGTCAGCTGTTGATCCTTGGCCAACTGCTCGATGACCTGGTAATCATCGGGGTAATTCTGAAAGCCGCCCCCGGCATCAATCGCACTGGTGAGACCGAGACGGTTGAGTTCGCGCATAAATTGGCGGGTCGAGTTGACCTGATACTCCAGCGGCAGCTTCGGTCCCTTGGCCAGCGTCGCATACAGAATCATCGCGTTGGGCCGCGCCACCAGCATGCCAGTCGGGTTGCCATTGGCATCACGTACGATCTCGCCACCCGGCGGGTTAGGCGTATCACGGGTGTAACCCGCCACCCGCAGCGCGGCCCGGTTGAGCAAAGCACGGTCATACAGGTGCAGAACAAACACGGGGGTATCCGGTGCCGCCTGGTTGAGCTCTTCAAGCGTCGGCAGGCGTTTTTCGGCGAACTGGAATTCATTCCAGCCGCCGACCACGCGAACCCATTGCGGAGTCGGGGTGCGATCCGCCTGCTCTTTTAGCAGGCGAAGGGCATCGGCCAGCGACGGCACGCCCTCCCAGCGCAGTTCAAGGTTGTAATTCAAGCCGCCCCGGATCAGGTGCAGGTGCGAGTCATTGAGGCCGGGAATAACACAGCGGCCGTTGAGGTCGATCAGCTGTGTGACTGCGCCGCGAAGGGCCATGGCCTGCGCATCGGTGCCCACCGCAACAAAACGGCCATCGCTGATGGCCACGGCGCTGGCACGCGGGTTTTCGCGGTCAACGGTGTGAAATTGACCATTGAACAAAATCAGATCGGCACTCATCTCGTTTCCTTGGGCTCAGTGGATGACGTCAGCCAAGGCGCGAACACACGCGTCGCCATCGGCATAAACAGATAAACCACCGACAACACGATGGTCAGCGTAATAACAAAGGTGGCGACTACGTAGTTGGACAGCACCGGGCTAAAGGCCAGTAAGGGCTTCCAGATCATCGGCACCAGCAAGGTGTGCGGGAAGATCACCAACAGCGTCAGCGCTGCTTGCTTGTAGCGAGGAGGTGGAGATCGGGTTTCGTCCGGCGGCGTAAACCAGAACTCGTTGGCCGGATTCACTTCGGTCTGGTCGCCGTCCGCCAGCATTGGCAGGGCTTCATTGACCAACTCACGACGCTGGGGGGAGTCGAGCCAACGCTGCATGGCGTCGGTGGAGCAGAAACGCAGGATGCAGGTGTAGGTATCGAGGCCGGACTGCTTGCCGGGTACCACATCCACACCCAAGTGGCCTTCCCATTGCCCGGCGATGCTGACGATATGCCGCAGCCAGGTTTTGTAAGCGGCCTCAAAACCGGCCTTGACCCGATGTTTTATCACCAGGGTCACGACCTCCATCTCGTTGGTTTCAGCCATTGCGCAAGGCTCCATCACTCTGAACACGCTCTGTAGCCGCTGTCGAGGAACGAAGGCTGCGATCGGCGACGAAGTCGTCGTAAAACCCGATAACGCGGCGCTAAAAATTGACCGCCTTCACAGGTTTTGCGAGCGCTTCGCACTCGAGCGCAGCCTCGTGCCTCGTCAGCGGCTACACCGTTTTAGCGAAAATTGAGTCTCAAGCCTTGAGAAACGCCAGCAGATCGGCGTTTAACTGGTCCTTGTGGGTGTCGGTCAAACCGTGTGGTGCGCCGGGGTAAATCTTGAGGGTCGACCCTTTGATCAACGCGGCCGACGCAATCCCGGCCGCCTCGATGGGCACCACTTGGTCGGCATCGCCGTGTACAACCAGCGTCGGAACGTCGAATTTTTTCAGGTCTTCGGTGAAGTCGGTTTCGGAAAACGCCTTGATGCAGTCGTAGGCGTTTTTGTGGCCGCTGGTCATGCCCTGCATCCAGAACCAGTCGATCATGCCCTGCGAAGCTTTGGCGCCTGGCTTGTTGAAGCCAAAAAACGGGCCGCTGGCCAAGTCCAGGTACAACTGCGAACGGTCGGCCAGAGAGGCCTGACGAATACCGTCAAACACTTCAATCGGCAAGCCTTTGGGGTTGGCTTCAGTCTTCAGCATCAAGGGCGGTACAGACGAAATCAGCGCCGCTTTGGCCACCCGGGCCGTGCCATGACGACCAATGTAGCGCGCCACTTCACCGCCCCCCGTAGAAAAGCCGATCAGCACCACGCGCTGCAGATCAAGCCGTGCAATCAACTCCCCCAGATCTTCGGCGTAAGTATCCATGTCGTTGCCTGTCCACGGCTGACTGGAACGGCCATGCCCACGGCGGTCGTGTGCAATCACTCGATAACCTTTGGACGCCAGAAACAACATCTGCGATTCCCAGCTATCCGCATTCAGCGGCCAACCGTGGCTGAACACGACAGGCTGCCCAGACCCCCAATCCTTGTAGTAAATTTCGGTGCCGTCGCGGGTGGTGAAAGTGCTCATGAGCTGTTCATCCTTGTGCCGGGAAGGCCGATGCCTTCTGCTTCGCTTGAGGTTTCAGAGTGTCAGGCGTAAACGGATATCGAACGAGTTAAACGTTGTTAATTTTTGCCGGAGCGCTCCTTTGACTTTTCCCGCAGCTGAGGCCATTCACTTCGGCCCCTACCGGGTCTACCCCGAACAACGTCGGGTGATGGACACCGAACAACCCGTGCGCCTTGGCCGCCCGGCGTTGGACATTTTGTTGATCCTGTTGGCGCACGCCGGTCAAGTGGTCAGCAAGCAGACCCTGATTGCCGGGGTGTGGCCCAAAAGTGTAGTCGAGGACATCAACCTGCGCGTGCACATGGCTGCATTGCGCAAAGCGCTGGGCGACGGTCAGAACGGTCAGCGCTTCATCATTACCGTGGCCCAGCGCGGCTACAGCTTTGTCGCCCCGTACTCGGTCGAAACCATCGAGCGCGTTGACGTTCACGCTGTGGCTGAAGGCCATAACTTACCCGTGCGTCAAACCCGTATGCTCGGGCGTCAACCGCTGGTCGAGCGCCTGGTGCAAGCATTGCCGCGCCAGCGCTTTATCACGCTGGTCGGGCCCGGCGGTATCGGTAAAACCACCGTGGCCTTGCGCGTGGCGGAGCACCTGATCGGACGCTATCGCGACGGTATTGGTTTTCTGGACTTGGCGGCGCTCACTGACCCACAGTTGATCACTGCGCATCTGGCGACGCTGCTCGAACTGTCGCTGCTTGACGGCGAGCCCATAAAGGAACTGGTAGCATTTTTGAGTGACCGGCAGATGCTGCTGGTGATCGATAACTGCGAACACTTGGTGGATGCCATCGCTGTGCTCTGCGAAGACATTCTGCGCGGTGCGCCGCAGGTGCATATTCTGGCCACCAGCCGCGAAAGCCTGCGGGCCGAGGGTGAATTCGTGCAGCGTCTGGATTCACTGGATTGCCCGCCGCCCAGCGCGGCCTTCAACCGTGCGCATGCCCTGAGTTTTTCGGCGCTGCAGCTGTTTATCGAGCGGGCCATGACCTGTCAGGACAACTTTGAACTCAACGACGCTCAGTTGCCGCTGGCCATCGACATTTGCCAGCGACTGGACGGCATTCCGCTGGCCATTGAATTGGCAGCCGGGCACGTCGCTCAATTGGGGCTGGCGGGTTTGCTCAGTCAGTTGCAAAGCAGCTTCAGCCTGCAGGCCCAACGTTCGCACAGTCCCCTGCACCGGCATCAAACCCTGCGTGCGACTCTCGACTGGAGCTTCGACCTGCTTACCGACTTAGAGCAAACCTGCCTGCGTCGACTGAGCGTGTTTCGCAGTGGCTTCACTGTCAAATCAGCCGCGGCGGTGATCGGTGGCGAAGTGCTGGGGGCCATTACGCAATTGGTGGCCAAATCGCTGCTCAATGTCGAAATCGGTGACGAAAACGTGTTCTACCGTCTGCTGGACACAACCCGCAGCTATGCCCTGGAAAAACTCGACGAGTGCGATGAGTTGACTGCCACCCGTACGCGCCATGCCGAGCGTTGTCTTGAGCTGATGCAATATGCCGGGCATGACTGGGAGTTAGTGACGACAAGCCTTTGGATCGAGCGTTACGCTCGCGGCCTGGAAGATGTGCGCGGGGTGCTGGACTGGGGTTTGAACGGTGATGGCCCACAGGCGCTGGCAATCCGTTTGGCCGCACACTCCGCACCGTTGTGGCAGGAACTGTCGCTGCTCAAGGAGCACGGCCACTATGTGCGCAAAGCCCTCTTGCTGCTGACTGTCCCGCCGCAGCCACAACCTGAACTGGAAATGACCCTCAAACTGGCCTTGGGCAGCGCGTGTTATCACACCCAAGGCGGCACGACAGAGACCATTGACGCCTTTGTCAGCGCCCGAATCATGGGCCAACAATGCAACGATGTGTCCGGGCAACTGCGTGCCGTGTCGGGGCATATGGCGGTCAATCTCAGTTGTGGCAATTATCAAAGAGCGTTGGAGCAAAGCCGGGAGTTCGACCTTCTGAGGTTAAACAACGACGCCGTGCTGGCCCTCAGCACGGATCGCTTGCGCGGCTTGGCACTGCACTTTAGCGGGGATCAGGGGCAGGCGCGGGTGAATGCTGAACAAGTGATCCAGCGGATGGCCCATAGCGGGCACCGCAACCGTTTTACCCACGGCTTTGGGGTGCAGTACGACCAGAGTGTGGCGGCGTTGACGATTCTGGCGCGCATCCTGTGGTTGCAAGGCCAACCCGAACACGCTTGGCGCACAGCTCGTCAGGCGCTGGATATTGCGCTGCAGATCAACCATGGCAACTCGATCTGCTACACCCTGGCGCTCGGCAGTTGCCTGATCGCCCAATACAATGGCGACACTCTGACAGCGCGAAAGCTGTTGCGTTTATTGCTGGAGCAGGCGCAGAAACATTCGGTGCTGCTGTTTTACACGTGGGCGCGGCATTACGCGCAAGTGATCGACAGCTCAGCAGCCCCAGCACCCGCACAACCGGCGACAGGACTGATCAAGGACATTGTGCTCACGCTGGACGCCAGCACGGTCGACGATCAACTGTTGTTCAACGCCAAAACGGGGGCGGCTGGCTGGTGTACTGCGGAAATTCTGCGGGCTAAAGCCCAAGCGCTTCTGGTCGACGACCCAGCGCGCAACGCCAATGCGGCCCAAGCACTCTTGCTCAATGCCTTGACGGTGGCGCGAGCTCAGAGCGCGCTGGCCTGGGAGCTACGCACGGCTACATCTCTGGCTCTGCTCTGGCACGAGCAAGGCCGTAACGCGCAAGCCCATACGCTATTGGCGCCGATTTATAACCGTTTCACAGAAGGGTTGGCTACGCCGGACCTGGCTTGGGCTCGTCAGGTTCTTCACGTATCGCACGGGCATAAGCCCGGCTCGTATTGAACAAACAGTAACGGGGCGCGCGGCTGCCCTGCTCCATCGTCAAAAACGACTTGAGCACCAAGCGTTCCACGGCTGCGGCCAACAGCGCCGGCACTACGCTTGGGCAAGCAGCCACTCGGGTCAGTGCGGCCAATGTGAAAGCCTGTCTGAATACCGACAACCGCTGCAATACCGTTTTCTCCAGCGGGCTAAGGTGCTGATAGCTCCAGTCCAGCGTGGCCCTGAGGCTTTGATGCCGCTCAACGGCCGTTCGTCTTCCCTGAGCCAGCCCCTGTAAACCGTGGTCCGGTAGTGCGAGCAAGCCGACCAACCCCAGCGTATCGATGTGACATGCGGCCAGTTCAATGGCCAACGGCAGGCCGTCCAGCCGTCGACAGAGTTCCCCCACGGCGTCGAGGTCTTGCTCGCGCAGGATCCAGTCTTGCTGACGGGCTCGCGCACGCATGACAAACAGTTGCACGGCTGAATAGCCAAAAACTTGCTCAACCGAAAGCGAACCTTCGCTCGGGGGTACGCTCAGCGCCGGCACAGCCAAGACAGTTTCCCCTGCGACCTGTAAAGGTTCACGGCTGGTGATCAGAATTGACACGCGGGGAGCGACCCTCAGCACATGTTCGACCAGTTCGTAGCAACGTTGCAGCCGGTTTTCCGCATTATCCAGCACCAGCAAGGCATGGCACTGCGCTTGTTCCACCCTGAGGGCCATCTGCTCGAACGCCTCGACAGGATCCTCGATAGCGCCTGCATCAATTTGCCAAACGCCGTCTTGGTAGTGCTGCATCAGCAGCTCGGCAGTGCGTAAGGCCACTGTGGACTTGCCGACGCCGCCCGGGCCGACCAGTGTGATAAGGCGTTTACCGAGCATATGCCTGACCAGACTGGCGACGTAAGAATCCCGACCAACAAGGGTTGTGAGCCGTCCAGGCAAATTGTGTAACGGCTTGAGCACCGGCTCGCCCAAGGTTCCCGGGCCCTGTACGTGCGCGATAAAACGGTATCCCTGTCGAGGAACGTGGGTGATGTAACGCCGTTCGGCGCGTCCTTCGCCCAAAGCCCGACGCAAGGCCGCAATATGCACACGAAGGTTGATCGCCTCGACCACCGTGTCGGGCCACACACGAGCGATCAACTCATCCTTGCTGACCACCTCGCCTGCCCGCTCGACCAGCAACTGCAAGATGTCCAGTGCGCGCCCGCCTAAATTGAGTGGCCGATCACCGTCAAGGATCAGTCGCTGCCGGACGTGGAAGGTGTACGAGCCAAAGAGCAGCACCCCATCGCTGTTAATGTTCGAAAGACTGCCCATACTTGTCGCTGGCGAGTCACTGAATAACAGCCACAGCGACCCGCACCTCCATTGCAAATAGTTCTCACCTATCTTGGCAGGCATCTGTTACAGCACAACGGCCACGATGGGAGCGAAACTGCCATTTCGGTGCGCCTTACGGACATAACGCGCTAGCTGAACTGCTCCCGGTATTGGGCCGGAGTCAGGCCAAGCCGTTCATTAAACAGAAACCGCATATGCCGTACGCTGCCGAAACCGCTTTTAAAAGCCACGGTTTTTAAAGGCAAATCACTGGTCTCCAGCAACTGTCTGGCGTGATCGATACGCGCGTTCTGAAGAAACGCCATAGGGGTCATGCCTACTTCGTGTGCGAACACTCTGGCGAAATGACGCGAGCTCATACTGGCCATCCGCGCCAGCGATTCGACAGTGAACGTCTGATCGAGTTGCTCCAGCACCTGCTGCTGAACCCGGGTGATCGTCGTTTCATGTGGCCCAATTGCCGCCATCAATGGACTGAACTGCGCCTGTCCGCCCTGGCGTTTCATCACTACCAGCAACACCTTGGCGACATCCTGAGCGACTTTTTTACCGTGATCGTTACTGACCACTGACAACGCAAGGTCAATACCGGCCGTGACGCCGCCTGATGTAATCAATTGACGGTCCTGCACGAAAATCTGATCGGTCTCCACACTCGCTGCCGGAAAGGCCTTGATCAGCCGCTCGGTGTAATGCCAGTGAGTGGTGACACGAAAGCCGTCGAGTAAACCGGCAAAGCCCAGCACAAAAGCCCCGGTACAAATCGAACCGTATTGACCGGCCCGGGTGACAGCGCCTCTGAGCCAGTCAAGTAACAAAGGCGGTTTATCGTTATAGGCACCCGGCCCGCCCGGTATGAGTAACAGGTCATAGAACTCGCCTGCCTGATCCATGTGCAGATCGGCCTGTACGTTGAGGCCGCAGGAAGCACGCAGCAGCCCAGGTTCGGTGCCGATGGTGGTCAGTTCATAGTGCTTATCGGGTTGTAAATAACGATTGGCAATGGAAAACACCTCCATGGGCCCCGCCATGTCGAGCAGAAGAAAATTGGGGAACAACACCATTGCCACGGTTTTCATCGGGTAGATCGCCTTTATCCAAAGTTCGTCGCTGCGGATTGTCAACTTGATAATGACAGTCTTACAATTTTCACCTACTTATTGCACGCATGAATAACTATTAACCTTCTCCTCACCCGGACGAATCAACGTCCCCTCAGGAGATTTCATCATGCTGACTCTTCGTAAAGCTTCGGATCGCGGCGCAGCCGACCACGGCTGGTTGAAATCCTTCCACACGTTTTCATTCGCCAACTATCGCGATCTGAATCAACAAGGCTTCTCTGATCTGCTGGTCATCAACGACGATCGCGTCGCACCCGGCAAAGGCTTTGGCCAACACCCGCACCGCGACATGGAAATATTTTCCTACGTGCTCGAAGGCGCGCTGGAACATAAAGACACGCTGGGTACAGGCTCGGTGATACGTCCGGGTGACGTGCAATTGATGAGCGCAGGCAGCGGCGTAGCGCACAGTGAATACAACCACTCACCTACTGAGCCCGTGCACTTTCTGCAAATCTGGATCGTGCCTGACGTCAGCGGCGCCGAACCGCGCTATCAACAAGAGCACTTCAGCGCAGAAAAGAAACGCGGACGCCTGCAACTGATCATCTCGCCGACGGGTGAGCAGGGCTCGCTGCTCGTGCGTCAGGATGCGCGCGTCTACGCCGCACTGATCGATGGCGATGAAACTGCCACGCTGGAACTCGCCGCCAATCGTTACGCCTATGTGCATGTGGCCAGCGGCAGCGTTCAGCTTAATGGCCTGCAACTTCAGGCAGGTGACGGTGTGCGAGTCCGCGAGGAACATCTGCTGACGTTAAGCCACGGGAATAACGCCGAAGTGCTGGTGTTCGATTTACGCGCACAAGAACTGCCGCAAATGCCGTGATGGCTTGTCTGTGGAGTGGCATACAGCGGCGATTTACATAAAAAACCCCTGAGAGGTTCGTCCTCTCAGGGGTTTTTATGTTGATCAAGGCTTGGTAATTCGCAAAGACGGCAATGATCAGCAGACGCTCAATTGCCCCTGATTCACATCATGCGCGCATGCAAGTCCCATAAGATCCACACAGTGCCGGCGATAATTAACAGCAGTATCAGCGATGTGAACAGAATGAGCATCAGGTCGTCGCGATGGGATTGGCCCAAATCAATGTGCATAAAATAGTGCAAGTGCACCACCACTTGCAGCAGTGCCAGCACGCCCAATACGACCAAGGCTTGAGTACCTGCAACGACCTTAAGCCACACCAGGCCAAAGGCGATCAGGGTCAGGATCAGTGCCGCGCAGATACCGATGTAATAACTGCGTTTTTCGCGGCGAGACTCGGCCTGAAGGTCGCGGGTTGGAGAGGTTTGCGGGTTCATACTGCGACTCCGAACAGGTAGACGAAGGTGAAAATTGCAACCCACACGATGTCCAGCATGTGCCAGAACAACGCCAGACGCAGCAAGCGCAATTTGACGGGCGTATTGAGCCCGACAGTCATCACTTGTATGGCCAGCACGAGCATCCACAAGATGCCGGCCGACACGTGTACGGCGTGGGTTCCTGTCAGTAAGTAGTAAGCGGACAGAAAGCCACTGGTTTGCGGCCACGCATTTTTAGTGACAATCATCACGTAATAGTCGTGGAGTTCAAAAGCGACAAAGGTAATGCCCAGCAATGCAGTAAAACCCAGCCACGTGAGGAGCGTTCGGCGGCTGGCGCTGTACTTCATCGCCAGCATCGCGAAGCCGAACGTGAAGCTGGAAAGCAGCAGTAACAGGGTTTCAATCAACGCCGGGCCAAGGTCAAAGACGTCTGACGGGCCAGGGCCATGAGCGATGCCCTGGGTGCTCATGGCCGCATACGTTGCAAACAGTGCTGCGAACAGCACCAGATCGCTCATCAGGAAAATCCAGAACCCGAAAATGACTTCTTCGGCCTTTTTGTGGCTCTTGCAGTCAGTCACGCCCAAATTCAAGCCTGGGTGCAGGGATTGAGGCGCCTTCATATCGCTGACTCCATGATCTGACGAGGAACTTTTTGATTGGGCTGCTCCACCCGATCCGGTGCGGCCTTGCCATGATTTTGTGGGCTCATTTCCAGATCCCGGGTAACGCCAGGCGCCGCTCGAACGGCTGCAAGGAAGGCTTCGTTTGCAGCTTCGAGCTGACTTGCCGGAATGATTTCGCTGGTGTGCGAAACAAACGAACGGGCGATGACCACACCCCAGACCAGGATGAACGAGAGCACTGCGAGCCACCAGATATGCCACACCAGAGCAAACGACAAGGTAAAGCTAAAGATCCCAATCAGCGGCGCGGCCACAGAGTTGCCCGGCACTTCGATGTCGCTGTAGCTCGCGGGCGATTGGTAGGCGACGCCGTTCTTTTTGGCTTCGGTAAAAGCGTCGCGGCTGTTGACCTGGGGCACGACCGCGAAATTCCAGGCGGGTGGAGGCGAAGGGATCGACCACTCCAGAGAACGGCCGTCCCACGGATCGCCCAGCGGAACTGCAAGCTGGCGGCGTTGGCGAATCGAAACTGCAATTTGAATCAGTAAGAAAGCGGTACCGGCAAGCAGCAACGCGGCTCCCAACATCGCCAACGCAAGCCAAGGCAAAAATGCAGGGTCTGACCACATCACGGTTCTGCGCGGCGCGCCCATCATGCCAAGCCAGTAGAGCGGGAAGAATGCCAGCAAAAAGCCGGGCGCCATTGCCCAGAATGCCGCCCTGCCCCAGCCTTCGTGCAAGCGGAACCCAAAGGCTTTTGGAAACCAGTATTGAACGGCGGCAAACATGCCAAACAGAACCCCCGGAATGATCATGTTATGAAAGTGTGCGATCAGAAACAGTGAGTTGTGAACTTGAAAGTCGACGGTAGGATTAGCCAGCAATATGCCGGTCATACCGCCCAGTACAAACGTCAACAGGAAGTTGATATGGAACAGCATGGGCGTGGTGATACGAATACGCCCCCGATACATGGTGAGAATCCAGTCGTAGACCTTAACCCCGGTCGGTATGCCAATGATCATCGTGGCAATACCGAATATGGCGTTGACGTTGGCGCTTTGCCCCATCGTGAAAAAGTGATGCAACCACACGCCGAACGAGAGCACCGCGATGCACATGGTGGCGTATACAAGCGAGGTGTAGCCGTAGATTCGTTTGCTGACGAAGGTCGATACCACTTCAGACCACACCCCCAGTGCCGGTAGCAACAGAATGTAGACCTCTGGGTGCCCGAACAGCCAAAACAGGTTGGCAAAGTTCATCATGTTGCCACCGTCACCACTCGTGAAGAAGTGGAAACCGGCGTAGCGATCCAGGGCCAGCATCAAGGTAGCGACGGTTAACGGCGCCATAGCGAAAATCATCAAAATAGCGGTGCAAAGCGTCGTCCAGCAAAACAGCGGCATGCGAAAGAAACCCATGCCAGGGCAACGCTTTTTATAGAGCGTCACGGCGAAGTTGAGCCCGGTCAGCGTCGAGCCGATCGAGGCCAGGGTGACCGACCATATCCAATAGTCCACACCTTCACCGGGGCTGAATTCGATACCGGTATACGGAGGGTAGGCGCTCCAGCCGCCCGTAGAGAACTTGCCAACGACCAGCGACACCATAATCAGCCCGGCACCTGCGGCGGTAAGCATCAAGGAAATCGCATTCAGCAGCGGGAAGCTGACATCGCGCGCGCCGATCTGCAGGGGCATGACGTAATTCATGAGCCCCGTGATGAAAGGCATCGCCACGAAGAAAATCATGATGGTGCCGTGGGTCGTGAATAACTGGCCGAAGTGATCGGCTGAGAGGTAGCCCGCCCCATCGTAGGCTGCCAGTTGCTGGGAGCGCATCACACCGGCTTCGATGAGTGCTCTCAAGAACATGACCAGCGCGATGACGATGTACATGATGCCAATTTTCTTGTGATCGACACTGGTTAACCAGTCTCGCCACAGCGGTCCCCACCAGCGCATTGCCGTTAGCAAAACCACAACAGCGAGGCCACCCAGGATCACAATACTGCCTGCAGCCGAAGCAACGAACTCGCTCGTAGAAGGGTGTTTTATGGCGCCGGTAAAGACCAATGAGTCCCAGTTAAGTTGCCCGAATATAGTCTCCCAACTCACTGCTCTGCCCCTTTATGACTGGTGTATGGGTGGTGCTCGCGCCCTGATATGACCTCGGCGGCTCTGCCATTGGAATGGGAATGCCCGGAGGTAAAACTGGCTAAAACATGGTCAAACAAACCGGCTTCGACAGTGCCGAAATAACGAGGTGCATGCTCGATACTGGGCTTTAACATTTCCTCGTAGGCCGTTAAGTCCAGGGTCTGTTCTTTTTTTTGCGTGTTGTGTACCCAGTTGTCGAACTGTGACTTTGGCATCACTGCCGTGCGGAAAGACTGGGTGGCAAAACCATTGCCGTTGTATTGGGTATTTCGGCCCAGATACTCACCCGCGCGGTCGGCGAGTAAATTCAGTTGAGTGGTCATGCCTGCCATGGTGTAAATCTGCCCCGCCAATTGCGGGATCATGAAGGACTGCATGACGGTACCGCTGGTGAGCTTCAATCTGACCGGGCGGTCTTGCTCCAAGGCCAGATAGTCCACTGTTGCGATGCCCTGTTGCGGATAAATGAACAGGAACTTCCAGTCCAGCGACACGACCTCAATCTCCAGGGGATCGGCGCCCAACGGGCGGAAAGGGTCGTATTTGTGAGCGTGTGCCCACAGCGCGGAGCTGAGAACAATGATCAGGATGATGGGAACGCCCCACAATACCGCTTCGTTGCCCCAGCTGAAGTCCCAGTCAGGACGATAGGCGCCGCGGCCTCCTCGACGATAGCGCCAGAGGACCCACGGGACGAGGATGAAAATAGGCACCACCACAATGAGCATCAACAAAATAATGGTTTTGAAGTGCTCAAACTGCGCGGCAGCAACAGGGCCTGCTGCGTCGATAAAACCAGCGTTAGTTATCGCAGTGTCTGCAGGTGAAGCGGCATGTGCCAATAGGGACAGTAATAAGGTCGAGACAACCAGACCACAAGTGGTGACTCCTTTCACGCAACAATCTCCTTGAGCCTTACAACTTTGTCAGCACGTTTATAAAAAGCGACTATAGAAAAGTCTACGTTTTAACTAATGTCAAATATAAAGAGTTTCGGCCTAAGGATAAGGGCGCGTACTGAGAATAACTATCAATACACAATCTATCCATTGAAGAAGCCTCTGCCATTGACGGCATAAGCAACGACTACGATCATCGAAACATAGGCGCTAGCCGGGCGGCTCATATCAAAAGTTGCAGATTACTAAAGCCGCCCAAGAGTTGACCAAAACAAAAAAACAACTATAGTCCCTCAGTCAATCAAGCGCTGACGGATAAAAGATTCTAAGCGCTTGCACACGTCAAACAGGAACGCGGCGATAGAGAATGCACACTTACAGTGCAGGCACCCGGCACCGTTAGTTGGTTGAAGAATAAGCATCGAGCATGAGATCAACACCAACGAACATTCTCGCAAACCCGCGGGCTGGCGTTGCATCAATCACCACTGTTATTTTTCAAATCGTTGTTGGCGGAGAAGCCATGGATGCTGTTGATATAACGGTTCTGCGTGCACTACACGCATGGCGAAAAGCAGGACATGCCGCATTACTCATCACCGTTGTAAAGACTTGGGGGTCTTCACCTCGCCCTGTTGGAGCGATGCTAGCTCTGCGAGCAGGCGCAGAAATGGTGGGGTCTGTCTCTGGCGGCTGTATTGAAGACGACCTTTTTGATCGTTTTACAGATATTGAGGCGACGCCACCCACCACGCTGGTTCGTTATGGCGTGAGCGCAGAGGAAGCCCATCGGTTTGGCCTGCCTTGCGGGGGCACCGTTGAGTTGCTGGTGGAGCGCAATCCTTGCGCAGAGCAGCTTGAACAACTTCTGAACTATCTAAATGCCGGTGCTTTAGTTCGGCGCACTGTGGAGTGCAAGTCGGGCAATGTGCAATTGACCGTCGTCAATAAACACGCACCTTTATTCTTGGATAATCAGCAGTTGGTCATGTACATCGGGCCACAATGGCGCATGTTGCTAATCGGCGCAGGTGTGTTGGCCAAATACCTGGCATCGATAGCACAGAGCACAGGATTTACAGTCACCGTGTGCGATCCCCGCCCGGAACATACTTACAGTTGGAATGAGTGCGAAGTCCCCTTGTTACGGTGCATGCCCGATGATGCAGTTATCCATTTCAGGCCAGATCCAAGTTCATGTGTGGTGACGCTGAGTCATGACCCCAAACTTGATGATTTGGCCGTGATCGCGTCGTTGCAGAGTCCCGCATTTTATGTAGGAGCCATTGGTTCGCGTCAGAACAATGAGGCCCGGCGCACACGATTGATGGAGCACTTCGAGATTGAAAAAGAAACGATGCAACGGTTGCACGGGCCGATAGGTTTATTCATCGACAGCAAAACGCCGGCTGAAATTGCGGTGAGCATTATGGCGGAGATTATTGCCATTAAAAATGGCGTCGCCCTTGAACCTGTGATGCAAGTTAGTGCAGGCAAATCAAAAAAAGAGCGACTTGAGCGCACGTGGGTGAGTTGAACCGCCCGACAACCATAGTCCATAACTTGGACAGGATGCTTAATCGTTTTTGCCAAGGGTTTCAATCGTACATCTACTCATTTTCTGCATACGCTTGTACCTATGTTCAATAACGACTCAAACCGGTAAGGCAGTGTTTAGAGGAAGCAAAAATGGCTTCAGGTATCAATCGACGCGATTTTATCAAGCTAGGAACGTTTGCCGGCATCACTGTCATGTTTGGCCGCTTACCTGCTCTTCAAGCGCGTGAAATACATTCAGGACCGCAAACATCCGAATGGATGGCGCCCAATGGCAGTGTTAAATACCGATGGGATGCGATTAGAAAAGTCACAGGTCAAAAAGTGTTTGCACGTGACTTCCGTGCAAAAAATCTGCCTGGCTGGCCTGACAAACAGGCGCATGGTTTTTTCCTCAAGGCCATCGATGTCGAACACGCTTTCGAGGACATTGACCTTTCCATGCTCGGGCCAGACTTGCAGCCAGATCGCGTGTTGAAGCATGAGGACATGGCAAAAGACGGTGTGCGCGTCCCCGAATTAGCCGATTTAGGCATTGGCTTTTATGGCGAAAACTTTCTGCTTCCTGCTGGTGATACCGCGCCACTTTACGGACATCCCGTGGCTTTGTTGATCTACCATGATTTTGACCGCTTCGAAGCGGCCAGGCGGCGTTTGCGATTCGAAGCCACTGCAATCAAATATGGCAAGCAGACAGGATTGAAACCCCCTCCCAACTATGGCGCGGCGCGTTATGTACGAGTTGGAGGCGAGAAGCCATCTGACCCTCCAGCGTTTGCACCTATGCAAGATGCTGTCATATGGGGCAATTTTGACGGCGATACGCCGACTTGGCCCAAAGCAGATCCAGACGGCCTATTTGTTCCGCGCTCAGTCTTGTTGCCTCATCGCGGTGGCGGAGGTGTTCGCGACCCCTTAAAAGTGGCCCAGCAGACCTATGAGCCGATGCGCCGGGGTATGGCGGCGGCAGCTGTTATTGAGGCCGAGATCGAAGCGGCCCGCAACAACCCTGAAAAGCTGGTGATAGAACGCCAAGGGTTTTCACAGTCTATTGACCCCAGTGCCATGGAGCCTGATAACGGCAACGCCTGGTATGACGCATCGACGCGTACCCTTCATATACTGATTGCGGCGCAATCTCCGTATGAAGTTGCGCGGGTGGCCGCGTTCATGGTCAAAGACAACAAGCGCTTTCCCGTTGAGAACATCGAGCTTGTGTCTGGCACAACCGTTGGATATGGCTCTAAAGATCACTCCATTTTTCCCTTCTACACCATTGCTGCCTGCTTTTATGGCGATGGCCTGCCTGTGCGCTTGGCGAATGACCGTTACGACCAGTTTCAGATGGGCATGAAGCGTCACAGTATTGAGATGGACCTCACGCTGGTAGCCGATCGCGAGACCGGGAAGTTTGAGGTGCTCAAAACGTTCTACAACTGCAATGGCGGTGGTCGCGCCAACTTCTCTTTCTCAGTGGCGCAAGTTGCTGCTACCGCAGCCCAGTCGATTTATTACTTCCCTAAATCCGACCTGGCCACCGCAGCCATTGCAAGCGCTGCAGTCGAAGCGGGCTCAATGCGCGGCTACGGCACTCTCCAGGCAATGTCGATCACCGAACTGCTGGTGGACGAAGTGGCTGCAGAGTTGAAAATGGATGCCATTGAGTTGCGAAAGCGAAATGCATTACGGGCAGGAGATCCAAACACTCAAGGTGCAGTGCAACTGGGTGACCCACGTAATCTGGAAATGCTCGACCTCGCTTCAAAGCACCCACTGTGGCAAAAACGCGAACAGGAAAAAGCCAGATATGACGCCGCCAATCCCGGTCGTCGCTATGGCGTGGGCTTCGCACAAGTTCAGAAAGACTATGGAACGGGAGCTGACACCACGGCACTGCTCTTGGAGTTCGATAAAACCGGCAAGATAACCATGCGCCATTGCGTACAAGAAATTGGTACCGGTGCTACAACGGCGCAGCAGGTCATGGTGCAGCGCATATTGGGCAAAGCGCCGGATGTGGCCATTTTCGGTGAAACCGACTTCGCGCAACTACCGCTCAAAAGTAATTTCGAGCCTTTCTCTATCACCCAAGAACAGCAGGATGAGCTTGCACGCGACCCCTTCTGGGTGCCGGCCATTTTGCCCGCGATGAGTGCTTCGAACAGTGTCTACTTCCTCGGATTTGGTACACGTCAAGCCGCTGAGTTTCTGAGTGAAAATACTATTTGGCCTGCCGCCAAGGCAATCTGGAGCAGTGGTCCAGCAGGGGGGCAACTGGCGAGTGGCTATATGACCGCCAAAGACCTCAGGGCGGTGCCTGGCGGGATCGGCGGTGGTGGCATGACGCCAATCCCTTTCGAAGAAATAGCCCGTAAAGCGCATGAAATGGGGCTTGTCACGGGTGTCGCGCTGCACTGCTTTAGCCGCTGGGAATGGGCTCGCGCGGATTTCGACATTCCGGGACTAGGGGTTAAAAGCCTGCCCGTAGATGCCATCGCAGTGCGCTATGGAGAGAATGCTCCCGAGTCGCTCAAAGGGAGAATGACGACCGGCGGCTATGACTTTATCAAGCGCAGTCGCGTTCAATTTCCCGCTGCACAGCGCAATAACGCAGGTGTGACCACCTACACACCCGCAGCTTGCCTGGTAGAACTCAATGTCAACACCTTCACAGGGCATGTTGAGATCATGAGTCATCACAGCTTGCTCGATCCCGGCAATATCGTTGTGCCCGCCCTGGTGTCGGGTCAGCAGCAAGGAGGCCTGGCCATGGGCATTGGCCACGCGCTGATGGAAGAACTTCCGTTGTACGGTGATGGGCCCGGGAACGGCACCTGGAACTTCAACCGCTACAGGTTGCCACGAGCCAAAGATGTTGCCGTATGGACGCAAACAGCCACCTATCTCGATCCTCTCACTGAAACATCGCCCCCCAAAGGCATGGCCGAGGTGGTGATGATTCCGGTGGTAGCGGCGACAGGTAACGCCATCACCCATGCCATTGGAACGCGTTTCTATCGTCTTCCTGTGACAGCCAGCAAAATTAAAAAGGCGTTGATGATATGAGTATTGAGAAACGCTCACTGACTCTCACGATAAATGGTCAGAAAGTGGGCCCGGTAGACGCACCCGTGGGCATGCCCATGATCGATTTCTTGCATGATCACCTTGATCTGACAGGCACTCGTTTTGGTTGCGGGCAAGGTATTTGCCATGCATGCACCGTCATGGAAATACAACCCGACGGGATCCCCATAGAGACGCGTACGTGCATCTTTGACGCCCATTTTTTCAATGGCAAAACGCTGATTACCATTGAAGGGCAAGCCAAGCGGGATGAGCATGGCGAGGTGAGCGACCTGACCCCGATTCAGCAGGCATTTATCGAGCACTTTTCATTTCAGTGCGGCTATTGCACGCCGGGTTTCGTTACCGCAGCCACCGTTTTTGTGGAGTCCTTAAAGCGCCAACCTGTAAAACGGGCCGACTTACAAAGTCGAATAGAAACAGCCCTCAATGACCACATCTGTCGTTGTACTGGCTATGTCCGTTACTACCAAGCCGTTCAGGACGTCGCGCTTAAGACGCCTGGCTGTGTAATCGACTAAGGAGCAGGCGATGAGACGTAATCGTTTACGCAATGGCTTGCTGGTTTTGGCAGTGGTAGTCGCTTTGATTGCTATCGCCATACTGCTGGGTCTGTTCCGCCCCTCCACCGTTGCACCGGGTGTAGAACAGCCATTGACTGAAGCGCAAATCCAGGAGTTGCTCCCACGTGGTCGTGAGCTGGCATTAGCCGGCAACTGCATGGGCTGTCACTCTTTGCCTGATGGGCCACGAGGTGCCGGCGGCGTACCCATTGGCACCCCCTTTGGCACGCTCTATTCGACCAACATCACGCCCGACAAAACTTTTGGGATAGGCAAGTACACACGTGAAGACTTTCATCGTGTGCTGCGTGATGGCATCGCACCCGGCAACAGAAATCTGTATCCGGGCATGCCTTTTGTTTTCACACACATCACGCGCCCTGAAGACATTGATGCCTTGTATGCCTACATCATGAATGTGCCGCCGATTGCAGAGCCCAACGTGGCTAACACCGGTGTGTTCAGGCTCCCGGTTCGACCCTTCATGAACTTTTGGGCATTGATCAACTTTCCAGACCGTCAACCGCCTGCACGGGAGGGAGCATCGGAACAATGGTTGCGCGGTGCCTATCTAGTGGAAGGCTTAGGGCATTGCGGTGCCTGCCATACGCCGCGAAATGTGACGATGGGTGTTTCGTTCTCACGCTCTTTAGAGGGTGGAGACGTAGTCGATGGCCTGGTTGTACCGAGCATCACCGCACACACCCTGGCAACACGCGGCTTCACCCCCTCCTCCTTGAGTCAGTATTTAGGTACAGGTGTGTCTGACCAAGGCACGGCTTTTGGCAGCATGTACACGGTCACCCACTTCTCTACCAGTGCAATGCAACCGGCAGATGTAGAGGCTATCGCGACCTACTTGATGACAGACAACGACGGCCAATTACTGACCCCAGCAAAAGGGCCTGAGCCACTGCCTGAGGCCACTGATCCTGCATTGCAGATCGGCCGACTGAGCTACATGTCCGCTTGTGCGGGTTGTCATGGTACCCAGGGCGAAGGAATCCCTAATGTGGCGCCTCCCATGAATGGCAATATTGCTGTACTCATGGACAGCCCGGTCAATTTGCTTACCGTTATCTTGCAGGGCATTCCCACACAAACGTTCGCGGGTAATCAGCGCATGTATGCCATGCCAGGGTTTGCGGATCGAATGAGCGCTGAAGAAGTTGCGGGGTTGGCCTCCTGGATGCGTGCTCAATGGGGACGCCAGGGCAAGGCCATTACAGCGGAGCAAGTTGAATCAATCGCCCCCGCCAAGTAGGCACATCTAAGCACAGCTACTGGCTAAGGCAACCTCCCCTTTCGGGAGATCAAACGCCAGTTTGGCTGTGCATTTTTTTGCCAGGGCGGTGGGGTATATACGTGAGTGTTCTGCTATCGCAAAGCTTGAGAGTGGTTGCTGGAAGATTGCTGCCCACCGTTCTCAGACTACTATTTGTATTACCCCAACCGTCACCCGCCTTTACCCTCGCGGCCATGTATTGCGCAACCCTGATTAGAGTGGACCATCAGCACGTACCTGCTACTGGCTTGTGGTGTTGAAAGAAGTCGGTACTTCCACACTCATACATGCTCGCTGCTGGAAACGTCTTTATTTCGCGCATCAATGCGAAATCATAGCTCGGAAGCCTGCGGCACAACGACAATATTCCAGCCTCAAGCACCTACTTTTCTGCCGTTGAAACCTTGATCGAAACCTGTCGCCAAGGGCTACAAACGGCGTCCTGCACGACCGGATATCTTCAGGTTCATTTCACGCTGATGCTATTCACCCAGCGTGATCAGGCAGTAAAACCGTGTGCCCTCTCATTCAAATATGTCAAAATGCCACTATCGGTGATCTGGAGTCGCCTCACATGAACGCTCAACCGCTGCACTACAAGGAATTTGAATGCGCACTCACTTTAAGTTGCTCGTCGCCGCCATTGGCCTAATCATCCTCACCGGCTGCGCATCCGTGCCAATGGGCGCCCCTGATGCAGACGCCAAACTCAAGACCTTCTCAGCGCCCCCACAAGATCAAGCCGGGCTGTACATTTACCGAGACAGCTTCGCTGGGCAGGGCTTGAAGAAGACAGTCACTCTTGATGGCGAGACAATTGGTGAAACAGCTAATCGCGTTTACTTCTACCGACTTGTAAACGCTGGTAGCCATAAGATTGGTACAGAATCGGAATTCAGCGATAACGTGATTAACCTGGTCGCGGTAGGTGGCAAGAATTACTACATCCGACAGTCAATAAAGATCGGCGTATTTGTAGGTGGTGCCAGTCTTACTGTGGTGCCTGAGGCTGTAGGTCAAGCCCACCTGCAAAAATGCGAGCTAGCCGCTTCGCAATAACGTCGCTGGATCATCCTGTGGGCACATTGACTGAGCTCATAGGACCCCCCCCCCATCGAATCACATAGCTGAACAAAAAGTGCCAGCTGGCTCGGATGGGGTATTGGGAGTGGTCAAATGCCGGAAACGAAAAAGCCCCCGCAATCATCAATGATTACGGGGGCTTCGTCTTGTTCAATAATGGCGGAGAGATAGGGATTCGAACCCTAGGTACTGTCGCCAGTACAACGGATTTCGAATCCGTCCCATTCGGCCACTCTGGCATCTCTCCAACGGCGCGAATAATAACAGCGGTTTTCGAATCTGGCAAAGCCTTATTTCAAAAAAACCGCGTGCTATCAGTTGCTTGCGCGCCTTTAAGGCTTAAAGCGGAACGCCGAGGCGCTGGGCAACCTCTTCGTACGCTTCGATCACGTCACCCAAGCCCTGACGGAAACGGTCTTTGTCCATTTTCTTGCCAGTGGCTTTGTCCCACAGGCGGCAGCCGTCCGGGCTGAATTCGTCGCCCAACACGATGCTGCCATCGTGGAATACACCGAACTCAAGCTTGAAGTCCACCAGCAGCAAGCCAGCGTCGTCGAACAGCTTGTTCAATACGTCGTTGACCTTAAGGGACAGTTCTTTCATGCGAACCAGTTGCTCGGCCGTGCCCCAACCAAATGCCACAACGTGGGATTCGTTGATGAACGGGTCGCCTTTGGCGTCGTCTTTCAGAAACAGCTCAAAGGTGTAAGGGTTGAGCTTCATGCCCTCTTCCACACCCAGGCGCTTGACCAGGCTACCGGCAGCGTAGTTACGCACAACGCACTCGACCGGAATCATGTCGAGTTTTTTCACCAGGCATTCGTTGTCGCCCAGCAGCTTGTCGAATTGAGTCGGCACGCCGGCTTCTTCGAGTTTCTGCATGATGAAGGCGTTGAACTTGTTGTTCACCATACCTTTGCGGTCGAGCTGTTCGATGCGCTTGCCGTCGAACGCCGAAGTGTCGTTACGAAACAACAGGATCAAGCGGTTTGCGTCGTCGGTGGTGTAAACCGATTTCGCTTTACCGCGATAGAGTTCTTCACGTTTTTCCATGATGGGCTCCGCATGCTAAGTAGGTGGGCTAGGCGATTGTGCGCCAGTCGAGCCCTGAATCTTGATCGGCCAGTTGCAGCCAGTCCGGGTCGCACCCAAGGGTGTCGACGAAACATTGCCGGGCCAGCTGCGGCAGGTTGTTCTTGCTGCTCAGGTGGGCCAACACCAAATGTTGCAGGTCTTGCCAGCCCAACTCGGCCACCAGGCTTGCAGCCTGGTGGTTGTTCAAATGTCCTTCCTGCCCGCCAACACGCTGCTTGAGAAAGGCAGGGTAATGGCCACGGGCAAGCAGGTCGCGGCAGTGGTTGGACTCGATCATCAGCGCGTCGAGGTTGCTGTAACTGGCCAGTACGCCAGCACAGTACGAACCCAGATCGGTCAGCAAGCCAAAACGCCGCTGACCATCACTGAAAACGTATTGCGTAGGCTCCTGGGCATCATGGGCAACCAGAGTCACGCTGATTTCCAGCGCGCCGATCTGCAAGGTCTCGCCACCCGCCACGTAACCGGCAGGCTCAATCGGTTTGCGCATCCCGCGCTGTGTGCCACGGCTCATGTACACCGGTAAATTGTAACGCCGAGACAGCAAACCCACGCCATGCACATGATCGGCATGTTCGTGGGTCACCAGAATCGCGCTCAGCTGGTGCGGGCTGACGCCCAACCGAACCAGGCGGCGTTCGGTCTCTCGCAACGAGAAACCGCAATCAACCAGTACATACGTGCTATCGCTGGCTATCAGCGTGCCATTCCCTTGGCTACCACTGCCGAGAACGGCAAAACGCATAAATGATCAGCCCAGGTTGTCTTGGATAACGCCCAACACTTTGCGAGCCACTTCTGGCGGTGCAACTTTGTTGATGTTTTCTTCGACAGTGACCTGCACGGTGTCGCCAACCTTGCTCAGACGAACCTGATAACGCTGCGCGCGCGCGTCCACTTCTTCCTTGTCCGGTTTGCTGCCGAAGAGACCGGAGATAAAGCCAGGCTTGTCATCCTTCTTCTCGGCTTTTTCGGCCAGGTTGATGTAGTACAGACCCAAGGTGCGGTTGATGTCTTCGACGCGCCACTCGCCCTGCTCCAGCGCACGACCCACGCTCGACCAGGCGCGGTCGAGGTCTTCGTTCAGGCTCAAGACCAGATTGCCGTTACCGTCTTCGCTCAGGCTGACGCGAGCCGGGGTGTCGAAATCACGTGCAGCCACCAGCGAAACCGAACTGCCCTTCTCGGCGTTACGGCTCATGCTGATCAGCATTTCGTCGACCAATGCCGCATCCAGACCGGTATTCACCGACCGCTGACCGAAATCAACATTGGCCGTGCTACCCGCTGGGCGATTGGCGCTGACGATGTAGATTTCGCTGGTATTGCGCTGAACGCCCGGCTCGATACGAACACGCAGGCGGGTTTCGCTGTCTGCCGACAGGCCGCTGCTGGCGATGTGCCGAGCCATTGGCTGCGACAGCTCGTCTGCACGCTGCCAGCTCGTGGTGAACTCGCCGGTTTGCGGACGCTGCTCGTCAATACGGAAACCGTTGTCCTGGAAGAACTGCATGGCCACCGGCCAGACTTCTGACGGCACGTGTTGCGCCATCACCCAACGGTTGTCGCCGCTTTTTTGCAGGGTGTAGTCACTGGCACTGGCAATCGCGCCCAATGGCTGCGGACGCGGCACCTGGAACTCGCCCTTGATGTTGTCATCGGGCACGTTGCTCGGGATCGGCAACAACGGCACCAGGCGTTTGTCTGTCACAACACCCGGCGGCAATTTCATCGGCGCGGTCTGTTGCGCCTCCAGGTAATCGCTGCCACGGTCACGGAAGTAACCTTCTGGACCCCACAGCCAACCGCAGCCGCTGGTGCTCGAAATAATCACGGCTAGTGCGGAAAGTCCGGCCAATCGCTTCATGCGTAGTGCTTCCTCAATTAAACCAAAACACCGGACTGGCGCAGAGCCTGACGCAGCGGTTCGTGGCAGGGTTCGCTGAGCCAGGTGAGCGGCAGACGGATACCGTCCGGCATCAGGCCCATCTCGTGCAGCGCCCATTTCACGGGGATAGGGTTGGATTCGATAAACAGAGTTTTATTGAGCGGCATCAGCTTTTCGTGAATCGCGCGAGCCTTGACGGCATCGCCCTTCATCGCGGCGGCACACAGGTCACTCATGTCGCGCGGGGCGACGTTGGCGGTCACCGAAATATTGCCCTTGCCGCCGAGCAGGATCAACTCGACTGCGGTGGCGTCATCACCGGAGTACACCAGAAACTCATCGCTCACACCGGCCAGAATGGCTGGTACACGCGTCAAATCACCCGTGGCTTCCTTGATGCCAATGATGTTTGGCACGGTGGACAGGCGAATAACGGTGGCTGGCAGCATGTCGCAGGCCGTACGACCCGGCACGTTGTAAAGAATTTGCGGGATATCGACTGCTTCAGCGATGGCCTTGAAATGCTGATACAAGCCTTCCTGGGTTGGCTTGTTGTAGTACGGAGTGACCAATAGGCACGCGTCGGCGCCAGCATCTTTTGCATTTTTGGTCAGTTCGATCGCTTCACGCGTCGAGTTGGCGCCCGTACCCGCGATAACCGGGATACGCCCTGCCACCTGTTTGACGACGAAACGAATCACTTCGATGTGTTCGTTCACATCCAGAGTTGCCGATTCACCTGTAGTGCCAACGGCAACAATGGCGTTGGTGCCCTCTTGCAGGTGAAAGTCAACCAGTTTGCTCAGAGCGTCCCAGTCAAGACGACCTTGTGCATCCATAGGTGTGACCAGTGCCACCATACTGCCCGCAATCATGCAACCGCTCCTGCCGGAAAAAGAGAGCCGTAATGGTACTGGCGCCTTGACCCTTGCACAAGCAACAGCGCGCCCGATGAGCATTCCCCTTCGCGCTGCTTTTCGCTACCCTTCATCCTTTGATTGGTACTGATGTGTGTGTGCGTGTGTTTTACAGGTCTTTCTGTAAGCGCCCAACGCCCTGCCCCCGCCCCTCCGGGACGTGTTTGCATACCGTGCAAACGGCCAGCAGGCGGGCCTTTGGAGCGCTTGGCACGGCCTGAATCAACTGCGCAGCCCATCCACCGTACCGACCGCTCATCGTTTTAGGAAGGCTGAATGTCCACCCCCACAGTTCGCGAACAATTCCTTGTCATCAGTGCCCTTGGCGCCAACCCAATGGAGCTGACTAACGTCCTGTGCCGCGCCAGCCATGAAAATCGCTGTGCCGTCGTGACCTCCCGCCTCACTCGCCATGGTGAATGCAGCGCGCTGGTGCTGGAAGTCACCGGCAGCTGGGATGCGCTGGCACGTCTCGAAGCCGGCTTGCCTGCACTGGCCAAAAAGCATGCTTTCAGCGTCAACGTGGTGCGCAGTGCTGCACTCGAAACCCGCCCTCAAGCGTTGCCTTATGTGGCGTATGTCAGCTCGGCCTACCGCTCTGACATCATCAACGAGTTGTGCCAGTTTTTCATGGACCACAATGTCGAGCTCGAAAACCTGACCTGCGACACCTATCAGGCACCTCAAACCGGCGGCACCATGCTCAACGCCACGTTTACCGTGACCCTGCCGGCTGGCGTACAAATCAGTTGGTTGCGTGACCAGTTCCTGGATTTCGCCGACGCGTTGAATCTGGATGCGCTGATTGAACCGTGGCGCCCACAAAACCCGATGTAAGGAAACATGACCATGACCGTTGCAATTGACCAACCCGTCAGCGATTTCGAGATTGCGGCTACTGGCGAGCAGACCGTCAGGTTGTCGGCTTTGAAGGGCAAACAGGTGGTGATTTACTTTTACCCCAAGGACAGCACGCCGGGTTGCACCACAGAAGGACAAGGCTTTCGCGATCACTATGCCGAGTTTCAGGCGGCTAACACCGAAGTCTTCGGTGTGTCGCGTGACAGCCTCAAGTCCCATGAGAACTTTAAGGCCAAGCAAAGTTTTCCGTTTGAGTTGCTGAGCGACAAGGACGAAGCCCTGTGCCAGCTGTTTGACGTGATCAAGCTGAAGAAGCTATATGGCAAGGAATACATGGGCGTGGATCGCAGCACCTTCCTGATCGACAAGGACGGTGTGCTGCGTCACGAATGGCGCGGCGTGAAAGTGCCGGGCCATGTCGAGGCGGTGCTGGAACAGGCCAAGGCGCTGAATAACGGCTGACCGACCGACCCTCACCCCAACCCTCTCCCAGAGGGAGAGGGAGAGGGAGCTTGATTGGCGGTGTTACGCAAATCTGCATTTGCCTGTAGCCCCCTCTCCCGGAGGGAGAAAGCTTGATTGGTGGCGTTACGCAAATCTGCTTTTGCTTTTAGTCCCCTCTCCCTCTGGGAGAGGGCTAGGGTGAGGGGCTCTTGACTTACTGACGCACCAACCGCACATTCTGGAACTCAGCCGTCTCAGTGCTGCGGTACGGGTTGATGTCCAGCCCGCCGCGTCGCACATAGCGCGCATATACGGTTAGCTTCTCGGGCTTGAGCAAGCGCTGCACGTCCAAAAAGATTCGCTCCACACACTGCTCATGAAAGTCCGAGTGCTGACGGAAGCTCACCAGATACGCCAGCAAACTGGCATGGTCGAGCGCTGCACCGCGGTACTCAACCACCACCGTGCCCCAGTCTGGCTGGCTTGTGACCGGGCAGTTTGATTTGAGCAAATGGCTGTATACGCTCTCTTCAATGACCCGCGACTCATCGCACTTCAACAATTCTGGACGCGGCTGTTCGTAATCACTGACCGTAATATCCAGATCATCAATGCAAACGCCCGGCAAAATACCCACACCATCAGCCTGAACGTCATCCAGGCTGCGTACGCGTACGCCTACAGGTTTACCTGACGCGGCTGACAAATCGGCGATCAAGGTCGCCTCGAGGGTGTGTTTATCGGCAAAAACGGTCTGATTGAGCGAGTTCAGGTACAACTTGAAGGATTTGGACTCGACGATATTCGGTGAGTCTGCGGCAAAGCAGAACTCGCCAATGGCCACCACCGGCTTGCCCGATGGCAATAACCACGAAAGCTCAAAGCAATTCCAATAATCCACCCCGACATACGGCAACGTGTCGGCGCTCAGGCCCAGCTCTGCCCATTTAGCCGCACGCGGGATAGGAAACAGCAAGGACGGGGTGTAGGTGCTGATGTATTCACTGGACTTGCCCAGCGGCGAGTGTTCGGCTGCGGGATGCATGGTAAAAAACCTGGCTAGAAAAACCCGACGATTCTATCGGGTTTAGACCAGGCTTTCAGCGCCCGCAGACGATCAGCCACTTTTAAGGTGCAACTTTTACCGCGCCAACCATGCCCGCCTGATAGTGACCCGGCACATTGCAGGCAAACTCAAGGTTATCGGTCTTGGTAAAAGTCCAGGTCAGCTCAGCCGTTTTACCGGGCGCCACCAACACGCTGTTGGGGTCATCGTGCTTCATTGCACCATGCCCCATGGCCGAATGGTCCATGCTCTCGTGACTCATTCCGGTCGGCGTAAGCATGCCGTTCTGCTGCATCTCGAGCATCTCTTTTTGATGCGCCGCGTGCATGGCAGCATGGCCCAGATTGAATTCATGCAGCAGCTGGCCTTTGTTGACCAGCACAAAGCGCACCGTTTCCCCGGCCTTGACGTCCAAAGATTTGGGACTGAACGCGATGTCGCTCATGTCCACCTCCACCGTGCGCGTAGCGCTGGCGGCAGGTGCTGGATGACCAAAATCCAATTGGCTTGCAGGCGACGCCATCACCGGCAAACTTAACGCCAACCAGCACCCAGCCAGAGACAAACCGCTACGAATACGCATACTCACTCCCAGAACGCAAAATACTTAGCACCACTTTATCGACCGCTACTGGCATTCAACTGACCGCAAGATTACAAGTTTGTCAGATTGGACCTACATTCTCCGGCCCCATGTATAA
Organism: Pseudomonas sp. TMW22091; assembly: GCF_022496705.1. NCBI lineage: Bacteria > Pseudomonadati > Pseudomonadota > Gammaproteobacteria > Pseudomonadales > Pseudomonadaceae > Pseudomonas > Pseudomonas sp. TMW22091. The sequence goes on from NZ_SCFI01000004.1 coordinate 307,613, forward strand.
GGCTGAGGATATTTTTGGATGAGCCACCCATGAAGCTGCTGATTGTCGAAGACCAGGCCAAAACCGGCCAATACCTGCGTCAGGGATTGAGCGAAGCCGGGTTTACCACCGAGCTGGCGGCAGACGGCATCATGGGCCAGCACCTGGCCCTGACCGGTGATTACGACCTGCTTATTCTCGACGTCATGTTGCCCGGGCGTGATGGCTGGCAAATTTTACACGCTGTGCGCAGTGCCGGGCTGGACATGCCCGTGCTGTTTCTGACCGCCCGCGATGCCGTCGAAGATCGCGTACACGGCCTGGAACTGGGCGCTGACGACTACTTGGTCAAACCTTTTGCATTCTCGGAGCTACTGGCTCGGGTGCGCAGCCTGCTGCGCCGTGGCAGCAGCACAACGCAAGAAACCAGCCTGCAACTGGCCGACCTGCGCCTCGATTTGATACGGCGCCGTGTCGAGCGCAACGGCCAGCGCATCGACCTGACCGCCAAAGAATTTGCCTTGCTCGAACTGCTGCTGCGCCGTCAGGGCGAAGTCTTGCCCAAATCTCTGATTGCGTCACAGGTCTGGGACATGAACTTCGACAGCGACACCAACGTCATCGAAGTGGCGATTCGTCGCCTGCGTCTGAAAATCGACGACAACCACGAACATAAGCTGATCCATACCGTACGCGGCATGGGTTACGTGCTAGAAGAGCGCGCCCATTGATGCCCCGCCTGTCACTGAGCAGTCGGTTGGCATTGCTGTTTGCCGCCTGCACCGCAGTGGTGTCGCTGTTGGCCGGAGTGCTGTTCGGCCGGGCCAGCGAGGCGCACTTCGCCGAACTCGACCAACAATTGATGGAGAGCCGTCTCGCCGTCCTGCGCAGCACATTGCAAAACGCCGACACCCTTGAACGATTCAAGCAGCGCTTGCCTGACCTGCTGGAGAACCTTCGCCAACAGCCTGACCTGACGATGCGAGTGCGCAGCCCTGACGGTGACGTCTGGTTTGACAGCTCTCAGAGTTTGCCGGATGTACTGCCCGCTCACCCCGGATTGGGAAGCCTGCAAATAAATGGCACGGATTACCGGGTACTCAACCCACTTCCTGACACAACTGGTGAACCACGTCTGACATTGCTGCTGGACATCACCCACCACCAACACTTCCTGCAACGCATGCAGCACCTGATATGGCTCACCGTCGGCCTCTCAGCACTGGCCACGGCGCTTCTCGGTGCGTGGGCGGCCCGTAGCGGCTTGCGACCCTTGCGCCGCATGAGCGCGATTGCAGCCAGCGTTTCGGCCGACTCCCTAAACGCCCGCCTGCCGCAGCAGGACATGCCTGCCGAACTGGCCGAACTGGCCGGGGCGTTCAATGCCATGCTGGAACGTCTGGATGATTCTTTTCAGCGACTGTCGGCGTTCTCCGCCGATATTGCGCATGAATTGCGTACCCCCCTGTCGAATCTGCTGACCCACACCCAAGTGACCCTGACCCGCCCCAGAAGCATTGACGAGTACCGCGAGACCCTGCACAGCAACCTTGAAGAGCTGCAATGGATGGCGCAACTGGTCAACGACATGCTGTACCTGGCCAAAGCTGATCATGGCTTGCTGGCACCGCGTCGCGAGCCGCTTGAGTTGGCCACGGAAGTGGATGCCCTGCTGGAATTTTATGCGTTGCTGGCAGAGGACTCGCAGATTGAACTCAGCCGCGAGGGTGACGGGCAAATAGTGGGTGACCGCAGCATGTTGCGTCGCGCCCTGTCCAACCTGCTGGATAACGCACTGCGCTACACGCCGACCGGGGGAGTCATCAAAGTGCTGATAGGGGCGTCGGCGACTGGCGTGCGCATTGTTATTGAAAACAGCGGCACCGGCATTCCCGCCGATTTGCTGCCGCGCCTGTTTGACCGGTTTTATCGGGCCGATCCGGCAAGGCGCGAAGGCAGCAGTGAGCATGCGGGGTTGGGTCTGGCGATCACGCAGTCGATCATTCGCGCCCATGGCGGGCAGATTCGAGCTGAGTCACAGGATGGGGTGACGCGGTTTGTGATTGAGCTGCCAGAAAAGCAACCCTCACCCTAGCCCCCTCCCAGAGGGAGAGGGAACTAAAAGCAAAATCCGATCTGCGCAATGCCACCCATCAGTCCCCTCTCCCTCCGGGAGAGGCGTGGTGAGGGACTTTCTGCGATCACGAATAACGCAACGCATGCGCCGGTTGAATTTTCGCCGCCCGGTACGCCGGATACAGTGTCGCCAAAAAGCTCAGCACAAAGCCCGCACCGCAAATCAACGCCACATCCGCGCCTTGCAATTCAGAAGGCAGGTTGCTGACGAAATACACGTCCGAACTGAAAATGTGTTGCCCTGATACCCGCTCCATCCAGCCCACCAGTTCGCTGACATTGAGCGCTGCAATCACACCCAGCACGCCGCCAATCAACGTACCGACAATGCCAATCACCGTGCCCTGCACCATAAAAATCGCCATGATCTGGCGCGGTGTGGCACCAATGGTGCGCAAGATGGCAATGTCCGCCCCTTTGTCATTCACCACCATGATCAAGGTGGCAATGATATTGAACGCCGCCACGGCAACGATCATGAGCAACAACAGACCAATCATGGTCTTTTCCATCTTCATGGCACTGAACAGACTGCCTTGGGTGTGAGTCCAGTCATCTGCTTTGTAATCGGCACCCAGGCCGGCCACGATCTGCTGCGAAACCTGGGGCGCCGCGTACAAGTCCTTGACCGCCAGACGCACGCTTTGCACCTGATTCGGCTCCCAGTGCTGAATGGCTGCCGCATCGGCCATATGGACAAGCCCCATGGTGCCGTCCAGCTCTGCCCCGACCTTGAAGATGCCCACCACGTTCAACCGCTGTAGACGCGGGGTAATCCCGCCCGGCGCGGTGCTGGCTTCGGGCACGATCAAGGTGATTTTGTCACCCACCGCCAGACGGAAGCGCCGCGCGGTAATGTCGCCCAGCACCACACCAAACTCGCCGGGCTTAAGGTCGTCGAGCTTGCCTTGCACAATATGCTGGGTGACGATCGACACCTTGCCTTCCTGCGCCGGATCGATGCCGCTGATCTGAATCGGCTGCATCGAACCCTTATAGGAAAGCATGCCGTCCATTTCGGTAAACGGCACCGCAGCGGTGACTTGCGGATTCTTCATCGCCGCCTGAGCCACTGGCCGCCAGTCATCAATAGGCTTGACGCCCACCACGGTGGCATGCGGCACCATGCCGAGAATGCGGTTACTCATTTCACGCTGAAAACCGTTCATCACCGACAACACCACGATCATCGCCAGCACGCCAAGGGCGAGGCCGATCATCGACGTCATGGAAATAAACGAAACAAAACGATTGCGGCGCTTGGCGCGGGTATAGCGCGTGCCGATAAAAATCGATAACGGTCTGAACATTCGCGGGCACCGTATGAAAATAAAAGACCCGACCCCAAAAAACGGCGTCGGGTTTGGCCGATCACATCGCGCTCAGGCGACCTTCTTGAAGGTGCAACACGCGGTCCATCTGCCGGGCCAGGCTCATGTCGTGAGTCACCACCAGAAACGCTGTGCGCATCGAGGTGCTGAGTTCAAGCATCAAGTCCTGAATGCCTTGAGCGGTATGCGAATCGAGGTTGCCCGTGGGCTCGTCGAGCATCACCAGCCCCGGTTTGTTGACCAGCGCACGGGCAATGGCCACACGCTGGCGTTCGCCACCCGACAGCTCGGCCGGCTTGTGCTCCAGACGATGGCCCAACCCCACACGGGTCAGCAACGCGGTGGCACGCTCGCGCGCCTCCGGGATCGGTGTTTTGCCGATTAACAGCGGCATGCAGACGTTTTCGAGCGCCGTGAACTCGGGCAGCAGGTGGTGGAACTGATACACAAAACCCAACGAGCGATTGCGCAACAGGCCGCGGGCCTTTTCACCCAGCGCTGAGAGTTCTTCACCCGCCAGCCACACGCTGCCGCTGGTGGGCGTATCGAGGCCACCGAGCAGGTTGAGCAAGGTACTTTTACCCGAGCCCGACGTACCGACAATCGCCACGCGCTCACCGGGATGCAGTTCGAGCTGCAAACCCGACAACACCACCACAGACTCCGGGCCTTCCTCGTAGGACTTGCCCAGGTCGCGGCAACTCAACACTGCTTGTTCTTTCATGCCCAACTCACTCATAACGAAGCGCCTGCGCAGGCTGGGTGCGTGCAGCACGCCAAGCCGGGTACAAGGTCGCGAGGAAACTCAGAACCAATGCTGCACCGCAGACCATCAACACATCCTGCGCTTGCAACTGCGAAGGCAGGTAGTCGATGAAATACACATCAGCATTGAGAAACTTGTGACCGATCAGCCCTTCAAGGGCCGAGATCGCAGCACTGACATTGAGTGCTGCAAGCATGCCCAGCACCGCGCCAATAGCCGTGCCGACCACTCCGATCACAGTGCCTTGCACCATGAAGATCGCCATGATCGTGCCCGGCGTCGCACCCAAGGTGCGCAGAATGGCGATGTCGCCTTTCTTGTCATTGACCACCATCACCAGCGTGGAAATGATGTTGAACGCGGCCACGGCCACAATCAGCAACAACAGTAAGCCAATCATGGCTTTTTCCATGCGAATGGCTTGATAGAGGTTGCCGTGGGTGCGAGTCCAGTCACGGGCGTAGTAATGGCTTTCACCCAACTGCTGGGCAATGTCCCAGGCTGCACGCGGCGCCTCGAACAGGTCGTTGAACTTCAACCGCAGGCCTTGCACCTGGTCAGGCTTCCAACGCTGCAAGCGCGCCAGATCCTGCAGGTTGGTGACACCCAGGTAGCCGTCAATTTCACCGGCACCCACATGGAAAATGCCCTGCACCGTGAAACGCTTCATGCGCGGGAACATCCCGGCAGGCGTTACGGTAACTTCCGGCGCAACGAAGGTCAGCTTGTCGCCGATGCCAACGCCCAGCTGTTTAGCGGCCTTGTCGCCTATCACGATGCCGAAACTGCCGGGGGTCAACGAATCGAGCTGCCCTTCAAGCATAAAGTGATCAATGATCGAAACCTTGCGCTCCTGCGCCGGGTCGATGGCATTGAGCAGCACTTTCTGCACATTGCCGTCATGGGTCAGCAGCCCTTGCATCTGGGTGAACGGCGCTACGGCCTCCACCTTGGGGTTTTGCTGAACCTTGGCGGCCAGGCTTTGCCAGTCGCTGATCGGTTGATCGCCGACGATGGTCGCGTGGGGCACCATGCCCAACACGCGGGTGCGCATTTCATGATCGAAGCCGTTCATCACTGATAACACCACAATCATGACGACCACGCCGAGGGCGAGTCCGATCATTGAAGTCAGAGAAATGAACGACACAAAATGATTGCGACGCTTTGCACGGGTATAACGCGTGCCGATAAATACGAAGAGAGGTCTGAACATGTCGGGGCTTGTTCGAGGGAAAAGAAGACGTCCTTGTGGCGAGGCCTGATAAGCAGCTTTACACTCAGACCACAGCCGCCATCATGGGTTCGCCATGTCGACATTAAATGAAGAAGATCGCCGCGAATACTACCGTATCGAGGATCTGATCGCACTGGAAATAACCCCGCTGTCGGGCTCCGACGCCGCGAGCGGCGAAGTGTTGCAGGATGCGTCACCATTGTTCAATTTGCTCAGCGAACTGCACCTCAGCGAATTCGAATCCCAGCACCTGCTGCGCCAGATCAGCGAACGTGACCGCACCCTTTCCAGCTACCTTAAAACACTCAATAAACGCGTAGATCTGCTCAGCCAGATTGTGGCGCAAACAGTGTTGGGCAAAATCGGTGAACTGCAACCGGTGAAGCTTTCAGAAGGTGGCATTGAGTTTCACCAGAAACAGCCATTGCCCGTGGATACCCATCTGTCTCTGAAGCTGGTGCTGATGCCCCAAGCGTTGGGTTTGCTGCTGCGTGCCCGCGTTGTCACGTGCCGTGCCGAAGATGAAGGTTACGTGATCGACACCGAATTCGAAGCCCTCAATGACACCCAGCGCCAGTTGCTGGCACGGTACATTTTGCAAAAACAGGCACAGGCACGCCGCCTCGCCCGCGAACAACACGAATCCGCAGCCGAGTAATCACTCAAGCTGCGCGCACCCTTATAAGGAGTACCTGTGACCCTGATTTATGGCCATCGCGGCGCCAAAGGCGAAGCACCGGAAAACACCCTCGCAAGCTTTGAGCAATGCCTCAAGCATGGCGTTCGTCGCTGCGAACTCGACCTGCACTTGTCCAAAGATGGCGAGCTGATGGTGATTCACGACCCCACCCTCAAGCGCACCACTGACCGACGCGGCAAAGTGATCGAGCACACCGCAGCCGACCTGATGACCTATGACGCACGCAAAGGCGGCCCGGGCTGGTTGCAGCCTTGCCCGATCCCGAGACTGGAAGAACTGTTCGAAAAATGTAACTTCGAGCATTGGCAGCTTGAAGTCAAAAGTGCATCACGTACGCGGGCAGCCAGTACCGTGCTGGCGATTCGCGAGATGGCTGAACGTCATGGCTTGATGGACAAAGTCACCGTCACCTCCAGCTCCCGCGAAGTACTTAAAGCCGCACTGGAACTGACACCGGACTTGTCGCGTGGACTGGTCGCCGAATACGCCTGGCTTGACCCGATCAAGGTCGCACAAAGCTATGGCTGTGACCTGCTGGCATTGAACTGGACACTCTGCACCCCGGAACGTCTGGCCAAAGCCCAGCGTCAGGGTTTGCATGTGTCGGTATGGACAGTCAACGAACCTGCGCTGATGCGCAGGCTCGCTGATTTCGGCGTCGACAGCCTGATTACAGACTTTCCCGGTTTGGCCACTGCCACCCTTGGGAATGGCTGAAATCGGTCTCCCCGGCCGGCTCAGGCCACCGGCCGGAGCCGCTTAAAAAAGCCGGTTAAGGCCATCGTAAGCCGCTACCCGATAGGCTTCAGCCATGGTCGGGTAGTTGAACGTGGTGTTCACAAAATACTTAAGGGTATTGAGCTCGCCCGGCTGATTCATGATCGCCTGGCCGATGTGCACGATTTCTGAAGCCTGATAACCGAAGCAGTGAACGCCCAGCACTTCAAGGGTTTCACGGTGGAACAGGATTTTCAGCATGCCCTGAGGCTCACCGGCAATCTGCGCCCGCGCCATGCTCTTGAAGAACGCCTTGCCCACTTCATAAGGCACTTTGGCCTGGGTCAGCTCTTGCTCGTTCTTGCCGATGGAGCTGATCTCGGGAATGGTATAAATCCCGGTTGGCACGTCATTGACGAAGCGCCAGCTGCCGTTGTCGACGATGCTGCCAGCGGCCGAACGGCCCTGGTCGTGAGCAGCACTGGCCAGACTCGGCCAACCAATCACATCGCCTGCGGCGAAAATGTTTGGCACGGTGGTGCGGTAGTTTTCATCAACGGTGATCTGACCACGACCGTTGGGCTTGATGCCGATGTTCTCCAGCCCCAGCAGGTCAGTGTTACCGGTACGGCCGTTACACCAGAGCAAGGCGTCCGCCTTGATCTTCTTGCCGGACTTGAGGTGCAGGATCACGCCGTTTTCGACGCCTTCTACCCGCTCATATTCTTCGTTATGGCGAACGGTGATGTTGTTGTTGCTGAAGTGGTAGCTCAGCGCTTGCGAGATCTCGGAATCGAGGAAGCTCAGCAGTTGCTCGCGGTTATCCACCAGCTCAATCAACACCCCCAGACCACTGAAGATCGACGCGTATTCGCAACCGATCACACCTGCTCCGTAAACAATCAGCTTACGCGGTGTGTGGCCCAGACTGAGGATGGTGTCGCTATCGTAGATACGCGAGTGAGTGAAATCGATATCTGCCGGGCGATACGGACGCGAGCCGGTGGCAATAATGATTTGCTTGGCCATCAGGGTTTCGACAACGCCGTTGGTGCAGACCACTTCAATGGTTTGCTCATCGGTAAAGCTGCCGGTACCGAAGAACAGGTCGACACGGTTACGTGCGTAGTATCCGGTGCGCGAAGCCACTTGCTTGGAAATAACCTTCTCGGCGCTTTTCAGTACGTCCGGGAACGAGAACCAACGCGGCTCACCAATGGCCCGAAACATCGGATTGGTGTTGAATTGCATGATCTGGCGAACCGAGTGACGCAAGGCTTTGGACGGGATCGTGCCCAAGTGCGTGCAGTTGCCGCCAACCTGACGCCGGCTATCCACCATCGCCACCTTGCGCCCAGCTTTTGCGGCGTTCATTGCCGCACCTTCTCCTGCCGGGCCAGAGCCCAGTACCACTACGTCGTAGTTGTAGACAGCCATGCGTACTCCTCAGAACAGGCCGTGGCACCGCTTTGGGCACCTACGGCTAAATCATGTCGCGGTCAGCGCCATGAAAGATCAAAACGTGGGGCACAGTCTATAGAAGCCTGAACGCTGCGAACATTAACCCTTGGTCTGGTCGTTGGCTATTTTTGCATTCACTACACAATCAGCAACCATTCACCCTGACTTCCAGAAGGGTGAAGGGACTCAATGCACCCCACACACCTGTTAAAACTGACATAACCTCAAACAACCTATCGATCAGGATCGCCAGCATGCGTCAGTTGTTGATCGTTCTTTTATTAGCCTGCAGCGCCACCGCAGCGGCCGACGATGCCGCGCAGATAAAAGACGCCGCGTTCCCGGCGCTATGGCGCGATGGCTCTGTAGTCCTGCCGCGCCAAGGCCAAGTCGTGCTGACTTACCTATGGGCCGATATTTACGCTGCCGCGCTGTACACCGCGCCGGGCGTGACGCCTCAACAAGCGTTCGATCAGCAGCGCGACCTGCGCCTGGAACTGTTCTATCTACGCGACCTGAAACACAGCGATATCACCAAAGCTTCCGCCACCATCCTTGAGCGCCAACATCCGCCAACCGTATTGACCCCCCTCAAACCCGAGCTGAAAAAATTGCAAGACAGTTTCGGCGATATTAAACGGGGTGATCGCTTCGCCTTGAACTTCTCACCACAGCGCGGCCTGCACCTTGAGCGAAATGGCAGCGTCATTTTCACCAGCCAGAACCCGGCATTGGCCAAAACCTATCTCGGCATCTGGCTTGCGCCCGACGGCTTGCCCGAAAACCTGCGTAAGACGTTGATGAAACTTGCCCCCTGACCTGCCCTGTAGTCCCCACAACAGTTGCCTACATATTTTGATACACATATGGTTACAAAACTGTTGTGGGGAAAGCGAACGCCATGCCCTTGCAGTGCGGACAAGCAAAAAAACATGGATTACGCATAAAACAGATAACAGCGGGTGATTTCTGATGGCCTCCAGTACGGGCACGGGCAAGGCGATTTTTCGCGTTGTCAGCGGTAACTTTCTTGAGATGTTCGACTTTATGGTCTTCGGCTTTTATGCCACGGCCATCGCCAAAACCTTCTTCCCGAGCGAAAGCGCTTTTGCCTCACTGATGCTTGCCCTGGCGACTTTCGGCGCCGGTTTCCTGATGCGCCCTCTGGGTGCCATTTTTCTGGGTGCTTACATCGACCGCCACGGCCGCCGTAAAGGCCTGATCATTACACTGGCCCTGATGGCCATGGGCACAGTGCTGATTGCCTGTGTGCCGGGCTATTCCACGCTGGGCGTCGCCGCCCCCCTGTTGGTACTGTTGGGCCGTCTACTGCAAGGCTTCTCTGCTGGCGTTGAGCTGGGCGGGGTTTCGGTCTATCTGGCAGAGATTGCCACCCCGGGTCGCAAAGGCTTCTTCGTAAGCTGGCAGTCGGCCAGTCAACAAGCCGCGGTGGTGTTTGCCGGCTTGCTGGGCGTGGGCCTGAACCACTGGCTAAGTCCCGCAGAAATGGGCGAATGGGGCTGGCGCATCCCCTTCCTGATTGGCTGCATGATCGTGCCGGTGATCTTTGTCATCCGTAAATCCATGCAAGAAACCCCGGAGTTTGAAGCCCGCAAGCATCACCCCACGCTGCGCGAAATCGTGCGTTCCGTAGGACAAAACTTTGGCCTGGTCCTCGGCGGCATGGCCCTGGTGATCATGACCACCGTGTCGTTCTACCTGATCACCGCCTACACCCCGACCTTCGGCAAGGCAGAACTGAACCTGACGGATCTGCAAGCCTTGCTGGTGACCGTGTGCATCGGCCTGTCGAACTTCTTCTGGCTGCCGGTCATGGGTTCGCTGTCTGACAAGATCGGGCGCAAGCCACTGCTGCTGGGCTCGACTATTCTGGCCATTTTGACCGCCTACCCGGCCTTGTCATGGCTGGTGGCCAACCCAAGCTTCAGCCATTTGCTGATGGTCGAGTTGTGGCTGTCATTCCTCTATGGCTCGTACAACGGCGCAATGGTTGTCGCGCTGACTGAAATCATGCCGATTGAAGTACGCACCACCGGTTTTTCGCTGGCTTACAGCCTGGCGACCGCAACGTTCGGTGGCTTTACCCCAGCCGCTTGTACCTACCTGATCCATGTGCTGGATAACAAAGCGGCTCCCGGCCTGTGGTTGACTGGCGCTGCTGTGTTGGGCTTGATCGCAACCGTGGTGCTGTTTCGTGGCAATCAGCACCAACTGCGTACGGCGCAATCGGCAGTACCGGGTAACGCCTAACTCACGCTCCGTAGCACTGCCGCAGGCTGCGTCGGATTGCGCAGCGATCGTTAAGCCTGCGTTCGCGGTGTGTTTGAGAGAAGGTTTTGCGACGGTTTCACCGCCGGACGCAGCCTGCGGCAGCTGCTACAAAAGTAAATGACAGCACACACAAAAACGCCCCGACATGTCGGGGCGTTTTCAGTTGCTGCGGTTGCTTAGCGCGGGAACGCTGGCGGGTTAACCCCGGCCATGTCTTCCATCACACGCACTACCTGGCAGCTGTAACCGAATTCGTTGTCGTACCACACGTACAGCACAACGCGGTTGTCATTGCAGATAGTTGCTTCAGCATCCACCACACCGGCGTGACGCGAACCTACGAAGTCAGTGGACACAACTTCTTGCGAGCTCACGAAATCGATCTGCTTATGCAGATCGGAGTGCAGCGCCATGTGACGCAGGTACTCGTTCATTTCTTCACGAGTCGCCGGCTTCTCAAGGTTGAGGTTGAGGATCGCCATCGATACGTTCGGCGTAGGCACGCGAATCGCATTACCGGTCAGCTTGCCGGCCAGCTCAGGCAGAGCCTTGGCAGCTGCAGTCGCTGCACCGGTCTCGGTGATCACCATGTTCAGCGCGGCGCTACGACCACGGCGATCGCCTTTGTGGAAGTTGTCGATCAGGTTCTGGTCGTTGGTGTACGAGTGAACCGTTTCAACGTGACCGTTGACGATACCGAACTTGTCATTGACCGCCTTGAGCACCGGCACGATGGCGTTGGTGGTGCAGGAGGCCGCCGAGACGATCTTGTCGTCAGCAGTGATTTCGCCGTGGTTGATACCATGAACGATGTTTTTCAGCTTGCCCTTGCCCGGCGCGGTCAGCACCACACGGTCAATCCCAGGGCACTGCAAGTGCTGGCCCAGACCTTCGGCATCACGCCATACACCGGTGTTGTCCACCAGCAGTGCGTTTTCAATGCCGTACTGGGTGTAATCCACCTCGGTCGGATTCTTCGCGTAGATCACCTGAATCAGGTTACCGTTGGCGGTGATGGTGTTGTTTTCTTCATCCACCACAATGGTGCCGTCGAACGGGCCGTGAACCGAATCACGACGCAACAGGCTTGCGCGCTTGACCAGGTCGTTTTCGGCACCTTTGCGCACGACGATGGCACGCAGACGCAGGCCGTCGCCGCCACCGGTTTTTTCGATCAGGATGCGCGCCAGCAGACGACCGATACGACCGAAGCCGTACAGTACAACGTCGGTGCCTTTACGAGCTGCAGCATTCTGCTGACCCACGACATCGGCCAACTCATCACGAACGAACTGCTCGGCAGTACGCCCATTGCCCTCAGCCTTGAACTTGACGGCCAGCTTGCCCAGGTCTACCGAAGCAGCGCCGAGCTTGAGCTCGCTCATTGCTTTGAGCAGCGGGAAAGTATCGTGCACGGACAATTCAATGTCATCGGACTGACGGTGGCGAGCAAAGCGGTGCGCTTTAAGAATCGCAATGACTGAACGGTTGATCAGGCTGCGGCCATAGATCGAGCTCACCACGTTGTTATTGCGGTAAAGCTGGCCGATTAGCGGAATCATCGCTTCTGCGAGTGCTTCACGGTCGATCCATTCACCAAGACACTGGTCGGGCTTCTGAGTCACGGGAACCTTCCACATGTAGGGGCTGAAAAAAGGGGCTACATTATGCCGCCGTGCCCAAGCAGGGGCAATGCACGCCTGTCACACTCCATCACTGAAACGATTAAGCCCCAACGAATATAGGCGAAAAAAAATCTAAACCATCACTTTTCCCGGGTGAAATACCCTTGCGCTGCGCCTCTTTCGCCCCCATGTTCGTTCACACCCGCTGATTTCAATGGCGCTTAAAAGACGGTAACTGACAGCCAGCCCCTTGGCCCGTTACACTTGCCGACTTTGCCGCAACGCTTGGAGCTCAACCTTCCGTGCCCGTCCTGCGTCTACCGAAACTCCCTGCTACGGCAGGTAAACAGCACTGGAGCAACCTGCCCGGTGCCGCCCTGAGCCTGGCCATTGCCGAAGCCGCCAGCGCTGCCAAGCGCTTTACACTGCTGCTGACAGCGGACAGCCAAAGCGCCGAGCGTCTTGAGCAGGAATTAAGGTTTTTTGCGCCCGATTTGCCGGTGCTGCATTTCCCCGACTGGGAAACCCTGCCCTACGACCTGTTCTCGCCCCACCAAGACATCATTTCCCAGCGTATTGCCAGTTTGTACCGGCTACCCGAGCTGAGTCATGGCGTTTTGGTAGTGCCGATTACCACGGCCCTACATCGGCTGGCGCCAACCAAGTTCCTGCTCGGTAGCAGCCTGGTGCTGGACATCGGCCAGAAGCTGGACGTCGAGCAAATGCGCACCCGCCTCGAAGCCAGCGGTTATCGTTGCGTCGATACCGTGTATGAACACGGGGAATTTGCGGTACGCGGCGCGCTTATCGACTTGTTCCCGATGGGCAGCAAACTGCCCTACCGCATCGACCTGTTCGACGACGAAATCGAAACCCTGCGCACCTTCGACCCGGAAACCCAGCGTTCCATCGACAAAGTTGAATCGGTTCGCCTGTTGCCCGCCCGTGAATTCCCGCTACAAAAAGATGCCGTCACACGCTTCAAGGCACGCTTTCGCGAACGCTTCGATGTCGACTTCCGTCGCTGCCCGATCTTTCAAGACTTAAGCAGCGGGATTACACCCGCCGGCATCGAGTACTACCTGCCGTTGTTTTTCGACGAAACCTCGACACTGTTCGACTACCTGCCCGCAGACACCCAGGTGTTCTCGCTGCCTGGCGTTGAAAAAGCCTGCGAAAACTTCTGGTCGGACGTACGCAACCGCTATGAAGAACGCCGCGTAGATCCATCGCGCCCGTTGCTGCCTCCTGCCGAATTGTTTTTGCCGGTTGAGGACTGCTTCGCCCGCCTGAAAAACTGGCCCCGCGTGGTGGTCAGTCAGGACGACGTGGAGCCTGGCAGCAGCGGCGAGCGCTTTGCGGCTCAAAAGCTGCCCAATCTGGCGATTGAAGCCAAGGCCAACCAACCGCTGCACGCACTGGCAGGCTTTTTAGACCAGTTCGAGGGCCGGGTACTGTTTACGGCTGAATCGGCCGGCCGCCGTGAAGTGCTGCTGGAGCTGCTTGATCGCCTGAAACTGAAGCCTAAAACGGTCGATGGCTGGAGCGATTTCGTCTCCAGCAAACATCGCCTGGCAATCACCATCGCCCCGCTGGATGAAGGCCTGTTGCTGGACGATCCAGCGCTGGCCCTGATTGCCGAAAGCCCCTTGTTCGGTCAACGCGTCATGCAACGTCGGCGCCGCGACAAACGCGCCGACGCCAATAATGATGCGGTCATCAAAAACCTCACCGAACTGCGCGAAGGCGCCCCCGTGGTACACATCGACCACGGCGTGGGCCGCTACCAAGGGCTGGCCACCCTTGAAGTCGACAATCAGATCGCCGAGTTCCTGACCCTCGAATACGCCGAAGGCGCCAAGCTTTACGTGCCGGTGGCCAACCTGCACTTGATCGCTCGCTACACCGGCAGCGACGACGAACTGGCGCCACTGCACCGCCTGGGTTCGGAAACCTGGCAGAAAGCCAAGCGCAAAGCCGCCGAGCAAGTGCGTGACGTGGCCGCTGAACTGCTTGATATTTACGCCCGTCGCGCCGCCCGCGAAGGCTATGCCTTTGAAGACCCCAAGGCCGACTACGCAACCTTCAGCGCGGGTTTCCCGTTTGAAGAAACCCCCGACCAGCAAACCACCATCGAAGCCGTGCGCGCCGACATGCTGTCGCCCAAACCGATGGACCGCCTGGTGTGTGGCGACGTGGGCTTCGGCAAAACCGAAGTGGCCATGCGCGCCGCCTTTATTGCGGTACATGGCGGTCGTCAGGTGGCCATTTTGGTGCCCACCACCCTGCTCGCCCAGCAGCACTACAACAGTTTCCGCGACCGTTTCGCCGACTGGCCGGTACGGGTTGAGGTCATGAGCCGCTTCAAATCGGCCAAAGAAATCAACGCCGCTGTGGCCGATCTGGCCGAAGGCAAAATCGATATCGTCATCGGCACCCACAAACTGCTGCAAGACGACGTCAAGATCAAAAATCTGGGTCTGGTGATCATCGACGAAGAGCACCGCTTCGGGGTTCGTCAGAAAGAACAGCTCAAAGCCCTGCGCAGTGAAGTCGATATTCTGACCCTCACTGCCACGCCAATCCCGCGTACGCTGAACATGGCCGTGTCGGGCATGCGCGACCTGTCGATCATTGCCACGCCGCCGGCTCGTCGCCTGTCGGTGCGCACCTTCGTCATGGAGCAAAACAACAGCACGATCAAAGAAGCCTTGCTGCGTGAATTGCTGCGTGGCGGTCAGGTTTATTACCTGCACAACGATGTTAAAACCATCGAGAAATGCGCCGCCGACCTTGCTGAGCTGGTGCCCGAAGCCCGCATCGGTATTGGCCATGGGCAGATGCGTGAGCGCGAACTCGAACAGGTAATGAGCGACTTTTATCACAAGCGTTTTAACGTACTGATCGCCTCGACCATCATCGAGACCGGTATCGACGTGCCGAGCGCCAACACCATTATCATCGAGCGTGCCGACAAATTCGGCCTGGCGCAGTTGCACCAATTGCGTGGCCGTGTGGGGCGCAGTCACCACCAGGCGTATGCCTATTTGCTGACACCGCCACGCAAACAAATCACCGGCGATGCGCAAAAGCGCCTCGAAGCCATTGCCAACACCCAAGACCTTGGCGCCGGTTTTGTTCTGGCCACCAACGACCTCGAAATCCGTGGCGCGGGTGAACTGTTGGGCGACGGTCAAAGCGGTCAGATACAAGCTGTGGGCTTCACGCTGTACATGGAAATGCTCGAACGTGCAGTCAAGTCGATCCGCAAGGGCGAACAACCCAACCTTGACCAGCCACTGGGTGGCGGGCCGGAAATCAACCTGCGCGTCCCGGCCTTGATCCCCGAGGCCTACCTGCCCGATGTTCACGCACGGCTGATCCTTTACAAACGCATTGCCAACGCCAGTGACGAAGAAGGCCTTAAGGACTTGCAGGTTGAAATGATCGACCGCTTCGGCCTGCTGCCTGAACCGACCAAAAATCTGGTGCGCATCACCGCGTTGAAATTGAAGGCCGAGCAATTGGGCATCAAAAAGGTCGACGCTGGCCCCCAAGGCGGCCGGATCGAGTTTGCCTCCGACACCCCGGTTGATCCGCTGGTGCTGATCAAACTGATTCAGGGCCAACCCAACCGCTACAAGTTCGAAGGCGCAACCCTGTTCAAGTTCATGGTGCCCATGGAGCGTGCAGATGAACGCTTCAACACTCTGGAAGCGCTCTTTGAGCGCCTGACGCCGAAGGCTTCTTGATGGCTATTGAATGACACAGCCATGACCTTGAGCACGACACCCCGGCTGACCAAACCGCTCGCACCGACGTGGGTCAGCCGCTTCAAAGAACAAAGCCTGGAGCGTGGCCGTCGCTACGCTCTGGAAAACCGTGTCAGAATTGCCCAGGTCGGCAACAGCCTGATCACAGCCAGTTGCCAAGGCTCAAGTGACAACACTTATCGCCAGACCATTCAACTGCGCGAGTCGGCCAAAGGTACTCTGCTCTTGGTCAGCGCGCACTGTACGTGCCCTGTTCGCGTTAACTGCAAGCATACCGCTGCTGTATTACTGAAGATTGAAGACACCTTGAACTACCCTGCCGCTGCCCAGGACGCCGAGCTTCTGGAAAAACTCCAGGCCGTACTCGATTCACGCCGACCTGCCAACCTGCCTGAAGTCTTGATCGATGACGTGCAACCCGTGCCACGCCTATGGCTCGCCAGTGCCGAATTCAGCGCCTTTGAACCGCGTAACGGCAAAATGCAGCGCTATACCCAGCATCGTGCCGCCTTGTCTTTCAATTACCTTGAGCATTACGTCAGCGGGCAAAAAAATACAGACGTCCTGGTTCGTCAGGAGCATCAAACGCTGCGCATCAAGCGTCATCCCAACGCAGAAAACGCCTACCGAGAGCAACTGCGTGAGCTGGGGTTCAAAATTGCGACACGCCAGAGCAAAGCACTGCCTGAAAGTGCGGGCGAATTGTTCGAAATGGTCAATGACAGTGCGTGGCTCAACTTCACCCTCAACCATATGGCCGGCTTGCGCGAACAGGGCTGGGAGTTGTTGGTTGATGAAGACTTCGGATTTGATCTCAGCCCCGTCGAAGAATGGTACGCCAACGTCGAAGAAGCGCCGGAACACGACTGGTTTGATCTGGAACTGGGCATCATCGTCAACGGCCAGCGCCTGAGCCTGCTGCCGATCCTGCTCAACCTGATGCGTTCGCACACCGACATTCTCAGCCCCGAAAGACTTGCCAAACGTCGAGATGACGAACTGATTCTGGTGAACATCCCGGCCACGCCCAACAGTAACCACGGCCCCTTGCAAGTGGCCCTGCCATACGGGCGGCTTAAACCCGTGCTGGCCACCCTCGATGAGTTTTACCTGGGCGAACCGGGGGCAACCGCACTGCGCATCAAAAGTGCCGATGCCCCGCGCCTCAATGCACTGGACGCCTTGCCTCTGCGCTGGGAAGGCGGCGAACATATTCGCGGTTTTGCTCAGCGCCTGCGTGACATCAAGGACTTCACCGTCGCAGCCCCTGAAGGCCTCAACGCCACCCTGCGACCCTACCAACTGGAAGGCCTGAGCTGGATGCAGTCATTGCGCCAGCTGGAAGTCGGCGGGATTCTTGCGGATGACATGGGGCTGGGTAAAACCCTGCAAACACTGGCGCATATTCTTACTGAAAAGAACGCCGGGCGACTTGATCGGCCCGCGATGGTGATTATGCCCACCAGCCTGATCCCCAACTGGCTCGACGAAGCGGCGCATTTCACACCGCAGCTCAACGTGCTGGCGCTGTATGGCCCCACCCGCAAAAAGCACTTTGCGAACCTGAACGATTATGACCTCATTCTGACCACCTACGCTTTGCTGCCCAAGGACATCGAGCACCTGGCAAAACTGCCTCTGCACATCCTTATCCTCGACGAAGCGCAGTACATCAAAAATCCCGGCAGCAAAGCCTCACAAGCCGCCTGTGAACTGACCGCGCGCCAACGTCTGTGCCTGAGTGGTACTCCGCTGGAAAACCACTTGGGCGAGCTGTGGTCGCTGTTCCATTTCTTGCTGCCCGGCTGGCTGGGTGACGCGCAAGCCTTCAACCGCAACTACCGGGTGCCCATCGAACGCCACGGCAATGACGAGCGCTTGCAGCACCTCAATGCGCGAATCAAACCCTTTCTGTTGCGACGCACCAAAGAGCAGGTCGCCACCGAACTGCCGCCCAAAACCGAGATTATTCATTGGGTCGAGCTCAACGAAGCCCAGCGCGACGTATACGAAACCATGCGTTTGGCGATGGACAAAAAAGTCCGTGATGAAATCACCCGCAAAGGGCTGGGGCGCAGTCAGATCATCATTCTAGAAGCCCTGCTCAAACTGCGTCAGGTGTGCTGCGATCTGCGACTGGTCAGCGATACACCGCCGAAAAAAGGCAGCACCTCGGGCAAGCTCGACAGCTTGATGGAGATGCTCGACGAACTCTTTGCCGAAGGTCGACGCATCCTGTTGTTTTCACAATTCACCTCAATGCTTCGCCTGATCGAAGCTGAGCTGAAAAAACGCAATATCCGCTACGCCCTGCTCACTGGCCAGACCCGAGACCGGCGCACGCCGGTGAAGGAGTTC
The DNA here is from genome assembly GCF_022496705.1 of Pseudomonas sp. TMW22091. Lineage (NCBI taxonomy): Bacteria > Pseudomonadati > Pseudomonadota > Gammaproteobacteria > Pseudomonadales > Pseudomonadaceae > Pseudomonas > Pseudomonas sp. TMW22091. Next base: position 325,988 of record NZ_SCFI01000004.1, read on the forward strand.
CAGAGCGGCACCTTGCAGATCTTTCTGATCAGCCTGAAGGCGGGTGGCGTAGGCTTGAACCTGACCGAGGCCGACACCGTGATCCATTACGACCCGTGGTGGAACCCGGCGGCGGAAAATCAGGCGACCGACCGCGCCTACCGAATCGGCCAGGAAAAACCGGTGTTTGTGTACAAGATGATCGCCCGCGGCACTGTGGAAGAGAAAATCCAGCACTTGCAGCAGGAAAAGTCGGATTTGGCGGCAGGCGTGCTGGACGGACGAGCCGCCGGGGACTGGAAGCTTCACGACGACGACATCGAAGCCCTGTTTGCTCCGCTGCCGCCGAAGGTCGAGAAACGCTGAACCCAGCTGACTTCGTAACCGTTGCAGAGCGGAGCGAGGCTACGTCCAGCGGCGCAGCCATCGCCAATTCAAAAGGTCAAATCAACCCGCCAACACCCGCGCCAGCGTTGCCTTGACCTTGCCCATGCCGTCATGCAACGCCTGCTCTATCTCGGCCATCGTGATGATTGCCGTCGACTTGCCTGCGGCCGGGTTGACCACCAGCGCCAGACACGCGTAGTCCAGCCCCAGCTCACGAGCCAGCGCCGCTTCTGGCATACCGGTCATGCCAACAATGTCGCAGCCATCACGCTCAAGGCGGGCAATTTCCGCCACCGTCTCAAGACGTGGCCCCTGTGTGGCCGCGTAGACGCCGTGACTGCTGTAGGAGCATCCCTCGGCCGCCAGTGCAGCAATCAATTGCTCTCGCAAAGATTCGGTATAGGGGTAGCTGAAATCGATGTGGGTCACCTGCTCCAGATCACCGGCAAAATAGGTGTGCTCACGACCACTGGTGTAGTCAATCAGCTGATGAGGCACGCAAAAATGCCCTGTGCCCATCGCCATATGAATACCGCCCACGGCATTTACCGCCAGAATCGCATCGGCCCCCGCCTGCTTCAACGCCCACAGATTGGCGCGGTAATTGACCTCATGCGGCGGCACGCGATGCGGATGCCCATGACGCGCCAGAAACAGCACCTCGCGCCCGCCAAATTCACCGATATGAATATCCGCAGAGGTCGGGCCATACGGCGTTTCGAGTGCCAGCGAGCGGCTGATGGTCAGGCCTTCAAGCTGAGTCAGCCCAGTACCGCCAATAATTGCGTAAACCGTCATTGAGGCAGATCCCTTAATCAATTAGTTGAGCATCTTTAAGTGCGCCCATTGCCACCTGCCAGCGCGGGTTCTGGCGATAATCGGTGCTGGCCCAGGCTTGGGCCCGCATGCGCGCAATGCGTGGCGATGGCGTAACCTTCAAGCGTTGTGCAGCACTGAGTGCCAGTTCGGCGGCAGCGCGATCGTTGCACACCAAGCCCATGTCGCAGCCTGCCGACAAGGCCGCTTCGATACGACTGGCCGCATCGCCCACGACGTGAGCGCCGGCCATCGACAGATCATCACTGAAAATCACACCGTCAAATTGCAGTTCGCCGCGCAAAATATCCTGTAACCAACGGCGCGAGAAACCGGCGGGCTGGCTGTCAACTTGCGGGTAAATAACATGGGCCGGCATGACCGCCGCCAGTTGCTTGCTCAGACGTGCAAACGGCACGAGATCATGGGCGCGAATGTCTTCAAGGCTGCGTTCGTCCGTCGGGATAGCCACATGCGAGTCGGCTTCTGCCCAGCCATGACCCGGAAAATGCTTGCCTGTAGCCGCCATGCCAGCGTCATTCATGCCGCGAATAAAGGCCCCGGCCAACGTTGCAGCGCGCTCAGGATCCCCCTCGAACGAGCGGCTGCCCACCACTGCACTGCGCTGATAGTCCAGGTCCAGTACCGGCGCAAAGCTCAAGTCCAGCCCCACCGCCAACACTTCAGTGGCCATGATCCAGCCACACTGTTCGGCCAGGTACTCTGCATTCGGGTTGTCCGCAATGGCGCGCATCGCCGGCAGCCTTACAAAACCCTGACGCAAACGTTGTACCCGGCCACCTTCCTGATCCACCGCCAGCAACAGATCCGGGCGCACGGCGCGAATCGACGCACTCAACTCCCGTACCTGACGGGGATGCTCGATGTTGCGCGCAAAAATAATCAGCCCGCCCACTTCAGGCTGGCGCAGCAGTTGCCGGTCTTCGGCCGTCAGCCAAGTACCGGCCACGTCCACCATCAAGGAGCCTTTCAGGGCTGAACTCATGGAAATTCCTTAAATAAAGAGAGCGCTCATTACCTGCCGCGAACGTGCGGACACAGCCATGCGCGCCGCAATCGAGGATTGCAGCGGTACATCAGCAAACGGGAATAAGTCAGGGTTGGGCATGGCGGCTAGCTTAGCGGAACTGAGCTGCCGCGCCCACCCGCACAGGTCAAACCTTAAGGGCAACCTGTGGGGTTTTGGTCCGCGGGCGCATTTGAGCGCTGGCCATTGCCGGGTCAACTACACCGCTTTCGGCGCGCATGCCTGCGGCCAGAAAGGGCACCATAAGGCGCATCACCTGCTCGATGGAGGTATTGATGCCAAAATCGGTTTCCGCAATCGCTCGCAAAGCCTTGATCCCGGACATGCTGAATGCCGCCGCACCAAGCATAAAATGCACGCGCCAAAACAATTCTATGGGTGGGATCTGCGGTGCGGCTTCATTAACCAACAACATATAGCGACGGAACACTTTGCCGTACATGTCTTCCAGGTAACGCCGCAAGTGACCCTGGCTCTGACTGAACGCAAGCCCCAACAAGCGCATGAACATCGACAGGTCATTTCCGCTGCGCGGTTGAATCACCAGCGCCTGCTCTACCAGCATTTCAAGCAGTTCTTCGAGCGAGGGACGCTGCTCAGGCTTGCCCTGACGGCGCTCGAGCTCACGATCCAGATTGGCGCAAAACGGCCCCAGAAAACGCGAAAATACCGCCTGAATCAGCGCCTTCTTGGAACCAAAATGATAATTGACGGCTGCGAGGTTAACCCCGGCCTTGCTGGTAATCAGCCGCAATGAAGTTTCGGCAAAACCTTTTTCCGCGAACAACTGCTCAGCAGCATCAAGGATACGTTCAACGGTTTCCGACTGGGCCATGTTTACTCCGGCTGAAAAACACTTAAAACAGGTGTTTGAAACATACGTTTCAGTTTGTAAAAAGTCAAGGTAACGTGTTCGCTTTACGACTGGTCGGTCTGGCATTTAAACACAGCCATCACTCATCCAGCCTCACACCATAAATGCCTGCACACGCAGCCTATAGGCGACCGTCCAGCGGACTACAGGAAATGGATGATTGCCAATAGGCCTTCACTGTATATAATCCCAGTCACTGTATAAAAAAACAGAGCGATCACCATGTTAAAACTGACGCCACGCCAAGCAGAGATCCTGGCTTTCATCAAGCGATGCCTGGATGACAACGGATACCCGCCCACCCGTGCCGAGATCGCACAGGAACTGGGCTTCAAGTCCCCGAACGCCGCCGAAGAGCACCTCAAGGCATTGGCCCGCAAGGGCGCCATCGAGATGACCCCAGGCGCGTCTCGCGGCATTCGCATCCCGGGCTTTGAGGCCAAGGCCGACGAGTCAACACTGCCCATCATTGGTCGCGTCGCTGCTGGCGCCCCGATCCTGGCCCAGGAACACGTCGAAGAATCCTGCAACATCAACCCGACTTTCTTCCACCCTCGGGCGGACTACCTGCTGCGGGTTCAGGGCATGAGCATGAAAGACGTCGGCATATTTGATGGCGACCTTTTAGCCGTGCATACCTGCCGCGAGGCACGTAATGGTCAGATTGTCGTGGCGCGTATCGACGACGAAGTGACCGTAAAACGCTTCAAACGAGAAGGCAGCAAAGTCTGGCTTATCGCTGAAAACCCCGATTTCGCGCCCATTGAAGTGAATCTCAAAGAGCAGGAACTGGTAATCGAAGGCCTGAGCGTAGGCGTTATACGTCGCTAATTAGGAGGCGCCATGCAGTTCCCGCACACACCGCTGCCTGCACAACTACCCCTGTTCGAAGTGTTCATGGCGCAACCCATGCCCACCACGATCAAAGAAGTGCTTGAAACACCCTGGAGCGCAGAACCTGAAGTATTCAGCGAACTGTCTTTACGCGGTGCCGCCGAGAACTGCCTGAACCTGCTTGCGCCTATGCTGCGCGAACTAAGCGAACAGCAACATGCACGCTGGCTGACCCTGATTGCGCCGCCGCCGAGCCTGACCCAAAGCTGGCTGCGCGATGCGGGCCTCAACCGAGAGCGTATTTTGCTGTTACAACCCAACGGCAATAAAAGCGCGCTACAACTGACCTGCGAAGCCCTTCGACTGGGCCGCAGTCACACCGTAGTGAGCTGGATCAACCCACTGAACAGCGCCGCGCGCCAACAGTTGATCGGCGCAGCACGCACAGGCAACGGGCAAAGTCTGAATATTCGCTTGGGGTAAATAGCCAATACAACCATTAGGTATAGGGCCAATGCAGAACGCATTAGCCTTGCCGTGGTTCAGAGCTGTGCGGAGCGCTTAATGAAGAATGCGTGGCCCTTCATCCTGCACAAGTTCGCCTTCAGCCAAACGGCCGGCCATTTGCACACCTACACTCAGCATGGCTTTCGCCACTTCTACATGCTGCCCCTGAAGAAATGCCTTGGCATCTTCAGAGAAGTCCAGCGTCACCAGAGACCCTTCGTCATCAGCCCGGCGCAGTTCGATACGGCCATCTGGCAATTCGACAATTTCTAGAAAGGACGTTGGCATAAAAAGTTGTTCTCCACGAAAGCGCGAGATTATATCAGTCATCCTTTGACAATTTTCCAGGATATACACAGGAATCATTAGAAAGTGATGACTGACTGTACAGTTTTATGCGCGCCCCTTAGCACTCATTCAGGCCATCACGAAAGCGAATGGCCAACCCCTTCAGGTTTTGTCGCCACTCTTCCAGGGTTTCTTGAGTCAATTGCGGCGACGTCTCCTCTTCAAGATTGACCGCCGCGATCAAGGGCTGAAACACATCAACCTTGATTTTTTTCGGTGCCTGCAACGGCAAATACAACGCAGCATGAGTGGCCACCAATTGTGCCAGCCAGGTCTGAGGCGCTCGCGCCAGCTCTACTAGCTCAGCCAACTCAGGAATCGCCTTTTCATCCAGCATATTCTGAGTGAGCAACAGCTCAACCCGTGGCGCATTGGCTTGAGACAGCCGGTAAAACCCGGCAATTTCATGGCACAGCCCCAACAAAGCGCCGTATAAATGAAAGACAGCCGACTCACGCTCAGCTTGCAGCAATGCCTGTGCATTCATGGCCCGGCCTTCACCCGCCTTCTTCATGGCTTCAAGCGCCAGACCTGCGAAATAGATTTTCTGATTGGTACGGGTATAGAGTTCATGAGCCATGCGGGCGCTCCACAACGAAAGGGGTAAAGGCAGTCATGCAGTCTCAGGGATTACAGGCCATGGGAGCAAGCATTTGCTGATAGCCCTGCGTAGCAGCTGCCGCAGGCTGCGTCCGGTCGCGCAGCAATCGTAAACCCGCAGATCACAAAAAAACCGCGCAAGGCATGCAGCCCTTGCGCGGTTTTTTATTCAGCGGTCAGCTCAGATCAAGCGTCTTTGTCTTTACGCTTGTCTTCGACCTTCCAGCTATTGCCATCGTAGAACGCGCGCCAGCCCGTAGGCTTGCCGTCTACTTCTGTCTGTACGTACTGCTCTTTGGTTTTGCGGCTGTAGCGAATCACTGCGGGACGACCATCAGGGTCTTTCTTCGGCGCTTCACACAGGAAGTGGTACTTGGGATCAATCTCGTCCTTGTGCGGAACAATCTCGATCACCAACGGCGCACGCGTCTCACGGTTTTTCGGGAACTGACTGGCCGCCAGGAACAAGCCAGAGGCACCGTCACGCAAGATATACGTGTCGTTGACCTTCTCGCACTTGAGCTCCGGCATTTTCACCGGGTCCATTTTCGGCGGCGCCGCCTCACCACTCTTCAGCAGTTTGCGGGTGTTTTTACACTCAGGGTTGGTGCAACCAAAGAACTTGCCGAAACGCCCGGTTTTAAGCTGCATCTCGCTTCCGCATTTGTCGCACTCCAGGCTCGGCCCTTCGTACCCCTTGATGCGGTAGTTACCTTCTTCGATTTCGTAGCCTACGCAGTCCGGGTTGTTACCGCAGATATGAAGCTTGTGCTTCTCATCCAGCAAGTAAGCATCCATGGCCGTGCTGCAAATCGGGCAACGGTGCTTACCCAACAACACCAGCGATTCGGACTCGCCTTCGTCATCGGCGGCAATCTCATCGCCCGGCACCAGATTGACGGTGGCCTTGCAGCGCTCTTTGGGCGGCAAGCTGTAGCCCGAGCACCCAAGGAAAACACCCGTCGAGGCCGTACGAATCTGCATGGGACGACCGCATTCCTTGCACGGAATATCGGTCATGACCGGCTGGTTGGCACGCATGCCGCCTTCAGGCGCCGCTGCGACTTCGAGTTTCTTTTTGAAGTCGCCGTAGAACTCGTCCAGTACGTTTTTCCAGTCGCGCTCGCCGTGAGCCACGTCGTCGAGGTTCTCTTCCATACCGGCCGTAAAGCCGTAGTCCATCAGATTAGAGAAGCTTTCAGACAAACGCTCAGTGACGATGTCGCCCATTTTTTCGGAGTAGAAGCGGCGGTTATGCAACGCCACGTAGCCACGGTCCTGAATGGTGCCAATAATCGCGGCATAGGTCGACGGACGACCAATCCCGCGTTTTTCCATCTCTTTCACCAGGCTGGCTTCGGAGTACCGTGCAGGTGGCTTGGTGAAATGCTGGCTCGGATCCAGCTCGATCAGTTTCAGCTTGTCGCCCTGAGCCATGTCAGGCAGAACATCATCGTCGCCCGGCTTGGCAATTTGCGGCATGACACGGGTGTAACCGTCAAATTTGAGGATGCGACCCTTGGCGCGCAGCTCAAAGTCTCCGGCTGCCACGGTGACCGTGGTCGACAGGTATTTGGCCGGCAGCATCTGGCACGCTACGAACTGGCGCCAGATCAGCTCATAAAGGCGCTCAGCGTCGCGCTCCATGCCCGACAGCTTGCTTGGATGCATATTCACATCCGAAGGCCGAATCGCTTCGTGAGCCTCTTGTGCGCCTTCCTTGCTGCTGTATACGTTAGGTGCTGGCGGCAGGTAGTCCGCGCCGAATTCACCTTCAATGTACGAACGCGCCATTTCCAGCGCATCAGCCGAGAGGTTGGTGGAGTCAGTACGCATATACGTGATGTAGCCCGCTTCATACAGACGCTGAGCCATCATCATGGTCTTCTTCACCCCGAAGCCCAGGCGATTACTCGCAGCCTGTTGCAGGGTGGACGTAATAAACGGTGCCGAAGGCTTGCTGCTGGTGGGCTTATCTTCACGCTTGACGATGCTGTAGCTGGAAGCCTTTAGCTTCTCCAGCGCCGCCATGGCTTGGGCTTCATTCAGAGGCTTGAATGCCTCGCCTTTTTCACGGGCGACGTCGAAGCGCACTTTTGCACCCTTGGCGGTGCCGAGGTCTGCATGGATTTCCCAGTATTCTTCAGGGTTGAAGGCGCGGATTTCACGCTCACGCTCAACCACCAGCTTGACCGCCACCGATTGCACACGGCCTGCCGACAGGCCACGGGCGATTTTCGCCCACAGCAGTGGCGACACCATGTAGCCCACTACGCGATCGAGAAAACGACGCGCTTGCTGGGCGTTGACACGGTTGATGTCCAGCTCACCCGGCTTGGAGAAAGCTTCTTGAATCGCCTTCTTGGTGATTTCGTTAAACACCACCCGCTTGTAACGGCTGTCATCACCACCAATGGCTTCGCGCAGGTGCCAGGCAATGGCTTCCCCTTCGCGATCCAAGTCGGTTGCGAGATAGATGGTGTCTGCATCCTTGGCGAGCCGGCGCAGCTCTTCAATCACCTTTTCCTTGCCGGGAAGGATCTCGTACTTGGCTTTCCAGCCGTGTTCGGGATCGACACCCATGCGCGAGATCAGCTGCTTTTGAGCCTTCTCTTTAGGCGACAGGGCTGGCGCTTCGCCGGCCGCGGCCTTACCACGCTTGGCAGCAGGTTCTTTACTGGCGCTAGCCGAACCGCTGGTGGGCAGGTCTCGGATATGGCCGATACTCGACTTCACCACGTACTCGTTGCCCAAGTACTTGTTGATGGTCTTGGCCTTAGCCGGGGATTCCACAATGACCAGCGATTTGCCCATGGATCAGAAAATTCCTGAATTCTAGAAGTGAAAGGCGGTTCGCGCCTGACGCGGCACCGCTATATATAGTGGCTACAAGGTGAGGTCAAGCGCAGGGTGCTACGCGACTGCGTCTTTAGCCTTGGGGAAAATACTCGGTTCTTCCTGAACAAGGGCGAAGCGCGGGACTGTTTTGCCCTCAAACTCCACTGTTTCAAGAAACATGCTCAACGGGCGTACCCAATACCCGAACTCACCATGCAGGGCTTGATAAAAAACGACCTGCTCTTCGGTTTCAGAGTGACGCGCCACATTGAACACCCGGTAATGCGGACCTTTGTAGTGCTGATAGAGCCCAAGTTGTACCGACATATTGCGCCCCCTCAAAGAAAAAAATTTAAAACGCTTAAAAAACAAAACCGGGGCACATGGCCCCGGCTTCCATCAACGCAACGCGTTATACGCGTTCGAAGACGGTGGCAATGCCCTGGCCAAGACCAATGCACATGGTGGACAACCCGAAAGTGCCGCCATTTTGCTTCATTACATTGAGCAAGGTGCCGGAGATACGTGCACCTGAGCATCCAAATGGATGACCCAGAGCGATGGCACCGCCGTGCAGGTTAACCTTCTCATCCATCTTGTCGAGCACTTTCAAATCTTTCAGCACTGGCAGTGCCTGTGCAGCGAAGGCTTCGTTAAGTTCAATGAAGTCGATATCGGCCATATTCAAGCCCGCACGCTTCAATGCTTTTTGCGTAGCCGGTACAGGACCATAGCCCATGATAGCTGGATCCACACCAGCCACCGCCATCGAACGAATCACGGCCAGCGGCTCAAGACCCAGATCTTTAGCACGCTGAGCAGACATCACGATCATGCACGAAGCACCATCGGTAATCTGCGACGAGGTGCCCGCTGTCACGGTGCCGCCCTTGGGGTTGAACGCCGGCTTCAACGCAGCCAGACTTTCAAGGGTAGTTTCCGGACGAATGGTTTCATCATAGTCGAAGACTTTCAGGAAACCGTTTTCGTCATACCCTTGCATCGGGATGATTTCGTCTTTGAACTTGCCTTCAATCGTTGCCTTATGGGCCAACTGATGAGAACGCACGCCGAAGGCATCCTGTTGTTCGCGGGTAATGCCATGCATCTTGCCCAGCATTTCAGCGGTCAGGCCCATCATGCCCGAGGCTTTGGCCGCATACAGCGACATGTGCGGGTTAGGATCAACGCCGTGCATCATGCTCACGTGACCCATATGCTCGACGCCGCCTACGACGAAAACGTCACCGTTGCCGGTCATGATCGCTTGCGCAGCTGTGTGCAAAGCGCTCATCGACGAGCCACACAGGCGGCTTACGGTTTGCGCAGCCGAGGTGTGCGGGATCTGGGTCATCAATGACGCCATGCGCGCGATGTTCCAGCCCTGCTCCAGGGTCTGGTTCACACAGCCCCAGATCACATCTTCGACTTCTTTAGGGTCGACCTTGTTATTGCGCTCCAGCACTTTGCTGATCAGGTGCGCAGACATGTCTTCAGCACGGGTGTTGCGGTGCATGCCACCCTTGGAGCGGCCCATCGGGGTGCGACCGAAGTCGACAATCACCACGTCTCTAGGATTCAAGCTCATAATTTCACTCTCACTCTAATGGGGCGCTTAACCGAAGAAGCTCTGGCCGTTTTTGGCCATTTCACGCAGCTTCGCAGTCGGGTGGTACAGCGCGCCCAGTTCAGCGTACTGATCGGCCAGGGCCACGAACTCTGCAACACCGATCGAGTCGATGTAGCGCAGCGCGCCGCCACGGAACAGCGGGAAGCCAATGCCGTAAACCAGACCCATATCGGCCTCGGCTGCGGTTTCAACGATGCCGTCTTCCAGGCAGCGCACGGTTTCCAGACACAGCGGGATCATCATCCAGTTGATGATGTCTTCGTCGGTCACTTCACGCTGCTCGTAAACAATGGGCTTGAGCACTTCAAGCACGCTGGAATCAACGACTTTCTTCTGCTTGCCGCGCTTGTCTTCTTCGTAGGCGTAGAAACCCTTGCCGTTTTTCTGACCCAGACGCTTGGCGTCGTACAGCGCATCAATCGCCGAACGGCGATCGTCTTTCATGCGATCAGGGAAACCTTCAGCCATCACGTCACGGCCGTGGTGGCCGGTGTCGATGCCGACCACGTCCATCAGGTAGGCCGGACCCATCGGCCAGCCGAATTTCTCCATGACTTTATCGATGCGTACAAAGTCGACACCGGCGCTGACCAGCTTGGCAAAACCACCGAAGTACGGGAACAGAACACGGTTGACCAAAAAGCCCGGGCAGTCATTGACCACGATCGGGTTTTTGCCCATTTTCTTGGCGTAAGCAACGGTGGTTGCAACCGCCAGATCGCTCGACTTCTCGCCACGAATCACTTCAACCAGCGGCATCATGTGCACCGGATTGAAGAAGTGCATGCCAACGAAGTTTTCCGGACGCTTGAGGGCTTTGGCCAACAGGCTGATGGAAATGGTCGAGGTGTTGGACGCCAGAATCGCGTCTTCGCGTACGTGGTTTTCGACTTCAGCCAGCACCGCCTGCTTGACCTTCGGATTCTCGACAACCGCTTCGACCACCAGGTCGACGTTGCCGAAATCGCCGTAAGACAGCGTAGGGCGAATGCCGTTAAGTACTTCAGCCATTTTCGCCGGGGTCATGCGACCTTTATCAACGCGGCCCACCAGCAACTTGGCGGCTTCTGCCAGCCCTTGCTCGATACCGTGTTCGTTGATGTCTTTCATCAGGATCGGCGTACCTTTGGAGGCCGACTGATAGGCAATACCGCCGCCCATGATGCCGGCACCGAGAACGGCAGCCTGCTTCACGTCTTTGGCGATCTTGTCGTAGATCTTGGCTTTTTTCTTCAGTTCCTGATCGTTCAGGAACAGCCCGATCAAGCACTGCGAAGCCGAGGTTTTGGCCAGTTTGGCGAAACCGGCGGCTTCTACTTCCAGCGCCTTGTCACGACCGAAGTTCGCGGCTTTCTGGATGGTCTTGATCGCTTCAACCGGCGCCGGATAGTTCGGGCCCGCTTGGCCTGCCACGAAACCTTTGGCGGTTTCGAACGCCATCATTTGCTCAATGGCGTTCAGCTTGAGTTTTTCAAGTTTCGGCTGGCGCTTGGCTTTGTAGTCCAGCTCGCCACTGATAGCGCGCTTGATCAGATCAAGTGCGGCAGCGCCCAGTTTGTCAGCCGTCACCACAGCATCAACAGCGCTGACTTTCAGCGCGTCTTCGGCACGGTTTTCTTTTCCGGAGGCAATCCACTCAACGGCATTATCAACACCGATCAAGCGTGGCAGACGGACGGTGCCGCCAAAGCCCGGGTAAATGCCCAGTTTGACTTCAGGCAGGCCGATTTTGGCGCTGTCGGCCATGACCCGGAAGTCCGCAGCCAGGCACATTTCCAGACCACCGCCCAACGCAATGCCATTGATGGCAGCGACAGTCGGAACATTGAGGTCTTCGAAATCATTGAAGATCTTGTTGGCTTCGAGGTTGCCAGCAATCAGCTCGGCATCCGGCAACTTGAAGTTTTCGACGAATTCGGTGATATCGGCACCGACGATAAATACGTCTTTACCACTGGAAACGATGACGCCCTTGACCGAGGCGTCTGCCTTGATCGCATCTACCGCCTGACGCAATTCGTTCAGGGTTAGACGGTTGAACTTGTTGACGGACTCACCCTTGAGGTCGAACTTGAGTTCGACGATGCCACTTTCAAGAGCCGTAACCGTGATGGCTTTACCTTCGTAAATCATCAACTGATCTCCAGGATATGGAAGCTGAACAGTACACGTCGCACGCCTGCGTCTGGCCGTCACTGACCTTTGGGCCAATACAGATTCCAATCCGCCAGGCACACCCGCCAACGCGATAATCGGGGTGATGCGAGCATCGTCTTACAGGACAAACACTCGATTCATACGCCCGTTTGATTTGGGTGTCGACACCTTCACGGAAAAGCCAACGATTGTCAATTGTCCAAACCAACGATGATAAAACGACTGGTCGGTCGCAATTTGTAGTCGCTGACGAGGCTCGAAAGCTGCGATCGCCGGCAAAGCCTTCGTAAATGCAAGGACGCCTCAGTATCTGACACGTCGCGCAACTTGAATATCAAGGTCTGAGCGCCTGGCTCATCGCAGCTTTCGTGCCTCCACAGCGACCACCAGTGCTGCGTACTCAGGCTAATGCCTTGAGCACCTCGTCAATGGCCAGCAGCACTTCAGATTCGCCTTTCTCCCCCCAATACAACGCGATCATCTGCGAGGTGGCTTCGATTTTGTACACGCTAGCCGGCAACTTTTTGAACTGCGTTAACAAACGTTCATCCACGCACTCTTCACGCCACTGATTGACCCATATTCCCGGAGATGATTGCCAATAGCACCACTCATCTGGCTTAGTACTGCGCCGCGGTCGAAGAAACTGAGCACAGGAACCCGGCGGCTCAGGCTCGAGCCAATGAGGCCATTGCTGTTTGGCCAGCTGCATGGACAACCCCATGCGTCGAGCCTCCATGCGCAGCGCCATACGGCCGCTCTGACGGCGCGAAGGCCGCAACCAGGCCAGAGGACTCAAAACCAGCGCCAGGATTGACACCACTATCCATACCGTCATATCTGTACTCTTATTACCTGTTAAACGAATTTGCCGACATGAACCGTGCCCCTTCAAAAAGGGCCATACTCAAAACCATTGTCATCTAAAGGAGCGTTTCACATGCCTTCCACGCTAACGTCCTACAAGCATATTTTAGTCGCCGTCGACCTGACTGAAGAATGTGATCCGGTGATCTATCGCGCCAGCGCAAGTGCCGAGGCTAACGGCGCCAAGTTGTCTCTGATACACATCGTCGAGCCGATGGCGATGGCATTTGGGGGCGACGTGCCGATGGATCTGTCGCAATTGCAGCAACAACAGTTTGACCAGGCCAACGAGCGCCTTGAACGGCTGATCGATAAGTACTCACAACTTACCACCGCCAACTGCCATCTTAAATTTGGCCAGCCTCGGCAGGAAATTCACGCTTTCGCCATTAAAGAAAAATGCGACCTGATCGTCGTTGGCAGTCATGGCCGACACGGTCTCGCTCTGCTGCTGGGCTCTACGGCAAACGACGTATTGCATGGTGCACCGTGTGATGTCCTGGCGGTCAGCCTGAAAAAATCGGATGACTGACTTAGTCTGGATGTAACAACAAAAAAGCCCGGCCTTTTTGTAAAAGGCCGGGCTTTTTCAGTTCAGCAGACGGTCAATCAGGCATCCAGCTCAGCCCAACGCTCCACCAATTGCTCAAGCTCAGCTTGCAGTTTCTCAAGCTTGGCAATCACTTCAGCTGTTTGTGCTGCAGGACGCTGATAGAAGCCTGCGTCAGCCATTTCGGCTTCGACAGCAGCAATCGCCTGCTCTTTAGCATCAATCTCGCCTGGCAACGATTCCAGCTCACGCTGCAACTTGTAGCTTAATTTCTTTTTAGCGGCCGGGGCCGGCTGAGCAGCGGCTGGAGCCGGTGCTGCTGCCACGACCGCAGAGTTCAAGTCAGCTTTACCGGATTTGCTCTCGGTCACACCCAACAGACGCGGCGAACCACCCTGACGCAACCAGTCCTGATAACCGCCCACGTATTCACGCACCTTGCCTTCACCTTCGAAGACCAGGGTGCTGGTGACCACGTTGTCGAGGAATGCCCGGTCGTGACTGACCATCAGCACTGTGCCCTGGAAAGTCAGCAGGACTTCTTCAAGCAGCTCCAGCGTTTCAACGTCAAGGTCGTTGGTTGGCTCATCGAGTACCAACAAGTTGGCCGGTTTGCTGAACAGTTTGGCCAGCAACAAACGGGCGCGCTCACCACCCGACAGTGCCTTGACTGGCGTGCGAGCACGCTGAGGGCTGAACAGGAAGTCGCCCAGGTAGCTGAGGACATGGCGGCTCTGGCCGTCGATATCAATAAAATCACGGCCTTCGGCCACGTTATCGATAACCGTTTTTTCCAGATCCAACTGATGACGCAATTGGTCGAAGTACGCCACGTCAATGCGTGTGCCCTCCTCCACTTTGCCTTCAGTCGGTTGCAGGCCACCGAGCATCAACTTCAACAGCGTGGTCTTGCCGGTACCGTTGGCACCCAGCAGACCAATACGGTCGCCACGCTGCAACACCATCGAGAAGTCCTTGATCAGGAACGGACCGCCCGGATGCGCGAAGCTTACGTTTTCAAGCACCATCACTTGCTTGCCCGACTTGTCAGCCGTGTCCAGCAGGATATTGGCTTTGCCGGTACGCTCGCGACGCTCGCTGCGCTCAACACGCAGCGCTTTCAAGGCACGCACGCGGCCTTCGTTACGGGTACGACGGGCCTTGATGCCCTGACGGATCCACACTTCTTCCTGAGCCAGACGCTTGTCGAACAAGGCGTTGGCGGTCTCTTCGGCCGCCAACGTGGCTTCTTTGTGCACCAGGAAACTGGCGTAGTCGCCGTTCCAGTCGATCAGGCCGCCGCGGTCCAGCTCCAGAATCCGGGTCGCCAGGTTCTGCAAGAAGGAACGGTCGTGGGTGATAAACAGAACAGCGCCCTGGAAATCTTTAAGCGCTTCTTCAAGCCAGGCAATCGCACCGATGTCCAAATGGTTGGTCGGTTCGTCGAGCAGCAGCAGATCTGGCTCAGAAACCAGTGCTTGCGCCAGCAGGACGCGTCGACGCCAGCCGCCAGACAATTCAGCCAGGGTTTTATCAGCAGGCAACTGCAGACGGCTCAGGGTGCTGTCGACCAATTGCTGCAAGCGCCAGCCATCACGGGCTTCGAGGTCTTGCTGGACGTGCATCAATTTGTCCAGGTCGGCATCGGTCACGATGTTCTGGCTCAGGTGGTGGTACTGAGCCAAGAGCTCACCCACACCGTCCAGACCTTCGGCAACCACATCGAATACTGTCCGCTCGTCGGCTACCGGCAACTCTTGCGGCAACTCGCCTATTTTGAGGCCGGGTGCGCGCCAGACAGAGCCGTCATCGGGTTTTTGATCACCTTTTACCAGCTTCATCATGCTGGATTTGCCGGTGCCGT
Organism: Pseudomonas sp. TMW22091; assembly: GCF_022496705.1. NCBI lineage: Bacteria > Pseudomonadati > Pseudomonadota > Gammaproteobacteria > Pseudomonadales > Pseudomonadaceae > Pseudomonas > Pseudomonas sp. TMW22091. The sequence goes on from NZ_SCFI01000004.1 coordinate 341,287, forward strand.
TGCGGCCGATGATGCACACCCGCTCTCCACGGGCGATCTGCCAGGACACCTTGTCCAACAACGGCGTAGAGCCGAAAGCAAGGGACACATCGCTGAATTTGAGCAGGGTCATGATCTTCTCCGAAAACTGGGCGCGCATTCTACCTGATTTGAGCCCTTTGGCGGCCGGGTATTTCGTCGACGGTGCTCTTCTCCCTCCATTTAGTGCCAACTTGCACCGCATGGCCGCCAATGCTTTCACGGCGCGCTGGCAAAAGGCTAAGCTACGGCACAATCAGTGCAGGCCGGGTCTGCACTTGTCGCGTTTTCTATTTGTACGGAAGCCCCATGCGCAGTCGCCTTTTCAACTTTTTATCCTGCCTGCTTCTCACCACCTGCGCCGTGCAATCCGCCCATGCCGCAGACCTTACCCAACAACGTCAACTGTATGACGAAGCCAAACGAGCATTAGCCAAAGGTGACTCTGGCCCCTACTTTCAGAATGCCGCCGCCCTTCGTTCGTATCCACTGACGCCTTACCTGGCCTACGACGAACTGACCGCGCGCCTAAAATCGGCCGACAATGCTGAAATAGAGCAGTTTCTGGCCGAGCATGGTGACTTGCCACAAGCCAACTGGATGAAACTGCGCTGGTTGCGCTGGCTGGCAGACCGTGGCGACTGGGCGACTTTCGCCAAGTACTACGATCCCAAGCTTAATTTCACAGAGCTGGACTGCCTGAACGGTCAATATGAGTTGCAGCACAACCGCAAGGCTGAGGGCTACGCCAGTGCCGAAAAACTCTGGCTGGTGGGCAAGGCGCAACCTGCCGCGTGTGATGCTCTGTTTAGCCAGTGGGCCGCGGAAGGTCAATTGACTGAACAGAAGCGCTGGCAGCGCGTCAAGCTGGCAGCGGAGGCGCGTAATTACGGCTTGGCCACTTCGCTGGCCAACGGCCTTACCAGCCTCGGCCCACAGGCCAAGCTGATGATTGACGTGGCACAAAAGCCCGACATGCTCAGCCAGCCCTCACGCTTCGCCCCGGCCAGCGAGGCCATGTCTGATGCCGTGGGTCTGGGCTTGCGCCGCCTGGCACGCCAAGACCCGGAAAAAGCCGCCTCACTGCTCGACACTTACGCCACCAACATGCATTTTTCACGTGACGAAAAAGTCGCGATTGCCCGTGAAATAGGTCTGACGTTCGCCCGCCGCTATGACAGCCGCGGCCTGGATATCATGACCAAGTACGACCCTGAGCTGCGCGACAACACCGTCACCGAATGGCGTCTGCGCCTGTTGCTGCGCCTTGCGCGTTGGCAAGATGCTTACCAGTTAACGCAAAAGCTGCCGCAGGATCTGGCCAGCACCAACCGCTGGCGCTATTGGCAGGCCCGCAGCCTTGAGCTGGCCGAGCCAAAAAACCCGCAGTCACTCGCACTGTTCAAAAATGTCGCCAAGGAGCGTGATTTTTACGGATTCCTGGCCGCAGATCGCGCCCAGACGCCTTATCAGCTAAACAACAAACCGCTGGTACTCAGCCCGCAGCTCATCAATAAAGTGCGCAACACCCCGGGCGTTCAGCGGGCACTGGAGTTTCATGATCGCGGCCAGATCGTCGACGGGCGGCGAGAATGGTATTACGTCAGTCGCCACTTCAACCGCGATGAAATGGTCGCGCAGGCCAAACTGGCCTATGACCTGAAATGGTACTTCCCGGCGATTCGCACCATCAGCCAGGCGCAGTATTGGGACGACCTGGATATACGCTTCCCGATGGCTCACCGCGACACCTTGGTGCGAGAGTCCAAAGTTAGGGGCCTTCACTCCAGCTGGGTGTTTGCCATTACCCGACAGGAAAGTGCGTTTATGGATGACGCACGTTCTGGCGTGGGTGCAAGCGGCTTGATGCAATTGATGCCAGCCACCGCCAAAGAGACCGCGAGAAAATTCAATATTCCGCTGGCCTCCCCGCAGCAGGTGCTTAACCCGGATAAAAACATTCAGCTGGGCGCTGCCTATCTGAGCCAGGTACATGGCCAGTTCAACGGCAACAGGGTGCTGGCTTCGGCCGCCTATAACGCAGGCCCCGGCCGTGTTCGCCAGTGGCTCAAAGGTGCGAACCATTTGGGTTTCGATGTGTGGATTGAAAGCATCCCGTTCGATGAGACCCGCCAATACGTGCAGAACGTGCTGTCATATTCGGTGATCTACGGGCAGAAGCTCAATATCCCGCAGCCACTGGTTGATTGGCATGAACGCTTTTTCGACGATCAATAACCGCTATTGACCGTAGTTGCTGACAACGGCCGCTTTCGAGCACGAAGCGGTCGAAAAAGGCGACACCTCGGAATTTGAGGCTCTACTACGGCTTTGCCGCCCATCGCAGCCTTCGTTCCCTGTCAGCGACTACAGGTCTCACCCGCTACTCCAGTACTGTCACTGGCATTCCAACTTCCAGTACACCATTGCTGTCATTGACCAGGTTCTGGCCAAACATCGTGCCGCCTTCTTGCTTGCGATAGGACATCAGGGTCGTCAGCGGTTCACGATGTTCATCACGTACGCCGGTTTGAGGATCAATGGTGGTAAGAATGCAGCGCGAGCAGGGTTTGACGACTCGAAACTCGACATCACCAATGCGGATCCGCTTCCAGCCATCCTCCGCGAACGCCTCACTGCCCTCAATGACCAGATTTGGCCTGAACCGCAACATCTCCAGCGGCCGGCCCACTCTGCTCGTAATATCATCCAGCGACGCCTGACCAATCAGCAAAAGCGGGTAGCCATCGGCAAACGCCACCTTGTCATCGTCTCGCCCATAACCTGCTTCAGTCATGCGGGCACGCTGAAGAGGTACATGCACCAACCGCACCGGCTTATTGATAAAACGACTCAGCCAGTCGGCAGCCGCATCTCCCGCGTCGGGCACGCGTAAGGTATCGCGCCATATCGTAACGCCGCGCAGGTCGTTTTCCGGTTCCGGCACTTGGACATCAAGGGCTTCAAACCCTTGCGCGCTCAAGGTCAAGCCGCCAGCAGCATTCCATAAAGCCGACAGTTGGCTCATCTGCGGGTCGGACCGCTGAGTCAGAAAACGCCCGCTCGCCTCATCCACCAACATCCAGCGTCGATCCCCGACCACACCTAATTTGTCGAGAGCGGCTTGCGGCAGGTGCTCCCCTTTCGCAGATTTCAGCGGATAACGGTAAAGCGCGCTTAGACGCAGCATGAGTCGGCTTCCTGCGGAGTTAAAACCGCCAGATTATAGGAGCCTTACTGCGATGCAAAGATCAGGCAAATGCCGCACGTCATGCCGGCACTTGATCGCGCACCAAGCGCTGGCGCACGACATCAACCAATTTATCCGGCTGAAATTTGGACAGGAAATTGTCACAGCCGACTTTCTTCACCATCGACTCGTTGAAACTCCCGGACAGCGAGGTGTGCAGCACCACATACAGTTCACGCAGGCGCGGGTCATTGCGTATCTCAGTGGTCAAGCGATAACCATCCATCTCAGGCATTTCGGCATCAGTGAAGATCATCAGCAACTTGTCGGTCATGACGTGACCGCCATCCGCCCAAGCCTTGAGCATGTTCAACGCCTTGAGCCCGTCACTGGCAACATGCATTTTGACGCCCAGTTGTGAGAGGGTTTCACGCAATTGCGCCAGCGCAACGCTGGAGTCATCGACCAACAGCACTTCACGGCCACGAGCCTGTTCCAGAACCGGATCCTCGAGCTTATCGCGTGAGACTTTGGCGTTGTACGGCACGATTTCAGCCAGCACTTTCTCCACGTCGATTATTTCGACCAAATGCTCATCAACCTTGGTAATCGCGGTCAGGTAATGACGGCGTCCGGCACTGCCGGGCGGGGGCAGAATGGCTTCCCAATTCATATTGATAATCCGGTCGACGCCCCCTACCAGAAATGCCTGAACAGAGCGGTTGTACTCCGTCACGATAATTGTGCTGTCAGGCCCCGGCACCAATGGCCGCATACCAATTGCCTGAGAAAGATCAATCACGGGCAGGGTTTTGCCCCGCAAATTGACCACCCCGCAGACATGCGGATGACGATGAGGCATCAGGGTCAATTGGGGCAGCTGCAAGACCTCTTGCACCTTGAACACGTTGATGGCAAACAACTGGCGACCGGCCAGACGAAACATAAGAAGTTCCAGTCGGTTTTCACCGACCAGCTGTGTTCGCTGGTCTACCGTGTCGAGAATGCCGGCCATAGATAACTCCTGAACGTGGGGACTTAATGCTCAGGGTTATCGGCTGGCGCGCAGATAGCTTTATGGCTTGACTGACTCAACACGGGCGAATCGTGAGGCAAATGGATGTTCAGCGCGCCCTTGCGCACAGAAAAACGCAGGGAGTCGCCTTCCATGGGCTCACCATCAAGGTTAATGGACAAGCCTTCGCTGGTCTTGATCTCAACCCAGGGCAATCGCTTGCGGACAAACAGGTTATCCAGGCCCCAGCCACCCGCCATCAAGTTCTTCAGTGTGCCGACCACTTCCTGGGGCGCGGGCAAGATGCTGATATCGAGCAAGCCATCGTCCGCCAGAGCATCAGGGCATAACGCTTGGCCTCCGCCGGCCTGTCGGCCATTGCCGATCCCCAGGGCCAGCAAGTCGCCTTTCCAGTGAAAGTCCGGCCCTACCAATTCAGCGTAAGCGGCATGCAACTCACTGAAACGAGACAATCCGGTAAATAAATACGCCGCACCGCCCAAGACTTTCTTCAGGTCTTCCGAGGTGTTGGCAGTAACCTGGCTGCCAAAGCCGCCCGTTGCCATATTTAAAAAGACCTGGCCATCCACCTCGCCCAGATCAATGGCATGGGCAGGGGCGTCAAGCAGCGCCAAGGCCTCGTCAGGCGCCAGCGGAACCCCGGCGGCCCGCGCAAAATCATTGGCAGTCCCCAACGGCAATAACACCAGGCTAGCCTCAGTGCCGGCCTGCGCCATGGCTTCGCAGACATCACGCAATGTGCCATCACCGCCACCGGCAATCACGCGGGTATAGCCGGCATCTAATGCTTCATGCACTAGACGCTGGGCATCCCCGCCTTCCCATGTCAGCCGTACTGCCAGCTCCCAGCCTTGCGCACGGCGCTGCTCAACCGCAGCCCGTACGTCTTCGTTGAGCGCCTGTTTACCGTGCAAAATCAAAAAAGCCTTTGCCGCACTCATGCTTATCCCTCAACAAAATCGGTCAGGCTTTTGGACAACAGCCAAATCGAAAAGACCCAACCAATCCGAGTTATTTATCGATTGGACAGGGATAGATTCATCCCAGAACTTCACTTAAAGGAATAAACCCGACCCAATCGCCTTCAGACAGCGTGCGGTCTTCCAACACTTCCACCAGCCCTTCAGCCCACGCAGCGCTGCGCAACACGCCGGAGCTCTGATTTTTGTAGATCACGGCGCGTCCTTGCTCCAAACGACCGCGCAGGTATTCGCGACGGTTACCCGGTTTAGCCCAGACGAAACCGGCGGGAACCTGAAACTTCAAAGGTTCGACCGCTTGTACGCCCTGTCGACGCAGCAGATAGGGCCGTGCCAACAGGGCAAAAGTCACGAGGGTTGACGCCGGATTCCCAGGCAAACCTATGACAGGCACGCCGCGAAAATACCCGCATGTCAGCGGCTTTCCGGGTTTGATGGCCAGTTTCCAGAGGGCCAGTTCACCTTCTTCGCGCAGGGCAATACCGAGGAAGTCTGCCTCGCCCACTGATACCCCGCCCGTAGACAAAATCAGGTCCACTGCGCCCAACTCCGTCAAACGTTGACGGGTGGCCGGCAAGTCATCAGGCAAGATTCCCGCATCCACCACCTCACAGCCTAAACGCGTGAGCCAACTGCACAGCAACACGCGATTGCTGTTGTAGATTTGCCCCGGCCCCAAGGGTTGGCCCGGCTCGACCAGCTCATCGCCAGTCGACAGCACCGCCACTTTTACCCGACGAATGACCTCCAGTGTGGCGCAACCCAACGAGGCCGCCAGCCCCTGTTCGATCGGCCCTATACGCGTGCCGGCTGGCAGTACGATTTCTCCCACCGTGGTTTCCTGCCCTTGAGGACGAATGTTCTGACCCAACTGTAAAGGCTCGGCGAACACAATCCGGCCATCGGCCTGCACATGAGCGTTTTCTTGCATTTCGACACAGTTAGCTCCCGCAGGTACGGGAGCCCCGGTGAAGATCCGGGCACAGGTACCTGGCACCAATGGCGTCGGAGCCTGACCTGCGAAAATACGCTGGCTGACCGGCAGCGGCTCCCCCGTCCACTCCGCAAAATCAAGCGCATAACCGTCCATTGCACTGTTGGGCCACGGCGGCAAATCCAATGTCGACACCAGATCGTTGGCCAATACCCGGCCTTCGCTCGCGGCTATCGTCACCGACTCGCGTTCGCGGACAGGGGTCGCGTCGGCCAACGCCAACAACCGCGCAAGAGCTTCTTCAACGGGCATCAAGGGGCCAGTATGGCCCGGCTTACCCACGGCTTTCGCAAGCCGGTGCCTGCTTCAAATGCGCGACAAAATTGCAGGGCCGGTGACGCGAATCCAGTTGTTCAGCCAAAATGCCGTCCCAGCCTGTGCGTACAGCATTGGTGGAGCCCGGCAGGCAACACACCAGCGTCCCGTTAGCCAAGCCGGCCAATGCCCGCGACTGTACGGTCGAGGTGCCAATATCGGCCACCGAGATCTGGCGGAACAGCTCACCAAAGCCGTCGACTTGTTTGTCCAGCAGGCAGCTCACGGCTTCCGGTGTGCTGTCACGGGCCGTAAAGCCGGTACCACCGGTAATCAACACCACTTGGACTTCATCGTCGGCAATCCAGGTCGCGACTTGAGCACGGATTTTGTAGAGATCATCCTTGAGCAATACTCGCGCAGACAAGCGATGCCCCGCCTCACTCAGACGATCAACAAACACCTGACCCGAGGTGTCGGTTTCAAGAGTACGAGTGTCACTGACGGTAAGAACTGCAATATTTAAAGGTACGAAAGGTGTATCAACCTTGGCTTTCATAGACGAGGTCCAGTTGTAGGAGAAACAGCCCAGTGTTATATCACAGCGCTAATTTTGCCTGGATGCGCGGAGGCCACCCATGAGTCAGTTTGAATGTTCCATATTGCTGCTGGCAGGTGGTCGCGGCCAGCGCATGGGCGGGCAGGACAAAGGGTTGGTGCTATGGCGAGGGCAGCCACTGATTGCTTATGCCCAACGTGCGGCCCGGCCATTGACCGATGACTTGATCATTTCGTGCAATCGCAATCATGAACAATACGCAGGCTATGCCGACCAGTTGGTCAGTGATGGCAATCAGGACTTTGACGGGCCGCTGGCAGGCATCCGGGCCGGTTTGGCTGTAGCTCGGCATTCGCACTTGCTGGTATTGCCCTGCGATGTCCCTCATGTAGACGCCTCGCTGTTGCGTGCCTTGCTGCAAGTGGCTCTTGAGCACCCAGAACAACCGGCAATGGTGCGTCATGGTGAACACTGGGAGCCGTTGTTCTGCGTCATTCCCAAGGCGCTGGCAGCAGATTTTGAACAGGCCTGGCGGGCAGGAGAGCGCAGCCCGCGCAAAATCATGCTCCAGCTCAATGCCCGAGCCTTGCAATGCGCAGACAATGACCCTCGACTGACCAATTTCAATACACCGGACTTGCTCGGTTAACAGCGCACCCAGAACTTGTCCCACTAGCCAAGGAACTTGCAGGCGATGTATACGTCTCAAGGACAGATAATCTTTAAAGCACTTTCATTCGTTGGAGATACACCATGACTCATCGTTCGCTCGCCGCCCTTATGCTCGCTGCTGGTCTGGCCGCCCTTGCTGGCTGCGCTTCGCCAACCGTGATCACGCTCAACGACGGTCGTGAAATCCAGGCGGTGGATACACCTAAGTTCGATGAGGATTCCGGCTTCTACCAGTTCAAACAATTGGACGGAAAAGAAACCCGCATCAACAAAGACCAGATTCGTACCGTTAAAGAGCTGTAAGTTTCAGACCCCTCAATACAACCCGCCTTGCGCGGGTTGTATTGCTTAAGGCCTGCCATCTACCAATCCAGATGAATACGGCTTTCAAAGCAGCGCTCTTGCCCTGTCAGCGGATCGGCAAAGCGTAGACTCTGCGCCAGCAGCTTTAGCGGGTTGGCATAGTCATCCAGAGCGTCATTGAGTACCTCGGGGTAGAACGGATCGTTGCATATCCCTGCGCCCAACGCCGCCATATGTACACGCAACTGATGCTTTTTGCCGGTCACCGGGTAGAGCGCATAACGCCACAAATCGCCGTTTTTCTCACACACATCCACTAGCGTCTCAGTATTACTGACGCCCTCGCCTTCACGCATGCGGAAAAAAGGCTCGCCCTCAACCAGTCGACTTTTATGCACCCGCGGCAGTTCAAGATCCGGTAAAGCCCTGGCAATTGCCTCGTAGCGCTTCTCAATCTTTCGCGTAGGAAATAACGACTGATACGCCGAACGACTGTCCGGGTTAGCGGAAAACAACACCAGCCCGGCGGTATGCCGATCGATGCGGTGCAGCGGCACCAGATGCGGGTTATCCAGCGTGCGGATCAAACGGCGCAACAACGTCTGCTCAACGTATTCACCGGCTGGGGTCACGGGCAAAAAGTGCGGTTTGTCAGCCACCACCAGATGTTCATCGGCATACAAAATTGCTTCCTGAACCGGAATGGGCGTTTCGTTAGGCACTTCACGAAAGTAGTGAATGCGCAGGCCTTCCTTATATGCCAGGAACGGGCTTATCGGTGCACCGCTGGCATCAAGCACCCGACCACGGGCAATACGGTCAAGCCACTGTTCACGGCTGATGGCACGAAAGTGCTCGCACAAACAGTCGAGCACCGTCGGCCATGTTCCGGGTGGCAGGTACAAGGTGCTGGCTTGATGCTCGGCGGGGTTGAAAGGCGGGTTCAACATAGACAACTCAAGGCGGTTAAGGCGAGCGAGGGATTATCGCGCAGCGTGCTGAGCCGCGCCTAGCGATTAATAAACAGAACCGATAAGTACCTAGACGACAAGCTTTAAAGAACGAGCCTACATACAAGTTATGTGCAGGAACGATTATATCCACCGCCAAGAATTCATTAACTGAAAGCTCGTATTGCGACCCGTTTGCAGGCGCTTGTGTCGAAACAAGCCGTCACCCCCTGATCACCCGTTAATCATGCAATGACATTCGGGTGCCTCCCATTGAAAGGAAACTCATGATGAACGTCTGGAGCAAATTACTGACGGCGCTGCGTGGCGGCGCTAACGAAGTAGGCGAGGCACTCGTGGATGGTCAGGCGCTGCGCATTCTAGAACAAGAAATTCGAGATGCCGACACTCAACTGCACAAGTCAAAAGAAGCATTGGCTCAAATCATGGCCAAACACATGCTCGCCACTGAGCGGGAAAAAAACAGCACCGCCAAAATTGAGGAGCTTGAACACTACACGCTCAAAGCCTTGGCATCCGGTGATGAAACGCTGGCAACAGAGCTGGCTGAGAAGATTGCGTCCCTTGAAATACGGATGCCTGAAACCCAGGCACAAACAGCCAGCCTTGGCAGCAGCGCTGCCCAGCTTCGCAAAGCCATCACCATGGCTCAAGACCGCTTACAGACCCTCAAACAGCAAATGGATAGCGTAAAAACCACTGAAAGCGTGCAGACGGCTCAATTGGCCGTTACTCAAAGCTGTGGAGCCCCTAAAGCCAGCCTGCAAGCCGCGGCGCAGTCATTGGACCGGATAAAGCTTAAACAAGCTGAGCTGGGTGCCAAAATCGAAGCTACAGACCAACTGGCTGAATTGAGCGATCCCGACGCAGCCCTTGAAAACAAACTTATGGCGGCCGGTATCGTGCCTAGCAAACCCAGCGCCGTTAGTGTGTTAACCCGACTACGAGCACGACCCCATCCCGAGGCGTAATCAGCGGTCAACCCTCCCATTTTTCAGTGCTTGACCTGGATGCATACATGTCACTTTTTCTGCAAACAGCTCTGTCATTTCCCGTTGTGCTGTTCAGCTTTTTGCTGTGCCTGGCAATCGTTTACTGGCTCAGTGTGGCAATGGGAGTACTTGAAGTTGACCTACTGGATATTGATGTGAACTCAGCCTTTGAAGCCGAAGTCGGGCCACCCGAAGGCTTGGCTGGGTTGTTTAATAAGTGGGGGCTTAATGGCATTCCTCTAACCCTGATTTTGACCCTGCTGTTTTTCTTCGCCTGGCTTGTTAGCTACTACGCCGAACTCGTTCTGTTGAGCGCTCTACCATTAGGTCTGCTGCGCTATCCGGTTGGGCTTCTCGTTGCGAGTGCCAGCGTGCTGATTTCGGTTCCCGTAATCGCATTGCTGATTCGCACATTGCGTCCACTCTTTCGCAAGGTGGGGCCTACCACCCACAGGTCACTGTTGGGCCAATGCGTGAAAGTGCGCACTGCCAAGGTAACGGCCGCTTTCGGTGAAGCCACGCTGGAAGATGGCGGTGCAGGCTTGATCCTGCATATAAGAGCTGATGAGGCCCTTGGCTTCAAACGTGGGGACTTACTTGTCTTGATCGAATATATGGAAAATCAAAATGCTTATCGGGTGGTATCCGAACAGGCATTCAAGGGGCTGTAAACGCCGCCCGCCAACGCCACAAAACAACAACTGAAAGCAGTAATCCAGCAAACCCAATCCGTACTTTAACAAGGAATAACAATACATGAACGTTGCGATGTTAATGCCTTTCCTGATAGGCATTGGGCTAGTTGTTCTGATGATTATCGGCTTCTTCGCTTTGTTCAAAGCTTTCTATATCAAAGTTGCGCAAGGTACGGCACTGATCGTTAATGACATGTCGCCCACACCCAAAGTGCACTTTACGGGCGCACTGGTTTATCCGGTGATCTATAAAAAAGAGTTCATGAAGATCTCGTTAATAACGCTTGAAATTGACCGCCGCAGTAAAGACGGTCTGATCTGCCGGGACAACCTGCGCGCCGACATCACTATCGCGTTTTATCTGCGCGTCAACGAGACCACTGCCGACGTCCTAAAGGTCGCCAAAGCGATAGGGGCCGAACGCGCCTCAGACCGCACGGCAGTCAACGAGTTATTTAATGCAAAGTTCTCCGAAGCGCTCAAAACAGCCGGTAAACAGTTCGACTTCGTACAGCTTTTTGAAGAAAGACAGAATTTCCGCGATCGTATCCTTGAAGTCATAGGCAACGACTTGAACGGCTACGTGCTGGAGGACGTTGCCATTGATTACCTGGAGCAAACGCCTAAAAACTCACTCGACCCTAGCAATATTCTGGACGCACAGGGCATACGCAAAATTACCGAGCTGACGGCCCAGCAAAACATCATCACCAACGAATTTGAGCGTAACGAAGAACTCGCCATCAAAAAGAAGAACGTCGAAACACGCGAAGCCACACTGGCCCTGGAGCGCCAGCAAGCCGACGCCGAAGCAAGACAATCACGCGAAATCGATACCCTGCGCGCTCGCGAAGAAGCGGAGACGGACAAGGTTCAGGAAGAGGAACGTCTAAAATCTGAAAGCGCTCGAATCCAGACTCAGCAGGAGCTGGATATTCGTGCTGAAAACCATCTTCGCGAAGTTGAAGTGGCTCAGCAAAACCGTCAGCGTGCTGTGGTCATAGAAGTCGAAAAAGTGACCCGCGCCAAAGATCTGGAGATCGTCGCACGGGAGCGTGAAGTTGAGCTTCAGCGTATCGATATGGAGAAAGCGCTTGAGGTCGAACGAAAAAACATTGCCTCTGTGATTCGCGAAAGGGTCGCCGTTGAGAAAACCGTGGCCCAGGAAGAAGAGCGCATTAAGGAGGTGCGCGAAGTGTCTGAAGCGGAGCGTGGCAAACAAGTGGTGGTACTGCATGCCCAGGCTGAAGCGCAAGAGTCGCTGGTTCGCAGGGTCAAGCAAGCTGAAATCGATGAAACCTGCTCAAGACACAAAGCCATCGAAATTAACAACTTGGCCCAGGCTGAACTGGAGGCCGCTGGTAAACAGGCCGAAGCCAAGAAAAAAATCGCCGAAGGTCTATCCGCAGAGCGAGCAGCCCCAGGCTTTGCAGATGCCAGAGTGCTTGAGGTGACAGTTGCGGCCAAGGAAAAGGAAGGCCTGGCCGAGGCGCGTGTGCATGCAGAGCGATTACTGGCTGAAGCGAAAGGCGAAGAAGAGAAAGGCTTGGCCCAAGCACGTGTTCAGCAAGCCCAAGCCAGCGCCAAAGAGAAAAGTGGTTTGATAGAAGCCCGGATTCTCGAAGAAATGCTCAGTGCCCAGGCACGCGGTGAAGAACAACTTGGCAGTGCCAAAGCCAAGGCAACCCAAGACCTGGGAATCGCTGAAGCACATATCCTTCTGCAACGCCTGAGCGCAGAAGCTGAAGGCCTGAGCAAAAAATTCAGCGCTCTCGAAGCACTCGGTGAGAATGCCCGGCAGCACGAAGAGTTTCGCATGCAGCTGGAAAAAAGCTTTGAGGAAAGCATGGCGACTATTGCAGCCAACAAAGACATCGCCAAAGACCAGGCACAGGTTTTGGCTGCTGCCATGTCCAAGGCAAAAATCGATATCGTTGGCGGCGATGGCGACTTTTTCAATACCTTTGCCAAGTCCCTGTCTGTGGGCAAGGCCATCGAAGGTGTCGTCGGCAAGAGTCCAGTCATTCAGGATCTTCTAGCACGAGTGCTGACTCCTCAGAACGCCGTCGAAAAAAAGCCCGCCGCGGTTACGGCCAACAACGATAACTGAGGTTTGACTCACCGGTTTTCTCTCTGAAAACCGGCGCTTTTGCTGCATGCCGAAGGAGGCTACCTCCTACATCGAATACTCAGGACTACAGCCATGTCGCACGCTCCCGTCATCCCCCGACAAGACCTCATTGATAATGCCGTCGCAGAGGGCGGGGCTTATGAAGTTCTGCAAAAGCGGCTGCAAGAACAATGTCTTCGTCTACGCCAATTGAGCGACTCACTTAACCAACAACGCCTGAGCGAGTTTGGCAGCAGTCAGATGGCGGTGGTAGGTCGAGTCAGAGTCCGTACTGAGCACAACTGCATAGCGCGAGACATTGTGGAGGTGGGCGGCTACCTGCTGTTCGGCTACAACGTATTCATCGGCCTGAAGCGAGAAACCACCGTCAGCGATGTGTTTTCGCTTCACCATCTGCGGTCAGAAACTGACAGTTACGACGCCCAGCCCGCCTCCCTGGCAGATAGCTTTCTCATGGAGTCTGGCTTCGTCAACGACTTCAATGAGCTCTACACCTACTACAAGGAGGCCCGACTCCTACAGTTGGCCATTCGTGACGGCAAACTTTTAGCCAGCTTCCAGATCGGCGAGCGTGTCACCGATATTCGGGTTTTCCGTTGGTCAATCTCCGCTGACGGCCGTGACATTCGCTATATCGATAACCGGGGCGAACGAGATATTGCCCTGCCCGCGCCATTTGACTTCGAATGGATAAAAACCACGCGCGAGATGATTGTGCAGGGACGTCATCCGAACATTAATATTCTCGACACTTTGTTTGTCGAAACCATCAATGGCGACCTGACCCTAAAGGTTGAAAACAATACCGAAAACGGTTTCGGTATTTTTAGCGAACCGGTGCAAGACACGACTCAATCCCTGGACGATGCCCACATTGAGTTCGCTCGCCTAGGCAGCTTGATCCTGCTCAAAATTCTCCCTTACAGGGAGCAAAAATGGCGGTATCTGGTATTTAACAGCCTGACTCAGCAAGTGATGCGCATTGATGCTATAGGCCTTGCCTGCGTTCAGCTCCCCGAAGACCACGGCATAATCTTCCCCGGCGGTTGTTACCTGCAAAGCGGTGTACACAAGGCATTCGAACAGCCCATGGACGGCATGCGTTTTAAGCGCTCGGTCCGCTCACCCAATGGGGAAGATGTGCAATACATCTTCTATGACCCGCAACTAGGGCGTTCGGCGCTTTTCACTTACAACGTGATCAACCGCCAATTGCAAAACCCGATTTTCGGCCATGGGTACGCGAGCCTTGAAGACGGGCGCATGGTGATTTTCTCGGCCGAGGGTGACGAACCCACCCGCATTCATGCGATGCAAATCTGGCAAACCCCCTTCAGCAGCGATGAATTCGCCGCCAGCCAGCCAGCCCGTCACGGCTTCTTTGGCCGCATTGGCAATGCCGAGCTAGTGCGAGGCGTCTCTGATCTGATGAACCTTTGCCGCGAAATGGAGAGTCGCGAAGTTTCAAGTGCACGCTACACACAGCTCTGCCAAAGCACGCGCAGCCTGTTCGATAAGTACCACTGGCTGGGGGACCCCCAATGCGCAGAGCTGGCACCTCTACTGCGAGCAATAACTGATACTGGCGAACGGATCCTTGATGAATTCGAGAAGGTCCAAAGTATCCACCATCAATCCCGCCAGGTTATGGCTAGCGCAGAAGCACAACAGCAATCACTGCACAGCAGGCTGGCCACCGAGAGCCGGAGCAATGTGCAGCATTTCGTTGACACGTTGAATGCCATCACTGCACAACGTGGCCGCTTGCTGACCATTCGCAGCCATCGGTACATCGACGTAGCCCGCATTGATGCCATGGAAGCCGAACTGTTGACCGCCAGCGATAGCGTGGCATCCGCCACCTCAGCCTTTCTCGCCAGCGAAACAGCGCTACAACCCTATGTGCAGGATCTCGAGGTACTGAATGGCCGGATTCAGAAATTCGAAACCGTTCACCAGTTGAATGAACCATTGGCGCTGTTGCAAGAGATGGCGGGTAATCTGGACATGCTCTCCGGGCTCATGACCTCGTTAAAGATTGACGATGTGACCCGGCAAACGCTTATTGTTGAAGCCATCACCGAAGTCTATGCCCTGCTCAACCAGGCCAAGGCCAGCGCTGAACAACGCCGTAAAACCTTTGGCCTCACGGAGGCGATCGCCCAGTTCGGTGCACAGTTCAAGCTATTCAATCAAGGCATTACCCAAGCGCTCGCGCAAGCCAAGGACCCGAAACACTGCGATGAACAGCTGTCGCGCCTGCTGATACAACTGGAAGAACTGGAGAGCCAGTTCGGCGATCATGAACGGTTTCTCGATGACATTCTGAACAAGCGTGAAGCGTTGCTCGAAACCTTCGAAGCCCATAAGCAAAGCCTGCTGGATGAGCGACAGCGTCGTGCACAGCGCATGCTTGACGCTGCACTGCGGATACTCGAAAGCCTGAGTCGGCGAACTGATCGCTTGCAACATATGGATGAACTACACGCTTTCTTTGCCGCCGACCCACTGATCCTAAAACTGCACGACATGATCGAGCGCTTTCGTGAGATGCATGACAGCGTAAAGGCAGACGACATCGAAGCTCGCCTCAAGGAGGCTCGAGACCAGGCAGTACGGTCTCTACGCGACAAGAGTGAGCTGTTTGAACAAGGTGGCAAAGTCATCAGGCTGGGGCCTCGCCATCGTTTCAGCGTCAATGCTCAAGAACTGGACTTGACCTTGATGCCACGCGGCGATCAATTATACCTGCACCTGACCGGTACCGATTTTCTCGAGCCCTTGGTGCACGCTGAATTACAAACCCTGCAGCCCTTCTGGCAGGCCTCCATCGAGTCAGAATCCGATCAGCTCTACCGCGCGGAATATCTGGCTGCTGAGGTACTGGCAGCAGCCGATGCCAATCTTGAAGGCCTCAACATCGACACCCTCAAGCAATGGCTGGCCGATCCGAACAAAATGGCCAGATGCGTACGTAACTTCGCAGCCCCTCGTTATCGGGATGGATACGAAAAAGGTATTCATGACCATGACGCAGCACTAATCCTCATCAAGCTGCTGCCGCTGCGTGAGAGCGCCGGACTCTTGCGCTTCTCGCCCAGGGCACGGGGGCTCGCCAGTTTTTATTGGGGCCTGCTACAAAATGCAACAGACACTCCCTCCATCCTAGGCACATGGTCATCACGAGCGCAAAACAGCCTTCGCATACAGAAATTGTTTGGTCTGCAAACGGGGCTACAACGGTTACAAATCGATATCGCCCTGCACATGAAAGACTTCTGTGAGCATAAAGGGCTCACCTTATCCGCAGGAGACGCTGGCGAGGCGTCCGAGTATCTAGTGCACACGCTTGGAGCAGACTCCGTGGAGTTTGCGTTCAGTCGGTACGCCCGAGATTTGCTCAGTGCTCTCGAGGCTCGACTAATTGCGGTGCAAGGATTGGAAGATTTCCAGCAAACACTTGTCGATCTGAAATTGTTTCCTGGCGAAAAATGGGCGCTGGTAGAGAACTGGCTACAGGGCGTTTGCAGCGAGGAAGCCTGGGCAGAACTGGCTGCTTATGTGCCCGAAGCCGTTTCCCTGGCGCTGGCACCCAAGGCTTTGAACAAGCGAATAAGCGAAGTGGACCTGCGTTGTACCCTCGACAACTTACTGGGTGAACACCCACGCATTAAGGAACGACGCATGGTTTTGGCGCTGGATGATTTTTTTTCACGTCTGCGTCATCACCACGAACACTGTGTTGCGGGGGTACGCCGCTACCAAACGTTGCGTCAGGCCGTAATCACTCAAGAACGCGACGCCATGCGCCTCAATGAGTTCAAACCTCGGCCCCTGTCTTCTTTCGTGCGCAACAAATTGATCAGTGACGTCTACCTCAGCTTTATCGGTGACAACCTGGCTAAACAGATAGGCGCCGCAGGCGAGCATAAACGCTCAGATCTGATGGGCTTGCTGATGCTGATATCCCCGCCCGGTTACGGCAAAACCACTCTGATGGAGTACGTCGCGCATCGTCTCGGCCTGATTTTCATGAGAATAAACGGCCCTTCCCTCAGTCACCAGGTGCGCTCCATAGACCCGGCGCAGGCTCCGGATGCCACCTCACGCCAAGAGCTGGAAAAACTCAACCTGGCGCTTGAGATGGGTAACAACGTGATGCTGTACGTCGATGATATTCAACATACACACCCTGAGTTTTTGCAAAAATTCATCTCACTGTGCGACGGCACCCGCCGTATAGAGGGCGTCTGGAAGGGCAAAACAAAAACCTATGACCTGCGCGGCAAGCGCATGTGCGTTGTGATGTCTGGTAACCCTTACACCGAGTCGGGCGAAGTGTTCAAGGTTCCCGATATGCTGGCCAACCGTGCTGATATTTATAACCTGGGCGATACCCTCAGCAATCTGAAAGAAATCTTCGACCTCAGCTACATAGAGAACAGCCTTACTTCCAACCCTATACTTGCGCCTCTGGCCACCCGTGACATGCAGGATATCTATCGCTTTATTGCCAAAGCCCAAGGCAACCCCTTTTCCGCGAACGAGTTGCAGCACACCTACAGCAACGCCGAAATCAACGAAATAGTTTCTACCCTGCAACGATTGATGCAGGTGCGCGATGTAGTCGGACAGGTCAACCAGCACTACATAGACAGTGCTGCCCAAGATGACGCATACCGCACAGAGCCAGCATTCAAGTTGCAAGGCAGCTACCGCAACATGAACAAAATGGCTGAGAAAATCAGCGCGGCGATGAACGACGCTGAAATCTTGCAATTGATAAGTGACCACTACCAGGGCGAAGCACAGTTATTGACGACCCACGCAGAGGAGAATCTGCTCAAACTGTCCGAGCTGCGCAACATTCAGAGTGATGAAGAGCAAGTACGCTGGGCACAAATCAAACGCGACTTCATGCGCAACAAAACCATGGGTGGAAAGGATAGTGACACCGGTACACGGGTGGTCGCCCAGCTCAATGATCTAGTCGAAGGGGTCAGAATTCTGGGCAACCATCTACAGCGTGAGCCATAAGAATTCGCAACACGTACAGGCCGAAAGACCATGCGCTTTCGGCTCCAGCACCTTTTATAGAAGAAAACTCACTACCTGCTCACTCTCAAACGGCCACTCCAGCTCCTCTCCCGTATCGGCTCGACGCAGGACTGGAATTCGCAATCCGTAAGTTTCAAACAAGGCTTCGCTGTCGGCAATATCCACCAGCTCGACCATAAGTCCATGTTCGACCAAAGGCATCAATAGCAATTCGGCCAGTTCGCACAGATGGCAGCCCACGGTGCCGAGCAACTGACATTCGGATGACATGATGACTGACTCCCGCAAAAGCTCATTTTAGGAGCCTTGCTCCAACCCGTCGACCCGCATGCGCCGGTGTCATTTTCACTGACGGGACTAATACATTCACCAGACTGTGTTTGGGACGACTACGCTTGATCCACATCAGCGTCGGTCTGTCTGGGGTGCTGGATGCTCGCGGCTGTTTTTTCGAACTGACAAGGAAGATTTCGTGTTTGCCAATTTACTCATCATCCTGGCGTCTTCACTGGTTGTGATTGCGTTGTTTCGGCGCCTGAAATTGCCACCCGTGCTGGGGTACTTGTGTGTCGGTTTAATGATTGGCCCGACCGCACTGGACTGGGTGCATGAAAGTGCTGATCTCCCTGACCTGGCCGAGCTAGGGGTGGTCTTTCTGCTGTTCACTCTGGGGCTGGAGTTTTCACTGCCCAAGATGCTCAAGTTACGCCGCGTGGTGTTTGGCCTCGGCACTCTGCAAGTCGTGGCCACTACCGCGGTTCTGGGAAGTTTGTTGTATGCATTCGGAATGAGCGCCAGTACCGCTTTCATGCTCGGTGCGGGGCTCTCTCTATCGTCTACCGCCATCGTCAGCAAAGAGCTTACCAGCCTGGGTGAAATCTTCAGTACGCACGGCCAGAACGCCATTGGCGTGCTGCTGTTTCAAGACGTAGTCGCCGTGCTGCTGCTCACGCTGGTGCCGGTATTTGCAGGCAGCAGCGATCAGGCCTGGTATTGGGCCTTGCCGATAACCTTGGGTAAAACCGTCATTCTATTTGTCGGTCTGCTGTTGACCAGCCGCTATATTCTGCCCCGCCTCTTCCACGAAGTGGCTGCGTCCCGTTCAGCCGAATTGTTTGTGCTGCTGGCCTTGGTCATCGTCCTGTTGACCGCCTGGCTCACCCATCTGCTGGGTTTATCGCCTGCACTGGGGGCGTTTCTGGCGGGTATGTTGCTGGGCGAAAGCCACTACCGGCACCAGATTGAAGCGGACATCCGACCATTCCGCGATATCTTGCTGGGACTTTTTTTCGTCAGCATCGGCATGCTGATTGACTTGCAATTGTTCCTGCACGACGGCTTTACGATTCTGGGCCTGACCCTGGCCTTAATGCTGATCAAAGGTAGCGTGGTCGCCATCATCCTTAAACTGCATGGCCGCGACGGTGAAACCGCATGGCGCAGTGGTTTGGCCCTGGCCCAGGGCGGTGAGTTCTGTTTCGCGCTCATGGCACAAATGCAGTTGAGCAACCTTATCCCTCCCGACATTGCCGCGCACCTGTTGGCTGCCACGTTCTGTTCGATGCTGCTGACGCCGCTCCTGTTGCGTGCAGCGCCGAAAATTGCGGCCAGCCTGCACCGCAAACCCAATGAAGAAATAGAACTGGAAGAGATTGCCGCTCAAAGCGCTGAACTGCATGGGCACGTGGTGCTGTGCGGCTACGGACGGGTCGGTCAATCCATTGGGCGTTTCTTACGCAGTGAACATTTTGAATTTGTTGCTTTGGATTATGATCCAGACCAGATCCAGGAAGCAGCTAAAGGTGATAACAACGTCCATTACGGCGATGCGCGCAGGGCTGATTTGCTGCGCGCTGTCGGCCTTGATCGGGCACGCTTGCTAGTGATCGCGGTAGACAATACCGAAGTGGCCATGAGCGTTTTGGAGACAGCCCGTTTAATCACCCTGGAAGTACCCGTTCTGGTCAGAACACGCGATGACAGCCTGCTCCCCGAGCTTAAAAGGGCCGGGGCAACTGAAGTCGTGCCTGAACTGCTGGAATCCAGCCTGATGCTCGCATCCCATGCATTGATCATGCTGGGGCTGCCAGAGAAATCGGTGCAACGAAGGGTCAATCAAGTCCGCCATGACCGCTATCACTTGCTGGAAGGTTGCTTCGATACACCAGAGTCGCGTGAAACAACTGCTTTCACCCCCGAAAATGAATAATCTAAGGTAAAGTTTTGCCCTAAGCCAAACCAGAAAAGTCTGCTTCAGCGCTATTTTCGGAGCTTTCCTACCGCTATGGCTTGGAGAATTGCAATGAACCTTCAGCTAATGCCTACACTCGAACCATCATCAAGCCACTCACGGAGTTCATCATGGCCCGCATAACAGCAAAGAATGCTCAACAAATACTGGCTGCTGATTTTCAGGCGCTGGTCATCGACACGGAAAGGTTGCTGGAGCACACCAAGACACTGGCCGGTGATCAAGCTGAAGAATTGCGCGCTCAGCTCAATGACCGACTGATCAAGGCCCGCGAAACACTGGCTGAAACCAAAGACAACCTGCAAGAGCGTGGCCAGGCAGCAGTTGTGGCTACTGAAGACTATGTGCAGGCAAATCCATGGCAGTCCGTGGGTATCGCTGCGGGTGTGGGCTTTTTGATTGGTCTACTGGCAACCCGGCGCTGATATGACAAACGAAGAATCCGGCTCCCCCCGTTCCTCACCGCGGCGCCTGGGTGCCGCGTTTCTGGGTCTTTTACACAGCCATGTAGAGTTGCTGGGCATTGAGCTGCAAGAACAGAAAGCGCGAACGGTCAGCTTGCTGTTGTTTGCAGGATTGGCGTTAGTATTTGCTCTGCTTCTGTTGGTTGGACTATCAACGCTGGTATTGATCGTATTCTGGGATGACCATCGATTGGCCGCGATTATTGCGCTGTGCATTTTCTATGCACTGGCCACTGTGTTTTGTGGGGTGCGTCTCAAGGCTGCGGTGTTCGATGAGTCCTCTCCTTTCAACGCCACGCTCGAAGAGCTGGCCAAAGACCGCGAGCGATTGATGCCATGAGCCTTCCCGAAATGCCACAAAATGCCTCGCGCCAGGAAATGCGTAAGTTGTTGATCCGCCTGCGCATGGAAATGCACCGCCAGGAGATTCATCATGAATCGCAACAGTTACTGGAGCCGCTGCAAAAAATGCGCGGCATGACCAGCAACTTCAAAGCCAACCTGGGCCTGAAACACGGGCCTCTTTGGGGCGTAGGGATTGTCACCCTGCTCGGCTTTCTGACCGGTAGAGGCGCCAAAAGTAAAAACGGCAGCGGGACATCCCGATTGATCGGTTTGACCACAGGGTTATTGCCATTGATCAAGATGGTGATCCAGGCAACACGCAAACCCTGATGCTGCCCTTTGTGTAGCCGCTGAGGCCGTCGCATCAGCGGCTACATAACTTAGCCGTGAAGGGATAAGCTGCGTCATCAGTCATTGACGGAGCACAGCGCCTTGGATTGGCAAACCCTGCTTAACCGCGAACGCCTTGCAAAACCCCATCACAGCCCCGAAGAGCTCGGGCGCAGTCCTTTTCATAAAGACCATGACCGAATCATTTTTTCGGGTGCTTTCCGTCGTTTAGGGCGCAAAACACAAGTCCACCCTGTCAACAGTAATGACCATATCCATACCCGCCTGACCCACTCTCTCGAAGTCAGTTGCGTCGGACGCTCCCTGGGTATGCGCGTGGGTGAAACGATCCGTGACGCCCTACCCGAATGGTGCGACCCGGCTGATCTGGGCATGGTGGTGCAATCGGCTTGCCTGGCCCACGACATCGGCAACCCGCCCTTTGGTCACTCCGGCGAAGATGCCATCCGCAACTGGTTCCAACAGGCTGCAGATCGCGGTTGGCTGGATGACATGAGCGATGCCGAACGCAATGATTTCTTGAGCTTTGAAGGGAATGCACAAGGCTTTAGAGTGCTTACGCAGCTTGAGTATCACCAATTTGACGGAGGCACCCGCCTCACCCATGCAACCCTGGGTACTTTTCTCAAATACCCCTGGACCGCACGTCATGCGGACTCGCTGGGGTACAAGAAGCACAAGTTCGGGTGTTACCAAAGCGAACTGCACTTGCTCGAAAGCATTGCCCATAAACTGGGCTTGCCACAGATTGAAGACGAGCGCTGGGCGCGGCATCCATTGGTGTACCTCATGGAAGCTGCCGACGACATCTGTTATGCCCTCATTGATCTTGAAGACGGTCTGGAAATGGACCTGCTTGAGTACCGTGAAGTGGAGTCTTTGTTGCTGGGGCTGGTGGGCGATGATCTACCTGAAACCTATCGACTGCTCGGGCCCTCAGACTCGCAACGCCGCAAGCTGGCGATTCTGCGCGGGAAAGCCATCGAACACCTCACCAATGCGGCCGCCCTGGCTTTCGTGGAGCAGCAGGACGCTTTGCTGGCGGGAACCTTACCCGGAGATTTGGTCGAGCATATGCATGGCGCAGCACAGCGCTGCGTGCTGGATGCCAAAAATATGGCACGGGTAAAGATATTCCAGGACAAACGTAAAACCCTTCACGAAATCGGCGCCTACACCACCCTGGAAATTTTATTGAATGCATTTTGTGGGGCGGCTCTAGAGCAACATGGGGGGCGTACACCGTCATTCAAAAATCGCCGCATCCTCGACTTGCTGGGAAGCAACGCCCCTGACGCGCAGTGGCCGCTGCATCGATCATTCATGCGAATTATCGACTTTATTGCCGGCATGACAGACGGCTATGCCACACAAATGGCCAGAGAAATGACCGGGCGCTCCAGCCCAACCTGACAAGACCCGCCCTCTAACAGCAGGGCGGGCAACTGCCCCCCTCATGTAACCGAACCTGACAACCTGTGGCTTACATTGAGCCACAGGGATTCATACAGCCCGCTTAAACATTGCCAGCCAAAAATAAACAATACGACGGAATATTCTCCAGAGAATCAAACACCGCACTCATCTTGTTTAACAATCGCGCTGGACATTATTAAACAATCTTACATCCTCATACAAAGTGTGAGCTAGCGCCTTATTTAATGTAGGAATATTCCCATACTACATTTGTAGGCTACTCGTTTCGTGCCCCCGTTCGTGTAACTGAGCTAAGGTGCGCGCTTTCTATGCAGTACTTTATGGGAAATTAATATGAGCACCGTATTTATTGTTGACGACCATCCAGTAATCCGATTAGCCATACGTATGTTGTTAGAGCATGAAGGTTATGAAATAGTCGGCGAAACCGACAACGGCGTAGATGCAATGCAAATGATCCGCGAATGTGTTCCTGACCTGATCATTCTTGATATCAGCATCCCTAAACTGGATGGCCTGGAAGTGCTGGCACGCTTCAGCGCGATGAATTCGACCCTGAAAACGCTGGTCCTGACCGCGCAATCCCCCGCGTTATTTGCCATGCGCTGCATGCAATCCGGCGCTGCGGGCTATGTGTGTAAACAAGAAGACTTAAGTGAACTTGTCAGTGCCATCAAGGCTGTATTTTCTGGGTACAATTACTTCCCCAGCCAGGCACTGTGCCCTGAAAAAAATGAAGGTGACATATCTTCAGAGATTGAGTTATTCAAACAAGTCAACGACCGTGAACTGATGGTACTGAAGCTATTTGCCCAAGGAAAAACAAACAAGGAAATAGCCACCGGCATGTTCCTCAGCAATAAAACCGTGAGCACTTATAAAAAACGGCTCATGCAAAAACTAAGAGCCAATTCACTGGTAGATCTTATCGAACTGGCTAAACGCAACGATTTAGTGTGAGAACCAGGATGCCCACGCGGTTAAAGAAGTATCTGTCGCTGCTCACAGGATTAATCCTGTGTACTTCCGTGTTCGCCGAACAGTCCCGAATAGAAAGCTATTCGCTGCTCAGCCGCTCGGGCACCTACCACATAGGCGTTGCACTGGATAAACAACAACGCAACTGGCTGCAGGAAAAGCGCCAGATCGTTGTGGGCACATCATCCTCGGACTACCCACCGTTTGACATGACCGCCAGCGGGCAGGACTACGAGGGTTTGACCGCCGACTACGCTGGCCTCTTGGCCACCGCCCTCAATGTATCCATCAAAGTGCAGCGTTTTGCGACAAGAGACGCTGCAATCAAAGCGCTCGAAGAGGGCAAGATCGATGTACTGGGCACGTCAAACGGTTTCGAAGCGGCTCACCCGCAACTGCTGCTCTCCACGCCCTATGCCATTGATCAACCCGTTCTGGTTACTCGTGAAGGCGAGACACGCTCGCTCTCCGAGGGGCTGGAGGGCATGCGCCTGAGCATGGTTTACCACTACCTGCCTCTGGAAGAGGTTAAGGCGCTCTATCCTAAAGCGATCATCCAGTCTTACCCGTCTGCTCAAAACGCCATTAATGCAGTGGCTTTTGACCAGGCTGATGTGTTTATGGGGGACACGGTGTCCACTCACTACATGATCAACAAGGGCTATTTGAAAAACATCAAAATGGCTAATTTCGGCAAGCAGGAAACCTATGGCTTCAGCTTTGCCGTAAGCCGTAACAACACCCAGTTGCTCGACATTATCAATGCCACACTCAGGGCTGTGCCTAACAGCGAGCGAGTGAGTATTGCCAAGCGCTGGAGTGCCGGTAGCGACATCCTGCTGACCGACCAGAAACTCCAGCTGACCGATCGCGAAGAGCGTTGGCTCACCCAGCACCCCGTAGTGAAAGTGGTGGTCAATGAGACAATGGCTCCGCTGACTTTTTTTGATGCAGACGGCAATTTCAGAGGCATCACCGCCGACTTGCTCGAGCTCATTCGCCTGCGCACCGGTCTGCGCTTTGAAATCCAGCGTGCGCGCAGCCTTGCCACGATGATTCAGATGATCAATCAACACGAAACAGATATCATCTCAGCCATCAGTCCGTCCATGTCCCGTGAAGGCGCTCTGAGCTTCAGTCGGCCCTACCTCGAAAATTCGTTTGTACTGCTCACAACCAAGGGCTACGAACAGCCCACAAGCCTTGAACAGTTATCAGGCAAGCGGCTTGCACTGACACACGGAAACCCTCTGACGGAGTATCTGCGCACCGAGCATCCGACGATTACGCTGGTTGAAACTGACGACATCTATCAAGCCACGGAATTGCTGGCTGAAGGCAAGGTACAAGGGGCCGTCAATACACTCGTACTGGCTAATTACCTATTGTCCTCCCAAGTGTTCCAGGACCGCTTACAGATTAGCGCTTCCCTTGGAACCCAACCTGCCACGTTTTCACTGGCCACCGCCCGTGATGCCACGGAGCTGAGTTCTATCCTCAATAAGGCACTGTTAAGTATTGCCCCGGACGAACTGGGCATTATCAACAGTCGCTGGCGCGGATACGTGCCAGCGTCAGACAGTTACTGGCGTAATTACCATCGCCTGATCTACCAGATCATTATCGGTACCAGCCTTTTATTGGTGCTGTCATTGATCTGGAATGCCTATATGCGGCGCCAGATTCAACAACGCAGAACGGCCGAACGAGCACTCAGCGATCAGTTCGAGTTCATGCGTGCTCTTGTCGATGGCACCCCGCATCCTATCTATGTCCGCGATCGCGAGGGAATTCTGCAAACCTGCAACGACAGCTACTTGAAAGCCTTTTCAGCCAGGCGTGAAGACGTCATTGGTAAAACAGTGATGCAAACCCACAGCATGCTGAACAACATTCACGAAGCCAATGACTACCAAGCTGACTACCTGAGGGTAATGCGCGAAGGCTTGCCTCTGATCATTGACCGCCCCCTGCATATTGGCGACACCACCCTGACCATTTATCACTGGATACTTCCGTATCGTAATTCGCTGGGTGAAGTTCAGGGCATCATCGGCGGCTGGATTGACATCAGCGATCGGCGCCAGCTCCTCGATGAACTGCGCGCCGCCAAAGAACTGGCTGATGACGCCAATCGTGCAAAAAGTACATTCCTCGCGACCATGAGTCATGAAATACGCACGCCGATGAATGCCGTCATAGGCATGCTTGAACTGACCCTGAAACGCGCAGATCAGGGGCACCTCGATCGCCCCTCAATTGAGGTTGCCTACAATTCAGCCAAAGACCTGCTGGAATTGATTGGCGACATTCTCGATATCGCCCGCATCGAGTCAGGTCGCATGAATCTGACCCCCGAACGCGTTAACCTGCGAGAGTTGGCCAATTCGGTCATTCGGGTGTTTGATGGTCTTGCACGTCAGAAGTCTCTGGGGCTGATACTGATTTTCAAACCCGAAGGCATAGCCCCCGATGTGTTGATCGACCCGCTTCGTTTCAAGCAGATCCTGACCAATTTGATCAGTAACGCCATCAAGTTTACCGAGCGCGGCCAAGTAACATTGGAGCTCAACATGCTGGCGACCGAGACTCCGGATCAGGTCGAGATTCGACTGAGCGTTAAAGACACCGGTATTGGTATCAGCCAGCAAGATCAGAAGCGCTTGTTTGAGCCCTTTGCACAAGTCGAAAACAGCGGCCAACTGGCACTCAACGGCGCAGGCCTAGGCCTGGTCATTTGCCGCAGTCTGTGTGAAATGATGGGCGGCACGCTGGCTTTAACCAGCGAGCCCTCAATCGGCACCCACATTCACATCACGCTTAAAGCCCCCACGTTGGCTCCTTGCCTGAATACCGTCACACAAGAGCCAGACATCTCACCCGGCACGCGCCAGTTGAATGTTCTGGTGGTCGATGATCATCCGGCCAACCGATTGTTGATGTGCCAGCAACTGGGCTTTTTAGGCCATCGATTTACCACGGAGCAAAACGGTGCTGCCGGGCTGGAAACCTGGAAGGAAAACACTTTCGATCTGGTCATTGCAGACTGCAACATGCCCGTCATGAATGGTTACGATCTAACGCGAGCGATACGCCAGCACGAACAGGCTTTGCAACGCCCACCCTGCACCATATTAGGGTTCACCGCCAATGCTCAGCCTGAAGAGCGCCTGCGCTGCAAGCAATCCGGTATGGATGACTGCTTGTTCAAACCCATCAGCCTGACGCTGTTGAGCCAGCGCTTAAACGCAATAGACCCTCCCGCTCAGAAGCCCGAGATTATCAATATCGAAAGCCTTTATTCACTGTCCGGGCGTGACGAATCGAAGACTAAACGTTTGCTGGAGGAGTTGCTGCGCAGTAACCGGGATGATCTTGAATCGCTCCTGAAACTGCCACTCACTGAAGACCCGGAACCATTTAATAATCTGGCCCACCGAATCAAGGGCGCAGCCCGAATTGTCGGCGCCCAAGACCTCATTGAACAGTGTGAAGCGCTTGAGCAAGCCAGCCCCTCAACACTACAAGCGTGCCGAGCTGCCGTGCAGCGCGCGATGGAATCACTGGAAGAGGCCATGGTCAACGAACTGGCCAAGGGGGATTGAACCCAGCGAGGCGGCCGTCTTGAGTGCAAGGCTAATATTCCGGCAGGTTAGCCCTCATTCACTATGCTTAGGCTCACTGTTGCCACCCCAACTACGCAGACACCGCCATGTCCCTTACTGCCTATCTAAAAAAGCGTCAATTCCCGCTGCACGTGCACATCAGCGCGGTATTCACACTTTTACTGTTGTTAATAGGCATTGCCTTGGCGGTGTTCAACTATTTGCAAACCACCCGCATCATTCTTGATAGCAGCCAAAAACAGTTCAATCAGATTGCTCAGGATGTACAGCAGGATCTGCTTAACACCTATCAACCCATCCGGCATGCGTTAAACCTGCTGGCACTCAACCCGAATGCCATGACCGACTCATTCGAAACCCGGATGGGACTGCTGCACCCGTTTGCGCAGGCTCTTGAAGACAATCCAAGACTCTCGGCGCTTTTTATAGGTGATAACCAAGGGAATTTCTTCCTGGTCAGACCGTTGCGCAATCAGGCGATCAAAACCCGAATTAACGCCCCCCAGCAGTCGGCTTACAGCGTGTGGACCCTCAAACGGTTTGCCGACTCCTCCGAGGTGGAATCAAAAAAACTTTTCTTTGATGATTCGCTGACACTTTTGGAAGAGCGCAACGAGCCGAATCAGACTTACGACCCGCGGCAGCGAAGCTGGTTTATTCCGGCACGTGCCAGCATTGACCACACGACGACCGATCCTTACCTGTTTTTTACTACTCAGGAAGCTGGCACCACACTGTCTAAACGCAGCACGGCAAAAGCAGTGATCGGTGCTGATCTGAGTCTTTCACAACTGTCAGAGACCCTCGCTCGACATCGGGTAACGCCCAATACGCAGATCGTCTTGTTCGATGCCGAAGGCCGAGTCGTGGCTTACCCGGATTCAGATCAGTTTTTAACTGATAAAAATGCTACGCAACTCCCTGAAATTGGCACCTTGAACCCTGCGTTGAAACTGTTGACTCAACACAGCACAGACGAGCAACAGCAGCTCAGTGACGGCAATCGCCAATGGATAACGTCTCAAGCCAGTATCAATGACAAGGGCTCAAACACCCTGAAACTGGCTCTAATGGTTCCGGAAGAAGAACTTCTGGCCGACGCCTACCAGCTTCGATGGGAAGGGATGCTTGTGACGCTGGCGATTTTGCTGCTGTGCCTACCTTTGGGCTGGCTGACCTCGCGCTTGATGGTCAAACCCCTGAAAACCCTGGTGGGGGAAGCAGAGGCCATTCGCCGTTTCGACTTCAATTACCCGATCAAACAACACTCACCGGTGTTGGAAATTGATCAGCTCGAAATGTCCATGCGCCGCATGAAAGAGACCCTTTCGAGTTTTTTTGAAATCACTGCAAGCCTGTCAGCACACACTCGGTTTGAACCCCTTTTACAGTCAGTTCTGGTTGAAACCATCAAAATCGCTCAAGCCCAGGCAGGCTTGATCTATCTCATGGAAAATGAGGGCACGCAGTTGGTGTTGAAGGGGGTGATCGTCAACGACCAGCCCCAGACCGTTGACCTCTTGACATCGAAGGTCATCAACCTCCAGCAAGACTCTCCTCCCGAGTGGCTTCGCGCGCTGTGCGATGGCAATGACAGCGTTGTGCGAACCTTCACGATGGCGCAGGCCGCAGAGTTGAAACCGGTGATGCAGGCTCTCGACAGCCAGAGCGTACATGTCATTGGCATTCGTCTGCACAACCGTCACGGCGAAACCGTCGGGGTGCTGGCGCTGCTACTAAACAACACGGGTACCCCTGCCGATCAGGAACACCTGCGATCTGACCGAATTGCCTTTATCAAGGCCGTTTCCGGGGCCGCTGCGGTATCGATTGAAAGTCAGCGCCTGCAGGATCGACAAAAACAGTTGCTCAACGCCTTTATCAAACTGCTGGCAGGGGCCATCGACGCCAAAAGCCCCTACACAGCGGGGCATTGCCAAAGAGTGCCGGTACTCACATTTATGCTGGCCGAAGCTGCCGCTGCGAGTCAGCTACCTGAATTTGCTCAGTACAACCCTACAGATGACGAGTGGGAAGCGTTGCACATTGCTGCCTGGATGCATGACTGCGGCAAGGTCACCACGCCTGAGTATGTGGTCGACAAGGCCACCAAACTTGAGACCCTGTATGACCGCATTCACGAAGTCCGCACACGCTTCGAAGTGCTTAAACGCGACGCCTGGATCAACTATTGGCAAGCACGGGCGCTGGGCGGTGATGATCAGCAGTTGACCTCGCAACGTGACGCTGCCTTGTCGCAACTGGATGATGATTTTGCGTTTGTAGCCCGTAGTAATTTGGGCGGCGAAGCTATGGCTGCAGCAGACCTTCAGCGCTTGAGCACTATTGCCAAATACACCTGGACGCGGACGCTGGATGACCGACTCGGGGTGTCCTGGGAAGAGAACAAACGTCAAGAGGGCCGCGAGGAGCAAAGTCTTCCCGTAACCGAGTGGTTACTGGACGATAAACCCGAACACCTTTTCTTAAGACCCGAGACTGAAATTATCAGCCCTGATAATCCCTCAGGCTTCAAGCTCGACGTACCGGAATTCAAGTTCAATCGGGGTGAGTTGTATAACCTGAGCATCACCCGCGGTACGTTGACCCCCGAAGAGCGCTACATCATCAACAATCACATCGTGCAAACCATTTTGATGCTTAGCCACCTGCCCTTCCCCAGCCACCTTGGAAATATTGCCGAAATTGCGGGCGGCCACCATGAAAAAATGGATGGCAGCGGTTATCCAAAACGGTTGAAACGAGAGGAAATGAGCCTGGCGGCGCGAATGATGGCCATTGCCGATATTTTCGAAGCCTTGACCGCTTCGGATCGCCCTTACAAACGCGGAAAAACACTGAGTGAGGCGCTGAAAATCATGACCGGCATGTGCCGTGATGCCCATATTGATGCGCAACTGTTCGAGCTGTTTTTACGCGAACAGATTTACATGCAGTACGCCCGGCAGTTTCTTGAGCCACATCAAATCGACACCGTTGATATCGAAGAGCTACTACTCAAAGCCGGGCGTTAAACTAATTCAGGATCAGCAATCGCTTGCACGCAAGAAAATTGCGGCAAGCGCTTCAATACCCTGCTGGTCATTTTCGCTGAACCGGCCAATGCTCGGACTGTCCAGGTCAAGTACGCCGATAAGACGCCCGTCTTTAATCAACGGCACCACCAGTTCACTGTTGGAGGCGCTGTCGCAGGCAATATGCCCGGCGAAGGCGTGTACATCTTCGACCCGCTGGGTTTGCGCAGTCGCTGCAGCAGCACCACACACCCCCCGTCCGAACGGAATGCGCACACAGGCAATCTGCCCCTGAAAAGGCCCCAATACCAGTTCTTGATTGCGATTGAGGTAAAAACCGGCCCAATTCAGGTCATCAATCTGGTGGTACAGAAAAGCTGAGAATTGGGCGGCATTGGCAATAAAATCCCGCTCATCCTCAAACAAAGACTCCAACTGCGCCGCCAATAAGGCGTAACCGTCCAGGCCTGAGCCTGTGGCGTTCAAATCAATCATTTCGCTTGCTCCAACAATTTCAATCCAACCCAGTAACGCGCGAACTGATAAGCACAGCGCCCGTTACGGTTGCCGCGCCCTGTCGCCCAGCGCACAGCTAAAATATCCAACGCTGCATCGCGCTGCCATTGCAAGCCAGCCTTGCTGGCCAGCACGTCGATCCAGTGCTCAACCACGCTCAGAAAGTGATCTTGGGTAAAAGGGTAAAACGATAGCCAAAGGCCAAATCGATCAGACAATGCAATCTTGTCTTCCACCGCTTCATTAGGGTGAAGCTCGCCATCAACGTTCTTCCAGTTCTCGTTATCACTTTCTTTTTCGGGAACCAAATGCCGCCGGTTTGAGGTGGCATAGAGCAGAACATTGTCTGGCGCTTGCTCAAGCGATCCATCCAACACACTTTTCAGAACCCGGTAATCACCTTCACCGGACTCAAATGACAAGTCATCACAAAATAAAACAAAGCGTTGTGACAAACCTTGCAACTGTTCGACAACTCGCGGGAGATCCGCCAGATGGTCACGTTCAATTTCGATCAAACGCAAGCCGGCCGGGGCATACTCGGCAAGCAACGCGCGAATGATTGACGATTTTCCGGTACCGCGCGAGCCCCACAGCAAAGCATGGTTGGCCGGCAGCCCCTCCAGAAATTGTTTAGTATTGCGCCCCAACTGATCACGCTGGCTATCGACGCCGATCAGGTCAGTAAGGCGCATCTCAAGGCTCACTTGGAGTGGCATCAAGTAACCCGAGCGGCCTTCACGTTGCCAACGGGCCGCCAGACAATCGCCCCAATCTATCGGCTCACGATGCGCTGGCAGTAAAGGTTCAAGACGCGCTAGAACTGATTCAGCCCGCTCTAAAAAGGCCACAAGTTTAGACTCCACACTATTTCCTCAGACTGATACACATGATGGCGCGTTGAAATTAAGCGCTCGGTCCCCGCCCACAAGGCGGTACAAACGACAAATCCGCCAGCCCTGAAATTGATGCGGCTCAAGCGACATTTCGATTACTCTTGCCCGCCAAAGGGAATGGAATCAGGTGCAGCACCCATGGACATAAGACTCACCCATCGCCTGTCTTATAAACAGGCAAGGTTGACAGTGCTGGTCGGCTTCATTCTGGGCACCATACTGAGCGTGGTGCAAATTGGGATCGATTATGCCAGTGAAAACGCCGCCATCAATCGTGAAATCCAGTCCCTTTTAGATATCAGTCATAATCCGGCGTCGCGAATTGCTTACAACCTGGACTCAGAACTTGCACAAGAACTGGTAATGGGTCTGCTGCGTTCACCGGCCATCACCGGCGCCAAAATCAGCGACAACGATAAAAATGTCCTCGCCGCCGTCCAGGAACAACCCGAAAGCGGCCGCTTCCGGGCGCTCAGTGATTTTTTGTACGGCTCCACGCGCAGCTTTGATGACAGGCTTTATTTCAATCACCTACCCGAACTAAGCGTCGGTGAGTTGCACCTTGAGGTGGATACATTCCCTTTTGGAAGCCGGTTCCTGCATCGCGCCGAAATTACGTTGCTCAGCGGTTTTGCCCGCAGTTTTTTGCTGACGTTCATTCTTCTGGGCCTGTTCTATTTGATGCTCACGCAGCCATTGGTGCGGGTCATTCGTGCCCTCAGCAGCAGTAAACCCGGAGACCCGCAACAACCACGCATTCAGTGCCCACCTCGACACGAAGATGACGAAATTGGTGTTTTGGTCAACGCCGCCAATCAGCAATTTGACGCAGTCGCGCGAGAAATCGAGCAG
This sequence comes from Pseudomonas sp. TMW22091, assembly GCF_022496705.1. Lineage (NCBI taxonomy): Bacteria > Pseudomonadati > Pseudomonadota > Gammaproteobacteria > Pseudomonadales > Pseudomonadaceae > Pseudomonas > Pseudomonas sp. TMW22091. The sequence continues at coordinate 373,892 of NZ_SCFI01000004.1, forward strand.
CGACGCAACGCAGAAAATCGCCTGAATGAATATTTGTCCCAACTCGAAGACATGGTCAAGGCGCGCACCCAGGAACTCGAAGCGATCAATAGACGCCTCAGCCAGTCAAATGAAGAGCTGGAAGCCGCGCGCAGCACCGCGTTGAAAATGGCTCAGGCGCGCTCTGCGTTCCTCGCCGCAATGAGCCACGAAATACGCACACCTCTGAACGGGCTTCTGGGCATGCTGGCATTGTGCCTGGACAGCCCACTGAACGCTGAGCAACACCAGCAACTGTCGATTGCCCATGACTCAGGCAAAGTACTGGTCGAACTGCTCAATGATATTCTCGACCTGTCGAAATTCGACGCCGGGCAGTTGGAGCTTGAACATATAGCTTTCGACCTGGGAACCCTGGTTGAAGACACTGCCAATCTGCTCTCGCAAAATGCAGCCCCCAGCGTTGAGCTGACCTGCTTGATTGACCCGCACTTTCCGGCACTGGTACTGGGTGACCCCACACGCGTACGCCAAATCGTCAGCAATCTATTATCCAACGCCCTGAAGTTCACTCGCTTCGGCCGTGTCGATGTGCGTTTAAGCGCACACGACGACAAGGTCAGTATCCAGGTGTGCGACACCGGTATCGGTATTGCACAAGAAGCTCAGATACGTATCTTCAGCCCATTCACTCAGGCCGGAGCCGGTATCAATCGCCAATATGGCGGTACCGGGCTGGGATTGGCGCTTACCCGCAGCCTGTGCGAAGTCATGAAGGGTCGCCTGACTATCAGTTCCGAAATTGGTTTTGGCAGTCAGTTCTGTGCTGAGCTTCCATTGCCTTGCCATACCCCGGCGATCAGTCTTGCTCCGCTGTCAGGGCAAGTGATTGCAGTCAGCGCTGAAGGCAGCGGCCTGAATGAACTGTTAAAAAGCTATTTGCCCCTCTGGGGCCTGCAATATAGCCGTTACAACCTCGGCACTTCATTGGTCGGCATTGACCTGAATCTGTTGATAACCGACTGCCCTGAATGCTTGCTTGGCGTCCGTCCAGCCATCACTGCGCCTATTCTGCTGGTCACCGCCTATGGCAATTTTATGCCGGGTGATCAAGTCAATGCTCTGGCACCGCTGCTGCAGAAAGCCAGACCACTGTCACGCCACGCGCTTTATCATGCCTTGCAACATTTGTTGCATAAAGGCGGCGACGACAACCTCAGTGTGCAAGTCAGCAATTTGCCCAGCAAACATCGCGCTCGAATATTGCTGGTAGAAGATAACCCTGTGAACCAGTTAGTCGCTAAAGGGATGCTCAGCAAGCTAGGCTGCGAAGTGGTGATTGCAGCTCATGGCGGCGAAGCCTTGACCCTTCTGGAAGACGATTTGTTTGATCTGGTGCTGATGGACTGCAACATGCCGGTAATGGATGGCTATGAGACCAGCCGTCAAATCCGCCAGAGCAGTCGTTGGTCAGAGCTGCCGATTGTTGCCTTGACGGCCAATGCCATGCCCGAGGAGCGGGAGCGCTGCCGCTCCGCGGGCATGAATGACTACCTGGCCAAACCGTTCCGGCGTGAAGAACTGGCAGCCCTGCTGGATACATGGGTGCCACTCAAGGCGTAAACACTGTGATTGCCAGCCCTTGGGAAGGTTATCTCCTGCGGGGGGCTCGCTCGCTACGTGCCCTTCAGCTTTTATCCAGCAGTGCTTCAATGTCCGCTTTGAGCGCTTCAGGCTTGGTCGCCGGGGCAAAGCGCTTTACGCGTCCGTCAGGCTCAATCAGAAACTTGGTAAAGTTCCACTTGATCCCTTTGGAGCCCAAGACTCCCGGAGCCCGTTTTTTGAGCTCAATGAACAGCGGATGGGCATTCTGGCCGTTGACCTCCACCTTCTTGAACAATGGAAAGGTCACGCCAAAATTCAATTCACAAAACTCGGAAATGGCCGCTTCATCTCCAGGTTCTTGCTTGCCGAACTGATTACACGGAAAACCAAGAATCACCAGCCCTTGGTCTTTATACGCTTGCCACAGTTTCTCAAGGCCTTTGTACTGCGGCGTGAAGCCACATTTGCTGGCGGTGTTGACCACCAACACGGCTTTACCCGCAAAGTCCGCCAGCGTCTTTTGCTCGCCGCCCAGCGTGGTGCAAGGAATAGTGAACAGTTTGTCAGTCATTGTGCAGCCTCAGAGGCGGACTAGCCGTGGCGGGGAACCAGGTTCAGGCACACCGAGTTGATGCAGTAACGCAGCCCGGTGGGTGGAGGACCGTCTGGAAAGACATGACCCAGATGTGCATCGCACTTTGCACAGACCACCTCGGTTCGGACCATGCCATGGCTGACATCACGAATCTCGACCATCGCACTGTCACCAATGGGTGCGTAAAAGCTCGGCCAGCCACAACCGGAATCAAATTTGGTGCTGGAATCGAACAGCGGCTCATTGCAGCAAATACAGTGATAAACCCCATCGGTTTTAGTCGCGTTGTATTTCCCCGAGAAAGGTCGCTCGGTGCCCTTGAGGCGGCAGACATTGTATTGCTCAGGATCAAGCATCGCCTTCCATTCTTCTTGGGTTTTACTTAACTTTTCCATGGTTCTACCTCTGCAACTGAAAAAGCCCGACCAGTGGCTTTTCCAGGGATCGGGTGGCACGTATGATTGCGCCTCGTTATGCGCCAGTCTGGCACCCGCTCAATCTGCATACAAACGGATTCTTGAAGCAGGGCGGTGTTTGCCACTGCGTGAAAACGCAGAATTTCCCAGAGCTGTGGTACTCACACGGTCTGGATCGTTCATTTTCGGGATCACATCGCCATGCAGGTCAGCAAATCAAACAAGCTCGCCAACGTCTGTTATGACATTCGCGGCCCAGTGCTAAAGCACGCCAAACGACTGGAAGAGGAAGGCCATCGCATCCTCAAGCTGAATATCGGCAACCCGGCGCCCTTTGGTTTTGAAGCGCCGGATGAAATCCTTCAGGACGTGATCCGCAATCTGCCAACGGCGCAAGGCTACAGTGACTCAAAAGGCCTCTTCAGCGCGCGCAAGGCCGTCATGCAGTACTACCAGCAAAAACAGGTCGAAGGCGTCGGTATCGAAGACGTTTACCTGGGTAATGGTGTGTCCGAACTGATCGTGATGTCACTGCAAGCCTTGCTCAACAATGGCGACGAAGTGCTGGTGCCGGCACCGGACTACCCTCTGTGGACCGCCGCCGTAACACTGGCTGGCGGCCATCCCGTGCACTACCTGTGCGACGAACAGGCCAATTGGTGGCCCGACCTGGCTGACATCAAGGCCAAGATCACCCCCAATACCAAGGCTATGGTCATCATCAACCCCAATAACCCGACGGGGGCTGTGTACTCCAAAGAAGTGCTGCTGGGCATGCTCGAACTGGCGCGCCAGCACAACCTGGTGGTGTTCTCGGACGAGATCTACGACAAGATTCTTTACGATGATGCAGTGCACATCTGCACCGCATCATTGGCACCCGATGTGTTGTGCCTGACCTTCAACGGCCTGTCCAAGTCGTACCGGGTGGCAGGTTTCCGCTCCGGCTGGATCGCCATCTCCGGCCCCAAGCACAATGCTCAAAGTTACATTGAAGGCATCGACATGCTGGCCAATATGCGCCTGTGCGCAAACGTACCCAGCCAACATGCCATTCAAACCGCACTCGGTGGCTATCAGAGCATTAATGATCTGGTGCTGCCAAACGGTCGCCTTCTGGAACAGCGTAACCGCACCTGGGAACTGCTGAACGACATCCCGGGGGTCAGCTGTGTCAAACCGATGGGCGCACTTTATGCCTTCCCACGCATCGATCCAAAAGTCTGCCCGATCCTCAACGATGAAAAATTCGTTCTGGACCTGCTGCTTTCGGAAAAACTATTGGTGGTTCAAGGCACCGCGTTCAACTGGCCATGGCCAGATCACTTCCGCGTTGTAACCTTGCCGCGCGTCGATGAATTGGACATGGCCATCGGTCGAATCGGAAGTTTTCTTAAAAACTACCGTCAGTAATTTCATCCTGTGCTGTGCGATGACAGAAAAGTCGCACAGCATGTGTCGAATTAAATATTCTTCATTTCCTCCCTCGCCCCGCAAAATCCACGGCCAACGTTTTTTTTGAAACCCCTGATATCCCGGTTTTGCTGGCTATGGCTAAGCAATCCCCCAAAAAAAAGCCAATTACTTTATTAGGAAATTTCTTGCACGTGACTAGAATTCATTTGTAGGACACAGTTTGAAATAGTCGCTCGGTTGAATAGCCTGTGGCAGCACCTTATATACCCGCATGCGGCAACACCTTTAAGACGAGGAGATTCTTACAACCATGATGCGCATTCTGCTGTTTTTGGCCACTAACCTGGCGGTCGTGCTGATTGCCAGCATTACCTTGAGCCTGTTCGGCTTTGACGGGTTCATGGCGGCCAACGGGGTTGATCTGAACCTCAGTCAGCTATTGATATTCTGTGCCGTCTTTGGTTTTGCTGGGTCTTTGTTCTCACTCTTCATATCCAAATGGATGGCGAAGATGAGCACCAGCACCCAAGTGATTACTCAACCACGTACCCGCCATGAACAATGGCTGATTCAGACTGTTGAGCAGCTCTCGCGAGAAGCTGGGATCAAGATGCCCGAAGTGGGTATTTTCCCGGCCTATGAGGCGAACGCCTTTGCCACCGGCTGGAACAAAAATGACGCGTTGGTCGCGGTGAGTCAGGGTTTGCTGGAGCGTTTTTCGCCTGACGAAGTAAAAGCCGTTCTGGCCCACGAAATTGGTCACGTCGCCAACGGCGATATGGTGACACTGGCGCTGATTCAGGGCGTGGTGAACACCTTCGTGATGTTTTTCGCCCGTATCATCGGCAACTTTGTCGACAAAGTCGTGTTCAAGAACGACGAAGGCCGCGGGATTGCTTACTACGTAGCGACCATCTTCGCCGAACTGGTTCTGGGCTTCCTAGCCAGCGCCATCGTGATGTGGTTCTCGCGCAAACGTGAATTCCGCGCTGACGAAGCCGGTGCTCATTTGGCGGGTACCACCGCCATGATCAGTGCCCTGCAGCGCCTGCGCTCCGAACAGGGCTTGCCGGTGCATATGCCGGACACAATGGCTGCATTTGGCATCAATGGCGGGCTCAAGCAAGGTTTGGCACGGATGTTCATGAGCCATCCACCCCTTGAAGAACGCATCGACGCACTGCGTCGCCGCGGCTAAAACCTGCGGCAAACGCCGAAAAAGAAAAAGGGTGACGCTGGTCACCCTTTTTTGTGCCTGCATTCAGCTAATGGCTGTTTTATTCAGCCGATAGACACGCTCAACCAGACGCGTAACGCCACCCTTGAGAAATTTCCACTCCTGATCAAGAACGTCCGGCTGCTCGACTACCTCCAGTGACCAGGCAGGACACAGAAGGCTTTCAACTTCTGCGTGCGGCACTGAAAAAGGCGGGCCTTTCATCTGTGACTGGTCGTAATCGAGCGTTATCAATAAGCCTTTGCACCCATTCGGGAGAATCTGTGTCATGTGCCCCGCATAAGCGGCACGCATCTCCACAGGTAAGGCAATCATTGCCGCGCGGTCATAGAACGCCGAACAGTCAGCCACGTCTGCCGCCGACAGTGCAAAAATATCCCCGCACATAATCCTCACAGGGCCGGCCTCATAGACCTTGAAGGCACCCTGCTGCCGGATGTTGGGCACGACCTTCTGCTCAGCGAAAAACTGCTCTACGGCCGTCTGCGAGAGCTCTATGCCCAACACGTCATACCCTTGGGCCGCCAACCAGCTTAAATCGAGACTTTTGCCACAAAGAGGCACCAGAACGCGACTGCCCTGCGCCACATCCAGTGTGGGCCACAAACGTCTCAAGTAAGGGTTGACCTCTTGAAGATGAAAGCCGATCTGATTGCGCTCCCATCGGTCGTGCCAAAATTCGGGCTGCATGATTCACCTTTAAATTCGATAAATAAGCGCTAAAACTTATATTGGATTTAGATCAATGATCGGGATGAAGATGACCCATCTTAACCTTGAGGACATCGTTCATGCTTCCCAGCCTGTATATCTCTCACGGCTCGCCGATGCTAGCGCTGGAACCGGGCGCCAGTGGCCCGGCGCTTGAGCGCTTGGCCGCCGAGTTACCACGGCCCAAAGCCATTGTGCTGGTTTCGGCGCACTGGGAAAGTGCTGACTTGCGAGTCGCCAGCCACCCTGCCCCGACAACCTGGCATGACTTCGGCGGTTTCCCGCCCGCCTTGTTTGCCGTGCAATACCCGGCCCCCGGTGAGCCGACGCTTGCGGCCCATGTTGTAGAGCTGCTTGGCGAGCATGGCCTGTCGGCCAGTCTTGACCCCAACCGACCTTTTGACCACGGCGCTTGGGTACCGCTATCGCTGATGTACCCGGCGGCGGATATTCCTGTGGTGCAAATTTCCCTGCCCAGTCTCCTTGGGCCAGCAGGCCAAACCCAGGTAGGACGGGCGTTGAGCGTTTTGCGCAGTGAGGGGGTGCTGCTGATCGGCTCAGGCAGCATTACCCACAACCTGCGCGAACTTGATTGGCACGCAGGCACTGAAAATGCGTTGCCCTGGGCATTGGCCTTTCGTGAATGGATCATCGAAAAGCTGGCTGCCAACGACGAAGCGGCTCTGCATGATTACCGGCAGCTAGCGCCCTTTGCGGCACGAAACCATCCAAGCGACGAGCACTTGCTGCCGCTGTATTTTGCTCGCGGTGCCGGCGGCGATTTCAGTGTTGCGCACAAAGGGTGGACGCTGGGCGCACTGGGAATGGATATCTATCGGTTTGGATAATTCGCGCAGTCGCTGACGAGGAACGAAGGCTCAGCACAAACCACAGGCAAAAAAAATCCCCGAACCAGTCGGGGATTTTTTTAGCGATCAATCACTGCAACAGTGATTAATCTTCGCGGTAGCGACGCAGCTTGAGCTGCTTGCCAGCAACGCGGGTGTCTTTCAGTTTGGCCAGCAAACTTTCCAGACCCACTTCCGGCAACTCTACCAGGCTGAAGCTGTCACGCACCTGGATGCGACCGATCGCTTCACGTGCCAGGCCACCCTCGTTGAGGATAGCGCCCAGCAGGTTCTTGGCAGCGATGCCATCACGTGCGCCCAGCGCAGTACGGCAGCGAGCACGGCCTTCGGCCAATGGAACCGGAGCACGACGCTCACGATCACCACGGTCCGGACGGTCACCCGAACGCTCGGAACGCTCACGCGGTGCGCTGTTCGGCACCAGTGGACGCTCACGCTCGATAGCAGCCAGCGTCAGGGCCTGACCATTGGTTGCTTTACGCAGCAGGGCCGCGGCCAAAGCACGTGGGCTGCAACCGATATCGGCAATCAGACGATCCAGCAGATCACCATGAGTCGATTCAGCGTCAGCAACCAGCGGCGTCAGGCTGTTGGTCAACTTCTTGATGCGGGCATCAAGAACAGCTTGAGCATCCGGCAGGCGGACTTCAGCAACTTTCTGACCCGTTACACGCTCGATCACTTGCAGCATGCGGCGCTCACGTGGAGTCACCAGCAACAATGCACGACCTTCGCGACCGGCACGGCCGGTACGGCCGATACGGTGAACGTAGGACTCTGGATCGTAAGGCATGTCAACGTTGAACACGTGAGTGATACGTGGAACATCGAGACCACGGGCAGCAACGTCGGTCGCAACAACGATGTCCAGACGGCCATCCTTGAGGGAGTCGATAACGCGCTCACGTTGGTTCTGAGCAATGTCACCGTTCAGCGCAGCAGCTTTATAGCCTTTGGCTTCAAGGGCACTGGCAAGATCCAGGGTCGCTTGTTTGGTACGCACGAACATGATCAGCGCGTCGAAGTCTTCAACTTCCAGCAGGCTCAATACAGCCGAGGTCTTCTGGTCAGCGTGAACCAACAGGTGAGCCTGTTCGATCGCGGTAACGGTCTGAGTCTTGGTCTGGATCTTCACGTGTTGCGGATCGCGCAGATGGCGTTCAGCAATGGCACGGATCGACTGCGGCAAAGTTGCCGAGAACAGTACGGTCTGACGGGTTGCAGGCAAGGACTTGAAGATCACTTCAAGGTCGTCCATGAAACCCAGTTTGAGCATTTCGTCGGCTTCGTCGAGAACCAGGTGGTTCACAGTCGCCAATACTTTTTCGTCGCGACGCAGGTGGTCGCACAGACGGCCCGGAGTGGCGACAACGATCTGAGCGCCATTACGGATTGCTTTCAGTTGTGGGCCCATAGGGGCGCCGCCGTAAACGGCTACAACAGTAACGCCCGGCATTTGCTTGGCGTAGGTTTCGAAAGCGGTTGCTACTTGCAGCGCCAACTCACGGGTTGGCGCCAGGATCAGGGCTTGCGGCTCGCGCTTAGCAGGATCGATGCGATGCAGAATCGGCAGTGCGAACGCGGCGGTTTTACCCGTACCGGTTTGCGCCTGACCAATCATGTCGTGACCGGCCATAATGATCGGGATCGATTGATGCTGAATAGCCGAAGGTTCTTCGTAGCCAGTCGCTGCGACTGCTGCAAGAATGTTCGGATTAAGATTAAAAGCGGCGAAGCCGCCGGTTTCCTGGGTCATGGGTCTGCCTCTAAGTGCATCCGCAAAGACCCATGCTCCAAAGCTGCGCATGCCGTGTAAGACTCAAGAGTCGCCCTGGCTGCTTTGTCGGCGGGGATTTGCGAAAACGTTTAAATGAATGGAGCGTTCAGGGTTGTCCGCGAAACGGACGAGCAGCCGAAGCGTGCTTCGGGAAATGCGACACCTAAACGTGGCCCGGCTAAAGGCCGGCGCGCACTATACCGGATTTATCAAAAAAAAGAAGCGCTTTTTTAAGACAAAATAGCCTGTATGCCTCTATAGGCCGGGCTTCAACGATATTTTTCGGTTTAAAAAATCATCAAACGCCTGCCGGCACGGGAGCAAAGGCTAAAACGATTCATCTTTACACCTCACGTAGCAGGGCGAATCGCCTTGATCAGTGACTCAAGTGAATAGCCCAACCGCGGCGCCAAGGCTTGAGCCCTTGCCGTCAGCGCGTCTAGATCAAGTGTCTGGTCAAGCTCGGCAGGCACCATAAGGATGACATTGCCCTCTTTGACCGGCAGTTCCCAGTAATGACGGTGATAAAGCCCGCGCAGCAAAGCAGCTCCAAGCGGTTTGCCATCGTCTGTTGCCCACTGGTTAATGATGAGCCAGCCATTGGGCGCGAGCTTCTTCTGGCAGTTCTCCAAAAATGTCCACGCCAAATGCCCGGCTGCCGGCCCCAGATCGTTATACAGGTCGACGAAAATAAGGTCGGCCGGCTCGGCGCTGTCCAGCAGTTCAAGCGCATCACCGATGCGGATGTACAACCGCGGGTCATCGTCCAGCCCCAAGTATTCGATGGCCAGACGCGGTACGTCTGGACGCAGCTCAATCGCTTCAACGTCTTCAAGGGGCAAGAACTTAAGACAAGCCTGCGTCAGAGTGCCGGCACCCAAACCCAGAAACAACGCACTCTCCGGCGCTTCATGGCACAGCGCCCCGATCAGCATGGCCCGGGTGTAGTCGTATTCCAGCCAGCTGGGGTCCGCCGTAAACACACAGCTTTGCTCGATCGCATCACCAAATTCGAGGAAGCGGTAATCAGCCACTTCCAGCACTCGAATCATGCCGAAATCATCATGGACTTCGGCGAGCAGACGCTCCACGCGCTCCTCAGACATTTCCTCTCCTTACCGCGCTCCGGCACACCCGCCGCACTGTAAATCAACCACTCATCATGAGCGCAAAGGCGCGATTGTCAGCGATTGCGGCTTAATAGGTCACGCACTAATTGCTGCTAACATGCGTCACCCACTTCCGAAAACTAGAGTCTGCGATGAGCCAATCCTGGAGCCCTGACAGCTGGCGCGCCCTGCCGATCCAGCAACAACCCCACTACCCGGACGCAGCGCACCTGCTGCGAGTCGAGCAAAGCCTGGCCAGTTATCCGCCATTGGTGTTCGCCGGAGAGGCCCGAGAGCTGCGCCGACAGTTTGCCGAGGTGACTCAAGGACGAGCGTTTCTGCTTCAGGGCGGTGATTGCGCCGAGAGTTTTGCGGAATTTTCAGCCGCCAAGATCCGCGACACTTTCAAAGTGTTGCTGCAAATGGCCATTGTCATGACCTTCGCCGCGGGCTGCCCAGTGGTGAAAGTCGGGCGCATGGCCGGGCAATTCGCCAAACCGCGCTCAGCCAATGATGAAACGATCAATGGGGTCACGCTGCCCGCTTATCGCGGCGATATCGTCAACGGCATCGGCTTTGATGAAAAAAGCCGTGTGCCTGATCCAGAGCGCTTGTTGCAGTCGTACCACCAGTCCACGGCCACCTTGAACCTGCTGCGCGCATTTGCCCAAGGCGGCTTTGCCGACCTGCACCAGGTGCACAAGTGGAACCTGGACTTTATCGCCAACTCAGCGCTGGCCGAAAAATACAGCCAGTTGGCCGATCGTATCGACGAAACCCTGGCATTCATGCGCGCCTGCGGCATGGACAGCTCGCCGCAGCTGCGCGAAACCAGCTTCTTTACCGCCCACGAAGCGTTGCTGCTCAACTATGAAGAAGCCTTTGTGCGCCGCGACAGTCTGACCAACGATTACTACGACTGCTCGGCCCATATGCTGTGGATCGGCGATCGGACACGTCAGCTCGATGGTGCCCACGTCGAGTTCCTGCGCGGGGTCAACAACCCGATCGGGGTCAAGGTCGGGCCAAGCATGAACAACGAGGACTTGATTCGCCTGATCGATATTCTCAACCCGCAAAACGATCCGGGCCGTCTCAATCTGATCGTGCGCATGGGCGCTGACAAAGTGGGTGATCACTTGCCTCAGCTGATTCGCGCCGTGGAAGGCGAAGGCAAACAAGTGCTGTGGAGCTGCGATCCGATGCACGCCAACACTATCAAGGCGAGCAGCGGCTACAAGACCCGTGATTTTGCGCAGATCCTCGGTGAAGTGAAGCAATTCTTCCAGGTGCACGAAGCCGAGGGCAGTTATGCCGGCGGAATTCATATCGAGATGACCGGGCAGAACGTCACCGAGTGCATTGGCGGGGCTAACCCGATCACCGAAGACGGGTTATCAGATCGTTACCACACCCACTGCGACCCGCGCATGAACGCCGACCAATCGCTGGAACTGGCATTTTTAATTGCCGAGACGCTGAAACAGGTTAAACGCTAAACGCTTCCAACCCTCTCCCCACGGGAGAGGGTTGGGCTAAGGGCCTTGCACACCGCGTACTCACTTGTTAAACGGGTCATCCCAAAAAGCCCTCTGACTTTCAGTCTCAATGTCCGCCCTGCTCAGCCCCAGATCCTTCAGCGCTGCATCGCTGATACGCCTCAGGTACGCTCTTTCCCGCGAAAGCTGATACCAGCGAGCAACCTGAGTCATCCACATCCTGCCTCTTTGACCTTTCATCACTTGGCACCTCCGTTGAGATGGCTCAAGTCTCTACTCGGGCGTAATATCAATCCAACGAATGTTTCTTATGCAATACATCTCAGAGATTGATGAATGGCCGACTTCCCCAGTATCGACACGGATTTGTTGCGTACCTTCGCCGCGATTGCCGATCACGGCGGGTTTACCCGTGCCGCTGAAGTCATCAATCGCACACAATCAGCCGTGAGCATGCAAATGAAACGGCTGGAGGAAGACGTACTGCAGTGCGCACTGTTCCAGCGTGATGGACGCACTGTCAGCCTCACCCCTGAAGGGGTCGTGCTGCTCAGTTATGCCCGGCGCATTCTTAAACTGCACAGTGAAGTGATTAATACCCTGCGCCAGCCACACATGGTCGGCACCGTGAAAATCGGTTCGCCCGATGACTATGTGATGAGATTTTTACCCGGCGTGCTGTCTCGCTTTGCTCAGGACTACCCGCTGATCAATGTCGAAGTGCATTGTGAGCCGTCAGCATTGTTGCTGCAGCGCAGTGACCTCGACCTGACCATCGTGACCCGAAAACCCGGCACTGAAATGGGCCAGATCCTGCGTCAGGAGCGCTTTGTGTGGATGGTGGCCCAAGGCTTCTCGCCCCACGAACAAACACCCTTGCCACTGGCGATGTTCAATACCGATTGCTTTTGCCGAACCTGGGCCTGCAATGCACTGGATATTCAGCAACGCGAATACCGTGTGGCCTACACCAGTGCCAGCCTCGCGGCGATCAATGCCGTGGTCAGCACCGGCCTGGCTGTTACTGCCCAGTTGCAAAGTCTGCTGACGGATAATCTGCGAATCATCGGCAAGGAAGAAAACCTGCCTACGCTCCCCTCTGCCAGCATTGTGCTACTGCGTAAGCCCAACAGTACCCCTTCACCCATTATTGAGTGCTTTGCCGAGTACATCGTGGAAGGTTTTAAGCTTTGAGCGCCAGCAACGCGGCGCACAGCAGCAAGAAGGCACAGTACAAGCCTCGCAACAGGCGCTCCGGCATGGCGTGAGCCATCTTCACGCCCCAACTGATGCTCAACAGACCGCCGACAGCCATCGGGATTCCCATGCCCCAGTTGACCTCCCCGTGGGCCGCATAGGTCAGCAGCGTAACCGCTGTGCTGGGTGCAGCAAGGGCCAGCGACAAGCCTTGGGCAACCACTTGAGTCGTGCCAAACACACTGGTCAGCACGGGAGCCGCCACCACTGCACCGCCCACGCCAAACAGGCCGCCCGTGGTGCCCGCCACCGCGCCTAACACACCAAACCATGGCCAGCCAAACCGGGAGCCGGTCACTGGCGGGGCCGACGAGGTGAGCATTTTGATCAGGTTATACAGGGTGATCACGAGCAGGAAGGCGACAAATCCCCAGCGAATAATGCGCCCATCAACCCCGACAGCAAGCATTGCGCCTAACCATGCGAAGCTGAAACTCATCAGCACCAGCGGCAACGCCTGACGCAGATTGATCCGGTTGCGCTGCTGATAGCGGTACAGCGCCAAAAACACATTGGGCACTGACATTGCCAAGGCTGTACCTTGCGCCAACTGCTGATCCAGCCCGAACCACAACCCAAGGACCGGGATCGCGATTAGCCCGCCACCGATCCCGAACAACCCGCCCAACGCTCCCATCGCGACACCTAAGGCGCCATACATTACAAAATCGATCAGCATTACGGCCCCTCTTCGTGAACCCGCATGCTATCCACTCGCCCGCGCCTGGCAAAGCGTCAGAGCATACTTTTTAACGGCGAAAAAAAGCCCGACCTTAAGGCCGGGCTTTTCAGAGTGCGGTTAACGCCAGGTTTAAACCTTGGCGCGGCCCTTGTAGGAGCCACCGTCACGGGTATCGATCTCGATCCAGTCGCCGATTTCAACGAAATCTGCAACGCTCAGCTCAGTACCGTTTTTCAGTTTGGCAGGCTTCATCACCTTGCCCGAAGTGTCGCCGCGAGCGGAACCTTCGGTGTAGTCAACCTGACGCACGATAGTGGTCGGCAGCTCTACGGAAACCAGACGCTCTTCAAAGAAGATAGCTTCGCAAACGTCGGTCATGCCTTCTTCGATGAAAGGCAGAACAGCTTCGATGTCTTCAGCGTTCAACTCGTACATGGTGTAGTCAGTGGTGTCCATGAACGTGTAGGTGTCGCCGCTGATGAAGGACAGGGTCGCTTCTTTGCGATCCAGGATCACGTCATCCAGCTTGTCGTCAGCGCTGTATACGATTTCAGTCTTGTAGCCAGTCAGCAGGTTCTTCAGCTTGGTCTTCATGATTGCGCTGTTACGACCGGACTTGGTGAATTCAGCTTTCTGAACCAACCAAGGGTCGTTTTCGAGCTTGATGACTGTACCGGGTTTAAGCTCTTTACCAGTTTTCATTGCGAGTATCCGAATTTGGATTGAGATTTACAAAAATCTAGGCCGCGTATCATATCCAATTTCTATAAAACAGTACTAGCGCTTGAGCAAGATCCGCTTGCAATGACTGTTCCAGACACCAGCGCTCGGCATGCGCAGCCAGCTCTGGCCAGTGCTCAAGCAGCTGATTCCAGGCCGCAGCCATATCTGAACCCGCATTCCAGGCATGCCACAGGCGTGTGAACGCATCAGCGGCCCCGGGCGAAAGGCCTTTAACATACAAAGCGAGAAACGCATTGAGCTTGTCCCAGTGCGCATTTTCTTCCTGCTCGTAGATATGCCAAAGAAATGGCCGTCCCGCCCATTGCGCCCGCACAAACGAGTCCTCGCCGCGCACTGCATTGAAATCACAGCACCATAACAACGTGTCGTAGTCCTGCTGGCGGACAAACGGTAACGCCTGAACGACCAACGCCCCACGCTGCTCGACCGAACCCAGCGCCAATTCGTCGACCCCGAGCCAGCGCAACAAATCACCCATAATGCGGCTTTGCGGCACCAACAGATGAGTGGGCGCGGAGCCTGCGGCCATTGCATCCAGCCAGCTGGCCAAGCCGCTATTCTCGTAAGCAAACAGGGAGATAAGGCGGGCATTATCAGCCGTATACACGCCCAACCCCTGCAAAAAAGCCTGTTTCGCTTGGGGAGCTTGATCAAATGCACGTCGCCGAGCAAGCAAATCGGCTTCACGCAGCAGCCCTCCCGTCCCAGCACCGAACCCTGGAAAAAAGAACATTCGCTTCAAGCCATCAGGCCGCAGCGATGGCAACCCATGACAACCGCTGACCCAGTCTTCAGCGCTCAAATATTCCAGGTTGATCCATAAGGCAGGCGTCGGGCGGGCTTTCATGGCCTGCAAATAAGCCTGCGGGAGCTTGCAGCCGAAGGCCTCAACTACCACATCCGCGACCTCTACCACGGGCCATTGCTCAGGCCACTGACACACGTGAACACCCTGCTGCCATTGCTGGGCAACGCTCGGGTCAGCTTCCGGGCAAAGGGGAGCAAAGGCCTTTAAGTCATCGACCCAGAGCCGCACGGATTGCTGATGCTCAGCAACCAGCTGCCGGGCCAGACGCCAGGTGACTCCAATGTCGCCGTAGTTATCGACCACACTGCAAAAAATATCCCAGGAGGCTTTCATTCCGGGCTCCCACATTCAAAGGACCGATTGTCCGCATATTTCGACGCCGACAGAAGACTTACGACGGATTAATCGGCCAGGTAGTCGTGCGACAATCCCTGCTTGTCGTCCTGCCCTATTGAAAACCATGAATAAAAACGCTGTGTACCTGTTGCTGCTGAAAAAACTCGAAGTCGACCTTGATGTGCTCCAACGCGCAGCGCAAACGGCTTATGAAGCCGCAACAGACAAAGAAAATATCGCCGAGAACAAGTACGACACGCTGGGCCTTGAAGCCTCGTATTTGGCGACAGGCCAGGCGCGCCGGGTCGAAGAGATACGCCAGGCGCTTAAAAACTGCCAGGCCATGACACAGGCGCCATATGACACGGCGCAAGGCATTCAGGTCGGGGATTTAATCAGACTGGAGGCCGTTAACGGCAATGAACAATGGGTCTTTCTGGCCCCTGACGCGGCCGGACTCAAGCTGATTCAAGATGACCAGACAATCACCGTCATCACTCCACGCGCCCCCTTGGGCGCTGCATTGTTGCGCAAGCAGCCTGACGACGACGTGCAGATAAACGTCGGCGGTACGGTACAAACCTTTACGGTTTGCGACGCCTACTGACACGGCGTGCTACTTGGCAGCCATCAAACGATTGACTTCACTGCGCACCATATTCGCGTACTCAGGGGGCGACATCGCATCCAGCTCGGCGCGCACCCATTGCGACCAGTTGCCCTTGCGCTTGGCGCGCTCACCAAACAGGCGTGCCGCATCGCCTTTGGCCTTGCCCAGATTGCTCTGCCAAAGGTCATACAAACGGGATTTTTCATCTTCAAGCGCCGCACGCTCAGCGAGGGGCTTGTTGGCGAGGTTGAAGCTCATGAGAATTTCCTGCGGTGTAAATAAGGCGACATCTTACACCGTCGAAAGAAGTGTCTCAGTCTGGTTTTTAACTACGCTGTTACCTCAGGCTCAATCCGCCCCCCAAAATCAACCCATAAACTGATGCAACTTTTTAGACTCGGGTTGACTCCATAACTCATCACCCTTTGACCTGCTAGGAGTACCGCAATGGCTCGTAAAAACGCCGTACAAGCTGCTGAAGATCAAATCAAGGATCAAGCGTTCAGCGAATTGCAAGATTTGATTGCCGAATCTGAAAAGCTGCTCAGTGATAGCGCATCGTTGGTGGGCGAAGAAGGCGAAACCCTGCGTGCGCAGGTCGGCCTTAAGCTAAAACAGGCGCTGGACTCAGTGAGCAATGTGCGTGAACGCACCAAACCGGTGGTGGATGCGACCGAAAACTATATCGGTGGCCATCCATGGCAAACCGTGGCCATCTCCGCCGGTTTCGGCCTGGTGGTAGGCCTGTTGCTGGGCCGTCGCAACTAGTCAGCGTAGCGATTCACTGAAAGCCCCTCACTGTCATGGTGAGGGGCTTTTTCAATTCAGTAATCAGACGCATATACATATTTAAATACATTTGTGGTCGTCAATCCGGATAATTCATAACCTCACCCTGCCAACGAGACAGTCAATGTCCGCCTCTCCCCCTGCAACCAAACCGCTAAGCACGGCCCTCATCCTGCTGATGGCCACCGCCACTGGCCTGGCGGTCGCCAGCAACTATTACGCCCAACCTTTGCTGCATACCATCGCCCAAGAGCTGGGCCTGAGCATGAGCAGCGCCGGCACCGTGGTGATTACCGCGCAGCTCAGTTACGGCGTAGGTTTACTGCTACTGGTTCCGCTGGGGGATTTGTTTGAGCAACGCAGACTGATCGTCACCATGACCGTACTCAGCGCCTTGGGCCTGTTGATGAGCGCGTTCGCACCGTCGCTGACCTGGCTATTGGTGGGCACGGCGATGACAGGACTGTTTTCGGTCTCGGCTCAAGTGCTGGTGCCCATGGCGGCCAGCCTGACAGACCCACAGAGTCGAGGCCGCGTGGTGGGCACATTGATGAGCGGCCTGCTGCTGGGCATTTTGCTGGCGCGCACGGTCGCTGGCGCCTTGTCATCAGCCGGTGACTGGCGAGCTATCTACCTGCTCGCGGCGGCTCTGATGCTGATCAGTGCCATTGCCCTGTTCTGCGCACTCCCCAACCATCACCACAGCGCCGGGCTGAGCTACCCAAAACTCATCGGCTCGGTGTTCTCGTTATTTGTCGAAGAGCCTGTGCTACGCCTGCGCGCCCTGCTGGGCTTGCTGACCTTTTCATTATTCGCCTTGTTCTGGACACCGCTGGCTTTCCTACTGGCGGTACCGCCCTACAACTTCTCCGACGCGGTTATCGGTCTGTTTGGCCTCGCGGGGGCCGTCGGTGCAGTGGCTGCAAACTGGGCCGGGCGCATGGCTGATCGCGGCAAAGGCCAACTGGCCACCACCATCGGCTTGCTGGTTCTACTCGCGTGCTGGTTACCCATGGCGTATGCCGGCCATTCATTGGCCGCTTTGCTGATCGGCGTATTGGCCCTCGACTTTGCCGTACAACTGGTGCACGTCAGCAACCAGAACGCCGTGTTCAAGGTTCGTCCAGCCGCACGAAATCGCCTGAACGCCGGTTATATCACCTGCTATTTCATAGGTGGCGCTTTGGGCTCCCTGGTGGGCGCGCAGACCTATCCCGCATTTGGCTGGGACGGCATCGTCATTGTGGGAGTGGTAGTGGCAACACTGGCATTGGCGGTGTGGGGCTTGAGCCTACAGCGCGAAAGCAAATTACAACCTGTCGGATAAACACGACTGGAACACTTTTCATCCCTGGGGTAAGTCGCCAGGGTCTGTTTCCGTTTAATTGCAGCCTCAACGCGGCTTGCAATGAAACGGGGACAGACCCTAGGATGCGTAACCCACCTGAAGACGGCCCACCCACACGGGTCGCCTTATTGTTTCGAGACGCCGCATGATCCCTAAAGAATCCCGTAACGAGCTGGCCCTGGACACCTTCATCAAGTCGCACCCCGAGCTGCTTGAAGAAATGAAAGACCTTAGCGCTGAAGACCGCCAGCAACAAATTCTCTGGGCATTCGAAGACGAGGCTCAAAACCGCGGACTTGACCCCTGGGAGCTGGCGCTGGAACTGATCGCACGCAGCCCCGAAGAGCTCAAGGCCATGCGCCTCGAAGTTCATCAGGAAGTCGCAGAAGCGCTTGATATGAGCTGGGAAGAATATTGCGGGTTCAATGACATCACCGTTTGATGCCATCCCGCTTGCAGGCGACACCGGGCCGGCACATCGCCGTTCGTCGCCTGCACTGCACTAAACCTCTACGCCAGCAGACCAATATCAGGTACGACTCCCCATTGTCTGGAGACGCAACCATGATCACTTCATCGCTTAAAACGCTCTCGCTGGCTGCTTTGCTTTGTGTGCTCTCTACAAACGGTTTCGCTGCCACGCCGCCAAGCTCGACTGTACCCACCAACCCTCAGGAGCCACCTGCGGGTCAAGATATAAAACCGACCATTACCCCCGATGCCAAGATCCATAACGATTCGGATGTACCCACACATCCCTCTGTGGATCCGCACATGCAGGGCAATGATCCTGGCCGTCAAGGCGGTATGAATACCGACGGCAACGGCCCGATGGGTAACGACGATGACAGCCCTGACAGCGCAATACCCGCACCGTCAGGCACGATGAAACCTTAAACCCAGCCAGGCTGCATCCGAAACGATGCAGCCTGTGCGGCCAGGTCTCCCGACTAAAAACGTGCCATAAGACGCGACGAAAAAAAGAATTCCAGAGGACGGCTGAGGTCATACCTGAACCACTTCTCTGCGGACTGCTGTCATGCGTTTCGAAAAAATTTCCCAGAACCTGTCCAAAATGGCCGGGAGCCCCCGAACCTTCCAGTTCGCCCTTTTCATGATCGTGCTATGGGCTGCCTCCGGCCCGTGGTTTCACTACAACGATACCTGGCAACTGATCATCAATACCTCCACCACCATCATCACGTTTTTAATGGTGTTCGTGATCCAGAACACCCAAAACCGGGACAACGATGTGCTGCACATCAAGATTGATGAATTGCTACGAGCGACGCAGCAAGCCCAGAAC
Source organism: Pseudomonas sp. TMW22091 (assembly GCF_022496705.1). Taxonomy (NCBI): domain Bacteria; kingdom Pseudomonadati; phylum Pseudomonadota; class Gammaproteobacteria; order Pseudomonadales; family Pseudomonadaceae; genus Pseudomonas; species Pseudomonas sp. TMW22091. The sequence continues at coordinate 392,985 of NZ_SCFI01000004.1, forward strand.
GCCGTACTGGGCCTTGATCGACTCACAGCAAAAGAGCTCACGGCAATTCGCAAACAGTACCAACGCATGGGCGAGCATCAAGAGATGCATTTCAGCGTTACTGAAACATCCCTTAACGCCACCGTGACTCACAAAGACAACGTCACGGATTAAGACCCTGGCACCGCCACTGCCTGCTATAGACACGGAGTGGCGAGTGCAGAGGTATCAAGTCTTCTGATGAGCATCTACGAGCTTTTTGGCCATTACCAAATGCATTTCAAATTTAGGCAGATACTTCTCTGCAAAGGCTTTCAGTGCGGGTGACGCGGGGGCATCAACTTGCTGCTTGAGTAACTCGATTGCCTCTTCGCGCGCCTTGACCTGGCTGGCGGCATAGGCAGCATCGAATGAATCGCCCTCCTGCACCTCAAGCATCATGGGCTTGGCTTGACCCAGTATTTGCTCGTGCGTCGGCACGGGCAGATCTTGCTCACTGGCAATTTTCTTCAAGTCACGATTGGCATCGGTCTGATCCTTGATGATTTCTACTGCATAACTTTCGATATCAGTGGACGACGTTTTACCAATTGCCATTCGGCTGGTTTCAATTTCCGCAACACCTGTTACAGCGGCCTTCTCAACGAACTCGGCCGGGCTGTTTGCCATCGCCGGACCCGCTACCAAAGCGCAACACGCCAAAGCACAGCCGGCGACAAAGCGATTAAGCCCCTTCAGGGTATTCATAACGTCCTCCAGAAAAAGGCAGGTTTATTCCTTGCACGTAATCTGAAGGCCTGGATTGGCAAAGGTTTAGATAAGGTTGCATTTTTCTGACGAGCGGAACGGTGACGGACAACAGAAAGCGCCAATCTGAAAGCGCTGCCCATGGAAATCATGCCCAGGAAAGTTAGCCCGCCCGTTGTCGGTCAGGTGCAGAACTGCGAAAAAAAAGACCTGTTTAGACGGCAGGAGCGTTGAGGGCAGGAAGGTGCGCGGGGCGTATTGATAGCCGGCTCTGTGGCCGCAGTGCCAAACGTCTGCGCGCTCACTTTCCCTGCAAACGCATGGTGCTGCAGCTAAAAAAACCTGGCCGCCCGATGAATATTGACCTGGGTTTCCGGCCGGGGTGCCGTTCCAGCTGCCGGCAACCGGACCCGGCAGTAACGGCGACTTGCTCACCGATCAAGACCGGATCGAAGCCGCGTGAGCCGAGTGCGCAGCGCAAGTCGACATGATTTACAAACAACAGCAGGCCACCCCATGAACAAACCTGAACACCTGCGCGCTCACTTGCTCGGCACCATCAGCCCAATATGCTTGAAGAAGGGTTTGCTGAGGCCGACCTAGAGATGGCTCGAAGTAAAATCCACAACATCAACGAAGATCAGGGGTGGTACTAATGGACGCAGAGACAATAAATAGCTTGATCAAAGGACTAGGCCACACCTACGAGAAGCTTCTCGCCGAGGGTCTAGCGCTGGGTTCATCACCAACCCCACTGTTTCCTGAGGGCCAAAATGAGGATCTTATCCAGAAGCCCGCCCCAGGGGTTGAGTTGTGGTTCTGTGCAGAGAACAGGAAGCTGGAACGGATCGTAATTACTCTGTCACCGATCTTTAATGACGACCCAGTATATGAAGGTGAACTACTTAAACCTTTTACCCGCAAAATGGATCTGGACGGTGTAAGAGCATTGATGGGGGAACCCTACCAATCGAAAGGACCAGTCAAGCTACCTCCACCAATCGGCATTACGGGGGGGTGGGATGCATATCGCATTGACCACACTAATGCAGAAGTGGTTGTTCAGTATTTGAAGGATAAGTCAGCTTGTGGACTGGCATTTTGCCTAATCGAAAAGGGTAGCGACTGAGGCACTTTCAGCCAGCACCTGAAGGCGCAGACCAGCGTTATGGATACCAAGGTTGCCTCTGGGAGACTTTCGAAAGTGACAGTGATTCTGGGCACAGTCTTCCGTTACGGCTCTATGTCAGAAAACACCCCCATCTCAACCTCACACCGCCCTTTTCCAGATGCCAGAAACCACAAACCCCCGACTTTCTCTAGGAAAATCGGGGGTCTGTGTTTACTTAATGTGGCGGTGAAGGAGAGATTCGAACTCTCGATACAATTTCTTGTATACACACTTTCCAGGCGTGCTCCTTAAGCCACTCGGACACTTCACCGTATCTCGTCAAACAAGTTCTGTCTGTCGAGGCGCGCTAATGTAGTCGAAAGCTTTCGATATGACAAATGTTTTTTTCAGATTTTTCATGCGGTTACAGAAATAGCTGTTTTTGGGGGCCTATCGAAGGGGCTATTCAGCCAAACTCCAGCCTGGGCTCAATGCCCATCCAAAGCCAAAACGCAGGCGCACCGCCTTCTATATAGAAGGCGCGTGCAAATGGCCTGACTCACCAGTCAGTCACAGCGCTTTACCTGCATCCCGGCGCTGGGTAACGTCTGACCCACTTAACTACAAGGAATTGCGCCATGAGTGACTTGATTTCCTATCAGCTGGACGACGGTGTCGCCACCCTGACCTTGAGTAATGGCAAGGTGAACGCCATTTCCCCTGAGGTGATCTCTGCTTTTAACGCGGCACTGGATCAAGCCGAGAAAGATCGCGCCGTGGTCATTATTACCGGGCAGCCGGGCATTCTGTCGGGCGGCTATGATCTGAAGGTGATGACGGCAAGTCCCGAACAGGCGATTGAGCTGGTGAGCCAAGGCTCCTCTCTGGCGCGACGCCTGCTGTCGCACCCCTTCCCGGTGGTGGTTGCCTGCCCGGGCCATGCTGTAGCGAAGGGGGCATTTCTATTGCTTTCAGTCGACTACCGAATCGGCGTTGAAGGCCCGTTCAGCATTGGTCTGAACGAGGTGCAAATCGGTATGACCATGCATTACGCAGGCATTGAGCTGGCCCGCGATCGCCTGCGTAAATCGGCGCTGCACCGCTCTGTTATCAATGGTGAAATGTTTAACCCGGTCAGCGCCGTAGATGCAGGCTTTCTCGACCAGGTCGTCAAGCCTGAAGCGTTGCTGGATACAGCAAGGGAAGTTGCGCAGCAATTGAAGAAAATCAATATGAGGGCGCACAAGAACACCAAGCTTAAAGTGCGCAAAGAACTCCTGGAGGCACTGGATAAGGCCATCGACCTGGATAAACACCACGCACTCTAACCTTCCGCGAAAAGGTCATCCCGATTGCTCCCGGCAATCGGGATGATCTCCCAGCCTGTTTACCCACTGTAAACACCTCTAACTCACGCCTCAGGGCTGGCGTTGAAACAAATGCTTAAACATCAGTAATCTCCTACGTGTATCGGGGTAATTGCCGAATACGGAGCACATCCGTACACTGCGCCACCTTTGAATTCGGCGACTCTGTAAATGCTACTTTCGTTACGTATGATTTTAATGAGCCTGCATTTTGTGGCCGCGGGTATTTTGGGCGTGCTGCTCGGTATGTGCCGACCTTTCAACCCGGACAACAGCAGGCTCTGTGCGCGAATTTATGCCTGGCCCGCAAAATGGATTTTGGGCTACAAGCTCAAGACTGAAGTCGGCCCGTTGATGGACAAACCGCAGAGCTGCGTAATCATTGCCAACCATCAATCCAACTATGACCTGTTTGTGTTTGGCAACGTGGTGCCCCACCGCACCGTGTGCATCGGCAAAAAGAGCCTCAAATGGGTGCCCCTCTTTGGGCAGTTGTTCTGGCTGGCCGGCAATGTGCTGATTGATCGGGGCAATGCACACAAAGCGCGCAAATCCATGCTAATGACCACCCGCACGCTCCAGGAAAAGGACACTTCGATTTGGGTCTTCCCAGAGGGCACGCGCAACTTGGGCAAAACTTTGCTGCCCTTCAAAAAAGGCGCGTTTCAGATGGCGATCACTGCAGGCGTACCCATTGTGCCGGTCTGTGTGAGTACCTATTCACAGCATTTGAAACTTAACCGCTGGCACAGTGCCGATATCCAGATTCGCTCATTACCTGCCATTCCAACCGCAGGGCTGACCCTGGATGATATGCCCGCTCTGATGGAGCAATGTCGCGAACAAATGCATAACTGCATTGAGGCGATGGATCGAGAGCTTCTCATCCGACACAACCGTCGTCTGACTGCACTGCCCAAATCTGAATCCACAGCGTCTAACCCGAACCTCTGAATGTTTGTTGACTCAAAAGGTGGCATTGCGCGCTAAGCTGCTGCGTGCCTTAACCCTTTGAAGAAGAAGCGATTAGAACTATGGGGAAAGTTATTGCGGCCGCGGTTTACAACGCGGGCAAGAAAATCACAGACATTACTCCGGACGAAAGTAGCGCCTGGGCTCAAAAACCCGGCCACTTTGTCTGGATGGGCCTGGAACAGCCTGACGCGCAACAATTAGCCGACTTGCAACGCCAATTCCATTTGCATGAACTGGCTATCGAAGATGCACTGGAACAACACAGTCGCCCCAAGCTCGAAACCTTCGGTGATGCGCTATTCATCGTCATTTATTCGCCGATTCGCACAGACGGCAATCTAGAGTTCATCGAAACTCATATTTTCGCTGGCAATGGCTACATCATTACCTGTCGCAATGGCCACTCTGCCTCCTACCGAGCTGTACGTCAGCGCTGTGAGGCACGCCCGTTGCTTCTGGAGCATGGCGAGGATTTTGTACTGTATGCCCTGCTCGACTTTGTGACCGAGAGCTATCAACCCGTGAGCGAGGCCATCCACGCAGAGATCGAGCAACTGGAACGCAGCATTCTCGGCAACACCCTCAATGAAGCGAACATCGTGCACTTGCATAGCCTGCGTCGTGATGTTCTGCGGTTACGCCGCTATGTCGCGCCCATGGTGGAGATCAGCGAGGAATTACAGCGCCTGACCTTTCCCTTTATCGACAAAAACATGCGACCGTATTTTCGTGATGTGCAAATTCACGTCACGCGCCAGATGGAGGACCTCACCACCCTGCGCGATATCGCCACGCAAACCATCGAAATCGTGGTGCTACTGGAATCGTCACGGCAAAGCATCGTGCAGCGTAAATTCGCCGCATGGGCCGCTATTCTGGCCTTCCCGACGGCGGTTGCCGGTATTTACGGGATGAACTTCCAGAACATGCCGGAGCTGACGTGGCACTACGGTTATTTCGGCGTGCTGGGGTTTATTGCGTTGGGGGTAACGGGGTTATGGGCCAGCTTCAAGCGTTCTGGCTGGCTATAAAACGCACCCACTGCACGACAACAAAACGGGACCGTAGGGCCCCGTTTCTGCTCGTCAGTGATCAGCGTTAAACCGTGTGTGGCTGGGAGACAAAACGCATCATCCATTCAGCAACGGTGCGACCGTGATGCTCGCGCTCCAGACTGGAAATGCCGCTCGTATAGATCTGAGCGCCCAAATGCTCCTGACGCAGATCCAGCAAGGCACGTGAGTAGTCATGAATAAACTCGGGGTGCCCTTGAAAACACAACACTTGGTCGTTGATGTGATAGGCAGCAAATGGGCAGAAGTCGCTGGATGCAATGACCGTAGCGTTCTCTGGCAATGCCGTGACTTGATCCTGATGGCTGATCAACAGCGTCAAGTCCTCAACGACGGGGCTCATCCACGGTGCTTTGGCAGCCAGCGAGTACTGATGAGTTCCTACGCCCCACCCTTGGGTCGAACGCTCGCTCTTGCCACCCAGCAACAGCGCCAGCAGTTGATGGCCAAAGCACACACCCAGCAGTTTATCGCCCCGCTCATACCGGGTTAGCAAATAGTCTTTGAGAACCTGAATCCACGGGTCCGTACCGAAAGAGTCCGCTTTGCTGCCTGTCACCAGATAAGCGTCAAACACTTCGTCATCCGCAGGGTAGTCACCCTCCATCACGTTAAACACTTCGAAGGTGGCTGCAATGGGCTGCTGGGAGAACAGACGTTTGAACATCTGCCCGTAACCTTGGTATTGATCAATAAACTCTGGACGCAGGATGTCGGTTTCCAGAATGCAGATGCGTAGCGACATATAAGTTCCTGGCACGATAACGGCGATTGTGAAGAGGACAACTCCGTAAAGCCTGCCTTGAACGACATTCCAAGGCAAGCAATGAACGCCACCCTCAACGGCAATCACTTCCCGCTTTGACGCTCAATCGACAATCAAATGACGCCTGAAAAACATTCCCTGACGAATGGTAGGTGTCTTGGCAGGAGCGATGGCAAATTGCCCGCCACGTCTAGCAATGGCCTGACAGGCCGAGCGTAGCGATGGTAATAGCGTTTTAGAAACCTACTGCACTTAGATGATGTGAAAGGGTTCTAAGTCATGTGTTATGGGGCTCTAAGGTTATCTTTGTGACGGGTTCGGCGCTTTTCAGGGGGCGCGCCCCTGTCATGGAGCGTCGCCGTTCAGGAATAACAACAAAAGGCAGGTCGCCATGTTTAAACACACAAAAGTACGTCAAGCCGGACTTATTCTCTTCGCCACCACTCTGCTGCTGATTTTGCCGAATCTGACCAAGGTTATCGGATGACAAATTCTCGTCAGCTCAAAACAGACTCACGCACTGAGCTTCATAAACGACAACGGCCGACCCCAAGGCCAGCCGTTGATCACCCCTCTCAGATTTAGTTAAGCAGGCTGCGCACCTCCTGCTTGACTCCCCAACCTTCAATAACTCCTCCCAGCGGAACAACGACCGCTTCGAAGTCCTGCTCAAAGTCACCAATGCCGCCGTAGGTTGCGTACATCACCTTACTCAACTCAAGATGCCAGGCACCGTCATCACGTACATTGACCTGGGCATTAAGAGATTCACCACAAAATTTCCCTGCAGCCCTGCGCGCCCGCTCCTCATCCGGGAAGATGGCGTAAAACTCAATGGGATGAATGCGTGCAAAATCAAAACCGCCTTCTTTCATGCGGCGCAGCACATAGCTGCTGAGGTCTTCTTGATGGGCTGTGCTCATGAAACGTCCTCCTCGCAATGGATAGACATTTAGCGCTCCCGAGACGGCAAAGGTTGGGCCGAGCCGGGAGTAATAAGCATGTAGCGAACAAGATCAGAACCGGTCGAATACGTTTCCGGCCTGGAAGCAGAGTAGTCCTCTGCGGCGCGAACTGCCAAGTAGGCGCTGAACAAAAAATATTTACGATTAAATACAGGACTTAACGGCGTCGCCCGATATCTGCACAGATGCGCTGTTCAGAACCGGGCGATCACTCCTGCAGAGCAGTATTACTTCTGCGCACGCTCTTTCAGTGCCTTCAAGGTATTGAAGGGTGCATCCACTACAAATTTGTTGGCCAGCCACGAAGGCACGCTGCCACCTGGCTCGGTGTGCACCTGATAAGTGACCTCGGTCTGATTCGCACTTTTAGGTACTAGCTTCCAAAAGCCTTTGACCTGGGCAACCCGAACAAAGCCCTTTTCTTCAGGAAGATACGTAGGCTGCCCCTCGAGTGTTCGAGTCAGGGTGCCGTCAGGTGCTGTGTTGCTGGTGACCAGCAGAACCGAGTCGCGGGGTGTCACAGGCCAAGGCGTGTTGAATTGGGTATACGTCCAACTTTTGTCGCCTTCGTGCTTGAGCAGCTTTTGCGTTTTGCACTCGTGAATCCAGGCACAAGCACCTGCAACATCTTCTTGCAGGGCACTGATTTTAGCGACCGGCGCGTTGATGGTGGTGACACCTTGATAAGCCTTGTACTGCGAGCCCGGGACCTCGCTCAAGGAGACTTTGATGCCGTCTTCATCCTTTGCCACTTTCCAGTCTTCTGCGTGGGCCACACCCGCCAACAGAACACTCAAACCACACGCCAGTGCTACTTGATGCAACGAACCCATTGTCTTATTCCTTATTGTTGAGGTTTGTTCTTTGAGGCTAAACACACTAAGCCGCTGTCATCCGCTCCCACCAGCCGATCAGGTTTATCGCTTCTTCCCGATCACTGCCACACACGTCGATATTGGCCTTGAAATCACTGCATACCGCAGGGCGCTCAGGCTGGCCAAACAATCCACACAGAGCGTCGACTGAAAGGTGCAAGCAACGCTCACCGGCCGGCTTACCGTTGGGCATGCCCGGCAAGGGTGTACTGATGGAGGGGGCGATGCAGCAAGCGCCACAGCCTTCACGGCAATTCATAAGCGTCTCATTGAGGGGCAAAGTGGGTGGATGACAAGGGATAGTACTCGCTGGAACAGGCGTTTGAAATTGACCGTTCAGCAGAAAACGAGATGACTGAACAGTCAGTTTTCAGTCAGGCGTACGGGAATAAAAAGCCGCATCTCACCGGCTTACTGCTTGAATTCAAACTCCAATGCAGCACCCTCGATTTCATTTTGTCGTGCTTCGTTACGCAATTGCAGGCCCATCTCGTTGCTGATGAGGCGCCCGTTCAATTGAAAAGGACTGTCTTGAGCCGTCTTGTCACCAAACATATTGGGTAACAGGGGCTTATGTGCAGGCATAGGCACAGTGCCCAAAGGCTTGAGCTGGCGAACCATATCGGGCGGCAAGCTTAAATCCAGTTTGGCAGCGGGCAAAGGCTTTTTCGCGCTCCGGCGGACCGACTTGGACTTGGACGCTGCAGACGATTTTTTTTGGGCGGCGGCCTGTTTCGCGCTGACCGCAGGTTTGGTGGCATGCGGCTTGACGCTGGTGGCTTCAGGCTGCGGCTGAGCAGCGGTAGCCGCCCCAGCATTCAACGCCGTTAATATGCCCGCCAGTATGAATCCCAGACAATATCTCGCTTTCATAGCTCCACAGCTTCAACGGTTAAGGTGCAAATGCTGGGCTTTAAGTCATAGGCTGACAAGCCGAATTTCAGCACCAGATATTTACAGGAAACACACAGCTCAATCAGTACAGGCTTGCCGTCTCCTGGCAAAGCTGATTGGCCAGCAACCCCAAGGTCATTAACGCCCGCTCGGCTTCGCGATTCCAGGGAATGCCGCAGTTTAGTCGAATGCAGTGATTAAACTGCTCGGTGTTGCTGAAAATCAGCCCCGGCGCGATGCTGATCCCCTGCTGCAAAGCCCGCACATGCAGTTCTTGAGTATTTACCCGCCCAGGCAAGCTTACCCACAAAATAAAGCCTCCACTGGGACGCGACATTTGCGTGCCCTGAGGAAAGTGCTGCTGAACGGCCAACTGGAATGCACTCAGATTTTTGCGGTACTCCTGTCGGATATACCGCAAATGGCGGTCATAACCGCCATTTTCAAGGTATGCCGCCACTCCCATCTGCGTCACGCTACAGGCCGAATGGGTGGTGAAGGTTTGCAGACGCTGGATTTCTTGCTGAAACTTACCGGCAATCATCCAGCCAATTCGCACCCCCGGCGACAGTGTTTTCGAGAAGCTTGAGCAATAAATCACTCGATCCAGGCGGTCATACGCTTTCAAGGCCTTGGTGCGCCCCACCTCAAACATCAGTTCGCCGTAAATATCATCTTCAACAATCTGGATATCGAAATCAGAGGCCAAGCGTAGCAGCTGCTTTTGTCGCTCTTCCGGCATGGTGCCGCCCAGCGGATTGCTAAGGCGCGTGGTCAACACCAAGGCTTTTATCGACCACTGATTAGCGGCCAGTTGCAGTGCCTCAAGACTCATGCCCGTTGCAGGGTCACTGGGGATTTCGATGACCTTCAAACCCAGCAGATCGGCGAGTTGCAGTAACCCGTAATAGGTTGGTGATTCGGCTGCAATCAAGTCACCCGGACGCGTCAGCACCCGCAATGACATTTGCAAGGCGTCGACACAACCGTGAGTGATGATGACTTCCGACGGATCGACCACAACCCCTGCGTCACGCATGCGGATCGCAACTTGCCGGCGCAGCGGCTCAAAGCCTGGGCTGAACATGTAACTGAACGCTCGCGGGCTGTGAAAGCGCGTGACCTTGGCCAACTGTTGATGCAATGCCCGTACGGGCAAATAGTCGACACTCGGAACGGCGGCGCCCAGCGGGAATACACCTTCACGACGTGATTCAACCAAAACTTGCTGGATGATGCTGCTGCGGGTGACCAGTCCCGGGCGCTCCACGCGGGCAATATCGGGGGTAGGCGCGGTCAAGGCCGGAGTTTGGTGCACATAGTAGCCAGACTGGGGCCGCGCCCGAATCAGGCCTTGATCTTCAAGGTTGGCGTAAGCCTGCAACACCGTGGCATGGCTGACATTGAGCTGGGAGCTCATCTTGCGAACCGAAGGCACGCGCTCGCCCGGCTGATAAACGCCACGCCGGATATCCTCAGCCAATTGCTGAGCAATACGTTGATACAGCAACAGATTGGTCATGGCGTAGCACTCACTGTTCAGGCTTTATTTTTGTGTCGAACAATACCGGAACAGTTTAGAAGTGTACGGGCACAGTTGTCACTCATCTAAGCCGTACAGTGCATACGCGGGGGCAACTGTATGGGTACAAACATCAGTAACCACCGCCCTTATGATCGGCTAAATGCTTAACGGACAGCGCCCAACTGGCCTTTTTCGTCAGAAAATACGATTTCGACCCGACGATTCTGTGCACGGCCTCGCTCGGTCGCATTCACGTCCACAGGGTACTGATCACCGTAACCCTCAACTTGAATGCGTTTTTCATCAATCCCAAGGTCTACCAGCATATCCGCCACTGCTTGCGCGCGAGCCAGAGAAAGTTTGACGTTATCCTCCTGCCCCCCCGTGCTGTCGGTGTAGCCTTCAATGCGTACAACACGCTTGGGGTTCAATTGCAGGAACTGCACCAGTTTGAGCACTGTACGGTTCGCTGAATTTTTCAATTCGGCGGCACCGGTATCAAACAGCACATCGCCCAACGTCATCACCAAGCCGCGATCTGTCTGAGTTGTTGCCAGATTGATAATTTGCTCTTCGAGCCAGAGACCCTGCTGCTGGACACTCAGTAGCTTGGCCTCACGCAGAGCCAGTTGCAGGCGTTGGCGCTCCAGCTCGAGCTTGGCTGCCCGCTCCTGATTAAGCACTTGCTGAGTGTGTTCGCGAGCAATGTCACTGTATCGCTGACTCAGATACGCGTAATGCACCACGTCGTTACCACTGCCCCAGAACGAGGACAGGCGATCCGCGCGAGCAAGTGATTCCCCAGCCCGGATGACGTCTTTAGGCGCGATGCGCAGCACATTACTGTCTTCCTTGACGGCCTGAAACTCGCTGCTGGCCTGCTGCAAAGCCTGCTCACTGTCAGGGTGCGTGGCGCAACCCGCCAGGCCAGCGCAAGCCACGATCAAGACACCACTGAAAACACCAGACGCAAGGTTCATTGCGCCTCCGCCAGCTGCTTGCGCAAGCGAGTAATTCGGGTATTGAGCACGTTCAATTGTTCCTGGCTTTTTTGGGTCAGTACGCGGGCTTCTGCCAAGCGTGCATCCAGCTCGGCCTGTTCAGCCTGCATACGAGCGTCTTTGTAGGAAGCTTCAGCCATATCGGCCTGAGCCTGAGCCAACTTATCTTCGGCTTGCTTGAGCTCAGCCACCGTGTCAGCACTGGCGCCTACCGCTCTGGCTTGTTCAAGGGCCTGTTCAGTCAAACGCAATTGTTCATTCGGCGCTGGATCATTTGCGCAACCCGCCAGAGCCATAACAGCCAAGGCAGCGAAAAGAGGTCGAATTGTCACTAAGGATTCCTACTGTTTTGGGACGCTGAAGGTTGCTGCAACTGCGATTTCCAACGTTCCAGATTGCGTTGCAAAGCCGCCTCGGCCATGCCGGAGGCGGGCAATTCTGTCATCTTTTTGGCGAGCTGTCCGCGCAGCCACGGCTCGTTGCAAGCCGAGTCATGGGAGATCGCCAAAAACAGGCCTGGCTGGTCAATCGGTTGTGAGTGCGCCACAAGATCTTCCGCTAAACCAAGGGTTTGCAAGGTAGCGATGCCCGCATAACGACCCGCCAGTACATATTCGACCTGACCCAGTAGCAATTTCTGAATCGCCTGCGGCAACCCTGGCTGTCGCTCCAGGGTTAGTTGGTGCTGGGCAAAAGCGTCGAAGGCTTCAGTCATACGCGCTTTTTCAGACAGCGCACCCAAATGCCCGTGCAAATCGGCTGGGGTTTCATAGGTTAACGACGAGTCTTTACGGGTCCAGACCAGATAATCATTGCGCACCAGCGGCGGATGGATGTAGTCCAGCGACGAAAGCCCTGCCACTGTCAATGGAGCATCCAGCAACACGTCCATTCGCCCGGATTGAACTTCGGCCAGTGCCTGTGAACGCTTGCCTGCGTAGAGGACGTCAACTTTAATTCCCAGCTCCTGAGCCACCTGTTGAAAAAGATCCGCGCTGGCTCCGATCAAGTGCGCAGGATCAGCAGGATCTCGCCACAAATAAGGCGGTGCATCCGGGCTGCCCGTAACAACAAGGCGTTCGCACTTGCCCGCAGCTTGGGACAGGAGTGGCAAGAACACCAACCCCAACAGCAGCCTGCTTATCTGACGCACATCCATAACCCTGCACTCCGCATACTTAATTCATAGGCATAAAAAAGCCCGGTCGCTCAAGCCGCAAGAAATACGCAAACACAGAGTGTTGCGTTTTTCCCACAGCCCAAACGACCGGGCTCTTTATAAGTGAAGCAACTGGATTAGACCAGTTTCTCCAGCTCAGGTACGGCTTCGAACAAGTCCGCTACCAGACCATAATCGGCCACCTGGAAGATCGGGGCTTCTTCGTCCTTGTTGATCGCGACGATCACTTTGGAGTCTTTCATACCCGCCAAGTGTTGAATCGCGCCGGAGATACCGACCGCGATGTACAGCTGTGGCGCAACGATTTTGCCGGTCTGACCGACCTGCATATCGTTGGGTACAAAGCCTGCGTCCACGGCGGCACGAGAAGCGCCCACGGCAGCGCCCAGCTTGTCAGCCAGCGCATACAGGTGCTTGAAGTTGTCACCGTTCTGCATGCCACGACCGCCAGACACGACGATTTTGGCAGCAGTCAGCTCAGGACGGTCCGACTTGGCCAGCTCTTCACCAACGAACGACGAAGTGCCTGCATCGTGAACCGCTGCAACCGCTTCAACGGCAGCCGAGCCACCTTCAGCGGCAACCGGGTCGAAACCGGTGGCACGCACGGTGATCACTTTGACCGGCGCAGTCGACTGCACGGTAGCAATGGCGTTACCGGCATAGATTGGGCGGGTGAAGGTGTCAGCGCTGACGACCGAAATGATTTCGGAGATCTGATCAACGTCCAGCTGGGCAGCAACGCGCGGCAGGATGTTTTTGCCGTTCGAGGTAGCGGCAGCCAGAATGTGGCTGTAGCCCTTACCCAGCTCAGCGACCAGTGGGGCAATGTTTTCTGGCAGTTGATGTGCGTAAGCGGCGTTATCAGCCACCAGCACTTTAGCCACGCCAGCGATTTTCGCGGCCGCTTCAGCCACAGCGCCAATGCCCTGGCCTGCGACCAGAACGTTGATGTCGCCACCGATTTTGGCAGCGGCGGCTACGGTGTTCAGCGTAGCCGGAGCCAGCGTTTTACCGTCGTGTTCTGCGATTACCAAGATAGTCATGATTAGATTACCTTCGCTTCGTTTTTCAGTTTCTCGACCAGTTCAGCCACCGACTTGACCTTGATGCCTGCGCTGCGTGCTGCTGGCGCTTCGACTTTCAAGGTTTTGTTGGTCGACGCCGTCGAAACACCCAACGCTTCAGGCGTCAGCACTTCAAGCGGCTTTTTCTTGGCTTTCATGATGTTTGGCAGGGACGCATAACGCGGCTCGTTCAAACGCAGGTCGGTGGTGATGATGGCCGGCAAGCTCAACGAAACGGTTTGTGCGCCGCCGTCGATTTCACGGGTAACAGCAACCTTGTCGCCTGCCACTTCAACTTTCGAAGCAAAGGTGCCCTGACCATAGCCGGTCAGCGCAGCCAGCATTTGGCCAGTCTGGTTGTTGTCGCTGTCGATGGCCTGTTTGCCCAGGATCACCAGTTGAGGCTGTTCCTTGTCCACTACCGCCTTGAGCAGCTTGGCCACGGCCAGCGACGTCAGGTCTTCGGCGGACTCAACAAGAATGGCGCGATCGGCACCCAGAGCCAGCGCGGTACGCAGCTGCTCTTGAGCGGTGGTCGGGCCGATGGAGACGACGACGATTTCAGTCGCAACACCCTTCTCTTTCAGGCGTACGGCTTCTTCCACGGCGATTTCGCAGAAGGGGTTCATCGACATCTTGACGTTGGCGAGGTCAACGCCGGAGTTGTCCGCTTTGACGCGCACTTTAACGTTGTAATCGACCACTCGTTTGACAGCTACAAGAACCTTCATGGATTCCTCGTTACTCTCCGGTGAAAAGAAAGTCGCCTAGGCGAACCTGGCGGTTGATGCACAGTGGCACAAGGGCACCTCCAAAGATCGTTGCCGTGCCGTTCTTAATAGAAAGAATGACGAGCGCCAAAGGCTTCACATGCGACCGTCTGTCAGGTGCGACTACAAGTCATACACCAAAAGGACGTGTAAACTCCGCTCGAAGAATGGCAGGCTCCTACTGAGTTGAGCCCATGCCCTGTCTTTAGAGGTGCTCTTGAAACCGACAATCAGCCTACGGCGAGCGCAAAACCGCCCGTATCTTGACCGGAACGCCATTTGCGGTCAATACAGCAAATCGGCCAGTTTTAAGCCGCGCATCTTTGATTTGTCTGGCTTACAGCCAATTCAAACAAACGTTTGTATTGGACGCTGTTAGTGGTGTAGATATAATGCCCGCCCCATAGAGAGAGCGGCGCCTCATCCATTGAGTCTTTAGCTTCGGGCCGAAGGAATAATGGATGAAACGCCAAACCTCCAATTAGAAAAATACCGTTGAGCCTTGAGTAGGAGAGAACCTGTGGAACGCGAATACATGGAATTCGACGTGGTCATCGTCGGCGCCGGCCCTGCCGGTTTGTCCGCCGCCTGCCGTTTGAAGCAGAAGGCCGCCGAAGCCGGTAAAGAAATCAGCGTCTGCGTGGTAGAAAAAGGCTCTGAAGTCGGTGCTCATATTTTGTCGGGCGCGGTGTTTGAACCCCGCGCCCTGAACGAATTGTTCCCGGACTGGAAAGAACTGGGCGCTCCGCTCCACACACCGGTCACCCGCGACGATATTTATGTACTGCGCAGCGACAGCACTGCCACCAAGGTGCCTGACCTGTTTGTGCCGAAAACCATGCACAACGAAGGCAACTACATCATTTCGCTGGGTAACCTGTGCCGCTGGCTGGCACAGCAAGCTGAAAACCTGGGCGTAGAGGTTTACCCAGGCTTCGCCGCACAAGAAGTGCTGTTTGACGAAAACAATGTGGTTCGCGGGATCATCACCGGCGATCTGGGCATTGACCGTGAGGGCAACCCTAAAGAAGGCCTGTATACACCCGGCATGGAACTGCGCGGCAAGTACACCTTGTTCGCTGAAGGCTGCCGCGGCCACTTGGGCAAGCAACTGATCGAGCGCTTCAACCTCGACAGCGATGCCGATGTCCAGCACTACGGCATCGGCCTGAAAGAAATCTGGGAGATCGACCCGGCCAAGCATCAGCCGGGTCTGGTGGTTCACACCGCAGGCTGGCCGCTGGACATTGTCAGCAAAGAGAACACGGGCGGCTCCTTCTTGTATCACCTGGAGAACAATCAGGTCGTTGTTGGTCTGATCGTCGATCTGTCTTACAGCAACACCTTCCTGTCGCCCTTCGATGAGTTCCAGCGCCTTAAGCATCACCCGGTGCTCAAGCAATACCTTGAAGGTGGCAAACGCATCAGCTACGGGGCTCGCGCACTGGCCAAAGGCGGCCTGAACTCGCTGCCAAAAATGGTCTTCAACGGCGGCGCGTTGATCGGTTGCGATCTGGGCACCATGAACGTGGCCAAAATCAAAGGCAGCCACACCGCCATGAAGTCCGGCATGCTCGCCGCTGAAGCCGTGGCTGACGCGTTGCTCACAGACAGTGAAGGCGGCGACACCCTCACCTCGTATGTTGAAGGGTTTAAAGCCAGCTGGCTGTATGAAGAACTGTTTGCCAGCCGTAACTTCGGCCCGGCCATGCACAAGTTCGGCCCGATCATGGGTGCAGGCTTCAACTGGATGGATCAGAACCTGTTCGGCGGCAAACTGCCTTTCACTCTGCATGACACCAAACCTGACTACGCCTGCCTGAAGCTGGCCAAAGACTGCCAGAAGATCGACTACCCGAAACCGGACGGCAAAATCAGTTTCGACAAACTCAGCTCGGTTTTCCTGTCCAGCACCAACCATGAAGAAGAGCAGCCGTGCCATCTTAAGCTGCGCGACCCAAGCATTCCGATCAGCGTCAACTTGCCGCTTTATGATGAGCCAGCACAGCGTTACTGCCCGGCAGGTGTGTATGAGGTCATCACTCAGGAAAGCGGTGAGAAGCGCTTCCAGATCAATGCGCAAAACTGCGTACACTGCAAAACCTGCGACATTAAAGACCCGTCACAGAACATCACCTGGGTGACCCCGGAAGGTGCCGGCGGCCCGACGTATCCAAATATGTAAGCTAAAAGGCTCCTGCGAAGGAGCCTTTTTTATGGCGCCTGGTACTCATCCTGTAGCCGCTGCCGCAGGCTGCGTGCGATGGCGAAGCGTTCGTAAACCTGAGCTCGCGCTCTAACAGATGCGCTGCGATCTCTGAATTACGACGGCTACGCCGCCGAACGCAGCCTTTGGCAGCGGCTACAAAATGCTCTTCAGCACCCCACCCCTTCATGGCCAGGGCTACGTTCAAAGTAGCGTTTGTACTCGCGACTGAATTGCGAGGCACTTTGATAACCCACTCGTTCGGCCACTTGCGCCACGCCCAAACGCTCATTCAACAGCAGCTGCTGTGCCCGCAACAGGCGCAGTCGTTTCAGGTACTGCACCGGCGACAATAAGGTACTGCGCTTGAAATGCTCATGAAACGTGGAGGCGCTCATATTGGCGCAACGCGCCAGTGTGTCGACATTCAAGGGCTCGGCAAAATGCTCATGCAAATGGCTCAATGACGCCGCGACTCTGGCAAATTGCCCTTGTTGCTCAACCAATGCCCGCAATACTCCGGCCTGCGGCCCACGCAATGCCGCGAACAAGACTTCACGCAAACGTGCCTTACCCATGATCCGGCACTCCACGGGATCATGCAGACAGCGCAACAACCTCTCTACCGCGTCACGCATCTCGTCATCCAGCTCCGCCGAAGTCATCGACTCCGGCGTTTGCGCCACGGCACTGCGATCCGGATCCAGCCCCATCGCCAGCACCAGCTCACCGAGCACGGCCCGGTCAATGCTGATCGCCACACCCAGCAGCGGCACCTCGGCAGAAGCGAAGGTCTCACACTCAAAAGGGACAGAAAGTGCCTGCACCAAATAATGTCCAGCGCCGTACTCCAGCGTCCGCTGGCCTAAATAAGCCAACTTACTGCCTTGTGCGATGACCATTAGGCTAGGCTCATAGATCTGCGGCATGCGCGCCACGGCGTTGCACGCCGATACCACCCGTACTTCAGGCAATAAAGTCGAAACAAAGCCGGTTTTTAACGCCAAAGGCCGGATCAGCGAAACTAGCGCGGCGTTCTCATCTCGGTGACGCGTCAGAAACATGGAAACAACTTCGCAGGAGGAATAGACAGACGCATCTTCGCAGAATTACCGGCCAACGCCATATCTGAGCCGAGACTCCGGAGTAATAGGCATAACACGCGTAGGAATCGTCATAGTCCTGTCAGGCACAGAAGCGCAAAATCCCCCCCTGTTCACAGTCAACGTTTCGAGAGGTTCTTCATGTCCACCTACAACGCAATCGGTTATGCCGCTCAGAGCGCCAAGGCTCCGTTGGCACCTATGCAATTCAACCGCCGCGCCCTGCGCCCGGACGACGTTGCCCTTGACGTTCTGTACTGCGGCGTTTGCCACTCCGACATTCACCAGGCTCGTAATGACTGGGGCTTCGCCACTTACCCGCTGATGCCCGGCCATGAAATCATCGGCAAAGTGACTGCAATCGGCGACAAGGTCACCAAGCACAAGGTCGGCGATCTGGTTGGCGTAGGCTGCATGGTCGATTCATGCCGTACCTGCTCTGCTTGCCAGGAAGACCTGGAGCAATACTGCCTGGAAGGCATGACCCAAACCTACGCCAGCCCTGATCGTATTGACGGCACCCTGACCATGGGTGGCTACTCCGACAAAATGGTTGTTAGCGAACATTTTGTGCTGAGCATCCCGGACAACCTCGACCCAGCCAGCGCTGCACCTTTGCTGTGTGCAGGTATCACTACGTATTCGCCGCTGCGTCACTATGGTGTAGAGCCGGGCGACAAAGTCGGGATTCTGGGCATGGGCGGCCTGGGCCACATGGGCATCAAGTTTGCCAAGGCTCTGGGCGCTGAAGTCACCCTGTTCACCCGCTCTGCAGCCAAGGCCGAAGAAGCTCGTCGCCAAGGTGCCGATCACGTGATCGTGTCCACCGATGCCGAGCAGATGAAAGCCGCAGCGGGCACCTTCAACTTCCTGCTGGACACCATTCCGGTGCCGCACGACCTGAACCCCTACCTCGAAACCTTGGCGTTTGACGGCGTCCACATTCTGGTCGGCCTGATCGAACCTGTTGAGCCGGCACTGAATGCCTTTAATCTGGTGTTCAAACGCCGCGTATTGGCTGGCTCGCTGATTGGCGGTATCGCTGAAACTCAGGAAATGCTCGATTTCAGCGCTGAACACGGGATTACCTGCGACATCGAAATGCTCGATATCAAAAACATCAACGAAGCCTTTGAGCGCGTGGTTAAAGGCGACGTGAAATACCGTTTTGTGATCGACATGAAAACGTTGAAGGCTTAAACGTCAAAAGCCCCTCACCCTAGCCCTCTCCCAGAGGGAGAGGGGACTGATTGGGGGGAACTATTGAGCGGCGTCTACTCAGCTTTTCTCGCTGAATCCGGTACCGAAACCCATACAAATCGGCCCCCTCTCCCTGCCAAAGAGAGAGCGGACTGATTGGGGGGGCCTGTTGAGCGGCGTCTACTTAGCTTTTCTCGCTGAATCCGGTACCAAACCCCATACAAATCGACACCCTCTCCCTGCCAAAGGGAGAGCGGACTGATTGGGGGGCCTGTTGAGCGGCGTCTACTCAGCTTTTCTCGCTGAATCCGGTACCAAACCCATACAAATCGGCCCCCTCTCCCTGCCAAAGGGAGAGCGGACTGATTAAGGGGCCTGTTGAGCGGCGTCTACTCAGCTTTTCTCCCTGAATCCGGTACCGAAACCCATACAAATAGGCCCCCTCTCCCTGCCAAAGGGAGAGCGGACTGATTGGGGGGACTGTTGAGCGGCGTCTACTCAGCTTTTCTCCCTGAATCCGGTACCGAAACCCATACAAATCGCCCCCCTCTCCCTGTCAAAGGGAGAGCGGACTGATTGGGGGGACCTATTGAGCGGCGTATATTCAGCTTTTCTCGCTGAATCCGGTACCAAAACCCATACAAATCGGCCCCCTCTCCCTCTGGGAGAGGGCTGGGGTGAGGGCTTTACCCGCCCAGCTCCGCCGATATCTGCTGCGCCGCATGTGTGATGACAGGAATCAAGCCGGTCATTTTTTCCAGAGACATGTAAGGCACGGTACTGGCGATGCTGATGGCCGCAACGATCTTGCGACTGGCATCCCTTATCGGCGCCGCAACACAACGAATCGATGGTTCGTTGTCTTCCAGATCGAACGCATAGCCGCCGGCAACATAGCTGCGCATGCGTTGTTCAAACTGCTCCCACGTCACTTCCTCATGGTTGGGCCATAACGGGTTTTTCTCTGCCGCCGGATGGCAAGCGTCATACAAACGTCGCCACTCGCCCAACGGCGCATCCAGCAACATTGCTTTGCCAATTCCTGTGCGCGCCAGCGGCATGCGATGCCCCACACGCGATCGCATTTCCGGGCCATTGCGCCCCGGAATTTTGTGCAGGTACAACACTTCATCACCTTCGCGCACGGCCAGGTGAACGGTATCGCCGGTCAATACCGACAACTCATCCAGAAACGGCCCGGCCAATGTCACCAGCGGCACTTCTTCGCGCGCCTGAAAACCCAGCTCGATCAACTTCGGCCCCAGCAAGTAACCCACCTGCGGCAATACCCGCAGGTAGCGTTCGTCTACCAGGCAACTGGCCAGACGGTGCGTGGTGCTGCGGGTGGTACCAATCGCCCGGGCGATGTCCTTGAGGTCACGCGCACCATTGGCCACGGCCTGAACGACCGCCAGGCCGCGCAGTAAGGTTTGGGTGCCGGTCGGTGCAATTTTCGGGGTGTCGTCCTGCATAGCCAGCCTTTGGATTGGAGGGAATACCGGGCGGCATTATGGTCGCCCGGTTGACGCGCGGCTAGGGTCTGTTCCCGTTTCATGGCAGCCGCGACGAAAGCCCACGTGGTGCAGGGCAAGGCGCGAGAAGCGTGGTTTGGTTATTCCCAATAAGCTTCGAGCAACGCCACCCTGCGCCACGTGGGCTTTCGTCCCTTCGGG
The DNA here is from genome assembly GCF_022496705.1 of Pseudomonas sp. TMW22091. Lineage (NCBI taxonomy): Bacteria > Pseudomonadati > Pseudomonadota > Gammaproteobacteria > Pseudomonadales > Pseudomonadaceae > Pseudomonas > Pseudomonas sp. TMW22091. The sequence goes on from NZ_SCFI01000004.1 coordinate 413,462, forward strand.
TCGCGTGTCAAATTTAGCCAGGCTGTGTTGCAGAGCTTGGGAAGGGAACAACCATTCCCTTCGCTCTGCGCCTTGCCTGTCTAAATTTGACCCAGCGACGCGGCTTGCAATGAAACGGGAACAGACCCTAGAGTTCGATCCGCTCGACTTTGCCCACCAGCAAGATATAAGACAACGCACCCAGCAGCGCCAATACCGAAATGTAGGTGATGGCCGGGGCGAAAGAGTCTCCGCTTGCCAAAAAGCCGATCACGATAGGCGTGGCAATCGCCGACAGGTTGCCGATGAAGTTGAACACACCGCCGGTCAGGCCCAACAACCGAGCCGGGGCCAAGGTGGATACCAGCGACCAGGTGATCGACGCCAGGCCGTTGCCGAAAAACGCAAGGGCCAGAAACGCTATCACCCACGGCGTAGACTCAACAAAATTCGCACCGATGATAGTGGTCGATATCAGCAAGCCGCCAATAATCGGCAGTTTGCGGGCGAAGCCCACCGTGTAGCCGCGACGGATCAACCAGTCGGAGAAGAACCCCGAGCACAGCACCCCGACAAACGCAGCCAGAAACGGCAACGAAGCGAGCAAACCGGACTTGATGAAGTCCATGCCGCGGTATTTGACCAGGTAGGTAGGGAACCAGGTCAGGAAGAACCATAAGGTAGAGTTCAGGCAAAACTGCCCGAGGTAGATACCCCACAGCTTGCGCTTGGTAAGCACGATGCCCAAGTCCGCCCAACTGAACGGTGCTTTGCGCTTGGCTGTTTGCGACTGGATATCCACCAGTCCGCCACCTTCGATGATCAAGTCGATTTCGGCATCATTGGCGCCCTTGAAGTCTCGCGGCTCGCGGTAGACCGCATACCAGATGCCCGCCCAGATAATGCCCACCGCACCGGTGCAGACGAACACCATGTGCCAGCCCCACTGATGTTGCAGCCATGCCAGTACCGGGGTCAGAAATGCCAGACCGACAAATTGTCCGGAAGTGTAAAAGCCAATTGCGGTGGCGCGTTCGCGTTCAGGAAACCAGGTGGTCACCACACGACTATTGATCGGGTACGCCGGAGCTTCGAGGGCACCGACCGCCATGCGCAGGACAAACAGGGCAATAAAGCTGGCAGCAAAGCCGAGCATGACGGTCGCGATCGACCACAGCAGCAACGCTACGCTGTACAAAATGCGTGGCGGCACGCGGTCTACCAGCCAGCCACCGGGGATTTGCATAGCGGCGTACGTCCAGCCGAACGCGGAGAAGATCAGACCGACATGGATAGGGTCGATGCCCAGATCGCTGGTCAGCGCAGGGGCGGCAATCGATAAGTTACTGCGGTCCAGATAGTTGATCACCACGGTGATAAACAACAGGACCATGATGAAAAAACGCTTACGGCTAGGCGTCACCATAGACGCTTGCGCGACAGTGATAGTCATGGGGTGTGCCTCGTTTTTATGGTTATTGAGGTCGCTAAATCCGTAGCAGTTGCCGAAGGCGACGTCCGACTGCGAAGCGGTCGTAAACCCTGAGATCCTGATTCATCTGGACGATCTCATTACCTGAATTTACGACGACTTCGTCGCCGGACGCAGCCTTGGGCAGCGGCTACAGTGGTCGGAGTGGACTCACCACTCGGCGAAGCTGCCGTCAGCATGGCGCCAGATCGGGTTGCGCCAGCGGTGCCCTATGAGTGCACGCTCGCGTACGTATTCTTCATTGATCTCAATTCCCAAACCCGGGCCGTTAGGGATTTTGACGAAGCCTTTGTCGTAGTCGAATACCGACGGATCCTTGATGTAATCCAGCAGGTCGTTACTTTCGTTGTAGTGGATGCCCAGGCTCTGTTCCTGAATAAAGGCGTTGTAGCACACCGCGTCCAGCTGCAAGCAAGCGGCCAATGCAATCGGACCCAATGGGCAATGCAATGCCAGCGCTACGTCATAGGCTTCGGCCATGTTGGCGATCTTGCGGGTTTCGGTGATGCCACCCGCATGGGAAGCATCCGGCTGAATAATGTCGACATAGCCTTCGCTGAGCACGCGCTTGAAGTCCCAGCGCGAGAACAAGCGTTCGCCCAGAGCAATCGGGGTACTGGTCAACGGCGCCAGCTCTTTGAGCGCTTCGTAGTTTTCGCTGAGCACCGGCTCTTCGATAAACATCAGCTTGTACGGGTCCAGCTCTTTCATCAGCACCTTGGCCATCGGCTTGTGCACCCGACCATGGAAGTCCACACCAATGCCCACATTCGGCCCGACCGCATCACGAACAGCAGCGACGTTGGCCAGCGCCAGATCGACTTTGTCGAAGCTGTCGACAAATTGCAGTTCTTCGGTGCCGTTCATTTTGATCGCGGTAAAACCACGACTAACGGCTTCTTTAGCGGCTTTGGCGGTGTCCGCCGGGCGGTCACCACCGATCCACGAATACACACGGATCTTGTCGCGCACTTGCCCGCCCAACAGGTCGCTGACCGACACGCCCAGCGCCTTGCCTTTGATGTCCCACAAGGCCTGGTCGATACCAGCCAGCGCGCTCATGTGCACCGCGCCACCCCGGTAAAAACCGCCGCGGTAGAGCACTGTCCAGATGTCTTCGATATTGCGCGGGTCTTTGCCGATCAAGTAGTCGGACAGTTCCTCTACCGCGGCCGCCACGGTGTGGGCACGCCCTTCAACCACAGGCTCGCCCCACCCGGTAACGCCTTCGTCGGTTTCAACCTTGAGGAACAACCAGCGCGGCGGAACCAGATACGTTGTGAGTTTGGTAATTTTCATCGTGTTGTCTCTCTTATTCGATGGGACGCCGCAGCGCCGGTCAATCAGCGTAACGCTGCGTATTCCAGGCGTTCATATACGCCTTGGCCCGTACGGCCACTTCTTGTGGCGTCAGGCCAGGTTTGAATAGACCCGAACCCAGTCCAAAACCAGCAACGCCGGCGTCCAGAAACACCTGCATGTTGTCAGGGGTGATTCCGCCGACCGGGATCAACAGGGTTCCGGCGGGCAATACGGCCAGCCAGGCCTTGACCACCGCTGCCCCCATTTGCTCGGCCGGGAACATTTTCAGTACATCAGCCCCTTCGGCCAGGGCGGCAAACGCTTCGGTAGGGGTGGCAACACCGGGCGCCAGGTACAGGCCAGCCGTCTTGGCCGCGCGCAATACCTTGGGGTCGCTGTGGGGCATCACAATCACTTGACCGCCCGCCGCCTTGACCTGTTCGACCTGCTCGGGCGTCAGCACCGTACCCGCACCCACCAGACAGTCAGCAGGCAGGCTGTCGCGCAAAATGCGAATACTGTCGTAAGGCTGCGGGGAGTTGAGTGGCACTTCAAGGGTACGAAAGCCCTCGTCGTACAGCACTTTGCCGATGGCCTGCGCCTCTTGCGGATGCAGCCCGCGAAGAATCGCGATCAACCCGTTTTTTGCCAATGCTTGCTTGAGCATGTCAGCCCTCCAGAGTGTTGTGTCGCACTAACCCGGCGGCGTGAGCCAGGTGCCATAAACCCTGTTCGGTAGCCTGTTCAGCCAGACGCACGTCGCCAAACCCACAGGCGGCCAGCGCCAGTTGGTAGCGTTCACAGAGTTGGGAATTGCCAATAAGAATGACCGCGGGCATTGCCTGCTCGCCACGTCGGTGATGCAACGCATTGCCCAAAGCGCACAGCTCATGGCCAATCAACAAACCCGACACATAGTCAGGTTGCGCCGTGGCGCTCAATTGCCCTGTCAGGCCCAATGTGCGGGCGCTAAACAAGGTTGACAGCGGTCCGAGCAAACCATCGGTAGACGATGCTACCCCTACCCCGCGCTCGAAAGCGCATTGATCAAACGAACCGTCGCGTTGCTGGGTACGGCCCAAAATAGTGTGGTCACAGGCGGCGGCGTAAAGTTCGCCGGTCATGAAGGTATCGAAGTGCACGAGGCAGCCGTCTTGCACTTGCACCCATTTGGAATGGCTGCCAGGCAAGCCGATCAAACAATCGTTGATCAGCGGATGGCTTTGCAGCACACCCAGCACTTGAGTTTCTTCGCCGCGCATAACATTGGGCAAGGTAGAACGCTGGATGACACCGGGCACGATATGCACATCAACCCCACGCACACTGCGCACGATCTGTAGGGCGGTGCTCAGTGCTTGAAGGCTGGCAGGGGTTTCGCGGTAAGGGGCCTCGCGCCAGCCTTGGGCGCTGCCAACCATGCCACACGCGATAACGGGAATACCGGGATGGGCGTCCAGCCAGTCGCCGCAGGCTTCGTCGAAAGCCAGTTCAAAACCATCTGCGCACTGCTGGCCAGCCACCTGACGCGGTGTGACGGGCAGTTGCATGATCCCGTAGTCCAGCGAGCGCGTGTTCAGCACCTGCCCTGCGGGACCGAGTAAGTAAGCACGAAGGGAGGTTGTCCCCCAATCGAGTGCAATCAATTGCGCCTGCATCGCTTCACCTGTTTTGTTTTTAGCAGTGAATGCTGTGTCTCAGTGCGGGCGACTATAAACCTTGAGCAGGCAAAATCTCAATATATAAATTGCAGTCCCATATATAGGGAATTAATAACGCGTATTTTGTGACACGTGCCCACGGGTGGACTTACGACGGCTTTGCCGCCGAGCGCTGCCCTCGCAGCGGCTACCGGTGTTGGGTCTTAAATGGGCTCAGGGCCTATGGGGAAGAACTGCCCGCTGCTCCACACACCCAGCCAGTTTTGCCCGTCGATGGAGCGAGAAACGGCCAGTTCGATCAGTTGGTAGAACACGTTGCGATGGATCAGTGCTTCAAGATTGCGGCGCACTAATAGATAAGGGGCCGGCGCTTGGGTCTGCGGATCGATGACAACACGCAGCGGGTGTTCGCTGTTCGCAGTGATCTGCTCGTCAACGTTAGTGATGAAGCGCAGCACTTGTTGCTCGCCCTCACCTTCGACCTCAAGAATTTGCGCAACAAAGGGTGCATCATCGACGACAATGCCGACTTTTTCAGCGGGAGTAATCAGAAAGTAGTCGTCACCATCACGGCGAATGATGGTCGAGAACAGCTTGACCATCGGTTTACGGCCAATGGGCGTGCCCATGTAATACCAGGTGCCATCGCGGGCGATGCGCATGTCGATATTGCCGCAGAAGGCCGTGTTCCATAAATGAACCGGCGGTAGTCCTTTGTCGGCTTTAGGGATTTGCGCCAACAGGTCACTGACGTCTACCGGGTCACTCATGATGCTCTCCTCGACTTATTCATCGCTCAAGCCTATCAAGCTGCGTGCGTACTTCGCCAGCGGCGGGCCAATCAAGTCTGCAGGCTTGGTGTCATGAAAGGTCAGCAGGCCACCCCGGCTGCGAATGGTCGCCGTATCGATCAAGTATTGGGTGCTGGTTTCGATCAGCATCACCTGAATCACTCCGCTGTCGACGCCCAAGCGGCTGATTTCTTCCTGATCCAGCCATTCGTCACTGTTGCTGATACGGTCGTCAGCGCGCGCAAAACGGGTGTAAAGCAAATAATGTGCGCCAAAACCACGGGCGTCGGTCATGGCCTGATCAAGCCCCGCCGGCTCCTTGGCGCGGCGCACCATAGGGAAATATTCAACGAACCCGTTAAACGCCTCTTCGGCCACCACGTTAGGCCGCACATAAGGGTCGCCGATGGGCGCAAATGGCCCTTGGGCGATGTAGATAAAGGAATCTGGCTGGATGCGCAGCGAGTTGCTGCGCCGCGTATTGCTGTGATCAAGGAGGCCCGCATCGCTCATTTGATAGCGGGCGCCCTCCCCCAGATCGCTGACCTTCATGCAGCCACCCAGCGCCAAAAAAGCCAGCAACACACACAGACCACGCATCCCATTCTCCCGATGGCCGGTGACAGAAAACCGGCGAATAGTCGCGTGATGCAGTTTGCGCGCCAGTTTTGCCAGGCTAGTTATCGCTGCTTTAGCCGGTCAATCACCACCGCGAGCAACAGAATCGAGCCACGTATGACGTATTGGTAGAAGGTGTCGATGTTTTTCAGGTTCATGGCGTTTTCAATGATTGCCAAAATCAGCACCCCGGCGATCACATGCCGAATCATCCCGACGCCACCGCTCAGCGACACTCCGCCCAATACACAGGCCGAAATCACGGTCAGCTCAAACCCCTGGCCAATCATCGGCTGCCCCGAGGTCATGCGCGACGCCAGAATCACGCCGGCCAGCGCACCAATCAGTCCATGCACGGCGAAGATGATGATTTTGGTGCGGTCGACATTCACTCCGGCCAACAGCGCCGCTTCCTGATTACCGCCAATGGCCATGGTGTTGCGACCGTAGGTGGTGTGGTTGAGCAGCCAGCCAAAAAACACAAAGCACACGAGGGTGATCAGGATCGGCACCGGTACGCCAAACAACTGACCATTGCCAAACACGAAGAACGACTCCTGGGAAACACCTACAGCTTTGCCATTGGCAAAGATATACGCCAGGCCGCGCACAATTTGCATGGTGGCTAAGGTAGTGATTAACGCATTGACCCGCAGTTTGGCGATGACGATACCGTTGATCAGGCCCACCAACAGGCCCATGCCCAAGGCTGCGCTGACGCCTAAAAATACGCTGTCGGTGTCACGCATGACCACCGCAGCAACCACCCCGGCACAGGCAATCACCGACCCCACCGACAGGTCGAAATGCCCCGAGGCCAAGCAATACAGCATGGTGCAAGCGGCAATTCCGGTGGTGGAAATGGCCAACCCCAAACCCCGCATGTTCAACGGTGACAGAAAGTTGTCGATCAGTAAGGTGCACAGCAGGAAAATCGCCAATGCTGCGAGCAACATGACCCAATCATCGAGAAAGCGGCGCATATCGAGATTTTTTCGGGGTGTGGTGGGCAACGTCGAATCTTGGGTTGTCATAAAAAACCTCTCAGTGGGTCACGCCGTCAGCACGCTGACCGGGCAAGGCCAATTGCAACAGGCTGGATTCATTGGCCAGCGCACGCGGCAACTCACCGCTTAGCGCCCCTTCACACAGCACCAAAATACGGTCGCTGATGCCCATCACTTCCATCAGGTCGCTGGACACCACGATCACCGCAATGCCGCTGGCCGCCAAGGCATGGATGATCTGGTAGATCTCGGCCTTGGCACCGATATCGATGCCTCGGGTCGGCTCATCGAGCAACAGCACTTTCATGGGCATGGACAGCCAACGCCCCAGAATGGCCTTTTGCTGATTACCGCCAGACAGGAACATGATTTTCTGCCCTGGCGTGGGGGTCTTCACGTTCAGTGCCCGAATCTGTTTATCGGCATTGTCCCGTTCCCATTTGCCGCGCAGCACACAGCCCAAGGTGGAATGTGCGACGCGCGCACTGATGTTGATGTTTTCAGCAACACTCGCCAGAGGAATGATGCCTTCTTTCTTGCGGTCCTCAGGGCACAGCAGAACGCCGGCCTCAATCGCATCACGGGGCGAGCGCAATGTAAGCGCATGGCCCTGTAGCTCAATCTGTCCTGCGCTATGGCGTGCCAGCCCGCTCAACAAACGCAACAACTCCGTGCGCCCTGCCCCGACCAGCCCGAACAGCCCCACGACCTCGCCCTTGCGCACTTCAAAACTCACCGGCTGGCGCAGCCCCGGGCCGATCAAGCGATCAACCTTAAGCGCCACCGCACCGTGCTCTCGAGGCCGGTAGTCGTAAATATCCTGAATATCGCGACCGACCATGCAGGTCACCAGTTGGTCGTGGGTCAACTCGCTCATCTGCTCAAAGGTGCGGACGTAGCGACCGTCCTTGAACACAGTGACCGCATTGCAGATGCGGAACACTTCTTCCATGCGATGAGAGACATAAAGCACCACTTTGCCTTCGTCGCGCAGGCGCTCAATGATCGCCATCAGCCGGTCTATTTCCCGAGCGGACAGGCTGCTGGTCGGCTCGTCGAAGGCAATGACATGAGCGCCACGGGACAGTGCCTTGGCAATTTCCACCAATTGACGCTGGCCCAGCGACAAGCGTGCGACCTTCTCCTGCGGATCAATTTCATCGGCCAGCCCCTTGAGCAAGGTCAATGCGTTGCGCCGTAACTCGCCGCGCCGGATCACCCCAAAGCGCGCAGGCAAATGACCCAGAAACAGGTTCTCGGCCACGCTCATTTCCGGCACCAGATGCAACTCCTGATGAATCACAGCAACCCGGTGAGCGATGCTATCTGCGGTGGATTTGAACACCATTGATTGCTCGCCGATCTGCACCGTGCCACTGCTGGGCGTGTAAGCCCCACCGAGGATTTTCAACAGGGTCGATTTACCCGCACCGTTCTCGCCCATCAGCGCATGGACCTGACCGGGATACGCCACAAAACTGATATTGGCCAGCGCCTGTACGCCCGGAAAATGCTTGCCGATTGCATTGAAGCGCAGGCTGTCATTGCATGAAGCTTGAGTCTCTGTAAGCGGCTGCATAAGAACCTCCGACTCAGTTCCACAACCCGATTTTGGTCAGCTCTTGCTGGAAGTTGTCCCGAGTGATGAGCGTCACTTCGTCCATGGCCGTGTACAGCGGCGGCTCTTTGCCTTCAGTGATCCACTCGAACATCAAGGTTGCGGTCTTGTAGCCTTCGATATGCGGGCTCGGCAGCATGGAGCCATAAAAGCCGCTGTCGGCCTTTTTCAATTCGCCGATGGCATCGGTGCCGTTGATACCAATGCCGATCACGTTAGCGGCGGCAAAACCGGCACTTTCCGTGGCGCGCACACCGCCCAGTACCGTGCTGTCATTCATCCCCCCGATAATCAGATTTTTTGCAGCGCCGGGCAGCTTGACCAATGCCGAGTTGGTAGCGTCCATGCTGCCGGGTACATCGAGCGTCTTGAGCGCCGAGTAAAGAATGTGATCATCAGGCAAGCCTGCTTCTTTCAAGGATTTAACCGAACCATCGGTGCGTTTTTTGCCGGTATCCAATTCGTTGAAGGTGTTAATGACGGCGTAGGTATCTTTCCAGTCCCAATTGCGTTTTTTGGCTTCGGCGACCATGGCATTGCCTTGCTGCTGGCCGACTTCAAATGCTGCCATGCCCAAATAAGGCACTTCTTCCATAAACGCACCCTTGGCATCGACGAAACGATCATCCACGGCGATAACTTTCAGGTTGTTGATCTTGGCCTTGGCCATGATCGCCGGGCCGAGGCCGACGTCTGGCGGGCAAATCACGAACCCCTGGGCACCGTTAGCGGCCAGACTGTCGATGGCCGACAGGGTTTTTTCCCCATCGGGCACAGCAATTTTGATCAGCTCAAAGCCTTTATCTTTGGCGGCCTTTTCAGCGAATGCCCACTCGGTCTGGAACCATGGTTCTTCCGCCTGCTTGACCAGAAAACCGATTTTCACCGGCTCCGCAGCCAGCACGCTATGGCCGAAACTCAGCGCAGTCGCTGTCAGTGCCGCGCAGCACAGGGCACGAAGGATGGGACGACGTTTCATGGCAAACCCTCTTGTTGTTATTTTTAAAGTGTTTGAAGCCTGATGGTGCTGATCGGTCAATCAGTCGTGATACAGCACCGAACGCCCGCCATCGATGGTGATACAGGACGCATTGATAAACGGCGCTTCATCGCTCGCCAGAAAAACAGCAGTCATGGCCACCTCCAGCGGCTGGCCGATTCGCCGCGGAGGGTGCAGATCCAGTGCACGCTGGCGCTCTGCATGCGGGTCTGCAAAACCATTCCAGTAATCGACATTAAGCTGGGTTTCGATATACCCCGGCGCAATGGCGTTGACCCGTATGCCTTTGGACGCGTATTCGATGCCCAGCGCACGGGTCAGTCCTAGCAGGCCATGCTTGGCCACCGGGTACGGGAAACAACCCGGAATAATGTGGGAGGAATGAGTCGAGGCGATGTTGATAATGCTGCCTATACCCTGCTCAATCATGTGTGGCAACACGGCCTTGCAGCCATACCAGGCACCGTCCAGGTCAATGGCGAAACAGCGTCGCCAGTCCTCTTCGGTCATTTCCAGCGGATCTCGAAACACGTTGACGCCGGCGCAATTGACCAGCACATCCACGCGGCCATGCAGCTCCATGGCCTGCGCAACCAGCGCATGCAGATCTGACTGGCACGACACATCAGCCTTGATCGCCTGCACATCAGCACCCTGCTCGCGCCAATGGGCCGCCACCTTTTCGACCTTCTCGGCCTGAATATCGCTAATGACCATTTTCGCCTGCTGAGCCACAAAGCTGGCGACAATGGCTTCGCCAATCCCTTGAGCAGCACCGGTCAGTACCACTACTTTATTTTTCAGACGTTCGCCACGTGGCGGCTCGGCCACCGCAGGTAAAGAAAGAGGCTCAGCCATGAATCAGGACTCCACAAAAAAGGCACGAAAAAAACCGGGCATCTTTCGATGACCGGCCAATAAAAAGGGGGCATTGGGGAGTCCCGCGTGCGCGCAGGGGCGTCCTGGAATATCTCGGCATCACTTCACCATATTATTTTTTTAGTGTGAGTGCGTGGAGCTAAAGCCGACTATAAACCCGGAAACTGCAAAGTCTCAATATATAATTTTGCATCCCATATTTAGGGATTTAAAGGTTATCCGCCGATGATCTTCATCACGGTGGCACCGCCCGAAAAGGCAATGTCTTGTTTGTCGCCCAAGGCTTTCATCAGCAAGCTTTGCAGTGCAGGCAAGGCCTGATGACGGGGCTTGTTCAGCAAGTCACCGACATAGTGACGATTGCTCGACGACAGGCAACCATGTAACCAGCCCGTTGAAGACAGGCGCAAGCGCGAACAGGTCCGGCAAAACGGCACACTCTCGTTGGCAATTACACCGAAATAACCCTGACCTGCAATTTGATAGCGCACCGCTGTTGCATCGACGGGCGCGTCGGCTTGCTGGTACTCATAGCGCTCGCCGATTAGCGACAACAACTGTTGCAGGCTGACAAATTGTTGCAAGAATGAATTGCCATCACTGGCCAGGTGGCCCATGCGCATCAGCTCGATAAAGCGCAGCTCGTAGCCCCGCTCAAGGCAATAATCCAGCAAAGGGATGACCTGATCGAAGTTTTGCCCGCGCAACGGCACCATATTGACCTTGATTTTGATCCCCGCTTCACTGGCTTGGCGCATGCCGTCGAGCACAGTTGGCAGATCACCACCACGGGCAATGGCGCGAAAGGCTTCCGGGTTCAGGGTATCGAGGGAGACATTGAGGCGACGTATGCCCGCCTCCAGCAGCAAGGGCAATTTTCGCCCCAGCAACTGACCATTGGTGGTCAGGCTGATATCACTCAAGCCCAACGAACCCACACCCTGCATAAAGGCTTCAAGCTTGGGGCTGACCAGTGGCTCACCACCGGTAATGCGCAAGCGCTCTATGCCGGCGGCCTCAATCAGGTAGGCCACGCCACGGATCATGGCTTCGGCCGACAATTCATCCTGAGCCGCCACCAGACGCTTGCCGTTGGGCACGCAATAGGTACAGGCGTAATTGCACGCAGACGTAAGACTGATACGTAAATTGCGAAAACGTCTGCCTTGGCGGTCAACAATCATGAATGACTCCGACGCGCAGGATAGAGCCGCGCCAACACCTGGTAAAAGGGTTCAGGGCACACGGCCCTGAAGGATAAAACCCTTGCCCGCTACTCGACAGCCGGGGTGTCCGTGTCACGCTTGCGCTTATTGCCCATGCGCACACCGATGTCCATCAGGAACTGGAAAAAACCTTCCTGATCTTCCAGCACATTGCTCCAGAACGGCGAGTGATACAGCGCTACCGCGCCGTGCACCAATGCCCAGGCTGCACAATAGTGGAAATATGGCGGAACATCTTCAAGCTTGCCTTCACTGATACGCCCCTTGATGAGCAGGGTCAAACGCTCAAAGTTGGAAGCGCGAATCTTGTGCAGCTCTTCAACCAGCTCGGGCACCTGATTACCTTTAACGACCTTTTCTTCAAGGCGGTCAAACAGCCGGTAACGCTGAGGGTCACGCATGCGAAATTCGAAGTAGGCTCGCGACAGCGCCTCTTTGTCTTTATCGACGTCAGCGGAATGCAGCAACTCGTTCAAATCACGCTCGTAATCGAGCATCAGGCGCAGGTAAATCTCGGCCTTGGATTTGAAGTGCTTGTAAATCGTGCCTTTGCCGATACCGACGGCATCAGCAATCATCTCGACGGTGACACTGTCTTCACCTTGATCGAGGAACAGCTTGAGCGCGGTATCGAGAATTTCTTGCTCGCGGCGACGAAACTCACGGACCTTACGGGGTTCTTTGTGCATAAGAAAAGGTCTGTTCGGGTCAAAATCGAAGCGGAGTATTATGCATTAGTCACGCTAAATTGCACGGACCATCCTGTGTACTCGCGTTTTCAGACTCATTCATATAACCCTTATGAGCAGACAAACGAATCACAGGTATTCCAAATCTGTTTAAAAAACGATCAGCCACGACTGGACGTTCGATAAAGCTGACCAATACTAAAGGAGTCGGCGGCACATCCCCCCAAGTGGCTGCCGATCAAGGTCACAACGGAATGTGCCCTTTGTTTTACTCCTAATGGTCTTAACCCGGGTTCCCCAGAGTCCGGGTTTTTTTTGCCCAAAAAGTCGATATTGTGCGCTGACCTCGTTCCTCGGCAGCGGCTACAGGGTCATTTAACCCGAGCCAACGGGAACAACCGTTTGAAGTTCTCTGTGGTCTGCTCTGCAAACCGCTCGTAAGGCTCACCACGCAACATTGCCAAAAACTCAGCCACTTCACGCACGTATTGCGGAAGATTGGGCTTGCCGCGATGAGGAATCGGGGCCAGGTACGGGGAATCCGTTTCCACCAGCAAACGGTCAGCAGGCACCTGCCGGGCCACATCGCGCAACGCATCGGCATTGCGGAACGTGACGATACCCGACAGCGAGATGTAATAGCCCATGTCCAGCGCCGCTTTGGCCATGTCCCAGTCTTCAGTGAAACAGTGCAACACGCCGGCGTTGGGCAAGTTTGCGTCGCGCAGCATGTTCAGGGTGTCCTGACGGGCACCGCGCGTGTGAATTACCACGGGCTTGCCCGTTTGCTGAGCCGCCTCCAGGTGAACCTGAAACGACAATTGCTGCAACTCGGCGGCTTCAGGCTCGTAGTGGTAGTCCAGGCCGGTCTCGCCAATGGCTACGACCCGGGGGTGGCTCAGCTCGCCCAGCAACCAGTCCAGTGCAGGTGCCGCGCCCGGCTGCACGTCCAGCGGGTGTACGCCTACTGAACAATCGACATCGTCATAGCGATCAGCCAATGCTTTGACATCGGCGGCATTCTCGGCGCTGACACCTATACACAGAAAATGACCGACACCGCGCAAACGCGCCGCTTGCAGCGCTGCGTCCAGTGAACCGTCATGGGCGCTGAGGTCCAGACGGTCAAGATGGCAATGGGAGTCAACCAACATACAAAATTACCTGTTTATCAAATCAATCAAATCAACGCTGGCCGGGCAGACTTGCCCACTGCACCAGTAAGGCCTCCAGCAACAAAACTCTATTGAGGTTGGCCTTGCCCAGCACTTTTTGCCGCTGCGCGAGAATCCAGTCCTGAATCGCCAGCACTTTGTCTTGCGGGGTTTTCTGCGCTAGGTATTGCAGCACTTTACGCATGTCTTCAAGCCCCAGTCCGGCTTCATCCTGGGTCAATTGATAACGCAAAATCAGACTCGACCAGTCGCAGAACCAGTCAAACAGCAGCAACAACGGGATGGCATTCCAGCTTTCCGCCAGTTGAGTGGCAGAGATCTCGCGCTTGAGCAGCTTCTTGACCCCTTCGACCACCGCCGCACGCTGTTCGCGCACACCTTGGGCCTGCAACTTGACGGCCGCCAAGGGTGATCCGGCGGCCAGCGTCAATAACTCAATGCGCTGGGCGTCGCTGCACTCGGGCAGCGCCTTGGCCAACCACTCCAGGCTCAAAGCCTCGCTGGGCAGTGGACACGCTTGTTGCACGCAGCGGCTGCGGATGGTCGGTAACAGTCGACTCGACTGGTGGCTGACCAGCAACAAAATGGTGTTGCCCGACGGTTCTTCAAGGCTTTTGAGCAAGGCGTTCGCCGCGTTGACGTTCATCGACTCGACGGGCTCGACCAATACCACCTTGCGCCCGCCCAACTGAGCGGTTTGCACCACAAAATTGACCAGTTCGCGGACTTGATCAACCTTGATCGCTTTGTCGGCTTCTTCCGGCTCAAGGATGTAGTTATCAGGGTGACTGCCTGCAGCCAGCAATGAACAGGACTTGCACGACCCGCAGGCTTCAAGCCCGACCGGCTGTTTGCACAGCAGGCTGGCCATCAGTCGCTCAGCCAGGGCGCGCTTGCCGATACCCGCAGGCCCATGCAGCAGGTAGGCGTGGGCGTGTTGCGCACGCCCGGCCATTTGCTGCCACAGACTGTCTTGCCACGGGTAGGCTTCAGCCACGGTACAGCTCCAGCAGTTGCGGCAGCAGTGCATCCAACTGATGCTGAACGTCAGTCAGCGACTGGGCGGCATCGACCAGGCGATAACGCGCAGGTTCAGCTTCGGCCCGCTTGAGGTAAGTACTGCGCACCGCATCGAAAAAGGTACGGCCTTCCTGCTCAAAGCGGTCCAGTCGGCCCCGAGCGCTGGCGCGGGCCATACCGACTTCAATCGGCAGATCAAACACCAGCGTGATGTCAGGACGCAGCGCGCCTTGCACAAAGGTTTCCAGCGTGGCGATGCGCTCATGTGACAAACCGCGCCCTCCCCCCTGGTAGGCGTAGGTGGCGTCGGTAAAACGGTCACACAGCACCACGGCTCCCCGAACCAGCGCCGGGCGAATCACCTCGGCCAAATGCTGAGCGCGGGCGGCAAACACCAGCAAGAGTTCGGTATCGGCACACATGGCGTCATCACTGGGGGTGAGCAACAGCTCACGGATACGCTCGGCCAAAGGCGTGCCCCCAGGTTCGCGGGTCAATACCACATCGATACCTTGCGCACGCAGACGCTCGGCCAGGTAGTCGCGGTTGGTGCTTTTGCCCGCGCCTTCGGGGCCTTCCAGGGTAATAAACAAGCCAGTCACAGGCAGCAATCCTTAATCAGTTTCATTCGGGCTATGCGGCTCGGCCGCAGGGCTCGCCGGCTCAGCAGCTGGGGTCGGCGCAGGGCTTGAGCGGTAGTCGGCGCGACGCTTGATCTGGAATTCGCGCACGGCATTGTTATGCGCATCCAGATCATCCGAGAACGTATGGCTGCCGTCACCCTTGGCCACAAAGTAAAGGCTGCTGCCACTGACCGGGTGCAAGGCGGCGTGAATGGCCTCACGCCCAACCATGGCAATCGGTGTCGGCGGCAGGCCGGGAATGGTGTAGGTGTTGTAGGGCGTTGGCTCACGCAGATGAGCACGGGTCAATTTACCGTTGTAACGCTCACCCAAACCGTAGATGACTGTTGGGTCGGTTTGCAGCGGCATGCCGATTTTCATTCGGCGCACAAAAACCCCGGCAATCTGCCCACGCTCTTGGGGCACACCCGTTTCTTTCTCGACCAGCGAAGCCATAATCAGCGCTTGATAGGGCGTGGCATAGGGCAGATCAGGCGCTCGTTGCTCCCACTCCTCTGCCAGTACTTTTTCAAGGCGGTCGTAGGCTTTTTCCAAAAGCTGCGCATCGGTCATGCCACGGACAAAACGATAGGTATCAGGGAAAAACCGGCCTTCCGGAAATTCACCCGCATGACCTAGTTTGACCATCACCTCACTGTCACTCAGGCCGTCGAGGGTCTGTTCGATTTTTTCATGTTTGGCCAGCGCGCTGCGCACCTGACGGAAATTCCAGCCCTCAACCAGGGTCAGGCTGTATTGGACCACTTCACCGCGCTGCCACAGACCAATCAGGTCTTGGGCGGTCATGCCGGGCGTCATGCGGTATTCACCGCTGTGCAACGGCTGACCTTCAAGGTTAAAGCGCCAGTAAAGACGCAGCCAGAAGGCATCGTGCAAGGTGTTATCCGCCTCAAGGCGATTGAACGTACCCGTCGGGGTTGCACCGGCCGGAACGTCGAGCAGTTGCTCCTCGGTCAAGTTGAGCGGTTGCTCCAGCGCCGAATTGAGCTTCCACGCACTGGCGCCCAGCAGCAAGCCTGCCAGCACCAGACCGGTCTCCAGCAGCAGCAAAAAATTACGTTTCACGAATCAGACATCCAATAGGGTGCGAGCAATGCCTTGCAGTTTACGGGTGAGCGGCCCCACCGGCCAGCTCAGGTCTGCAAATGCCCGCACGGGCCAAATGCCATACACGCTGTTACAGACAAAGAGTTCATCAGCCTGGCGCAGCTGGGTGAGGCTCAGGTCTGTGACGTGGCACACGATACCCTGGCGCTCTGCTTCAACCAGTAGCGCGGCCCGCATCACCCCCGCCACACCACAGCGTTGCAGGTCGGCGGTATACACGCTGCCATCGCGTACCAAAAACAGGTTGCTGAACACGCCTTCGATCACTCGCCCGGACGTGTCGCGCATCAATCCCTCGGCGTAGGCCGGATCTTGCCACTCGGCACGCGCCAGCACCTGTTCGAGGCGATTGAGGTGTTTAAGCCCAGCCAGCAGCGGCTGTTCGGCCAAACGTGTGGCGCAGTCAAACAGCTGGATACCCTCCAAGGCGTTGGCCTCAGGGTAGGCGGCAGGCGGACTGGCTTGAAGAATTCGTCGAGGTAGAGCCTCGGGTGATGCGCTGTAACCGCGCTGGCTGTCGCCACGGGTCACAATCAGCTTGAGGACGCCCTCGCCCATCGCTTGCGCATAGGCCAGCAATTCGCTGCGGATCAATGAGTGATCCGCAACTATCGCCAGGCGGGAACACCCCTGCGCCAGACGCTGCATGTGCAGGTCCAGCAGCAGCGGTTGGCCAGCCTTGACGACAAGGGTCTCAAACAGACCATCACCGTAAGCCAGCCCACGGTCTTTAAGCGACGCTAACGCGTGCGCTGGCTGACCGTCGACCCAACTTTGCATTACTCGGCGTACCGGCGGAACACCAGCGAGCCGTTGGTGCCGCCAAAACCAAACGAGTTGCTCAGCACCACGTCGATCGACATTTCGCGAGCGGTGTGCGGCACGAAGTCAAGGTCGCAGCCTTCGCTCGGCTCATCAAGGTTGATGGTTGGCGGGGCAATCTGGCTGTTGATCGCCAACACGCTGAAAATCGCCTCAACCGCGCCCGCGGCACCCAACAAGTGACCGGTCATCGACTTGGTAGAGCTGACGGCAAGGTTGTAGGCGTGATCACCAAACACCGACTTGATCGCAGCAACCTCTGCCAAATCGCCAGCAGGTGTCGAGGTACCGTGGGCGTTGATGTACTGAACCTGATCAGGATTGATACTGGCATCGCGCAACGCATTGGTGATGCAGCGTGCAGCACCCGCGCCATCTTCTGGCGGCGAGGTCATGTGATAAGCGTCACCGCTCATCCCGAAACCAATCAGCTCAGCGTAGATCGTCGCGCCGCGTGCCTTGGCGTGCTCAAGTTCTTCAAGCACTAGCGCACCGGCACCGTCAGCCAGTACAAAGCCATCACGGCCTTTGTCCCACGGACGGCTGGCACGAGTTGGATCATCGTTGCGTGTGGACAGCGCACGCGAGGCACCGAAGCCCCCCATACCCAAACCGCAGGCCGCCATTTCAGATCCGCCGGCAATCATCACGTCGGCTTCGCCGTAAGCAATATTGCGCGCGGCCATGCCGATACAGTGAGTACCTGTAGTACAAGCTGTGGCAATGGCGTAGTTAGGCCCTTGTGTACCCAAATGGATAGACAGGAAACCGGAAATCATATTGATAATCGAGCCAGGCACAAAAAACGGCGAAATCCGTCGCGGGCCTTGCTCATGCAGAATGCGGCTGGTTTCTTCGATATTGGTCAAACCACCAATACCCGACCCCATGGCCACACCGATGCGCTCACGATTGGCATCCGTGACTTCAAGGCCGGAATTGCGCACAGCCTGAAACCCGGCTGCCAGACCGTATTGAATAAACAGGTCAAGTTTTCTGGACTCTTTGACGGAGAGGTAATCCTCAACGTTAAAGCCCTGAACCGAGCCGCCAAAACGGGTGGAATAGGCAGAAAGATCTGTGTGTTCGATCAGACCAATGCCACTTCGGCCTGCCAGAATGCCTTGCCAGGTGCTTGGTACATCCGCACCCAGTGGCGACAACATCCCCATACCGGTGACTACGACGCGTCTACGCGACACAGCACTCTCCTTTATTCTATTGACGACACTTTGCATCACACCTAAAGAAAAAACCGCACGCCAGAGCGGCAGTGCGGTTTTTCCATGACAGCAAACAGCGATTACAAACTATTACGCCTGGTGGCTAGTAACGTAATCGATAGCTGCTTGTACAGTAGTGATCTTTTCAGCTTCTTCGTCAGGAATTTCAGTCTCGAATTCCTCTTCCAGAGCCATCACAAGCTCAACGGTGTCAAGGGAGTCGGCACCCAGGTCTTCAACGAAGGAAGCCGAGTTAACAACTTCTTCTTCTTTAACGCCCAGTTGCTCGGCTACGATTTTCTTGACGCGTTCTTCGATGGTGCTCATACCTTGTTTTCACTCCTAATGGACAAATTCAGGCAGCTGGCCAGTGGGCAAGTGTATCGAAAGACTTTTCAGTTTTTCAACTGAAAGCTTTGCACTCACACCGCAATGACCCGCCGCCTATAAAAAGATTGCAGCTTTATAACGGATTTTGGACAGCACGTATGACATTTTTTTCAAACAGGCCGTCACATTTAACTCATGTACATCCCGCCGTTGACTGGAATTGTAGCTCCTGTCACGTACGCTGCACCGTCTGAAGCAAGGAAAGCGACCACACTGGCGATCTCTTGAGCCTGCCCCAAACGCCCCAGCGGAATCTGTGTTTGCAAGGCTTCACGCTGAGCTTCTGGCAGCTCACGGGTCATATCGGTGTCGATAAAACCGGGAGCAACCGAGTTGACAGTGATCGAGCGCGAGCCCACTTCACGTGCCAGCGCGCGGCTGAAACCTTCCAGACCTGCCTTGGCGGCGGCGTAGTTTACTTGGCCTGCGTTGCCCATGGCACCCACTACAGAGCCAATACTGATAATTCGTCCCCAACGGGCTTTGGTCATACCGCGCAAAACGCCCTTGGACAGGCGGAACAGACTGTTCAGGTTGGTATCGATAACGTCATGCCATTCGTCATCTTTCATGCGCATCATAAGGTTATCGCGGGTGATACCGGCATTATTGACCAGAATCGCCGGCGCACCGAACTGTGCTTGAATGCTCGCCAACACCGCGGCAACGGATTCATCGCTGGTGACATTGAGTTCCATACCGGTGCCTTGAACACCGTTTTCTTTCAGTGTGGCAGCGATACGCTCAGCACCTGAAGCCGAAGTCGCAGTGCCAATGACAATGGCGCCCTGACGACCCAACTCCAATGCGATTGCCTGGCCAATGCCACGGCTTGCGCCCGTTACCAATGCAACTTTACCTTGCAAGCTCATGCAGGCTTCTCCTAATTCTTCAGACCAGTGCCAGACGCGCAGCGGCGAATGCTTCGGGTGTATTCAAGTTGTGTGTCGTCACGCCTTCAGCGCAACGCTTGCTGATGCCCACCAGGACTTTGCCCGGGCCGCATTCAACCAGATCAACAGGGCCATTGACTGCCAGCGCCTTAACCGATTCAACCCAGCGCACAGGCTTATACAGCTGCTCAAGCAAATCGCGCTTGAGCGTTGGCAGATCAGCGGCAACGGCTGCACTGACATTCTGCACCAGCGAAATGCTCGGCATTTTCCAGTCGATCGCTTCGATGGACTCGGCAAAACGCTCGGCAGCGGGACGCATCAGCTCGCAGTGCGAAGGCACGCTCACCGGAAGAGGCAAGGCACGCTTGGCACCCGCCTCCTTGCACAGCGCCATGGCCCGCTCAACAGCAGCCTTGGCCCCCGCAATGACGACCTGACCCGGGGAGTTGAAGTTAACCGCGCTCACTACTTCACCTTGAGCGGCATCCGCACAGGCTTGCAGAACGACATCATCATCCAGGCCCAGAATGGCAGCCATGGCGCCTTGACCGGCCGGAACAGCTTCTTGCATCAGCTGACCGCGACGCTCCACCAGTTTGACGGCTTGGGCCAGGCTCAAGCAGTCGGCAGCCACCAACGCGCTATATTCGCCCAGGCTATGGCCCGCAACGAAATCAGGACGCTTGCCACCCTCTGCCAGCCACAGACGCCACAAGGCAATCGAGGCGGTCAGAATGGCAGGCTGGGTAATATCCGTTCGGTTCAGTTCTTCAGCTGGACCGTTTTGAGTCAACGCCCACAGGTCGTAACCCAGAGCATCAGACGCTTCTTTAAAGGTGTCCAGAACCAGCGAGTGCTCCGCGCCCAACTCGGCCAACATGCCGAGGGACTGCGAACCCTGCCCTGGAAAGACGAATGCGAGGGATGTAGACATGTAACAAGCCCCTAATGATCTTGTCGTCGGAGAATTGACGTCTCGCCTTGGCGGACGCAAGAAACTGACAGTTGGATGGCTGATTTGACCGGGCAGTCACATTTAAGCGCCCGGCAGGTAAAACGCCTATGGCAACAACCCTTCAAGGCGCCCATACAAACGCTTTGGCAGGTCTTCATGGATTTCAATCAGTGCGCGCTCTATCGCACTTTGAAAGCCCTGAGCACCTGCCGAACCGTGACTCTTGATCACAATGCCCTGCAACCCGAGAAAGCTCGCCCCATTGTGCCGGGCAGGCGCCAGTTCAGCCTGCAAACGACGCATCAGCGGCATCGCCAATACACCTACAAAGCGCCCGAACAACGTGCGCTTGAACTCAGCCTCAATCCGGCTCGAAATCATGGTCGCCAGGCCTTCGCTGGATTTGAGCAAAATATTGCCGACAAACCCATCGCACACCACCACGTCCGCTTCACCCCGGTACACCCCATCGCCTTCAACAAAGCCGATGTAATGCAACCCTGCAGCCGCCTGTAACAAAGCCGCCGCCTCCTTGACCTGCTGATTACCCTTGACGTCCTCGGTGCCTATATTAAGCAAGGCAACCCGCGGACGAAGAACACCCAGCGCCTGAGCAGCCACCGACCCCATCACCGCAAATTGAAACAGTTGCTGCGCACTGCAATCAACATTGGCGCCCAAGTCCAACAACTGACAGTAGCCAGTTTGCGTAGGGATCGCCGCCACCATGGCCGGACGATCAATGCCCGGCAAGGTTTTCAGCACATGCCGCGACAACGCCATCAGCGCGCCGGTGTTGCCGGAGCTTACACAGGCTTGAACTTTACCGTCACGCAGCAATTGCAGCGCTACACGCATAGAAGAGTCCGGCTTGCTGCGCAATGCATGCGAAGGCCGCTCATTCATGGCAATGATTTCTGAAGCAGGGGTAATTGTCAGGCGCGAGCGATCAACAGCCGAATAGCTGGAAATCAAGGATTCAAGTTCGGAAGGTTGACCGACG
Organism: Pseudomonas sp. TMW22091; assembly: GCF_022496705.1. Classification (NCBI taxonomy): domain Bacteria; kingdom Pseudomonadati; phylum Pseudomonadota; class Gammaproteobacteria; order Pseudomonadales; family Pseudomonadaceae; genus Pseudomonas; species Pseudomonas sp. TMW22091. The sequence continues at coordinate 434,959 of NZ_SCFI01000004.1, forward strand.
AGGGTCAGGTGTAACGAGGGAGTAGCAGACAGGCAAGCAATACAGGCCTGAACAATGCTGCGGGGACCGAAGTCCCCGCCCATTGCGTCGATCGCGATGACCTGGACAGACAAGTGATTACTCGTCAGCGCCCTTGTCGATCACTTTACGACCACGGTATACGCCTTCTGGCGATACGTGGTGACGCAGGTGAATTTCACCGGTGGTTTTTTCTACAGACAGAGTGCTAGCCGAAAGAGCATCGTGCGAACGACGCATGTCACGGGCAGAGCGGGATTTTTTGTTCTGCTGAACAGCCATAATTGATTAACTCCTAAACGTTTGGGTCACGCTTTAACTGCGCCAATACACTGAACGGGTTGGACCGCGTTACCTCGTCCTCGCCTGGCTCGGGCTCATCGAGACCCGCCGGCTGCTGGCATTCTTCCGGATGATGAGCAGGCACAATGGGCAAGGCGAGCAAAAGCTCCTCCTCGATCAGTGCATGCAGATCCAATGGATCTTCGCCCAGTTCCAGCACGTCATAACCTTTCGGTAACGACTGGGTATTCGCACCCTCTTTCACCACAGCATAACTGCACTCGCTGTGGATCGGCAGGGTGACCAGCTCAAGACAACGCTGGCAAACCATCTTGACCTCGACGTCGATGGAGCTGTGTATGACCACAGATCTTCGCTCGTCGCGCTCAAAAACAAATTTAGCCTGGACCGCACCGACATCGTCGGAAAGCGGGTCGCAGAGTCTCTCCAAATCAGCCAGCAACACTTCACCTTGAAGGGTAGTGCCACGATCAGCCAATTTGCGCGGGTCAACGTGAGGTGGAATCGGGTCATTCAACATAGGCGCAGCATTCTAGGGAGGACCCCTTCACGTGTCAAAGGAAATTGTGCCTGTGCGACATCGCGTACGACCATTAGAATCGTCAGCAACCCACAGGAGTCGCGCATGCTACCTTTATTACTCGCTTCAAGCTCGGTTTATCGCCGCGATTTATTGTCTCGCCTGCGCTTACCCTTTACTTGCAGCTCACCAGACATCAACGAGAGCCATCAAACCGGCGAATCAGCCATCGACCTGGTCAAACGCCTGTCTTTGGAAAAGGCGCAAGCACTGAGCAGCAGCCACCCCAAACACCTGATCATCGGCTCTGATCAGGTCGCCGTGCTGGACGGGCAAATCATCGGCAAGCCGCATACCTTCGACAAGGCACGCCAGCAACTGCTGAACGCCAGCGGGGCCAGCGTCAGCTTCCTGACCGGCCTCACCCTGCTAAATAGCCAGACAGGCCATTATCAGACCGACTGCATCCCTTTTACCGTTCACATGCGCAAGCTCACCCCAGAGCAGATAGAGCGCTATCTGCTCGCCGAGGAGCCGTACGACTGCGCAGGCAGCTTCAAGGCAGAAGGTCTGGGCGTCAGCCTGTTTCAGCGCACAGAAGGCGAGGACGCCACCAGCCTGGTCGGTCTGCCTCTTATCCGCCTGGTCGACATGCTGATAGCAGAAGGCGTTGCTATCCCCTAACGCAACCCCATAGGGAAACGCGAATTGCGTAGCAGCTGTCGAGTAACGCGAGGCTGCGTTCGACGGCAAAGCCGTCGCTAAACCTTTCGACCCGGCAAACCAGACACACCGCACTGACAGAGGTTGCGACGATTGCATCGTCGAACGTAGCCTCGCGTTACTCGTCAACTGCTACGTCATTTCCGCGCTTGAGATGCAAACCGCCCCCACAAAAAAAAACGGCCCGAAGGCCGTTTCTTGAGAGCATCACTGCCAATCAGCGCAACGTAGGTCCTTGAAAACCCATCCACATTGCCAATTGCTCAGCCACACTGGTACCGAGTTTTTTGGAGAAGCGATCAAACGCCGACTCCTGCACGGTAAAGTCCACCAGCTCTTTTTCGCCAATCACATCACGCGCAACCGAGCTGGCATTGCCCAACCCATCAATCAACCCCAGTGGCAGGGCCTGCTGACCTGTCCAGACCAAACCAGAAAACAGCTCAGGATGATCCTTGTCCTTTAGTCGATCGCCTCGACCCTGCTTCACGCTGGCAATGAACTGCTCGTGAGTGATGTTCAGCACACCCTGCCAGAACTTGGTCTCATCCGGCTTTTCAGGCTCGAACGGATCAAGAAAGGCCTTATGGTCGCCCGAGGTATAAGCACGGCGCTGAATACCCAGCTTCTCCATCGCGCCCACGAAACCAAAGCCCGCCGCGGTCACACCTATCGAACCGACCAGACTGGCCTTGTCCGCATAGATTTCATCAGCCGCACTGGCAATGTAATAAGCGCCTGAAGCCCCCAGATCGGAAATGACCGCATACACCTTGATGTTCGGGTTCAAGCCACGCAGACGACGAATTTCATCGTAGACATAACCCGACTGAACAGGACTGCCGCCCGGGCTGTTGATGCGCAGAATCACACCCTTGACCTTTGGATCTTCGAACGCAGCGCGCAGGCTGGTCACCAGATTGTCGGCACTGGCCAGCTCTTTATCAGCTATCACGCCACGCACATCAATCAGCGCGGTATAACCCGAACTGCTGGTTACGCTGCGTTCCATATCCAACAAAGGCGTGAACAAAAACAACATGGCAATAAGGTAGAAAAAGGTCAGCAGCTTGAAAAAAATACCCCAGCGACGCGAACGGCGCTGCTCCTGAATACCCGCCAACAAGGTTTTTTCCAGAAGCTTCCAGCTCTTGTCATCACCGACAGTCGGCTCTGCCTCGGAAGGCGCTTTCCATTGATCAACCATGCTCTACCCCTGCAAAGACTTTAATTAACCTGACGATCCAGCCAGGTACGCAACTCGGTAAAACGCTCAATGGCCAATCGCGGCTCATAAGCCATCAGACTTTGCATCGACTGAGCACCATAGCCCACCGCAACAGAATCAATGCCTGCATTACGCGCCATCAGCAAATCGAAGGACGCATCCCCCACCATCAAGGCTTGCTCGGGGCGAACATCGCAATGGGCAAGAATCTGGTTCAACATCAAAGGATCAGGCTTGCTGGCCGACTCGTCGGCTGCACGGGTGATATCAAAGAAATCTTCCCAGCCATTGGCCTTGAGCACCCGATCAAGACCTCGCCTGGCCTTGCCGGTAGCGACAGCCAGACGATAGCCCGCAGCCCGGAAGGCCTCCAGCGATTCCTTCACACCCGCAAAGAGTGGTGAAGGCTGGGCATCCATAGCGATATAGACATCTGCGTAATGCTGGCGAAATGAAACAACCTGCTCAGGCGTCATATCGGGATAAAGGGTCAAGATAGCCTCGGGCAATCCCAGGCCAATAATCCCCTTCACCGCCTCATCATCACGCTCGGGGTGACCCGCACGCTGCGCCGCCATCTGCATGGCAGTGACAATTCGCCCGATAGAGTCAGCCAGCGTCCCGTCCCAGTCGAAGATCAGCAGCGCGTAGTCATTCTGCACTCAGCAAACGCTCCACGGTTTTAGCCCACATTTCATCTACGGGAGCCTGCAATTTCAACTCACCACCTTCGGGCAGCGGCACGGTCAGCATATAGGCGTGCAAGAACAGACGCTTGCCACCCAAATCGCGAATTTCTTTGGAGAAATCTTCGTCGCCGTACTTGGTATCACCGGCAATGCAATGCCCTGCGTGCAAGGTGTGCACGCGAATTTGGTGAGTACGACCGGTAATCGGCTTGGCCTCGATCATGGTGGCGAAATCACCGAAGCGGCGCAGCACCTTAAATACGGTGACCGACTCCTTGCCCTCTTCATTGACTTCAACCATACGCTCGCCGGAACGCAGATTGCTTTTCATCAAGGGTGCGCGCACTTGCTTGATGGACGTCGCCCAGTTACCACGCACCAAAGCCATGTAGCGCTTGTCGACACCATCACCGCGCAACGCGGCATGCAAGTGACGCAACATGCTGCGCTTTTTGGCAATCATCAACAGGCCGGACGTGTCGCGATCCAGGCGATGCACCAACTCAAGCTCTTTAGCATCGGGGCGCAACTGACGAAAGGCTTCAATGACACCAAAGGTCAGGCCGCTGCCGCCATGCACCGCAATGCCGGCAGGCTTGTTGAGCACAATCAGCGCTTTGTCTTCATAGACAATGGCGGCTTCGAGGCGCTGCAACAACCCTTGAGCAAGTGGCACCGGCTCATCGCGCTCAGGCACGCGGACCGGCGGCACGCGCACGATATCGCCCGCCTGCAGCTTGTACTCGGGCTTGATCCGCCCCTTGTTCACACGCACTTCGCCTTTACGCAAAATGCGGTAAATCAAGGTCTTGGGAACACCCTTGAGCCGTGCAAGTAAAAAGTTGTCGATGCGTTGGCCGGCATATTCCGGCGAGACCTCAAGCAGCTGAACGCTGGGGGTCGGGGGGGTCGTGGTCGTCATGGCGCGAATGATAACAATTTTTTATGGAATTGAAGCACTTAATCATTGCTGCTATAGTCGCGAACGCCGCCAAAAGCGGCCTGGACAGCGGATTAACGGTGAATCACCGACCCTGACCAACGCTCTTGATCAGGACGCGAGGCCGTCCTACGGGGCTTTTGCTGCATACGCACCACTTGGAGTTGTAACAAGCGCAGGTGACATGAGGCCTGAAGCGAGCCTGGAAAGCAGAGTGCAAACTCGCCTTTTACGCCGATATTCACGGCCAGTTCACAAAGTGCAGTCAGCTGCGGGTAATGCGAGCGAATGCTTCGGAAACTTCGCCTTTATTAGCCATGATGCGTGAACTCCCCTTTTGGAGAACACGGTAAATGCCAACCCGCTGCGGATTCTGCGCGCGGCAGCACCCGAATTATCAGGGATACGTGTAGGGTGGAGATGCACAACCGTCGGACTGTGTAGCACTAGGCTTTTTCAAGACGCTTCATCTCGTCCACAGCCGCTGGTTGATTCCTCCTCCTGACTGAGTGCTTAACTTAAGTCACCACAGCAAGCAGGAAGCGTAAGTCGCGACTTCGCCCCCATTGGTCGAACCTCGCTGGACACTGGAGTGGCCAACTACTCCTGACGCACCTGACACCGACCGTGAGAAGTCGTGTGTGCCGAACGCCGTTTCCGGTAGCCCGGAAACCGACGGTACAACATGAAAAGAATGCTGATTAACGCAACTCAACCTGAAGAGTTGCGCGTTGCACTGGTAGATGGCCAACGCCTCTACGACCTGGACATCGAGTCGGGTGCACGCGAGCAGAAGAAAGCCAATATTTACAAAGGCCGTATTACTCGCATTGAACCAAGCCTTGAGGCTGCCTTTGTCGATTTCGGCTCTGAGCGCCACGGCTTCCTGCCCCTCAAAGAAATCTCCCGCGAGTACTTCAAGAAAGCACCTGAAGGTCGCGTCAACATCAAGGACGTCCTGAGCGAAGGCCAGGAAGTCATCGTGCAAGTCGAGAAAGAAGAACGTGGCAACAAGGGCGCAGCCCTGACCACCTTCATCAGCCTCGCTGGCCGTTACCTGGTTCTGATGCCTAACAACCCGCGTGCCGGTGGCATCTCCCGTCGCATTGAAGGCGAAGAGCGCAATGAACTGCGTGAAGCCCTCAATGGCCTGATCGCCCCTGCCGACATGGGCCTGATCGTGCGCACTGCCGGCCTTGGCCGCAGCAGCGAAGAAATGCAGTGGGACCTCGACTACCTGCTGCAACTCTGGACCGCCATTAAAGAAGCTTCGCTGGATCGTTCCGCGCCATTCCTGATTTATCAAGAAAGCAACGTGATCATCCGCGCCATTCGCGATTACCTGCGCCAGGACATCGGCGAAGTGCTGATCGACAGCGTTGAAGCTCAGGACGAAGCCCTGACCTTCATCCGCCAGGTAATGCCGCAGTACGCCAGCAAAATCAAACTCTACGAAGACAGCGTTCCGCTGTTCAATCGTTTCCAGATCGAAAGCCAGATCGAAACCGCCTTCCAGCGCGTTGTTGAACTGCCTTCCGGCGGCTCCATCGTTATCGACCCGACCGAGGCCCTGGTGTCCATCGACATCAACTCGGCGCGCGCCACTAAAGGCAGCGATATCGAAGAAACCGCGCTGCAAACCAACCTTGAAGCCGCCGAAGAAATCGCCCGTCAGTTGCGCCTGCGCGACATCGGCGGCCTGATCGTCATCGACTTCATCGACATGACACCCGCCAAAAACCAGCGCGCAGTGGAAGAAAAAGTCCGCGAATGCCTGGAAGCAGACCGTGCCCGCGTACAAGTGGGCCGTATCTCGCGCTTTGGCCTGCTGGAAATGTCCCGTCAGCGCCTGCGCCCATCGCTGGGTGAAAGCAGCGGCATCGTTTGCCCACGCTGCAACGGCACCGGCATCATTCGTGACGTTGAGTCGCTGTCGCTGGCTATCCTGCGCCTGATCGAAGAAGAAGCCCTGAAAGACCGCACTGCTGAAGTACGCGCTCAGGTGCCGATCCCGGTGGCGGCATTCCTGCTGAACGAAAAACGCAACTCGATCACCAAGATCGAACTGCGCACCCGTGCCCGCATCATCATCCTGCCGAACGATCACCTCGAAACGCCGCACTTCGAAGTTCAGCGTCTGCGTGATGACAGCCCGGAAGCCAACACCAACCAGTCCAGCTACGAAATTGCTGCCGCTGCTGCCGAAGTTGAAGAAGTTCAACCTGCCGCTGCGACCCGCACCCTCGTTCGCCAGGAAGCCGCCGTCAAGACAGCTCCGCCGCGCGCCACGGCTCCGGTTCCGACTGAAGCAAGCCCAGCCACTGCAACCCCGGCATCGGCTCCGACTGCCAGCATCGCCGAACCAAGCCTGTTCAAAGGCCTTGTGAAGTCGCTGGTCAGCCTGTTCGCCTCTAAAGAAGAGCCGGCCGCACCTGCTGTTGCTGAAAAACCAGCCACCCCTGAGCGCCCTGCACGCAACGAAGAGCGTCGCAATGGCCGTCAGCAAAGCCGTAATCGTAATGGTCGCCGCGACGAAGAGCGCAAGCCTCGTGAAGAACGTGCACCGCGCGAAGAACGTGCTCCACGTGAAGAACGCGCTCCTCGTGAAGTGCGCGAGCCGCGCGAAGAAACGCCGGTTGTAAGCGCTCCTCGCGAAGAACGCGCACCGCGCGCACCGCGTGAAGAACGTGCACCGCGCGCTCCTCGTGAAGACCGCAAACCACGTGGCGAAGCCCGTGAAGAGCGTGTTCGCGAACTGCGCGAGCCTCTGGACGCTGCTCCTGTCGTTGCGCCAGCAGTAGCGGCCACCGAAGAAGAACGCCCAGCCCGTGCCCCGCGTGAAGAACGTCAACCACGTGCTCCGCGCGAAGAACGTGCACCACGCGAAGTCAAGCCGGCTCCCGCTGCTGAAGACGAAGAAGTACTGTCCAGCGAAGCAAACACCCAGGACGAGTCGCAGGAGAACGCCGAAGGCGATCGCCCACGTCGTCGCTCACGCGGTCAGCGTCGTCGCAGCAACCGTCGCGAGCGTCAACGCGATGCCAATGGCAACGTGATTGAAGGTTCGGAAGAGCACAGCGAAGAAACCAACGGCGAAAACGCTGCAGCAACCACCACTGAACTGGCTGCCGGTCTGGCTGTCACTGAAGCCGTTGCCAGCTCGGTCATCAGCGCACCCGCTGAAGCCCAGGCTCACCAGCAAGCTGAACGCGCCAATCAAGCCTCTCACGACTCGGCCCTGGCCCAGACCGTTGTGGCAGCAGAAGCTCAAACAACTGCCGTTGCCATTGTTCCAGCGCCGATCGTTGAGTCCCCTGCGGTAGAAGCGCCAGTGGTTGAGACACCTTCGGTTCAAGCGCCAGCCGTTGAAGCTCCGACTGTCGAAGCGCCTGTGGTTGAAGCGGTAACAGCAATCGAAGCTGTCAAGGCACCTGAAGTTGAAGTGGCCGCACAGGTATCAGCAGAACCTGAAATCAAGGCCACTGCTGAGCCTGCCCCAGCCATCGAGACCCCGGTTGCTGCGCCAGAACCAGTGATCGAAGCCGCCATCGAAGCGCCGGCAGTAGAAGCGCCACGCGCAGAAACGCCGGCCGCCGAAAAGCCAGTCTTCGAAAAAGCGCCTGAGCACGTCAAGGAAGCACGCGTCGTTCGCGAGCCAATTGCCGAGCCTGCCGCCGTAGAAGCCGCACCAGCTCCGACTCCAGTTGCACCCGTTGCCGCTGAAGTTGTTGTCACTGAAGCCACTGTGATCGAGACCGCTGTAACAGCTCCGGCTGAAACGGTAGTAACGACCGAAGTGATTGAAGTGGTAGTGGCCGCACCGGTTGTCAGCACTCAGCCAAGCAACGGTCGTGCTCCTAACGATCCACGCGAAGTGCGTCGCCGCAAGCGTGAGGCCGCAGCTGCTGCTGCCGCCGCTCAAGCTGCCAGCGAAACCGTAGCCCCGGAAGCAGAGCACGAGCCTAAACCCCTCGCCTGATTCTGAAGGCCACTAAAAAGCCCCGCCAGTTCTGAACTGGCGGGGCTTTTTTATGCGCCGTGTTTCAGGCTCTAAAAGAACCAAAAGGAGCGACGTTCACGCTCCAGCTCACCACGGCATTGATTGAGCTGCGCGCCGTAGGTTTTAGCCTGCTGATCGACTTTGCGCGCCACCTGCATCAACCAGGGTTTTGCCCGATAGGTATTACGGCTAAAACCGCCCCGCCCTTCGTGGTACGCCAGATACTGGTTATAGGCATCCCACTTGGAAATGCCCAATTGTTGCTGGGTGCCCGCCACGTACCACCCGATAAACATGATGGCGTCACCAAAGTCATCGCGCGAGCCACTACTGCCCATGCTTCGTTCAAAATCGCTCCAGGCGGGCGGCTGAGCCTGCGCGTAACCGTAGGAAGGGCTGACCCTGCCCCACGGAATCACCCACAAAAGGTAGGCACGGGGCGGAAGTGCATCGGCCACAAAGCTGCTTTCCTGCTTCATGATTGCCATAGCGATATGGGGCGGGGTTCCCCACTTGCTCTCCATCGCCACCGAGTCCTTGTACCAGGCCGGATACTGGCGATAGATCGAACAGAGATTGCCTTGGTCTTTAGGCGGGGCAGTCATGCACCCGGTTAACGTCGCCAGACACAGAACCAGCGACACAGCAGGAAGTGACTTCATTGATGATCCAGACCGAAAAGCCTGCGCATGCGTACATGCGTCAGGCTGGCTCCATTAATACAGGTTAGGCTCCATCTCGAGCTGCACCGCGAAGCGCTGTTCGATGTCGGCCTGAATACGCTGCGCCAGCGCCAGCAACTGCAAGCCGGTGGCCGAGCCATAGTTGACCAGCACCAGGGATTGCAAACGGTGCACCCCGGCATCGTTCTCCCGGAAGCCCTTCCAGCCTGCCGCTTCGATTAACCAGCCCGCCGCCAGCTTCACTCGGCCATCGGCTTGCGGATAACCAATTACGCCAGGGTGCGCCAACTTCAATTCAGCTGCCAAGGCAGCAGACACCACCGGGTTCTTAAAGAAGCTGCCGGCATTGCCCAGCACCGCCGGGTCAGGCAGTTTTTCACTGCGAATGCTACTGATGGCACGGCTCACATCGGTGGCCGTCGGCTGCTCTATGCCTTGCTCGCTCAGACGCTGGCGAACAGGGCCGTATTCCAGACGCAAGCGCGGGGCTCGGCTCAAGGCAAACCTCACCCGCAGAATCAGCCAGCGCCCTGCCTGCTGTTTAAACACGCTGTCACGGTAGCCAAAGTTGCAGTCCTCCAGAGTGAAATCACGCAACTCGCCGGTTTGACGGTCGAGCGCGGTCAGCCCTGCAAAGACATCTTTGATCTCAACGCCATACGCGCCGATATTTTGCATCGGTGCAGCGCCTACGGTACCGGGAATCAAACTAAGGTTTTCCAGCCCGCTCAGCCCCTGTTCGAGCGTCCAAAGTACAAAAGAGTGCCACACCTCGCCTGCTTCGGCCTCAATCACGACACGCTCACCATCGGCTTCGACCTGACGAATCCCACGGGTCGCCATGCGCACCACCAGAGCTGGCACATCGGCCGTCAACAGCAGGTTACTGCCGCCGCCAATAACCAACAGCGGCAAATTGTGCTGCGCCGAACACTGCAGGGCCTCGCGCACATCGTCATCACTGTGGGCTTCGGCAAACAGGCTGGCGCGTACATCCACACCGAAACTGTTGAACGGTTTGAGCGATGCATTGACCTGCAACTGCAAACTCATAGACGCCCCTTCAGCCCAATCATCGAGCCTCCAGCAAACGCCGAACGCGCTCAAGGTCTTCCGGGGTATCGACACCGGCCGGCGGTGCTTCAACCACATCGGCCACGTGAATGCGCACGCCATGCCAGAGCGCGCGCAATTGCTCCAGCCGCTCGGTGTTTTCGAGCCAGCAAGGGCCCCAGCTTACGAAGTCATGCAGGAACCCGGCGCGGTAGGCATAAATGCCGATATGACGACGATAAGGCACACCCTGCGGCAACGTATCGGGGTGCAGTGCAAAATCATCACGCGCCCACGGCAAGGTTGCCCGACTGAACGTCAGTGCCAACCCATTGATGTCACTGACCACCTTGACCACATTCGGATTGAACAGGGTTTGAGCGTCTTCAATCGGCTCAGCCAGTGTCGCCATGCGGGCTTCAGGATGAGCGGCCAGGTTGGCTGCGACTTGATCGATCACCTGCGGCGGAATCATCGGCTCATCGCCCTGGACATTGACCACGATAGCGTCGCTGGCCAGCCCAAGTTGAGTAGCGACCTCTGCCAGACGGTCAGTACCAGACTCATGGTCTGCACGGGTCAGAACCACGTGCGCCCCGAACGCCTTGCAGGCGTCGACAATGCGCTGATCGTCAGTGGCAACCACCACCTGTTGAGCACTGCTTTTACAGGCCTGTTCCCAGACATGCTGAACCATCGGTTTGCCCGCAATCATTTGCAGCGGCTTGCCGGGTAAACGGGTCGACGCAAAGCGCGACGGAATAACGACGGTAAAAACCGGGATCATTTATCCAGACGCTCATCGGTGTCGAGGGTACGGGCTTCGCTTTCCAGCATCACCGGAATGCCATCGCGAATCGGGAAAGCCAGGCCAGCCCCTTTGCTGATCAGTTCGGTTTTATCGGCGCTGAGCTTGAGCGGGCCTTTGCAAACTGGGCAAGCGAGAATATCGAGCAGTTTGGTGTCCATAGGGTTCCCCTGAAAAGAATGAGTTAGGGTTAAAGATGATTAGGTAAAAGCCGCGACAACTGTTGGTCAAACCACAGGACAAAGGCCTGGGACGGCACAGCGTCCACCGCGAGGTACCACCAGTCGGGGGACGCAAAGTCGCGGCACTTCACCGCATCCTTTTCCGTCATCACCACGGGTAATGACGGTTTGAAATTCAAGACCTCGGCGCTGTATGGCGCATGGTCTGCGAAAGCATGGGCTATTGGCCGCCAGTGTAGCGCTTCAAGGGTAGTGAAGAAACGCTGCGGATTACCGATACCGGCCACGGCGTGCAACGCCTGTTCCGGCGCAAAATAATCCAATGCCTGACGCTCGCCGCTGACCAGATTAATCAGTGCCGTGGGCTTCAACTGGAAGGCAAACCCGCCCGGCGGATCATTGGCTGCGCCGTTGTACAACACCCCATCGACGCTGCTCAAGCGTTCTGCTGGCTCGCGCAACGGGCCGGCTGGCAGGCAACGGCCATTGCCCAGGCCTCTGGCGTTATCGATCAATACCAGCTCCAGATCCCGAGCCAGCCGGTAATGCTGCAAACCGTCGTCAGACAGAATCAAGTCCAGCGGCTCGCTGTCCAGCAAGGCTTTGACGGCGCGACTGCGATCCGGGTCGATCATCAACGGCACGCCAGTACGCTGCACAATCAACAGGGGTTCATCACCTGCAACGTCAGCACTGTGCTCAGCCTGCACACGCCAAGGCAGGTGCGGCGGTTTGGCACCATAGCCGCGACTCACTACACCTACTTTCAAACCGTGACGCTGGCAATGTTCGATCAGCCAGAGGATCAGAGGCGTTTTGCCCGTACCGCCCACAGTGATATTGCCCACTACGATCAATGGCACCGGCGCACGATAGATATCGCCCTCGCCCGCCACGAAACGTGCACGTTTACGCTCGACCACACGGCGGTACAAGCATTCAAGAGGGCTCAACAACTTGAGCAAAGGATGCCCGCCATACCAGGCGCGCAGCAAGCGATCGGACATGGCCATCAGGGGGTCGTCTGCGCCTCGACAGTGGTCATGCGCAGGTGGCTGAAGCCCAACTTGCCTGCGGCGTCCATGGCCGTAATGACCGCTTGATGCTGGGTTTTACCATCAGCACTGATCGACAGGGGCAGGCTGGTATCGCCTCCAGACTCCTTTTGCAGCGCTTCGATCAGGCTCGCCAGGTCGTTTTTCGGCAATAATTGGTTGTTCACCGAGAACACACCTTCAGCGCTGATGGCGACATCAAGTTGCTTGCTGTTCGGTTCCTGTTCAGGAGTACCGCTGACAGCCTCCGGCAAATCCACGCGCAACTGGGTTTCACGGGTAAAGGTGGTGGTCACGACAAAGAACAGCAGCAAGATAAACACCACGTCGATCAACGACGCGAGGTTGATATCCACTGTTTCTCGTGGTTTGCGGCGAAACTTCACGCGTTGCTCCCGGCCATGTCGACTTCACGGTCGCCCTGCACCACTTCGACAAGTTTGATCGCTTCCTGCTCCATGCCTACCACCAGCTCATCAACCCGGCGCTGCAGGAAACGGTGGAAGAACACCGCAGGAATACCCACCATCAAACCGGCGGCGGTGGTAATCAGCGCTTTGGAAATACCCCCTGCGAGCACGGCCGCGTTAGCCGTCATGCCAGACCCCATAAACGAGCTGAAAATATCGATCATGCCCAGCACAGTGCCCAGCAATCCTAACAGAGGGGCCATCGCAGCAATGGTGCCCAAGGCGTTGAGGTAGCGCTCCAGCTCATGAATGACCCTTGCGGCGGCCTCTTCAATGCACTCTTTCATGATTTCGCGGCCATGCCGGGAGTTGGCCAGACCGGCGGCCAGGATTTCACCCAGCGGGGAGTCGGCTCGTAGTTGTTTGAGTTTTTCCTTGTCGAGCTGCTTGTCTTTGATCCAGACCCACACCTGACCCAACAGATGAGGCGGCGTGACACGGCTGGCACGCAGGGTCCACAGGCGCTCGACAATAATGCCCAGCGCGGCAACAGAGCTCAGAATGATCGGCAGCATCATCCAGCCGCCGGATTTGACCAGTTCCCACACAGTGACAATCCCCTCGAAAAAGTGCGCCACTCTACCATAGCGTTCAGTGCTGACTTAACAACTGCTGCGCTACGGGATCAGCATTTTGAAGACCCTTGGGGCCTGTGGCAGCTTGGTACCTCGTCAGCGACTGCACGACTGGCGTTCCAGGCACTGGTTACACCCGGCTTGGCAGATTTAATCACGCCAAAACCGGCGCCGCTCTTGAAAACTCTTTGCCGAACCAAAGGCGCCCAATCTAAACGTGATAGCTCCTTGCTGGGCACTGTCGAGCACTTGCATCCCCAGCGCCTGATAACGCGCCAACACGAGAGGATGCGGATGGCCAAACGTATTGCCATGGCCTCGGGAAATCAATACCGCACCGGGCGCCAGTGCTTTGAGAAACACCATTGAAGATGAGGTTCGGCTGCCGTGGTGCGGAGCTTGTAGCCACTGCGTAGGAACCGCCAGCGAAGATTTCAGCAAGGCTCGTTCAGCATGAGTGTCAATGTCGCCCGTGAGCAACAGCCGTTCACCGCGGGCTTCTACCTGCAATACGCAAGATTTCTGATTACTGTCCTTTGCCTCTTGCCACTGCCATAGGGAAAACCGTACCCCATCCCACTCCCAGCGCTCATCGGTGCGGCAAGGCTGCGCCTGCAATGGCGCAGGCAACCCCGGCACATCACCGCTGATGACTCGCGCAACCTTCATGCCGCGATATACCGCGAGGGCTCCTCCCGCGTGATCCGAGTCGGCGTGACTGATCAACATCACATCCAGCGCCTTAACCCCCAACGAACGCAACACGGGTACCACTACCCGCTCGCCTTGATCCAAATCCCTGACTTTCGGCCCCGCATCGTACAAAAGTGTGTGATTACGGGTGCGCAAGACCATCGCCAATCCCTGCCCGACATCCAGTTGCAACACCTGGGCTTGGCCGTGGGGTATCTGCTCGCGCGGCGCAAAAACGGCCAGCAGCGCCAGCGGCCAACCCAGCGGCCGAAGCACGACACCGGCAGGCAATAGCAGAATCAAGACGCCGATGACGGTCAATAGCCAGACGTACACAGGCACTTCTATGGGCAACCAGGGTGTGATCACACCCGATAACAGGCTCAACCCGCGGATCAACACATCCAGCAATCCGCCCGACAGCCAGAGCAAGCTCTCACCCAGCCACGGCACCGGCAGCAGGAATGTACCCAATAACGCCGTAGGCAGCACCAGCAGACTGATCCAGGGCACGGCGACCAGATTGGCCAATGGCCCGCTCAAACTGATGGGCAAGCCCAGTATCCATAACAGCGGGAATAACCCCAGAGCGATGAGCCCTTGCGGCCGAAGCCATGCAGCTCGCCAGCCCCACGGCCCCAAGCGTGAGCCAAAAGTAAATATCAACACGGCCACCGCACCAAAGGACAACCACAAACCAGGCTTCAGGCTCGCCAGCGGATCGACTATCAAAACGGTATTGAACGCGAGTAAATATGGCATCCACACGCCCAAATGACGAAAGCGTAACCGCCACAGCAATACCAGCCCGAGCATCACGCAGGCACGCTGCACCGGCACCTCAAACCCCGCCAACAGGCCGTAGCCCGTCGCCCCGACAAACGCCAGCCCGCACGCCCAAGGCAACCACGGCAGTCGACGGGGCCATACCCCGTAGCGTGCCAGCAGTGCGACAAGGCCATAGAGCAAACCGGCAAACAGGCCGATGTGTTGCCCGGAAATCACCAATAAATGGACGGTACCGGTCGCTTGCAGCAGTTGCCAATCATCGCGACTCAGACCCGAACCATCGCCCATGACCAGCGCAGCCAGCCACGGCGCACGACCGTTGGCATCCGTGCCGAGCAGGCGCTGGCGCAACCCATCACGCCATGCATGGGTGGCTGGGGAGATGAGCTGGCCATCTTTGACCGACCCGGTCGCGCCGACGCCCTTGGCCAGTAACCACGCCTGATAGTCGAACCCCTGCGGATTGAGCAACCCTTTAGGGCGCTTGAGCGTGACCGCCAATCGCCACCGCTCGCCACTGTTGACCGACGGCCCGCCCCACCAGCTCAGTAGCAGGGTCTCCGGCAATTCGACGTGCCGCGAATGGGCGCCTTGCAGCTCGAAACGCACGCCCCTGTCCGTGGGTTGTGGCAGTCCGACCACACGCCCCTCGACCCAAAACGTTCGCCCGTCGAATGCAGGCGGCAATCGATCATCAAGGGCCGATTGCCCTTGTATGCAGGCCCAACCCACTCCAAGCAAAAACAAACCGGCCGGATACCTGCGCCCAATCAGCAACACCAGCCCTGCGGCCAGCAACAGATAAACACACCACACCGGTGGCAGTACCGGTAAAAAGCGCAAGGCAATCAAGCCCGACGCCAGCGCCAACATCCCTGTGTGCATCGTCCGTCCAAAAGTTTCCCATCACCCGGATTAGCTCAAACCCACTTCTGGCACTTAAATAATTGTCACAAAGTCTGAATAGGCATCCGGCCGAATTTGGTCATACTGGCCCCTTGACTGAGGGAGAGGCCCATGCCACGGCGTTTGATCAAACGTTTCATGCCAGATCCGGCCCTGATTAGGGAACATAAATCCTTACGATTTTTGGGCACACTGCTGCATGACCCGAATCTCTGGCATCTCAATCGACACTCTGTGGCAAGGGCAATGGCTGTAGGGATTTTCGCAGCCTTTATCCCCATGCCCTTTCAGATGCTGCTGGCCGCCTTTCTGGCAATTAACGTACGCAGCAACATGCCTATCTCTGTAGGGCTGGTCTGGCTGACCAACCCCATCACCATGCCGCCGGTGTTTTATTGCACCTACAAGCTGGGTGCCTGGTTGATGAATGTGCCCGCGCGCACCTTGCCCGATGAACTGACCTGGGAATGGATCAGCGCTCAGCTTTCCACTGTGTGGCAGCCGTTTTTATTGGGCTCGGTTGTATGTGGCGTAGTTTTCGGGGCGCTGGCTTATTGCCTGACCATGCTGTACTGGCGTTGGTGGGTTAGCCGTAAGTGGGGCAAACGTAAAAACAATCGCCCATGAAAAATGGCCCCAAAAGGGGCCATCGATATAAAACTACACCTTTACTGGCGCATGCCCCGCCCACTGACCAGCAGTCGGGCGCAACCGATATACAACACGATGGTCGCAATCACCATAAAGGTCAGCGCAACGCTGATCTTAATATCGGAGACACCGAGGATGCCGTAGCGAAAGGCGTTGACCATGTGCAGCACCGGGTTGGCCAGCGACACACTCTGCCAGAACGGCGGCAACAAGGTGATCGAGTAAAACACCCCGCCCAGATAGGTCAACGGCGTCAGCACGAAAGTCGGGATAATCGAAATATCGTCGAAGTTGCGCGCAAATACGGCGTTAATAAACCCCAGCAACGAAAAGATCGTGGCCGTCAGCACTACCACTACAATGGTCAACCCCAGGTGATGCACCTGAAGGTGGGTAAAAAACAACGACAACAATGTGACGATCAATCCCACGATCAATCCGCGCAGGATCCCGCCCACGGTAAAGCCGATCAGGATCGTGTGAGGGGATACGGGCGACACCATCAGTTCTTCAATGGAGCGCTGGAACTTGCTGCCGAAGAAGCTCGACACCACGTTGCCGTAGGAGTTGGTGATCACCGACATCATGATCAAGCCGGGCACGATGTACTCCATGTACGTGAATCCGCCCATATCGCCAATTTGCCGACCGATCAGATTCCCGAAGATGACGAAGTACAGCACCATGGTGATCGCAGGCGGTAGCAATGTCTGCGGCCAGATCCGCATAAAACGGCGAACTTCGCGGTAGATAATGGTGTTCAGTGCAATCAGGTTGGGACGCAGCTCTGAACTCATACCGCCACCTTTGCCAGGTTTTTCTCGACCAGCGACACAAACAACTCCTCAAGGCGATTGGTTTTATTGCGCAGACTCACCACTTCGATGTTTTGCGCGGCCAATTGAGTGAACAACCCGGTAATGCCGACCACCTTATCCACCTGGACTTCCAGGGTGTGGGCGTCAAGCAACTGACTGGGGTAGCCGATCAACTGCGGGCTCGCTGACAATGGATATTTCAAGTCGAGCAAAAAGGTCTCGACATGCAGCTGTCCCAGCAGATTGCGCATGCTGGTGTTTTCGACAATGGTGCCGTGGTCGATGATGCCGATATTGCGGCACAGCTGCTCAGCCTCCTCCAGATAATGCGTGGTCAGAATGATGGTGGTGCCTTGCTCATTCAAACCGGTGAGAAAACTCCACATCGAGCGACGCAGCTCAATGTCCACCCCCGCCGTCGGCTCATCAAGGATCAACAGACGCGGCTCATGCACCAAAGCCCGGGCAATCATCAAGCGGCGCTTCATACCACCCGACAATGAACGCGAAGGCGTATCGCGCTTGTCCCAAAGTCCCAACTGCGTCAGGTACTTTTCCGCTCGTTCCTTGGCAACTTTGGGGGGAATGCCGTAGTAACCCGCTTGGGTCACAACAATGTCGAAGGTCTTTTCAAACTGGTTGAAGTTGAACTCCTGCGGCACCACACCAATGCAGCGTTTGAGCGCAGCAGGTTGGCGGTCAAGGTCATTACCAAACACATTGACCGTGCCGCCGGTCTTGTTGACCAGTGTGGACAGAATGCCAATGGTGGTGGATTTGCCGGCACCGTTGGGGCCGAGCAAGGCGAAAAAATCACCTTCGGCCACATCCAGATCGATACCACTCAGGGCCTGGAAACCGTTGCCGTAGGTTTTGGTTAGCTGCCGTATGGACAGAGCGGAACTCATATCGGATTACGCACCAAGGTGGGGGAATGGGGATGACTCAATGAGGGCGGACTGTCTGTAAGACAAGTCCGACAAGGCCATTTAACACCACCCATGGTGCTTGGCCTTGCCGCACAAGTACAGTCACCCGTGTTAATAGTGTCTATTAAGTCAACGCGGTCATCACGGCGCTACGGTAGGCCGGACGCAGTTTCAGCCGCTCATACCACGCTTCCAGATGGGGCAGCGGCGGACGCTCTATAGGCATTTCAAACCAGGCGTAGATGAAAGAACCCAGCGGAATGTCACCCATGCCAATTTCCTCACCCGAGAGGTAAGGCTTTTCACTCAGGGCCTGATCGGCGATCACCAACAACTCAGCGCTCTCTTTAATGGCAGCGTTGATTTTGACCCAATCCTGCTCTTCGGCCGGGGTGCGCAAGACACCCCAAAACACATCGCGAAACGCTACGGCAAAGGAGGCCGTTGTCCAGTCCATCCACTTGTCCGCTTGAGCCCTGACCCGATTAACGAGCGGATACCACGACGTATCATCGCCGTACTCTGCCGCCAGATACCTGACGATGGCGTTAGATTCCCACAGGACAAAGTCATCGTCCTGAATCATGGGCACACGGCCATTGGGGTTCAACACACGATACTCCGGGCTGTCGACCACACCAAAGACACCGCCCGCCTCTTCCCTGCTGTAAGTCAGTGCCAGTTCCTCAATGCACCACAATACTTTTCTGACATTCGACGAATTCTTGCGACCCCACACTTTCAGCATGACCAGACTCCTGATTGATAGACGCCAGGGGAGTCTACGCCGTGATGGTGAACTGCGCCTCTTGCACGCAGTCACACTTAATACGGTGTTCTAGACTCAGGGATCCCGACCTTGGCTTCATGGAGGATTGAATATGCTGTTGTTGTGGATATTGGTGTTGATCGTGGGCATCGCCTGGCTGGCCCATCGACGCGTCGCCCCTTTGACGATTATCAGTGTGGTCGCGGTGTACCTGCTGGCCATGGGGGTCATTGGCCATGTGTCGGGCTGGTTGTTGGCCATCCTGTGGATCCTGCTGGCCGTTCCTGCCGCCCTGATGTTACTGCCTGATCTGCGGCGCAAAATGTTCACTGCCCCGTTGTTCAGCTGGTTCCAGAAAACCTTGCCGCCCATGTCGCAAACCGAGCGCGATGCGATTGACGCTGGCACGGTCTGGTGGGATGGCGAGTTGTTCAGTGGCCGCCCGGATTGGGAACAACTACTGGCTTATCCCAAAGCTCAGCTGACCGACGAAGAGCAGGCGTTTATCGACGGCCCTACCGAAGAGCTGTGTGCAATGGTCAGCGACTGGGAAATAGGCCAGGCGATGGATTTGCCCCCCGAAGCGTGGGCGCACATCAAGACTCACGGCTTTTTTGCCTTGATCATTCCCAAGGAATTCGGCGGTAAAGGCTTCTCAGCGTATGCCCACTCGCAGGTAGCGATGAAACTCGCCACCCGCAGCGGCGACCTTGCCTCGACCGTCATGGTGCCTAACTCGCTGGGCCCGGCTGAACTGCTGCTGCATTACGGCACCGATGAACAGCGCAACCATTACCTGCCGCGCCTGGCCCGCGGCGACGATATCCCGTGCTTTGCCTTGACCGGCCCGCTGGCCGGTTCGGATGCTGGTGCGATGCCCGACACCGGCATTATTTGCAAAGGCCAATGGCAGGGAGAAGAAGTCATCGGGCTGCGCCTGAATTGGGAAAAACGCTACATAACCCTTGGCCCGGTGGCTACGTTGCTCGGCCTGGCATTCAAGGCGTATGACCCCGAGCATCTGCTGGGCGACAAAGACGACTTGGGCATCAGCCTCGCGCTGATACCGACAGACACCCCCGGTGTGGAAATCGGCCGCCGCCACCTGCCCTTGGGTGCCGCCTTCATGAATGGGCCGAACTCGGGGAAGGACGTTTTTATCCCGCTGGATTACCTGATCGGTGGTCAGGACATGCTCGGCAAAGGCTGGATGATGCTGATGAACTGCCTGTCCGTCGGGCGTTCCATCTCGCTGCCTGCAGTCGGCACAGGTGCGGCCAAATTCACCAGCTTGGTGACCGGCCAATACGCTCAAATTCGCGAACAGTTCAATGTTCCTCTGGCCGCTTTCGAAGGTATTCAAGAAGCACTGGCCCGGATTGGCGGCAATGCCTGGCTGATGGACAGCGCCCGTATCCTGACGGCCAATGCAGTGGATCTGGGTGAAAAACCCTCTGTACTGTCGGCCATTCTCAAATACCACCTGACCGAGCGTGGCCGTGAATGCATTGGCCACGCGATGGATGTCCACGGCGGCAAGGGCATCATCATGGGGCCTAACAACTATTTGGGCCGTAACTGGCAAGGCGCGCCGATTTTCATCACTGTGGAAGGTGCCAACATCCTGTCGCGAAATCTGATGATCTTTGGTCAGGGTGCAATTCGCTGCCACCCCTTTGTACTCAAGGAAATGGCACTTGCCAGCCGCGAAGACAAAGATCAGGCCTTGTTGGAGTTTGACGGTTTGCTGCTCAAGCACATCGGTTTTGCGCTAAGCAATGCAGCCAGTACGCTGGTACTGAATCTGGGCCTTGGGCGCTTTGATCACGTGCCCGGCGATGCCCTGAGCCAAGGTTACTTCCGCGCACTGAACCGCCAGGCAGCCGCCTTTGCCCTGCTTGCCGATCTGAGCATGATGCTGCTGGGCGGCGAGTTGAAGCGTCGTGAGCGCCTTTCGGCGCGACTGGGTGACGTGCTCAGCCACATGTACCTGGCGTCGGCGGCACTCAAGCGCTATCACGACCTTGGCTCGCCCGAGCACCTGAACCCGCTGTTCAAGTGGGCAATGGAAGAAAGCCTGGGGCATGCCGAACGCGCACTGGATGAACTGTTGAGAAACTTCCCGAGTCGCCCATTAGGCTTCTTGTTGCGTGGCATCGTGTTCCCGTTTGGGCGCCGCCATACCGGTCCTTCTGACGCTCTCGATGCTGAGGTCGCTGCGGTACTGGGCCGTGCCAAGGGCGATCCGGCACTCGAAGCCATACTGGCGGGCTGCTATCGTCCGCAATCACCCGACGATGCCGTAGGCGCCTTGCAACATGCCAGCGATATGCTGCGCAACGCCCAGCCGGTGCACAAAAAACTGCATCAAGCCCTCAAAAGTGGCCAGCTCAAACCGGCAGCAGGCGAACCGGCCATCGATTCGGCCCTTCAGGCAGGCGTTCTGCAAGCCGATGAAGCCCAGACGTTACGCGCTGCGCAAACCGCGCGGCGCAAGGTGATCGATGTCGACGACTTCTCCAAAGAAGAACTGACTCACAGCGAAGGAAAAATTCGCTAGCACGACAGCGGGCGCGCAGAGCTTTATACTCTCGCGCCCGTTTTGCTTTAGAGGACACCGCAATGGCCACCAACGATCTCAACCACAATCTTGTTCTGCTCGACATTTTGCGTAGCATTTTGGTTGCTGTGGGTGATGCCGAGCAAATTCCCGAAGAAAGCCACGCGCTTTTTCTGGAACGTTTCGATGATATGCGCGCAGCGTTGCCCGTCGACCCCATCGAGAGTCAGTACTTGGGCCAGGACATCATGTGCCAAGTCATTGAGCGCTACCCGCAAATTGCTCACCTGGTGCCTCGCGACCTGCTGTGGTTTTTCGGCGGCGCGTGCTTTAACTTCCTCTCAGATGAAGAACTGGACATGTACCAGGCCCTGGAAGAGCGTCGCCATGAAGCCGAAGTTAATGGCGAACCGTTCGACTGGAATCAGGAAAAGCAGTTTATGGCAATGCCGGTAGCTGAAGAAAGCACACAACACTAAGCGCCTTTGTTATACCCAACTTTAAAGGCCCGTCCGTTTTTCGGACGGGCCTTTGCCTTACTTGCACTACAGCGTAAAAATCACAATACCCGCTCAAGTCTGCGCGCGTTTTAGGGTGAGGGCGCTAAAAAAAGACGATCGGCCAACACTGGATCTAGTTTAGCTCGATAGACCTCCACATAATCCTTGGAACTTTGAGCTTTGGCATAGAGGGTTTTTTCACTCAATGTACGCTGCTCAGCAGTTTTCAAATGCGCTACATCGAACTCTCTTGCCGGAGCGTCCATGGTTTTGTAATGAAAATGAGCAAACCATAGTTCTTTTCCCTCCAGATCTTTAATGACATATTCCTGAAGGTAATCTTTTCTTTGTCCTTTGGTTAAATGTTTTCTTGGGCCAAGACGGGCGATTTCAATAACGCCCTGGTTGTTTAAGTAATCAACATTTTGCCCCGTCGGCGGCAGGCGTTTAATAATACTCACTCGAAGATTACGCCCTTCTTCCCTCAATCGGGTGGCACCTTCTTTAAGATTGTGACTCATCGCATTGGCTGCAACTCTGCGCTCATCACTGAGCGCCTCAACCTCAGTGCTGGCGGACTGAATAACTGCGTCCATCTGGGAGGCCACCTCCTCAAGGGATATGGCTTTAAAGTCTAAAATTTCCTGGATTTCAACCGGTATTCTGGAAAACTCGGCACTTGCGCGCGCACTGGCAATCGCGTTGCGAAACTGCCCCAGTAATGTTCTAGCCTCCAACTCAAGCCTGGATAACGTCTTGACGTGGGTTGCCTGTAATGTGGACGGCCGCTGTGGACCTATGGGTTCCCACTCACCACTGGTCATTTTTCGATAGGAATGAATCTTCAACGCATCCATACCCTCCACGACATCGACAATCTCTTCTCCCGACTCTGAACTCGAATCACGCAACGTCCCGACCAGCATCTGTTTTTCTTTGGTTTTGATAATTCGCTGAGTTTTTTTCCCGCGGGGCTCTGTTTGTGGGGTACTCGCTTTTCGACTAGGACCAGGCCTCGGCTCATCAATTTCAGAGGATGAACTTTCAGAATCAATAATGACGGAAGCCATTTGCTGCTCAGCAAAAGTCCGCAAATGCTTGATCAAATGCAGCATTGAGGGAAGGTATTCATTTCGGAAATGGTCAGAATTCAATTCCAACAGATTCATGCAGACAGCCTCTGCAGCGTCATAGCGCTGCAGTACATTGTCAAAAAAATCGAGATGATCAGCCGCAAAACCGTGAGATTCACGGTGCAGGTTAAATTGTGACCAGGCGGTATCTACCAGTGTCCCCTGCCCGAACAAATCAAACGCGTGCTGTTCTTCGGGCATCAAGTTCTCGCCTCCCCGTCGAATCAATAGTTCACACAACGTTTCTAAATAGGAAGCCCCCCAATGCCTATCAAAATTTTCTTGATGTGGCTTATTAATGATTTCTGCCAACGGATTATTTTTAGGCACCGGTCTTTTTTTAACATGTTCCAGCGCTTCTACTTCGAGGATGGAATTCATGAACAGGCGACGCTCCATCCGCTCTGCAACTGCCAAACTAGCCACCCACTCTTCATAAGGCGCCTTGACTCCTGCTGCCAAATGATCAAGCACGGACTTCATCGACAATTCGTAATCAGCGTGAGAATTACGAACTGTCAAGGCTCGTAAATATTCCTCCAATATATTCTGATACCTGAACGTCTTGAGAACCAGGCGCTCCCACGTACTTTGGGTCGTTTCTTCATGATTATCAATGGGAACTACTTTATTAGCCTCATCCATCAACCTGAGAATTTCCAACACATTTTTTCGCCATTCGGCCAACTCGCCCTCGAAGCGATCCAAATGTACGTCTCTGCGCTCAATGTCTGTATCCAATACACCTTCCAGGATAACCATGGCCATCTCGCGACGATTGACAACACTCTGAATATTTTCGGCTTGCTCAATCAACCTGTTCACGGTTTCAGTATTTTTAGCACGTAGCGCCTGAATGGTTTTTTTAGGCCCCCCTCCACGTAAGCCCAACCGCAGATCAAGACGCCACTCACCCGAAGGGCTGCCTTTAAGGCGGGGGCCAGCTACTCCTGTGCCATCCGCCTTGTGAATCACCACACTGTCGGAGTCAACACTTACGAAATACGTTTTATCCTCCAACTGCACACAGTACTGATCTTGAAGCTTGATCAAGCCCTTTAACGGTCCCTCTTCTACACGCATGCCTTGCGTCAGATCGACCTCCACCGCAAAGGTGTCCAGTGCAGCCCGAAGAGCAGGTGTTAAACGTACTGACGAACTGAACCAGGAATAATCCAAGGAGGAGTACTCAGCAATGGTTTGCGGGGTATGAAGATCAGGCAGCTTTTTCTGAACCAGCGCAGGCGCCTGCGAAATCATGTCAGGCTCAGGTTTCTTATCTGGGTAAACCGAGAGCATCGGCTCATCCACCGGGGCTTCGAGTCGCCACTTTTCGTTAGCCGTGTGCCGAAAATTCAGGCCTTCGTGCAACAAAGCCAAACTGATGTTGAACAGTAAATCGATGACGGTTTGCATGGCAGCGTCTTTATCACCCTGAAGACGGGCCTGAAGACCGGCATCAAGGCTTAGCAACGTTTGAAAAATCCATGCGGCTTTTTGCAGCGGCCCACTGATGAAAAAGGTCAATCCATTGAACAGGCTCCATCCATAACGCTTGATCGATGCCCAGCGCCGCTCGGAGGCCGACACCGTTTGCTTATCTGCCAAGGTCATCAACGCTTGGGCATGAGACTGATACATCGCCTCAAAGTAATCGCCGACTATGCGTTGAGTACTCAACCTCGCCGGGCTTCTTGGCAACCACGCTAAAAAGCCTTCGTTCAATACACTCTCAAGGTGCGGACGTTCAAAACCGCCGTCGGCATAAAAGTCATGCGCGCGCTCATCAAGCCAGGCCAATACACTCTCCTGAAGTTCGCCAGGCTGATTGATCCCCTCCAGCAGTGCGTCCCAGGTCGCAAACTCAACCAATGGATCAGGTGTCAAAGGCCGATACAGGATAAAAGGCCCGGTCTCGATATCGTATGGGCCCAATACATACATATTGGCTACCGGATCAATGGCAGATCCTTCATAAGCATGGAACCCCAAAGGTCGAACACAGACATTGCAATTACCCACGACCATCTCGTCATCAGGACGCATGAGGCGCGCCACAATTTGCCAGCCTTGCGCAGTAAATCCATCTTCGCCCTTGATTTTTTTCTCGAGCGCCAACATCGATAACTGCACGCTGATCTGCGATTTGAACAAAGCCTGTCGCTCGACAAGCCCGGCTTCATCATCAATTAACAAACCCTTGATGAGTTCGATGTAATGGGTACTTATATCCAGTTCATCAATCAGATTTTTAACGTAGCCGCCGGTTAGCCACTCTGGCACCGGCCTGCCCTGACTGTCGCCAACCTCAATCAACCCGACAGGCCATCCACCTCTGTAACTCAAGGCAAACTCCACAAGGGAGGTAGGTTCCAGGTTGAACTGCGGCATTTGCACGTTTTCAACAGTCAGCTCGATGACTTGCAGGTTCGTCACATCGACCCGTTCCTCGGGATGATCGAGATGAAGTCGCTGCGTCAGCATCTGCTGGGCGTACGCGGGTAAAGCATCTATCCCCTCAAGAAAAGTGCGACCCTTGGTTTTTTGCTGCCAAAAGATTTGAGCCGATAACAGTTCGCTGTATGACAACTGATCGTCAGGGGCTGCCTGCTGCAGCCACGGTGGCAAGTTGGTGAGTACATGCTCAAGGTAAGTACGGTCTTGCGAATCAAAGAGTGGTAACCGGGCGCCCGCTTCATCTAACGCCCGCACCAGCCGCGGCACACTCCAGCGTTCGGTCTGCGCGGTTTGCCCCAGCTTTTTTATTGAATAAAGCTGCGCATCGAGCAAGGTCAGGGCCAATGATTCAAAAATATCGCCCTGCGGTTCGTACAAGGTCCATGTAAACAGAGACGCCGCCACTCGCTCTCTGACACGCTCAATAAAGCTGTTACCCATCCATTGCATTGACCGAAACTGCTCAACGCCTCGCTCAGGGGCATAACTGAGAATAAAAGACAGGTCGGCCATGTCCCGTGTGACCACCAGCGTGCCCGGTAATTGAAAACGCTGCGGCCCAGTTCTCTCAGTGCTTTGTATGTTGACCAGGTAAGCGTGTAACGGGGTTTCAGAAGAAACGCCCAAACGTTCGGTTTTTTCTGGGAAAGCGCTAATCACGGCCAATGAAACTGCTTTTTCATTCGATAACGCAGGCTCACGGTGCCGATTTGAAGTCGTCGAGCTCACCCCCGCTTTAAGTGACCGGGACAACCATTGAAAAGGACTGTTTTTGCCTTCAGACCGCTCACTCCAAAACTGCGCCACAGCCTGTTGGTAGGCCTCGATCAACGTTGCGGATTGATCATTGATAATGGCTTGCAGGCTGTCCATGCCCACACGTTGAGCAGCGGGGTTCACAGGATCGCGACTGGCAGTAAGACGATGCTCGCCCTCTATCAATGTGAAGGACGAGTCGTCTATAAACCGCTGAATCATGACCTCTTCCGGGGCCATAAAACGAAAATGCCGGGGTTGCGGATTCTGCGGATCAACCGCCGTTAATGGCTCTGCCAACGCCAAATCAGCAACGGAGACAGGCAGTGTCGGAAACTTATCTATCAGAGCTTTTTTGAAAACTGCTTTGGCCACCTCCTGAAAGCTGGGACGCGGGCCAAAATTCTGGGCGTTAAAACTGCTAAAAACTGAATATGCCGCTATCAGATCGGGGGTTTTTGTAAGTTCTTTCATGGGCTGCTCATCGCGTCAGTTAACAAAAAGGGCTTAGCCGATGCACTTGGACGGCTAAGCCCGCTTCTGTGATTTAACGCATGAACGCCTTACCCAAGGCGGTAACGGGATATGTTAATGACGAGCATGGTGGCGTTGAACAAAACGGCCCACGTAATCATCGGCCGGAGACTGCAGGATCTCTTGGGGGCTACCGACTTGAATCAACTGCCCATCCTTGAGTATTGCAATACGGTTGCCAATACGCAGAGCTTCATCCAGATCGTGAGTGATAAAGACAATGGTCTTTCGCAGCGTGCGTTGCAGCTCAAGCAGTTGGTCTTGCATTTCGGCGCGAATCAGTGGGTCGAGCGCGCTGAACGCTTCGTCCATCAGGATGATGTCCGTGTCGGTGGCCAAGGCCCGCGCCAGCCCAACGCGCTGGCGCATGCCGCCAGACAGCTGCTGGATAAATGCCTGCTCGTAACCTTGCAACCCCACCACCGAGACCCAGTGCCGCGCACGCTCATTGCATTGCGCCTGGCTTTCGCCCCGCACCTTTAAACCGTAGGCCACGTTGTCCAGGACATTGCGATGGGGCAAAAGGCCAAAACTTTGAAACACCATACTGATTTTATGCCGCCTGAATTGGCGCAAGGCAGGCATGTCGTATTCAAGAATATTTTGCCCGTCTACCAAAATCTCGCCACTGGAAGGATCAATCAGCCGATTAAGATGACGCACCAGAGTCGATTTTCCAGAACCCGACAAGCCCATGATGACAAAGACTTCACCTGCATCAATCGTCAACGATAGATTGTTGATCCCTACAGCGCAGCCGGTTTTAGCCAGCACTTCATCTTTGCTTTTGCCCTCGCGAATAAGCGCCATGACTTCTCTTTCGCGCTGACCAAATATCTTGAAGACATTGCGTACTTCTATTTTATTTACTGCCACTTCACTCACTCCTGACCGCCATGCCGAGGTCGGCCATACGCTTGAGTAATGCGGTCAATCACCACGGCCAGGATGACGATGGCTAATCCCGCCTCCAGTCCCTTGCCGACGTTGAGGGTTTGAATACCCACCAGTACATCTTCGCCCAAGCCCCGCGCACCGATCATCGAGGCAATAACCACCATCGACAGTGCCATCATGGTGGTCTGGTTGATGCCTGCCATGATGCTGGGCATAGCCAGCGGCAGTTGAACACCAAACAATTGTTGCCACGGGGTGGCGCCAAAAGCGTTGATCGCTTCCATCACCTCTCGATCAACCTGGCGCAAACCCAGGTCGGTGAGTCGGATCAATGGCGGCACGGCATAAATGACCGTGGCGAAGATTGCCGGCACTTTACCCAAGCCGAACAACATCAGTACCGGTATCAGGTACACGAAACTGGGCATTGTCTGCATGATGTCCAACAGCGGCATCATGACCGCGCGCAGGCGGTTATTGCGCGCCGCCAGAATGCCCAGAGGAATACCCAGCAGCACTGAAATCACCGTGGCCACCATCATCAGTGCCAAGGTTTGCATCAGCTTGTCCCACAGGCCCACAGCGCCGACTAAAAACAGCAAGCCGACAATCAGCAGTGTGCTGACCACTTTGCGTGTGGCGTGCCAGGCAATAACGCCGACTATCGCCAGCATCAGCCACCAGGGCGTCATGCGCAGCAGGTTTTCGAGATTGATGATGGCCCATAACAGCGTGTCAGAGATGTGACGGAACACATCGCCGTAATTGCTGACCAGCGCATCAACCCCGTCATTGACCCACCCTGCGATGGAAAACGTCAGGTTGTCAGGAAACATTCAATGCCCACGCTCGATCAGTTAGTTGGATTTAAGTGCTTGATCAACTTTTTCAGCTGCTTGCGCGGTGACCCAGCCATGCCAGATGTTGGGCTGTTCACGCAAAAACGTTTGTGCCGCTTTACGCGGCTCAGTGCGTTTTTCGCTCATTTGGGCCAAGGTGGTATTCAGCAAATCGATGGGGAAATCTACCTTTTCATAGAACTCAACCAACTGCGGATACTGCGCTTTGAAGGGGGCTGATACGCCAATGGCCAATTTTGCTGGCAGTGAGCGGGTGCCTTTTGGGTTGGGGTTATTGGCGTCAGCCAGGGTCTTCCACGCTTCGGCATCAAAGGCGGGCTCTTCCAGCTTGATCAGTTTGTAACGACCAATCAGCGGCGTCGGAGACCAGTAGTAGAACAGCACCGGCTTACCACGGCGAATCGAAGAACTGACTTCGGCATCCAGCGCCGCGCCTGAACCGGTTCGGAAATTGACAAAGTCCTTGTCAAGACCATAGGCCTTGAGCTTTTGACTGTTAACAATCTCGGAGGTCCAGCCCGTCGGGCTATTGAGGAAACGTCCCCGAGTCGGGTCTTCCTGGTCGCGGAACACGTCTTTGTACTTGGCCAGATCCGCCACTGATTTCAAGTCCGGCGCCAGAGGCTTGATCCCTTTGGCCGGATCGCCCTTGATCACGTACTCGGGCACCCACCAGCCCTCACTCGCATTTTTGACGATGTCCCCCAAACCTGAAACTTTGCCCTCGGCTTCGGCCTTGACCCACACTGGGCTGCGTCCTGCCCATTCCTCGCCAATGACTTGAATATCATTCTTGGCCAGCGCGGCCTCAAGACTGACCGTGCTGCCAGGCAAGGTATCCGTCGCGACACCGTAGCCATGCTCGGTGATATACCGCAGTACTTCTGTGATCAGACTGCCGCTTTCCCAGGTGATGTCACCGAAATGAACAGGCGCTGCCTGCTCTTGTGCCAGAGCCGGTTGCGCGATGAGCCCAACCGCCAGAAGCGAGCCACCGAGCCACTTTTTTAGTCTGTTCATACGTATTCTCTTGTTTTGGGGGGACGGCTTTTCAGCAGTGTGCTGTCAGGTTTTGAACAACGACTCTGCGCAAGGTTCATGTAATCGCTGACTGAACGCAGAGAAATGCCCAACTGTGCTGCTATTTGTGTGTAGGTCATGCCATTGAGACGAGAAAGCACAAAGGTTGCTTTGACCTTGTCGGGCAAATTATCAAGTTGGTGTTCCACCCAGTCCAACGCCTGATAAAGCTGCACCATTGTTTCGGGCGAAGGCGCGGTGTCCAGGTCGCTGCTGGATAACGTCATCAAAAAAGCTCGCTCAACATCACGACGGCGCCAGAGCTGGTAAATCAGACGCTGTGCAATGGTGGTCAGCAGAGCCCGTGGCTCACGGATATCCAAGGCTTGAGGGGTACTCAATAACTGGACGAACGTATCGGCCGCAATGTCTTCAGCGTAGCTGCTCGAATTGAGGTAGCGGCTCAAACGTGCGCTTAGCCATAAATAGTGGGCGTTAAAGAGCTGCCTCACGTATTCACGGTGAGAGGTGTCGGCCCCGGACATAAAGGCTCCAAAAAATGAGTTGATAGCGGTCAGTCCGGTGATCCGGTGCAGCGATCCTAGCAAAGGCTTATATTTCTTTTAAATATTAAAAAAATATTTAAACATCTATTTCGAATATATAAACGCAGTCAGCCCCCTTCCCTAGCACAACGTGGCAAAACCCTGCTTCGCCGCTTCAGACTCATAATCGAGCAGTATTTGATAGTCCACCGCACGTGCCGGTAACACCTCGTTCAGTCCCAAACAGCTGCTAACTTCAGGCATTTGCTTGAGAGCTGTGTTCATGGCGGCGCGAATGCGCTCCACCTCGGCATGGCTTGAAGTGTGCGCGGTGATGTAGGGCAACGTAGGACTTGGCGCAGTACGCGCCACGACACGCAACCCTGCGATTTCCTCGGGAGCGTAACGCGCCAAATAGGCAAAGGTGACGCTGTCGATGGCGGCCAGATCCGCACGCTCCGCCTTTACCCATTGCAGGCTATGCCGATGCGCGCCACTCATGCCCAACGAAGAAAAAAATCGCCCGCCCTCCTGCAAGGGGGCCAATCGATGACGAAACAGATTCATGCCGCTGTTCGAATGTTCGTCATTGACCACCCCGCGACTGCCCTTGAAGTCAGCGAGCGCTTCGCGCTTATCAGTAGTGCGGCAGATGATCAAACTGCAATGCATGCCAGCCGTGCTATCAGGCAAGTCGTAATGAGGTCGACCAATCAGTTGCACCTGCCCGCGCAATTGAGTCACCAATGGGTAACCACAGGTTTGAGCCAACAATAGGTTCGGTGCAC
The DNA here is from genome assembly GCF_022496705.1 of Pseudomonas sp. TMW22091. Lineage (NCBI taxonomy): Bacteria > Pseudomonadati > Pseudomonadota > Gammaproteobacteria > Pseudomonadales > Pseudomonadaceae > Pseudomonas > Pseudomonas sp. TMW22091. The sequence continues at coordinate 465,811 of NZ_SCFI01000004.1, forward strand.
GAAAAAGCGCCAATGGGGCAAGATCTTGCGGCCTCTCGCGGGTCTGCTCCAACAGCGCCATGATGCGCTTCAACCATTGCTGATTAGCCGCTTCCACGGGCGCCGGAGCAACGTACATGGTGAGTTCTGCATAACGTCCAGACATGGTGGGTTCCGTGCTCTATCAACTGAAGGGATGCTGCGGGCTGTCGATGACGCGCACGCTGTTGTTACGCAGGAACACGCCATAACCCTCAACCAGAAAGCCGCCACTGCGCTGTACCCATTGTTCACGACGCGCTCTGTAGACCTTGGGCAGATGAAACCATGGCAAGCCCGGCAGGTCATGATGAACCAAGTGCAAATTCAGATTGAGAAACAACCAGCGCCATGGCCAGCCAGCTTCATTGAGCACCGTCCGGTGTTCAGGGAGAACAGCCGGCCGATGCTCATAGTAAGAACGAAGTGCGCCCACAGAAAGTGCGGGGACCGTCACCAGAAAAACGTATTGAGCAATTGATAACACGCTGTAATGGGCAATGTAAGCAAACATCAACAGGGTGAAAAAGCCGTGCGTCAGCCACATACGCCATGCCTGTCGGTCACCTTGACCTAAGCGCATGAGCTCTTTTGCCGCCAGGCCGAACAACGCCAGCGGTGGCCCGACCAGCAATCGCCCGACTACGGTTTTGTTCAGCCAAAGTACTCCCCGCATTATTGCAGGGGCTTGCAGCCATTGGTTACGCTTGAGGTAACGACTTTCCGGATCAATGCCGGGCAACGTCAAGTCGTGGTCGCGGTGATGCTCCAAGTGGCTGTCGCGGTATAAGGTATACGGGTACCAGAGGGCAAAGGGGGCATACCCCAGCCACTTGTTCAGCCATTGAAAGGCGGTGGGATGACCATGCAACAGCTCGTGTTGCACTGACATCCACAACACGACGACCGGGATCAGTAATACGGTTGTCCAGAAGACACCTATCAGCGGGCTGTAAAACAGCAACGCAAACCATGCGCCGGGAACCGCGATCAGTAACAGCCAGGTTGGCCATTGGGTGCGACCGGTAAAACTGCGGGCCAGTGCTTGTATGTCCCGTTGCTGGGCAAGATCAAAAAAATGCGCCATCGTGAAGTTCAACAAAGAAGTGGAAGTCACCTCTGTGTGGCGCGAGCTGCGCATTTCTTGCAGATCGATTGGTTATTTGCTTAGCACTGACTGTAGAGAAGCATCACCTAAAAAACGCAGGCACAAAAAAAGCAGCCCTTAGGCTGCTTTTCTGTGTTTTTTGAAACTGCGTAGCTCCAAAAAACAAAATTTGGAGCGGGAAACGAGACTCGAACTCGCGACCCCGACCTTGGCAAGGTCGTGCTCTACCAACTGAGCTATTCCCGCAATAATGGCGTCCCCTAGGGGACTCGAACCCCTGTTACCGCCGTGAAAGGG
>NZ_SCFI01000005.1:0-413356 GCF_022496705.1 Pseudomonas sp. TMW22091
TGTAACATCAACCACTTGCGCTTTCGATCTCTCGTTAGCGGGAGGCGAATTCTACAGCGTTACACGCTGCTGTCAACACCTCATTTCCTGCTTCGATGACTTGAAGCTGACACCGCCGAAAACCGTATAACTCATTGAATCTCAAGGAGTTTTCCGTTTCGACTGCGCCGGAAGTGGGGCGAATTATAGGCCGTTAGGATTCTGGGTCAAGCGGTCATTTCACATTTCTGCCATATAGCCCAAAAAAGCAAAGGCCAGCCTCACGGCTGGCCTTTGCTTTATGCCGATGAAACGAAGTCTTTACAGGCTAGGAAACGCGAATTGCGACGCTTCATGCGTGGCACGTTGCGGCCAACGCTGTGTGATTGCTTTACGGCGCGTGTAGAAACGAACGCCATCGGGGCCATAGGCATGCAAGTCACCAAACAGTGAGCGCTTCCAGCCACCAAAGCTGTGATAAGCCACAGGTACGGGCAGTGGAACGTTTACACCGACCATGCCCACTTCGATTTCATCGCAGAACAAACGCGCCGCCTCACCGTCACGGGTAAAAATACAGGTGCCATTGCCGTATTCATGATCATTGATCAACTTCATCGCCGCTTCAAGGCTAGCCACCCGCACAATGCACAGCACCGGCCCAAAGATCTCTTCTTTATATATGCGCATTTCAGGCGTTACGCGATCAAACAGGCAGCCTCCCAGGAAGAAGCCATCCTCGTGATCCTTGACACTCAAACCGCGACCATCAACCACCAGCTCAGCGCCCGCTGCTACACCGTCTTCCACATAACCACTGACCTTGTCACGCGCCTGCCCTGAAACCAAAGGCCCCATGTCCAGTCCGCACGAAGTGCCGGCCCCAATTTTCAGCGCCTTGATCTGTGGAACCAACTTGGCCACCAGAGCATCCGCCACCTGATCGCCAACACAGACGGCGACCGAAATCGCCATGCAGCGCTCGCCGCAAGAACCGTACGCGGCGCCCATCAACGCATTAACCGCGTTATCCAAATCTGCATCCGGCATCAACACCGCATGGTTCTTCGCCCCGCCCAATGCCTGAACACGCTTGCCGCGCTTGGTCGCTTCGGCATAGATGTACTCAGCAATCGGCGTAGACCCCACAAAACTCAACGCTTTGACTTCCGGCGCTTCGATCAGCGCATCCACTGCGGACTTGTCACCATGCACGACGCTCATCACACCCTTGGGCAGCCCTGCCTCTTGCAGCAACTGAGCGATAAACAAAGTCGAGCTTGGATCGCGCTCCGACGGTTTAAGGATGAAACAGTTGCCGCACACAATCGCCAATGGGTACATCCACAACGGAACCATCGCCGGGAAGTTAAATGGCGTAATACCGGCCACCACACCCAACGGTTGGAAGTCCGACCATGCATCAATGTTCGGACCTACATTACGGCTGTATTCGCCCTTCAGAATTTCCGGCGCTGAACAGGCGTACTCGACATTCTCAATACCACGCTTGAGCTCGCCCGCCGCATCTTCCAGCGTCTTTCCATGTTCTTCGCTGATCAACTGCGAGATACGCGCTTCGTTCTGCTCCAGCAATTGTTTGAATCGGAACATCACCTGAGCACGCTTGGCTGGAGGCGTATTGCGCCAGGCCGGGAATGCCGCCTTGGCAGCGTCAATCGCTTGTTGAATCGTCTCGCGACTGGCCAAGGGAACCTGATGGATCACTTTACCGGTCGACGGGTTATACACATCGGCAGTACGACCGGTATCGTTCAGCAACTCGCCATTGATCAAATGTTGAATGGTGCTCATGGATGCTCCAGAAAAGTTGTCCACAGGCGCGAACGCTGCGCGCCTGGGTAAAGGCAAAAGTATCGCTTCTATATATAGAAGGATCAGTCGATCTGGTTCAGCGCCTCACCGACTGCATCGAACAAACGATCCAGGTCTTGCGGCTTGCTGTTAAATGTTGGTCCGAACTGAAGGGTGTCACCGCCAAAGCGCACATAGAAGCCGGCTTTCCACAGCTTCATCGCCGCATGGAACGGCCGCACAATCGCATCGCCATCACGGGGCGCAATTTGAATGGCGCCCGCCAGGCCATAGTTTCGAATATCGATGACGTTTTTCACGCCCTTAAGACCATGCAGCGCATTCTCGAAATGCGGTGCAACATCAGCCACGCTCTGCACCAGGTTTTCTTTTTGCAGCAGATCCAGCGCAGCAATGCCTGCAGCACACGCCACCGGGTGAGCCGAGTAGGTGTAACCATGCGGGAACTCAACCGCGTACTCAGGCGTCGGCTGATTCATGAACGTCTGGTAAATTTCGCTGGAAGCAATCACGGCCCCCATAGGAATGGCACCGTTGGTGACTTGTTTGGCAATACACATCAAGTCTGGCGTCACACCGAAGCTTTCAGCTCCGAACATCGAGCCCGTGCGACCAAACCCGGTGATGACCTCGTCAAACACTAACAGGATATTGTGCTGGTCACAGATTTCACGCAGGCGCTTCAGGTAACCCTGTGGTGGCACCAGTACACCGGCAGAGCCGGCCATTGGCTCGACAAACACCGCGGCAATGTTCGAGGCGTCGTGCAACTCGATCAACTTCAGTAGCTCATCGGCCAATGCAATGCCGCCCAACTCAGGCATACCGCGAGAAAACGCGTTACTGGCCAACAGCGTGTGAGGCAGATGGTCGACGTCCATCATTGACTGACCAAACAACTTACGGTTGCCATTCACACCGCCCAGGCTGGTACCGGCAATGTTCACTCCGTGATAGCCGCGAGCACGACCAATCATTTTGGTCTTGGTCGCCTGGCCTTTCAAACGCCAATAACCACGCACCATCTTCACGGCCGTGTCCGCACATTCAGACCCCGAATCAGTGAAGAACACGTGATTCAGATTGCCCGGCGTCAGCGCGGTAATTTTCTCGGCCAATTGAAAGGACAGCGGGTGCCCGTATTGGAAGGCGGGAGAGTAGTCCAATGTGCCCAGTTGCTTGGCCACCGCTTCCTGAATTTCTGTGCGGGTATGCCCTGCGCCGCACGTCCACAGACCTGACAGCGAATCGTAAATTTGCCGACCTTTATCGTCCGTCAGGTAACTGCCTTTTGCTCCCACGATAAAACGCGGGTCACGATGGAAGTTACGGTTGGCGGTGTAAGGCATCCAGTGAGCATCCAGCTTCAATTGGCTGGTCACTGAGATCTCGGCATTTTCAGGCATGTTCATGGGCAAAACCTCGCAAAGCAGAAAGCGGCGTGGGATTGAAAGCGTTGTTGCAGCTAAATTGACACGCCTATAAAGTCTGTGAAATCCAACTCTTCTAACCTTTAGTTAGGTGGTCACTAAACTATGAGCAGCCGTCGTCCCGATGCACTGGCGCAAGTCAGCGACTTTGATATCCGATTGCTGCGCATCTTCCGCAGCGTTGTGGAATGCGGCGGTTTTTCGGCTGCTGAGACGGTATTGGGGATAGGACGCTCGGCGATCAGCCAGCAAATGAGTGACCTTGAGCAGCGCTTGGGGTTGCGTCTGTGCCAGCGTGGGCGAGCCGGATTTTCCCTGACTGAAGAAGGCCGCGAGGTTTACCAGTCGGCGCTCCAGTTGTTGGGCGCACTGGAAAGCTTTCGTACCGAGGTCAACGGTTTACACCACCATTTGCGCGGTGAGTTGACCATCGGGCTGACAGACAATCTTGTCACCCTCCCCCATATGCACATTACCCATGCCTTGGCTCAGCTCAAGGAGCGAGGGCCAGACGTGCAAATCCATATCCGTATGATCGCCCCAAATGAAGTGGAGCAAGGCGTGCTCGACGGGCGTTTGCATGTGGGTGTGGTGCCTCAGGCCAGTGCTCTGTCCGGGCTTGAATACCAACCGTTGTACAGCGAACGCTCACTGCTTTATTGCGCCGTGGGCCATCCGCTGTTCTATGTCGACGACCGCTTGCTGGAGGATAAGCGGCTCAATGATCAGGACGCCATTGCCCCGACCTTCCGCCTGCAAGCCGAGATTCAAGCGCACTATCAAGCACTCAACTGTACGGCCAGTGCTTCGGATCGAGAAGGCATGGCTTTTTTGATTCTGACCGGCAGATACATTGGCTACTTGCCAGACCACTACGCCCAATTCTGGGTGCAGCAAGGCCGGTTACGTGCGCTCAAACCTACACTGCGCTATTACGATCTGAGCCTGGCCTCCGTCACGCGCAAAGGCCGCCGCCCCCATTTGGTGCTGGAAAGCTTTCTGGAGAGTCTGGCCGCTACACGCTAGGGCGCCTATCGGTTTCAAGACCTGACACAGGCATCATTCAGCGTCTGAAAAAAACTTTTAACTTACTGATTTGTAAAAATTTAGAGAGAACCACCGAACAATTACCTGAGCACTTGGACAGCTTTTTGCAACGGCCTATTGACCCAACATGCACAGCCGAATGCAGAGAGCGCCCCATGCAGCCAGAATCATCTACGCCCAGTGAACTGATTTACGGCCTTAACGACCGCCCTAAACCGCTCGCCGCAACCTTGGCTGCGCTACAGCATGTACTGGCAGCATTCGTCGGCATCATTACCCCGCCGCTGGTGATCGGCTCTGCGCTGGGTCTGATGGAACACCTGCCTTATCTGATCAGCATGGCCTTGCTGGTCTCTGGTGTTGGCACCTTCATTCAGGCCCGTCGACCTTTTGGCATTGGCGCCGGAATGATTTGCCTGCAAGGCACCAGCTTTGCCTTTCTCGGCGCCGTTCTGTCCGCCGGGTTTCTGGTCAAACAACGAGGCGGCAGCCCGGAAGATATTCTGGCGATGATTTTTGGCGTGTGCTTTTTCGGCGCACTGGTGCAAATCATCCTCAGCCGTTTTATTGGCCAATTGCGCCGTGTTATCACACCCCTGGTGACGGGCATCGTGATTACCCTGATTGGCGTCAGCCTGATCAAGGTCGGCATCACAGATCTGGGGGGCGGTTTCAATGCACCGGACTTTGGCGCGCCCGCCAATTTGGCCTTGGGCGGCTTTGTACTGCTGACCATCATCTTGCTCAACCGCTCTTCGACCCCTTGGGTTCGTCTGTCGGCCATAATCATCGGTCTCGCCGTGGGTAGCGTGATCGCCTGGTTCAGCGGTCAACTGACGCCCAAGGCCATTGCCGGCCTGCCACTGATCAGCGCCCCTGTACCGTTCAAGTTTGGTTTCAATTTTGACTGGACGGCCTTTTTGCCCGTCGCCCTGATCTACGTGATCAGCACGATCGAAACCGTCGGCGACCTCACGGCCAACTGCATGCTGGCCCGCCAACCCATCAGCGGGCCCAGTTACATTGCAAGGCTCAAAGGCGGCGTACTGGGCGATGGTGTCAGTTGCATGATCGCCGCCACCTTCAGTGCTTTTCCCAACACCACGTTCGCCCAGAATAACGGTGTCATTCAGTTAACCGGCGTGGCCAGCCGCTATGTCGGCCTGTATATCGGCGCCATTTTGATCTGTCTTGGGTTGTTTCCGGTGATTGGCGCCGTGTTGCAGCAAATACCCAAGCCGGTACTGGGTGGTGCCACGCTGGTCATGTTTGGCAGCGTCGCCGCAGCGGGCGTGCGCATCCTCGCTCAAACACCGCTGGATCGTCGCAACATGCTGATTATTGCAACCTCCTTTGGCGTAGGTCTGGGGATCGCCGCGCAGCCTGGCTTGCTGCATTTAATGCCTAAGTTGGTGCAAAACCTGTTCGACTCGGCGATCACCAGCGGCGGCATTACTGCGTTGGTCATGTGCCTGCTCCTGCCGGAGAAAAAAACCGAAGCTGAGATCGTGCTTGTGCCTGCGACAAGCCCCGCACTCGAGCCAAAAAGCTGAACTGCTTATGGGCACAATGCTTGTTTCATTACGGTGGGTGCGCTATCAGTGCACCGATTGCGCCCACCGACCTGTCCGGAATTGCTTATGACCCTTGAAGTCCCCGCACACGCAGGTAAACCTGCCAGCCGTATTCGTCAAAAAAACGAAGAAACCATCCTCAAGGCCGCCGAGGACGAATTCGCCCGCCATGGTTTCAAAGGCACCAGCATGAACACCATCGCGCAAAATGCTGGCCTGCCCAAAGCCAACCTGCACTACTACTTCACCAACAAACTCGGGCTTTATATTGCCGTGTTGAGCAATATCATTGAGCTCTGGGACAGCACCTTTAATACCCTCAACGCACAGGACGATCCCGCTCAGGCGCTGACCCGTTATATCCAGGCGAAAATGGAGTTTTCCCGCAGCCAGCCCAAGGCCTCGCGCATCTTCGCGATGGAAATCATCAGTGGCGGCGAATGCCTCACCGAGTACTTCAACCAGGACTATCGCCTCTGGTTCCAGGGCCGGGCGGCGGTTTTCCAGGCCTGGATCGATGCCGGAAAAATGGATGATGTTGACCCCACCCACCTGATTTTCCTGCTTTGGGGCAGCACGCAGCACTATGCTGACTTCGCGACGCAAATCTGCCGAGTCACAGGCCGCTCACGTCTGACCAAGCAAGACATGGCGGATGCCAGCTACAATCTGACCCGCATCATCCTCAAGGGCTGCGGCCTGACACCCCCGTCATCACACTGAGTAACGCATGTCCTTTACGTTGGCCGGTCTCTGTGAATACCGTGAAGAAATTCGCAAAAGCCGCTTTATCACCTTTGCCAGCCCGATTAACTCGGCCGCCGAGGCGCAGGCCTTTATCGAGCAACACCGTGACCCGAATGCCTCACATAACTGTTGGGCATGGAAGTTGGCGGACCAATACCGCAGCCATGACGACGGCGAACCCGGAGGTACCGCAGGACGGCCCATTTTGGCCGCCATCGAAGCCCAGGATTTTGATCAAGTCGCGGTGTTGGTGATTCGCTGGTACGGCGGCATTCAGTTGGGTACGGGGGGGCTGGCGCGAGCCTATGGCGGAGGCGCCAACAAGTGCCTGCAAAATGCAGAGCACGTGCCCTTGATCAAGCGCACTGAGTTGAATTGCGAATGCATGTTCAGTGAACTGGCCTTGCTGAAAGTGCGTCTGCATGACCTCGGCGGTCTGATACTCGATGAAACCTTCAATGCCAATGGAGTCTCGCTGCGAATAGCGGTCGGCGAACCGCAAATCGACGTCTTGCAACAGCAGCTTGCAGACTTGAGTCGCGGGCGCATTACGTTGCACCGTCCCCCTCAAATGCAGTGAGCCATTCTCGGGAGCCAAAGCCCGACAGGATGAGTCCGCCTTTGAATCTTTACCCCCAACCACTGTGCACCGGGCTGTGGATAACCTGAGCACATACCGCTGCAGGCCAGACAGACCGTGGCTTGGCTATCAATGATCAAAAAACGATCAATTTACTTAATAGCCGCACCTTTTCGATCTAAATCAGCGGCTTGCCAGCGTATATCGCCAGTTGGAACAAAGCCTTATTGGCCTTATGCAGGGTTTTTACGCTTGCGCACAGTTCCTGTGGAGCAACCTGTGGATAACCCGTGCAAGAGCCCCCGAAATGCATATGCGGCAGGACTTGTACGACGTTGTATGTTTTTTGATCAAACAGCAGGAACCAAATCAGCGCCTGAACGCTAATCTGCGCCCTGAAACAGTGCCCGTTGCGTGTGGATAAATTACTTCCTTCGTCGCTCAGCCCTGCAGAACAGCCAAACCGCCTCATTTCCTGACCTGTTGGCCAAGAAATTGCTTTAGCCCTGACAGTACACCTCTGATCAATCGAGCCTGTCATGTCCAACCCTGCCCGCTTGCAACTACGCCGTATCAGCAAACGCTACCCCGGCTGCCTGGCCAATGACGCCATTGACTTGAGCATCCAGCCCGGCGAAATCCACGCCCTGCTGGGGGAGAATGGCGCAGGCAAAAGCACCCTGATGAAGATTATTTATGGCGTGACCCAAGCCGATTCCGGCGAAGTCATCTGGCAGGGTCAACCTCTGACTATTCGCAACCCCGCTCAAGCACGCAGCTTGGGTATTGGCATGGTCTTCCAACACTTTTCGCTGTTTGAAACCCTGAGCGTGGCGCAAAACATTGCTCTGGCGTTGGGTGCCAGCGCCGGGACGCCCAAACAGCTGGAGCCGCGTATTCGTGAAGTCAGCGAACGTTATGGCATGGCGCTGGAGCCTGAGCGCCTGGTGCACAGCCTTTCGATTGGCGAGCGCCAGCGGGTCGAAATCATTCGCTGCCTGATGCAAGACATTCGCCTGCTGATTCTTGATGAACCCACCTCAGTGCTCACGCCACAGGAAGCCGATGAGCTCTTTGTGACATTGCGCCGGTTGGCTCGCGAGGGATGCAGCATTCTGTTTATCAGCCACAAGCTCAATGAAGTACGGGCGCTCTGCCACAGTGCCACCGTGCTGCGCGGTGGCAGGGTGGCGGGGCACTGCATTCCGGGCGAGTGCTCAGACAGGCAATTGGCGCAGATGATGGTCGGTGAGGCTGCCAACCTGATTGACCCCTACCCGAAGGCCCAAGGTGGGTCAGATTTTTTGCAGGTAGACGCACTGTCCTGGCACAACCCGGACCCTTTCGGCTGTGCGCTCCACGGTATCAACTTGAATGTACGCAGCGGCGAAATCGTTGGCATCGCGGGCGTGGCCGGCAACGGTCAGGATGAGTTGCTGGCCTTGCTCAGTGGTGAGGTGCGCTTGCCCGTCAGTCAAGGCCGGCACATCTGCATCGACCAGCAGCCTGTCGCCCATCTGCGTCCCGATGCCCGACGGCACAAAGGCATGGCTTTTGTACCCGCCGAGCGCTTGGGCCATGGCGCGGTGCCCGAAATGAGTCTGGCTGACAATGCGTTGTTAACCGCCTTTCAACAAGGTTTGGTGAGCTGCGGGTTAATTCGTCATGAGCGGGTCAAGGCATTGGCCGAACAGATCATCCAACGATTTAACGTTAAAACGCCCAGCTATGAGGCTCAGGCCCGAAGCCTGTCTGGGGGTAACTTGCAGAAATTTATCCTGGGCAGGGAAATCCTCCAGCAGCCTAAATTGCTGATTGCCGCCCACCCTACTTGGGGCGTCGATGTCGGTGCAGCCGCCACGATCCACCGCGCCCTGATTGCCCTGCGTGATGCCGGGGCGGCGATTCTGGTGATTTCCGAAGACCTTGATGAGCTGTTCCAGATCAGTGATCGCCTCGGGGCTCTGTGCAGCGGCCGGTTATCGCCGCTCAAAGACACGGTCCACACCCATCTGGTGGAGGTCGGCGGCTGGATGGCCGGCCAGTTTGACACGCCTGCCAACCCCTCTTTTGCTCACGGAGCGAGTCATGTTGCTATCCCTTGAACCCCGCGGCCAACAATCGCGCGCCATGTTGTGGTGTTCACCCCTGCTCGCGGCACTGCTGACACTGGCTTGCGGCTCACTGCTGTTTATCGCCTTGGGACACGACCCGTTACTGACCCTGCACACACTGTTGATAGCCCCGGTCAGCGACCTTTATGGCGTCAGCGAACTGATGATAAAAACCTTGCCCATCTTGCTCTGTGCCCTCGGCCTGGCGGTGGCGTATCAAGCGCGCATCTGGAACATCGGGGCCGAAGGGCAACTGTTGATCGGTGCACTGGCCGGCAGTGCGCTGGCCGTAAACGTAATCGACCTGGACAGTCGCTGGGCACTGGTGCTGATCCTGCTCTGCGGCACGCTGGCGGGTGCCGCGTGGGGTGGGCTGACGGCGTGGCTGCGCACGCACTTCAATGCCAATGAAATCCTCACCAGCATCATGCTCAATTACATCGCCCTGAACCTGCTGCTGTATTGCGTCCACGGCCCCCTCAAGGATCCGGCCGGGTACAACTTCCCTGAATCGGCGATGTTTGGAGATGCCAGTCGATTGCCTCTGCTGACTGAAGACGGCCGCGTGCACGCCGGGGTGTATTTCGCGTTGCTGGCGTTGGTCGCGGTATGGGTGCTGCTGCAAAAAAGCTTTGTCGGGTTTCAGATCAAAGTGCTGGGGCTTGATAAGCGCGCCGCCGGATTTGTCGGCTTTCGCGAAAAACGCCTGATCTGGCTGGCACTGTTAATCAGCGGAGGCCTGGCCGGTTTGGCGGGGGTCTGCGAAGTCACCGGGCCACTGGGGCAACTGGTGCCGCAAGTCTCACCGGGTTACGGCTACGCCGCGATCACCGTGGCCTTTCTGGGGCGTTTGAACCCCCTCGGCATTCTGTTTGCCAGCCTGTTGATGGCCTTGCTGTATCTGGGCGGTGAACAAGCGCAGATGACCCTCAATCTGCCACTGGCAATCACGCAACTGTTTCAGGGAATGATGCTGTTCTTCCTGTTGGCCAGTGACGTGCTGATTCTTTATCGCCCGCGCCTCACACTGCGCTGGAGCCGACGCAACCCGGTCATTGCCACGATGGGAGCGCTTTGATGGACATGGATCTGCTGAGCAATATTTTCTACGCCATGGTGCGCTGCGGTACACCGCTGTTGCTGGTGGCGATGGGCGAACTGATCTGCGAAAAAAGCGGCGTTCTCAATCTTGGGCAGGAAGGCATGATGCTGTTCGGCGCCGTGATCGGTTTTATTGTCGCGTTGAGCACCGGCAATCTGTGGCTCGGTGTCTTACTGGCGATGCTGGCGGGCATGCTGCTCAGCGCACTGTTTGCACTGGTGGCACTGGTGTTCAACGCCAATCAGGTGGCCACCGGGTTGGCTCTGACCATCTTCGGTGTCGGCCTGTCGAGCTTTGTCGGGGCCGCTTGGGTCGGTAAACCCCTTGCCGGCTTTGACCCGCTGGCCATCCCGCTGTTGAGCGATATTCCGCTGATCGGTCGCATGTTGTTTGCGCAGGACGCTCTGGTTTACCTGTCCTTTGCACTGTTTGTACTGGTGGCTTGGGTTGTGCTCAAAAGCCGGGTCGGGCTGATCATTCAGGCGGTGGGTGAAAATCCTCACGCAGCCAATGCAATGGGCATACCGGTGTTGTGGGTGCGCACACTGGCCGTATTGTTTGGCGGGGCGATGGCCGGTCTGGCAGGTGCCTACCTCTCTCTGGCCTACACCCCGATGTGGGCCGAAAATATGACAGCCGGGCGCGGCTGGATCGCGCTGGCATTGGTGGTATTTGCCAGCTGGCGAATCGGGCGTCTGTTGCTGGGCGCTTATCTGTTTGGTCTCGCCAGCATCCTGCATCTGGTTGCACAGGGGCTGGGGTTGGCGATTCCTTCTAACCTGCTGGCCATGCTGCCCTATGTCGCCACTATTGTGGTGCTGGTGCTGTTGTCGCGCGATGCGCTGCGAACACGGTTATACGCCCCGGTTTCACTGGGTCAACCTTGGCAAGCAGGGCACTGAATGAAAGATCAGAGGCATGAATCAGAGCTGGTGTTACGCCAGTCGCTGGGGCACAGTTTCTTACAGGGGTCTTATCTACTCAAAGGAACTTATGCATGTCCGCACTTAAACGAGCACTGATTATCGGCGCCTCTCGAGGCTTGGGCCTGGGGCTTGTGCAGCGTCTGAAAGAAGATGGCTGGGCGGTCACCGCGACCGTGCGCGACACCGGCAAGGCAGAGGCGCTGCGCGCTGTCTCGGGCATACAGATTGAACAGCTGGATATGGATGACGCCCAGTCCGTCGACGCGCTGCATACCCGGCTGCACGATCAGGTGTTCGACTTGCTGTTCGTCAATGCCGGCGTCAAAGGTCCTGCCAACCAGACGCCCGGTGCCGCCCCCGCGCAAGAAGTTGCACAACTGTTCCTGACCAACAGCGTGGCCCCCATCAGCCTGGCACAACGCTTCACCCACAACCTGCGCCCCGACACTGGCGTGCTGGCGTTCATGAGCTCCGGTCTTGGCAGCATCACCAGCCCGGACGCGCCTGAATTGGCGCTGTACAAGGCCAGCAAAGCGGCCCTCAACTCGCTGACTAACACGTACGTCAGCCAATTGGGTGAGCGCAAACTGACCGTTTTGTCTCTGCATCCGGGTTGGGTCAAAACCGATATGGGCGGCGAGGATGCGCAGATTGATGTCGCCACCAGCACCCGTGGTCTGGTTGATGTAATCAATGCCTACACCGGTAAAGGAGGCCATTACTTCCTCGATTACCAAGGCGAGACGATTGCATGGTGATAGCCTCGATGCCATAACACACACCGCATCACTCCTGGATCAGCAGACAGGACAACACTGAGCTGGCAAACCTGAACTCAACTTTCAGAGGAGCCGGCCCGTGCCTGCGACCCGTATCTGGTTAAAAAACCCCTTGGCCGTGTTCACCGCCAACACCCTTGATGCCCGTGGCGGCCTGGTGCTCGAAGGCGAGCGTATCGTTGAGTTGCTCGGTATCGGGCAACACCCTGCCCAGCCGTGCGATCACGTCTTCGATGCCCGCGAACATGTGCTGCTGCCGGGGCTGATCAACACCCATCACCACTTCTATCAAACCCTCACCCGTGCCTGGGGCCCGGTGGTTAACCAACCCTTGTTCCCTTGGTTGCAAACGCTCTACCCGGTGTGGGCACGCCTGACGCCTGCGCAACTGGCACTGGCCAGTAAAGTCGCACTCACAGAGCTGCTTCTTTCCGGCTGCACCACGGCAGCCGACCATCATTATTTATTCCCGGACGGTCTGGAAAACGCCATTGATATTCAGGTCGAGTGCGTGCGCGAGCTTGGCATGCGCGCCATGCTGACCCGTGGTTCGATGAGTCTGGGCGAAGCCGATGGGGGTTTGCCACCTCAACAAACGGTGCAACAGGGCGAAGTGATTCTGACCGACAGCCAGCGCCTGATAGAGACCTACCATGAACGTGGTGACGGCGCGCAGATCCAGATTGCCCTGGCGCCCTGCTCGCCCTTTTCCGTCACCCCGCAGATCATGAGGGCCAGCGCTGAACTGGCCGAGCAACTGGATGTACGCCTGCATACGCATCTGGCCGAAACCCTCGATGAAGAAGCGTTCTGCCTGCAACGCTTTGGCCTGCGTACCGTGGATTATCTGGACAGCGTCGGCTGGCTCGGCCCACGTACCTGGCTGGCCCACGGCATTCATTTCAACCCACAAGAAATCGCCCGCTTGGGTGCCGCCCGCACCGGTATCAGCCACTGCCCCAGTTCCAACATGCGACTGGCTTCAGGCATTTGCCCGACACTGGAGCTACTCGCCAGTGGAGCCCCGATAGGGCTGGGTGTTGACGGCTCGGCCTCCAATGACGCGTCGAACATGATCCTCGAAACACGGCAGGCGTTGTACTTGCAGCGCTTGCGCTACGGGGCCGAAAAAATCACCCCCGAGCTCGTGCTGGGCTGGGCCACTCGCGGCTCGGCGAGCCTGCTGGGGCGCACCGACATCGGCGAACTGGCGGTCGGCAAACAAGCTGATCTGGCGCTGTTCAAACTCGACGAACTGCGCTTTTCCGGCAGCCATGACCCGGTCGCTGCTTTATTGCTGTGCGGTGCGGATCGCGCAGACCGGGTCATGATCGGCGGGAAGTGGCGCGTCATCGATGGCCAAGTGGAAGGGCTCGACGTGCAAGGTTTGATTGCTGACCACCGACACGCTGCCCATACCTTGGTCAACGGTCTCTAAACCGCGCACCAGCGGCAGGCACAGGCCATTGGTCACGCACCGGCTTGGCTCTTTGCCATCATGGGTCAAGCTCACGTTCAGAACCGGCAGCACGACACAAACGCGCTAACCCGCGTTTGTTGTCTTGTTGGTCAATTTTTTGCATTGGGCAGTCTGTCCGCAGAGACCCGCTATTCAGTCACGGATCCCACAACACAACCAACAAGACGGAACACGCTCCCCATGCATAAACGTCCATTGAAAACGCTGCTTTGTGCCCTTGCCACAGCCATTGGCCTGAGCGCCAGCCTTTCGGCCAGCGCCGCCGATCCGTTGAAAGTCGGCTTCGTGTATATCGGCCCGATCGGCGACCATGGCTGGACTTACCAGCACGAACAGGGCCGCCAGGCGCTGACCAAGCAATTGGGCGACAAGATCACCACCAGCTATGTCGAAAACGTGCCCGAAGGCGCCGACGCCGAACGCGTCATTCGCAATATGGCCAAAGATAAGTACGACCTGATTTTCACCACCTCTTTCGGCTACATGAACCCGACGTTGAAAGTGGCCAAGCAATTCCCCAAGACCACTTTTGAACACGCCACCGGCTATAAGCAAGACAAGAATATGGGCACCTACCTGGCACGCACCTATGAAGGTCGCTACGTGGCAGGCTTTCTCGCAGCCAATATGACCAAGAGCAAGAAGGTGGGCTATGTGGCGTCCTTTCCAATCCCGGAAGTGATCCGCGACATCAACGCCATTCAACTGGCCTTGAATAAATACAACCCCGGCACCGAGATCAAAGTGGTGTGGGTCAACTCCTGGTTTGACCCGGGCAAAGAAGCGGATGCCGCCAACGCTCTGATCGACCAGGGTGTGGATGTGGTGTTCCAGCACACCGACAGCCCGGCCCCCATTCAGGCGGCCGAACGTCGTGGCGTATACGCCGTGGGTTATGCCTCGGACATGCAGCACTTCGGGCCAAAAGCGGTGCTCACCTCGATCGTCAACAACTGGGGGCCGCATTACATTCAGGCCACACAAGGCGTGATCGACGGCACCTGGAAATCGCAGGACTACTGGGGTGGCCTGAAAGAAGGCACCGTGCAATTGCCGATCAGTGACTTAGTGCCTGCGGACACCAAGGCCGAAGCCGAGAAAATAATCGCCAGCATCGAAAGCGGCGAATTCCACCCGTTCACGGGTCCTGTCAAGGATCAGGCAGGCGTTGAAAAAATCGCTGCCGGTGTCACCGCCAGCAACGCCGAACTGGCGTCCATGAATTACTACGTCGAAGGCATGAAAGCCGATCTACCGAAGTAAACCCTCTGCGGGCCCAGACTGATCTGCGTGCCCGCACTTACCGGAGCGCCCCCATGAACCGGCTTCCCGTTATCGACATCAGCCCGCTGTATCAGGATGGAGCCGCGGGTTGGCACACCGTGGCCCAACACATTGACCAAGCCTGCCGTGAATGGGGCTTTTTCTATATCAAGGGCCACCCGATCAGCCCCGAGCGGATTGAGCAACTGCTCAACATCGCTAAAACCTTCTTCGCCCTGCCGGACGAGGAAAAACTGCGCATCGATATTACGCAGACACGCCATCACCGCGGTTATGGTGCTGTCGCTACCGAACAGCTCGACCCCGCCCGTCCCAGCGACCTGAAAGAAACCTTCGACATGGGCCTGCACTTGCCCGAAGACCACCCGCACGTCATGGCCGAAAAACCCTTGCGCGGGCCCAACCGCCATCCCGACCTGCCCGGCTGGCAAGACCTGATGGAAACCCACTACACGGACATGCAAGCGCTGGCGCAAACCCTGCTGCGAGCCATGACGCTGGCGCTGGGCATAGACCGTGATTTCTTTGATCAGCGCTTTGAGGAACCGGTCAGCGTGCTGCGGATCATCCATTATCCGCCCCGCGAAACGGCCAGTAGCCACGAGCAGCAAGGTGCGGGCGCACACACGGACTACGGCTGCGTGACCCTGTTGTATCAAGATGCCGCAGGCGGCTTGCAAGTACGCAATGTTCAGGGCGAATGGATCGACGCACCGCCCATTGACGGCACATTCGTGGTCAATCTCGGCGACATGATGGCGCGCTGGAGCAATGACCGGTATGTCTCGACACCGCACCGGGTCATCAGCCCGCAGGGAGTCAACCGCTACTCCATGCCGTTCTTTGCCGAACCGCACCCCGACACTGCGATTGAATGCCTGCCCGGCTGTCAGGACGCACAACACCCGGTCAAATACCCGCCCACTACCTGTGCCGAATTTCTGCTCTCGCGCTTCGCCGACACTTATGCGTACCGGCGTGAACAGCAAATACCCTGATCCAGTTGGTCAGGTTTTATGTAACTCGCGGTTACGCGGCTGTAGAATGGCGGGTTTTAAGCGCGCACCGCTGTCGCTTGCGAGCACTGCGAACGCCCTGTTTGCACCTGATGAGATATGAACCGATATGTATGACTGGCTGAACGCCCTGCCAAAAGCAGAACTGCACATGCACCTGGAAGGTTCTCTGGAACCCGAGTTGCTGTTCGCGCTGGCTGAGCGCAATAAAATCGCTTTGCCCTGGAACGACGTTGAAACCTTGCGCAAAGCGTATGCCTTCAACAACCTGCAAGAATTTCTCGACCTGTACTACAAAGGTGCGGACGTACTGCGCACCTCGCAAGACTTCTATGACCTGACCTGGGCGTACCTGCTGCGCTGCAAGGCACAGAACGTTATCCACACCGAACCTTTCTTCGATCCGCAAACCCACACTGACCGTGGCGTTCCGTTCGAAGTGGTGCTCAACGGCATCGCCAGCGCACTCAAGGATGGCGAGCAGCAACTGGGCATTACCAGTGGCCTGATCCTCAGCTTCCTGCGCCACTTGAGCGAAGAACAGGCAGAAAAAACCCTCGACCAGGCACTGCCATTTCGCGATGCGTTTGTTGCCGTGGGTCTCGACAGCTCCGAAATGGGCCACCCGCCGAGCAAGTTCCAGCGCGTGTTTGACCGCGCCCGCCACGAAGGCTTCCTGACCGTGGCCCACGCTGGCGAAGAAGGCCCGCCGGAGTACATCTGGGAAGCGCTGGACCTGCTGAAAATCCAGCGTATTGACCATGGCGTACGCGCCATCGAAGACGAGCGGTTGATGCAGCGCATCATCGACGAACAAATTCCGCTGACCGTGTGCCCGCTGTCCAACACCAAACTGTGCGTGTTCGACCATATGTCCCAGCACAACATCCTTGAGATGCTGGAACGCGGCGTGAAAGTGACCGTCAACTCGGATGATCCGGCTTACTTTGGCGGCTACATGACCGAGAACTTCCACGCGCTGCACACCGATCTGGGCATGACCAAAGAGCAAGCTACGCGCCTGGCGCAAAACGGTCTGGATGCACGACTGATCAAACCCTAAGGGCTGAACGGGATAGAAGCGGCCATTTTTTGACCGTCAGTCAGAGAGTTGATCCCTGGCATTTCCCAGCGAAAAATCAGGCTTACACTGGCCTCCTTTGCAAACTCAAGGAGGCCAGAAATGAAAATCCTGATGAAAGCGTTAGCAAAATCCCGCGATGCCCGATGGCTGGTTCAACTCGACCAGCAGGCCGTCACCTTTCGCAGTGAGGCCGAAGCCCGGGCCTTTGTCGATAAGCTGCAAGCACGCTTGCAAGCCCCGCACTACCTGCCCGAGCGTCTGGTCAGTTAGCTCAACTCTTGAGCGGCGATCCGCGCGGTATAGACGCGCCGGGTCGCCATGGCGAGCACCACAGCCAACACCCCGCACAAGGTGATGACCATTGCCATCGGCATGGCCGTGCCATTGTGTAGCACGCCAACCAGCGACGCGGCCCCAGCCGCCACACTGAACTGCAAGCAACCCAGCATGGCTGAGGCACTGCCGGCGCGTGCGCCCTGCCCGCTCATGGCGCAGGCGGAGGCATTGGGAATGATGCAGCCCAGACTGGCGATGCAGACAAACAACGGGATGAGCAACGGCCACAGTTGTTGGGTGTGCAAGGCACTGACACCCAGCAACACAACCCCCGCAGCCAGATAGATCCAGATCGTACGCGCCAGCAAGAAAGCGGGCCCACGGTTGGCCAACAAGCGAGCATTAATCTGCGCCACCAAAATAAAACCGGCCGCGTTGCTGCCGAACAGCCAGCCGTAATGCTCGGCGGGCACGTCGTAGAGTTTGATAAAGACAAAGGGTGAGCCGGCGATGTAGGCAAACATACCGGCCATTGCGATCCCCCCGGTCAGGGCATGGCCGAGAAACTCGCGATCCTTGAGCAGCCGGCCGTATTGGCGAAGCGCTCCCGACAGCGGCTGACGCGGCACATTATCAGGCAGGCTTTCTGGCAACCCGAGCGCAACGGCCAGCGCCGCCAACGCACTGAAGGCCGTCAAGACGATAAAAATCGACTGCCAACCATACAGATTGACCAACAGGCCACCCAGCATTGGCGCCAGAATCGGGGCCAACCCCATCACCAGCATCAACTGCGAAAACACCTTGGCCGCACCTACGGAGTCGCACTTGTCGCTGACAATCGCCCGCGACAGCACCATCCCTGCGCAGCCGCCCAGTGCCTGAACAAAGCGCGCACCGATCAGCCACTCCAGCGACGGTGCCAGTGCACAGGCCAGAGAAGCCACCGTAAACAGGCCTACACCGACCAATAACGGGATCCGCCGACCGAAGCGGTCAGCGATGGGGCCGTAGATCAGCTGGCCGATGGACAGCCCCAAAAAATACACGGCAAGGGTCAGTTGAATCTGTGTTTCGTCGGTCGCAAAAGCGGTCGCCATTGCCGGAAAGCCCGGCAAATAGAAGTCGATGGCCAACGGACCAAAGGCACTCAAGGCACCCAGGATCAAAATGGTTTTAAGGTTCATCAGGTATCCAGATCGAGCTGCGGTTAGCGCAGCTCGACAGTCTAGCTGTGGATACAGAACTTGAACATAACGATAGCGAGCTAGCTAACAAGCCGTTAAAGCAGCACACAATCCGTAGCTGCTGACAAAGGCTGCGATTGGGCGCGCAGCGGTCACAAAATCAGGCCACTCGGAAGGTCAGGATTTACGACGGCTTCGCCGCCGGACGCAGCCTGCGGCAGCGGCTACAAAGTTCTGCACCGAGTCGCTGGCGTAACCTGTAGCCGCTGACGAAGGCTGCGATCGAGCGCGCAGCGGTCGCAAAATCAGGACACTCGGAAGGTCAGGATTTACGACGGCTTCGCCGCCGAACGCAGCCTGCGGCAGCGGCTACAACGTTCTGCGCCAAGTCGCGCGGCGTAATCTGTAGCCGCTGACGAAGGCTGCGATCGAGCGCGCAGCGGTCGCAAAATCAGGCCACTCGGAAGGTCAGGATTTACGACGGCTTCGCCGCCGGACGCAGCCTGCGGCAGCTGCTACAACGTTCTGCGCCAAGTCGCTGGCGTAACCTGTAGCCGTTGACGAAGGCTGCGATCGAGCGCGCAGCGGTCGCAAAATCAGACCACTCGGAAGGTCAGGATTTACGACGGCTTCGCCGACGGACGCAGCCTGCGGCAGCGGCTACAACGTTCTGCGCCAAGTCGCTGGCGTAACCTGTAGCCGCTGACGAAGGCTGCGATCGAGCGCGCAGCGGTCGCAAAACCAGGCCACTCGGAAGGTCGGGATTTACGACGGCTCTGCCGCCGGACGCAGCCTGCGGCAGCTGCTACGAAGTTCTGCAGCGAGTCGCTGGCGTAATCTGTAGCCGCTGACGAAGGCTGCGATTGGGCGCGCAGCGGTCACAAAATCAGGCCACTCGGAAGGTCAGGATTTACGACGGCTTCGCCGCCGGACGCAGCCTGCGGCAGCTGCTACGAAGTTCTGCACCGAGTCGCTGGCGTAATCTGTAGCCGCTGACGAAGGCTGCGATCGAGCGCGCAGCGGTCGCAATATCAGACCACTCGCAATGTCAGGATTTACGACGGCTCTGCCGCCGGACGCAGCCTGCGGCAGCGGCTACAACGTTCTGCGCCAAGTCGCTGGCGTAATCTGTAGCCGCTGACGAAGGCTGCGATCGAGCGCGCAGCGGTCGCTAACTCAGGCCACTCGGAAGGTCAGGATTTACGACGGCTTCGCCGCCGAACGCAGCCTGCGGCAGCGGCTACGAATTTCAGACTTAATGTGCAGTGCGCGCATCGTATTGGGCGGTTGTCAGTGCATCAACAAACTCTGTCGAAGGGTGGGTGCTTTCAACCGTGACCTTCTTGGTGGCCAGATCCACCTCGACCTGAGCATTGGGATCAACCGTCAACACCGCCTTCTTGACGCCATTCACACAGCCACCGCAGGTCATATTCTTGACTTCGTATACGTACATAAGCCTTGCTCCTTGTTTGAGATAGCGACAGCTTTGACCTTACCATCGTGGCAAGGTCAAGCCCCCTTCTACGATTACGTACTGGCAATCTATACCCTGCTCGGCCAAGCTGAACGCCTTGCTATCGAGAACAGGATACCTAGTCATGCGCTGGTCAACGTTGAGCCTAGTCAGCCTTTTGGGTCTTGCCAGTTTGCCACTGTGGGCAAATGCGGCTCAGGACTATGGGGTGCTGATTATTTCCCGCGAGCGCCTTGAGGTGCCCACCAATTGCGAAATTGGCATCTATATAGATGACCAGTTGGCCGGACGTTTGTTTCAGGAACAATCGCTCTCCTTCAATCTGCCGGCCGGTAATGTCGGTATTCGTCTCAAGCTACTGCCGGGCCAGGCGCCCGGGTGCTTGCCAGGCATGCTGGTGCCTCCCGCGCAGCAATTCACCTTGAAAGCCGGTGACGTCGTTAAATACCGCATGGCCCTGGGCAAAGATGGCGTTTACCTCAAACCTGCCGCCTTGGGCTATTGAAACCCGCACAAGTGACTACAGTAATGGTCAACAAGAAGCCTTGACCTTGCCATCGGGTCAAGGTTGATTCTATGGAGAGATAACTTCTTGAGGAGGACTGCTTGTGTCCACTACTTTCGATCTGCCGATTGCCGGCATGACCTGTGCCAGTTGCGCAGGGCGTGTCGAAAAAGCGCTGGCCAAAGTGCCGGGTGTCAGCTCGGTCAGTGTCAATCTGGCCACTGAACAGGCACGTGTAGAAGCCCCGTCCGAAAGCTTGCCGGCATTGATTGAGGCCGTTCAGCAAGCCGGCTACAGCGTTCCGTCCAGCAGTCTGGAACTGGACATCAGCGGCATGACGTGCGCCTCGTGCGCGGGGCGCGTCGAAAAAGCGCTGGCCAAGGTTCCCGGGGTCAAATCGGTCAGCGTCAACCTTGCCAGCGAGCGGGCTCACGTCGAACTGCTCAGCCACGTAGACCCGACACTTCTGATCAACGCGGTCAGCCAGGCGGGCTATAGCGCCAGCCTGCACGAAAACCAGCAGGCCACCCAGGACGACCAACAACACCGTCTACACCGTGAGCGCTGGGCCTTGATCCTGGCGATCGTTTTGGCGCTGCCGCTCGTACTGCCTATGCTGCTGGCGCCGTTTGGCGTGCACTGGATGCTGCCCGCCTGGGCTCAATTCATACTTGCCACACCCGTGCAATTTATTCTCGGCGCGCGCTTTTATGTGGCGGCCTGGAAGGCCGTTAAAGCCGGTGCAGGCAATATGGACCTCTTGGTCGCCCTTGGTACCAGCGCCGGTTATGGCTTGAGCCTGTATGAGTGGGCCATTGCCAAACCCGGCGAGATGCCGCACTTGTATTTTGAAGCGTCGGCCGTGGTGATAGCACTGGTGCTGCTGGGCAAATACCTCGAAAGCCGTGCCAAGCGACAGACCGCCAGCGCCATCCGCGCCCTTGAAGCGTTGCGGCCTGAGCGCGCCTTGCGAGTGGTCGACGGTCAGGAACAGGATGTTGCCATCAGCGAACTGCGCATCAATGATCTAGTGCTGGTCAAACCCGGCGAGCGTTTCCCGGTGGACGGAGAAGTGGTCGAAGGTCAAAGCCACGCCGATGAAGCCTTGATCAGCGGCGAGAGCTTGCCCGTGCCCAAACAACCCGGCGATAAAGTCACCGGCGGCGCCATCAACGGCGAAGGCCGATTGGTCATCAGAACCCTGGCACTGGGCACTGAAACCGTACTGGCGCGCATTATTCGTCTGGTCGAAGATGCCCAGGCAGCCAAGGCACCGATCCAGAAATTGGTGGATAAAGTCAGCCAGATTTTTGTTCCGGTGGTGCTGTTGATTGCCCTCGCCACCCTGCTCGGCTGGTGGCTGTATGGCGCGCCAATTGAAACAGCACTGATCAACGCCGTCGCCGTGCTGGTGATTGCTTGCCCCTGCGCCCTGGGGTTGGCAACACCTACCGCCATCATGGCCGGCACCGGTGTGGCCGCCCGTCACGGGATTCTGATCAAAGATGCCGAAGCCCTGGAGCGGGCCCACGAAGTCAGCGCGGTGGTGTTCGACAAAACTGGCACCTTGACCTCCGGCACACCGCAGATCGCTCATTTGCGGGCGGTTGACGGTGAGGACAGTCAGGTTTTACAAGCCGCGGGGGCTTTGCAACGCGGCAGCGAACACCCGCTGGCCAAAGCCGTTCTGGACGCCTGCACCGCACGTGATCTCGAAGTGCCCAATGTCACGCAGAGCCAATCTTTGACCGGACGCGGCATTGCCGGCACGCTGGCAGGGCGTCGTTTAGCCTTGGGCAATCGCCGCCTGCTGGAAGAGTCCGGTCTGACACCGGGCGCGATGGCCGACTCAGCCGCCGCATGGGAGGCCGAAGGTCGTACGCTGTCATGGTTGATCGAGCAAAGCCCACAGCCGCAGGTTCTGGGTCTGTTTGCCTTTGGCGACACACTGAAAGCCGGAGCCCTGGCCGCGATTCAACAACTCAATGCGCTGCATATCAGCAGCCACTTGTTGACCGGCGACAACCGTGGCAGCGCCAAGGCGGTGGCCGAGGCGCTGGGCATCACCGATGTACACGCCGAAGTGCTGCCCGCCGACAAAGCGGCCACTGTGAGCGAGCTGAAAAAAACCGGCGTTGTGGCCATGGTGGGCGATGGCATCAACGACGCACCCGCGCTGGCGGCGGCGGACATTGGCATTGCGATGGGCGGCGGTACCGACGTAGCCATGCATGCCGCCGGGATTACACTGATGCGCGGTGACCCACGATTGGTGCCCGCCGCACTGGAAATCAGCCGCAAAACCTACGCCAAGATCCGGCAAAATCTGTTCTGGGCGTTTATCTACAACGTGGTAGGCATACCCCTGGCCGCCTTCGGCTTCCTGAACCCGGTGCTGGCGGGCGCAGCGATGGCCTTTTCCAGTGTGAGCGTGGTCAGCAATGCGTTGCTGTTGAAATTCTGGAAACCCAAGGACCTTCAGTGAGGAGGCATCTTTCATGAACATCGGCCAAGCCGCTAAACACAGCGGCTTGAGCGCCAAAATGATTCGCTACTACGAATCCATTGGTTTGCTCAAACCGGCGAATCGCAGCGACAGCGGCTACCGCCTGTACAGCAGCGATGACCTGCATACGCTGGCATTCATCAAACGCTCGCGCGACCTGGGCTTCTCACTGGAGGAAGTCGGCAAACTGCTGACGCTGTGGCAGGATCGCCAACGGGCCAGTGGCGATGTCAAAGCACTGGCACGACAGCACATTGAAGAGCTGAACCAGAAAATCACCGAACTCAGCAGCTTGCGTGACACCCTGGAGGAACTGGTGCAAAGCTGCCAGGGCGATCACCGCCCTGACTGCCCGATCCTCAAGGATCTGGCGGCAGGCTGATGAACAAACCTGTAGCCGCTGCCGCAGGCTGCGTTCGGCGGCGTAGCCGTCGTCAATAAGGGTTGTTCGGCAAACCGGTTTTACGATTGCTTCGCAACCGAACGCAGCCTTCGGCAGCTGCTACGAGATCAGAGCCACCTTGACCAACATCAGCACGCTGACGATGGCACACACGACGGCAAAGCCCTGCTGCATTCGTTTGCCTGAGACTTTGGGGGCTATCAGCCGACCTACGATCATCCCGGCCAATGTCGCGCCGATGAACACCGAGGCTTCGCCCGACAGGCTCACGCCCTGATACAACAAGTGAGCCAAGGTGCCCAACGACACCAGGGCCACCACCATCAGCGAGGTGGCAACGATGCCGTGCATCGGTACATCACTGAAACGACGGAACGCAGGCACAATCAAAAAACCGCCCCCCACACCCAGCAAGCCCGTGAGCAAACCTGATACCGCACCGATACAGGCCAGCGTGGTGGAGCATTTGGTATCCCACACCAACCGGCCTGTGTCGGGGTTAATCCGGCAGTTTTTGCCGTGCGCCGCGTCAATCTCTGAACAACCGTCAGCGGCCTGGCGGAACATCCGCCCGGAAACGAACATCATGATCGCGGCAAATAAGGTCATCAGCGCCGCGGCAGGCAACAACTTGGCCAGGTAAAGCCCCACCGGAGAGGCCAGCCAGCCAGCACCCGCCATCAACCCGGCCGCCTTGTAACGCACCAGCCCTTTGCGCAACCCGTCGAGCGCACCGACTGCTGCCGCCATGCCGACGGCCAACAAGGCCACCGGAGTGGCTTCAAGCAACGTCCAGCCCAGCCCCAAGGTCAATGCCGGGATCGCCAATATGCCACCGCCTGCGCCCGTCAGTCCGAGCAGCAAGCCCACCAGCACGCCCAACAGGATAATCAACATACTCAGTCCGGTTTGCAGTCAGTGAACCACTCTCGGCCCTTGAGCATGCCCTGCCAGTAGAACCACGGCAGTAGCGTGGCTTTGAGCAGCCAGGCCGATTTGCGCGCCACGGTCGGGTCCAGTGGGAAGGTGGGGAGCAATTTCCCGCCATAACCAAACTCGGCCAGAATCACTTTGCCTTTTTCCACCGTCAGCGGGCATGAACCATACCCGTCATAACGTTTGGGCAACGGCGCATTACTGCGCAACGCCAGCAGGTTGTCAGCGACCACCACCACTTGCTTGCGAGCTGCCGCCGCTGTTTTGGCATTGGTGGTGTTACACACATCACCCAAGGCAAATATTTCGGGATAACGCGGGTGTTGCAAGGTCGCCGGATCAGTCTCGAACCAGCCCGCCTGATCAGCCAACTCACTGCGCCGAATGACATCGGGCGCTTGTTGAGGCGGCACGACATGCAACAGGTCGAAGGATTTCTCAACACGGGTCACTTGACCGGCAGCGTCTGTCACCTCAAACCAGGCCTTTTTGTTGGGGCCATCCACCTTGACCAGATTGGACTGGAAGGCCAATTGGGCGTTGTAGGCCTGAACGTATTTCATCAATGGCGGCACAAAGGTGGGAACACCGAATAACACCGCGCCTGCCAGATTGAACTCCACCGCAATCGAATCCAGTACCCCTTGCTTGCGCCAATAATCGCAGGACAGGTACATGGCTTTTTGCGGAGCGCCTGCACATTTGATCGGCATGCCCGGTTGGGTGAATAAAGCTTTGCCGCCACGCAGGTTGCGTACCAGCTCCCAGGTGTAGGGAGCCAGATCGTGGCGATAGTTGGACGTCACCCCGTTTTTACCCAACGTTTCTTCAAGGCCTTCGATGTTCTCCCAGGCCAGTTGCAAGCCGGGGCAGACGATCAATTGCTGATAGCCCAGCTCGGTGCCATCGCACAGCAACACGACCTTGCGTTGCGGGGCAAAGGCCGACAGTGACGCTTTGATCCAGACCGCAGCTTTGGGCATCACCTGCGCGGTAGGGCGCACGGTGTCTTTGACATCGTAGGCACCACCGCCAACCAGCGTCCACGCGGGCTGATAGTAATGCTCGCTATTGGGTTCGATAACGGCGATGCGCAACGAAGCGTTACGTTTAAGCAGGCTGGCCGTGACGGAGATACCCGCCGAGCCGCCACCCACGACGACCACATCGTATTGCTTGAGCTCACGCGCAGGTTGCGTGGCGGCTTCGTAAAGCTTTGATGAGCGATTACCCGTTCGGCAGTAGGCCAGAACAGGTTTAGGCAATTCGTTGAGCAGTTGGCGCAACTGACTGGCTTGTTCAGGCGTCGCGCCCGTAGTCAGCACCGGCAAGTAAACGAAGCTCAGGCCTACCGCGTGCGCTGCCTGCTCAATCGCAGTGTGGTCTGGTTGCTGTGGCCCGCCTTCATGGTCAGGTCGATTGCAGATCACAGTGCGAAAACCCTGTGCCGCCAACACGGTGAGATCCGCAGGATCAATCTGCCCTGCCACCGAAAATGACGCGTCGATTCGCTTGATGCTTTGCTCCATTGAGCGCTCCAGTCACAACAAAATAAATGGAATAAGCCGGCAGGGAACCCGCCGCGTCACTTTTTCAGGGCTTGCCCGCAATACAGCCCCGACAAGGTCTGCATCACAGAAACCACTTCAAAACTGGCGAGTGAATAAAAAATGTACTTGCCCATCCGTCGCGTATTGACCATGCCTTCATCGCGCAGCACACCAAGCTGTTGCGACAGCGTGGGCTGGCGAATGCCTGTCAGTGCTTCAAGTTCGCCTACATTGCGTTCACCTTGGGTGAGCTGGCAGAGCAACAATAGCCGGTCTTCATTGGCCAAGGCTTTGAGCAGGGTGCAGGCTTTGGAAGCAGAGTCGCGCAACAGGCCGATTTCTTCGTGGGTGAGTTGAGCAGACATGGAACGCTCCGTGACGTGATGGTCGACAGTCTACGACCCGATAATATATGTTTCAATATATTGAATACTTATTGATCTGCGCGAGGCCATTCATGCACCCCGACATTCAAGGATTTTTCGACCCTGCGACCTCGACTGTAAGCTATGTGGTCTATGCCGCAGGCCAAGAGGAATGCGCGATCATCGACCCGGTGCTCGACTACGATGCCGCTGCCGGGAGAATCAGCACTGCCAGCGCCGATAACATCGCCGCCTTTGTGCAGGCCAAAGGTTTGAAAGTGCAGTGGCTGCTGGAGACCCATGCCCATGCCGACCATTTGTCTGCCAGCGCCTACCTGAAACGCACCCTGGGCGGTCAGATCGGCATTGGCGCGGCAATCACTCAGGTTCAGGGCGTATTTCGCGATATTTACAACCTGGAACCTGAGTTCAAGCTGGACGGTTCCCAGTTCGACCGCCTGTTCGAAGCAGACGCCGAGTTCCAGATTGGGCGATTGAACGTGCGGGCGCTGCATGTACCAGGGCACACCCCGGCTGACATGGCGTATCAGGTTGAAGGCGACAACCTGTTCGTCGGTGACACGCTGTTCATGCCCGATGTGGGCACCGCGCGCTGTGACTTCCCGGGGGGCGATGCGCGGCAGTTGTACCTTTCGATCAAGCGCCTGCTGGCCTTTCCCGACTCAACGCGACTGTTTATGTGCCATGACTATCCACCCGCAGGGCGAGAGGCCTCGTGGGTAACTACCGTGCATGAACAGCGCGCCAGCAATATCCACGTTAACGACCGCATTGATCTGGCGGGCTTTGTCGACATGCGCACTGCCCGCGATGCAACCTTGGGTGTTCCGGCGCTGCTGATTCCGGCCATCCAGGTGAACATTCGCGCCGGCAACCTGCCGCCTGCCGATGAAAGCGGCTTGCACAGCCTGAAGATTCCGCTGAACCGGTTTTGAAATCCGGGCAATTGCAAGGCACAAAAAATCCGGCCGAAGCCGGATTTTTATTCATCGAATCACTGCATCCAGGGCGGAGGCGGCTCTTCGGTTTTACTCGGCGGGGCATCGTCTGCCGCCCGCACGGCCTGACGAAACGCTTCGTCCAGACGGGCCGCTTCGATCTCGCGCATCACACCGCCCACATCAGCCAGCTCGTCCGGCTCGTCAAACTCGCCGGTCAATACGCTGCCGGGGTGCAAGGTAGCCGCTTCGTAAAGCGCCCACATTTCCTTGGCGTACTTGGTGGTCTTCAACTCGGGGGCAAATCGTCCGAAATAGGACGCCATGTTGCCCACGTCACGCTCCAGCATGGTGAACGCGTGGTTATTGCCTGCAGCATCGACCGCTTGCGGCAAGTCAATAATCACCGGGCCGGTCGGCGTGAGCAGTACATTGAACTCGGACAAGTCACCGTGAACCAACCCCGTGCACAACATCAGCACGATCTGTTGAATCAGGAAGGCGTGGTACTCGCGGGCTTGATCCGGTTCCAGCACCACGTCGTTCAGACGCGGAGCGGCATCGCCGTACTCATCCGCTACCAGTTCCATCAACAGCACGCCTTCAAGGAAGTCGAACGGCTTGGGAACGCGAACACCGGCGCCCGCCAGACGGAACAGTGCAGCCACTTCGGCATTTTGCCAGGCGTCTTCGGTCTCTTTGCGGCCGAACTTCGAGCCCTTGGCCATCGCTCGGGCCTGACGGCTGTTGCGAACCTTGCGACCCTCCTGATACTCGGCGGCCTGACGGAAACTACGTTTGTTAGCCTCCTTATAAACCTTGGCGCACCGTAGCTCATTGCCACAGCGGACTACGTACACAGCTGCTTCTTTGCCACTCATGAGTGGGCGCAGCACCTCGTCGATCAGACCGTCTTCGATCAGGGCTTCTAAGCGTTTTGGAGTCTTCATCAGCTTTTATTGTGGGTCCTTTGTTACCAAACACGCGAAAGTCATTCGTTATACGGCAATCCACTCGTTACGGGGAGAGGGGAACCGCGTTAAGCGTCGCTTGTTTACACTCCCTCTGTCCAAAATATCCAGAGGCTGGCGTCCTGCGCCATGCGTTCCGGATGATAGACGAATCACTGCCTGAATAATTCGCCCGGCGTAAACCCGAACATTTTTTTAAAGGCGGCAATAAAGGCCGAGGTCGAATCGTACCCGCACGATAACGCAGCTCCGGTCACGCTGACACCCTCCTCCAGCACTCGCAGTGAGGACAGCAAGCGCATGCGCTGACGCCAACTGCGAAAGCTCAAACCGGTTTCCCGGTCGAACAAACGCATCAGGGTTTTTTCTGAAGTACCCAGCCGCTGCGCCCACTGGCTCAAACTCACTTCTGCATCCGGGCATTCGATCAGCTCGTTGCACAAGGCCAGTAACCGGGCATGACGCGGTAAAGGCAGCGAGAACCCCACCTCGGTCAAGTCGGCCAACTGGTCGAGGAGTACTTGCACCAAGCGCTCTTCAGGGCTGCCTCCCTCTGGGTATTGCACCGGTAAAGCACAGAAGCGCTTGATCAACTCACGGACCAACGGCGTGACTTCCAGCACCCGGCAATGGGTGGGCGCCCATCGGCAAACCTCGGGGCGCACATACAGGCTGCGCATTTCTGCGCGAGTCGAGGTCAACACCTCATGCTCCAGCCCGGCCGGAATCCAGATACCCCACTGCGGCGGCGCGAAGAAACTGCCTTCGTCGGTATGGACACCCAATACGCCGCTGATGGCGTACGAAAACTGCACCCAGTCATGCCGATGACGCGGCGTCCACGACCCAGCCCCCAGACTCTCAGACCGGGCATACAGCGGTCGCGGTAAAGCATCAAGCTGTGGAATCGCCCTTGGCGCGCCACGCTGTCCGTTAGTCGGCATTGGTTGGCCTTATGTCGCAAGACGTCAGTGAAGCCCGACGTTAGGCTAAGTTATCAATTCTTACAATATTAGAGTCCCCCCATGCCTGTGCTCAAACACCTCAAACGTCTGTTCACTGACTGGTTTCTGTGCGGGATGCTGCTAGCGACCTTTCTCGCGTATGTGTTTCCGAAGTTCGGCAGTAGCGGCGGCGCCATGCACGCTGAATGGGTCATCAACATCGGTGTGTTTCTGGTTTTTTTCCTGCATGGGGTCAACCTGTCCAGCGAGCAGATCAGCCACGGTCTTAAGAACATCCGCCTGCACATGATGGTGCAAGGCTTTACGTTTATTGTCTTCCCGCTGATCTGGTTGATCGCCGACAAACTGCTGGGCAGCCATATCCCGCCCTTGCTGATGCTGGGTTTCTTCTACTTGTGCGCCCTGCCTTCAACCATTTCGTCCTCGGTGGCTCTGACCGGCAGCGCAGGCGGAAACGTGCCGGCGGCGATTCTCAACGCCAGCCTGTCCAGCGTACTGGGGATATTTCTGACCCCGCTGCTGGTCAGTTTCGTCGTGGGCAGCGGTGCCGGCGGGATTGACCTGGGCTCAACCTTGCTCGACCTGTGCGCCATGCTGTTGCTGCCCTTGGTGCTGGGCCAATTGGTGCGCCCGTGGTTGGGTCGCTTCTTCGCTCGCCATAAGCGCTACACCAACATCGTCGACAAACTGGTGATTCTGCTGTTGGTGTATGCCGCGTTCTGCAACTCGATGGTCTCGGGCATGTGGCAGCAACAAGGCACCTCCGTGATTGTCAGCGCGCTGGTGGGCAGTGCGATCCTGCTCGCGATCATCTTGTGGTTGACCACCCGCACCGCTCGCGCCCTGAAATTCAGTACCCCCGATGAAATTGCCGCCGTGTTCTGCGCCAGCAAGAAATCATTGGCCGCCGGAGCGCCGATGGCCGCGCTGATCTTCGGCGCCAACCCCGGTCTGGGCCTGATTCTGCTGCCGATCATGATTTACCATCCGTTGCAGCTGATCGTCTGTTCGGTGATGGCTGAAAGCTACGCCAGTCGCAGCCGCGAAGAAGCACTGCTGGCGCAGAACGCACTGCCTGCGCAATAAAGCTTCATCGCTCAAGAATGGCGGTCACGCCCTGACCGCCCGCAGCGCAGATAGAGATCAGCCCCCGGCCTTGCCCGGCAGTGGCGAGCAACTTGGACAAATTGGTCACGATCCGCCCGCCCGTGGCCGCAAACGGATGCCCAACGGCCAGTGAACTGCCTTTGACGTTGAGTTTGCTACGGTCAATCGACCCCAGCGGCGCCTCAAGGCCAAGACGGCTTTTGCAGTAGGCTGCGTCCTCCCAGGCTTTCAAGGTGCAGAGCACCTGTGCGGCAAACGCCTCGTGTATCTCGTAGTAGTCAAAGTCTTGCAAGGTCAGGCCATTGCGCGCCAGCAATCGCGGCACCGCATACACCGGAGCCATCAGCAAACCTTCGGCGCCGTGCACGAAATCCACTGCCGCAGTTTCGCCATCGCGCAGATAAGCCAAAATGGGGAGCCCACGCTCCTTGGCCCACTCTTCACTGCCCAATAACACGACGGCGGCACCGTCTGTCAGCGGGGTTGAGTTACCCGCCGTCAACGTGCCTTTGGCACTGCGTTCAAACACGGGTTTGAGCGCGGCCAGCTTCTCCATCGTCAGATCAGCACGCAGGTTGTTATCGCGGCTCAGGCCTCTGAACGGCGTGAGCAGATCATCTTCCCAGCCAGCGTGATAGGCCCGGGTCAATGCCTGATGGCTGTGCAAAGCCAATTCATCCTGTTCAACCCGGGGGATGCTCCAGGTTTGTGCCATCAACTCACAGTGCTGGCCCATAGACAGCCCTGTGCGCGGCTCGCCCTTGCGCGGGAACTCCGGCTTTAAAAAGCCGGGGCGCAATTGCAGCAAACTCTTGAATTTATCCACAGGGGATTTAGTGCGATTGAACTGCAACAGCCATTTGCGCAGCCCGTCATTGAGGCCAATCGGCGCATCAGAGGTGGTGTCGACACCTCCGGCCACCGCACAGTCGATTTGCCCCAGGGCAATTTTATTGGCCACCAGCAACACCGCTTCAAGCCCTGTGCCGCAGGCTTGTTGAATGTCATAAGCCGGTGTTTGCGGCGACAGGCGCGAACCCAGCACACACTCGCGGGTCAGGCTGAAATCGCGCGAATCCTTGAGTACCGCCCCGGCCACCACTTCGCCCAGACGCTGCCCGTGCAGGTTGTAACGCTCAATCAACCCTTCAAGGGCGGCCGTCAGCATGTCCTGATTACTGGCGGTCGCATACGGCCCGTTGGAGCGCGCAAACGGGATTCGGTTACCGCCAATAATGGCGACACGACGCAGACTCATACGATTCACCCTATTCTCTTATGAACTTTGATCGGTACAAGCGTAGGTCTTATCGCTAAGAACGAACGACTATCGCTTGTGTGTGGTCAACCTTTTGAACCCCATCAGTCGGAGAGTGTTCCATGTCAGACCGTTATATTGACTTCGTCAACTCATCCCTCGGCCAGCGACTGGTCGGCGCGTTGGGGCTGCCGTCACCGGTGCGACTGGAACGCTGGCAAGCTGGGCGCCTGCGCCCCATCGAAGGGCCTCTGCTGATTGGCGGCGGCGCTTTGGCCGAACAGGTGAACCGCTTTGCTGCCAAGCTCACCGACACGGTATTCAGTTATGGCCCTGAGCCGTTGGTCGCCTCGCCCTGGATTCCCGGCACCGGGCCCAAAGTCAAAGCGGTGGTGTTTGACGCCAGCGAACTGCTGCATACCGACCAGCTCAAGCAGCTGCGCGAATTCTTCCAGCCCTTGATGCGCAGCCTTGAGCACAGCGCCCACGTGGTGATTCTGGGCCGCGCTCCGCAAACGTTGAGCGATCCCTTCTCCGCAAGCGCTCAGCGAGCCCTTGAAGGCTTTAGCCGCTCGCTGGCCAAAGAACTGCGCAATGGCGCCACCTTGCAATTGCTGTACGTCGACGAAGGGGCTGAAGCCCAACTGGAAGGGGCACTGCGCTTTTTCCTGTCACCTAAAAGTGCCTATATCAGTGGCCAAGTCATTCGCCTGAATGCCTGCGGGTCACAGGTCGCAGACTGGACACGGCCTTTGGCCGGACGCAAGGCGCTGGTGACCGGCGCCGCTCGCGGTATTGGTGCGTCCATTGCCGAAACACTGGCTCGAGACGGCGCCGAAGTCATCCTGCTCGATGTGCCCGCCACCAAAAGTGACCTTGATGCACTGGCCGCCCGCTTGGGCGCGAACAGCATCGCGCTGGATATTTGCGCCCCGGACGCCCCTGCCCGCCTCATCGAACAGTTGCCTGAAGGCGTCGACATTGTGGTGCATAACGCGGGCATCACCCGTGACAAAACCCTGGCCAACATGACCCCTGAGTTTTGGGATGCGGTGATTGCCGTCAACCTCAACGCGCCTCAAGTGCTGACCAAAGCCCTGCTCGACAGCGGGACCCTGCGTGATAACGGCCGGGTCATTCTGCTCGCCTCCATCAGTGGCATTGCCGGCAATCGGGGTCAGACCAACTACGCCGCCAGCAAAGCCGGACTGATCGGTTTGGCACAGGCGTGGGCCCCTGTGTTGAGCGAACGTGGCATCAGCATCAACGCTGTGGCACCCGGTTTTATCGAAACTCAAATGACCGCGCATATTCCCTTTGCCCTGCGTGAAGCGGGTCGGCGCATGAGCTCGTTAGGCCAGGGCGGTCAACCGCAAGATGTTGCCGAAGCTGTCGCCTGGCTCAGCCAGCCGGGTTCGGGCGCTGTGACCGGGCAAGCCTTGCGGGTATGCGGCCAAAGCGTATTGGGAGCATGAAGCATGAGCGTCACATGGACAGACCTCGCCAGTGCACCTCATTTACCGGCCCTGTACGCTCACGCGGCCGCAAAACGCAAGATTACCGGCAGCACACTGCCTGAACAGGGCTTGCGCAGCTGGGTACCGGTTGACGCGCCGTCGCTGCAAGCCTTTCGCGACGTCTGCGGGTTGGCGCCCAGCCCACTGTTGCCGCCTACGTATCCCCATGTATTGGCGTTCGGCCTGCAAATGCAATTGCTGACCGATAAGGACTTCCCTTTCCCGCTGTTGGGGCTGATTCACCTGAGTAACCGGATCCGAGTGTTGCGACCCATGGGCGGTGTGAGTCAACTGCACATCGGTGTGTACGTGGACAACCTGCAACCACACGCCAAAGGCGCCACCTTTGATGTCATCACTCGGGTGGATGATTGGCTCGGTCCCTTGTGGGAAGCCCGCAGTACCTTGCTGTGCAAAGGCGTCAAATTGCCCGGCGAAGTACCTGAACACCCTGTCGCTGCACCGCTGGCGTTGAACGAACTGACGCGTTGGTACGCCCCTGCAGACATTGGCCGTCGTTACGCCAAGGTTTCGGGCGACTACAACCCCATCCACCTCAGCGCAGCCAGCGCCAAACTATTTGGCCTGCCCAGCGCCATTGCCCACGGCCTTTGGCTAAAAGCCCGGGCGCTGGCGGCGCTCAACTCCCACGTGCCAAGCACCAATGTAGAGATCAGCGTGGACTTCAAAAAGCCGGTGCGCTTACCCGGCGAAGTGATCCTGCTGAGCAGTGAGGTGAGTTCCAGCGGCGACTTCCAGCTCAATGGGCACGGCGATCTGGTGCACATGGTCGGGCAGTGGCGCCCCATCGGCGAATGCCCGCTTGATCAAATCCCGTAGCAGCTGCCGCAGGCTGCGTCCGGACGCGTAAGGCTCGTACAACCTGAATACCGCGGGTGGCGCATTGACGACTGCTGCGCAGCCGAACGCAGCCTGCGGCAGCTGCTACGGAGCGGGGGGTGGGATTTGGCTTTTCACTTGCGCCAAGGTTCGTTGAGCCGCAAGCTTTGCGTCTTCTGGAGAGCACACCCCGATGAACCTCGACGAACTGACTCAGCGCATGCATCGCATCCGCGATAACAACGACTGGAAACAATTTCACAGCCCGAAAAATCTGGCCATGGCCGCCAGTGTTGAAATGGCTGAACTGGTAGAAATCTTTCAGTGGCTGACAGAAGACCAGTCACGCCAGCTCCCTGCTGACAAACT
The DNA here is from genome assembly GCF_022496705.1 of Pseudomonas sp. TMW22091. Lineage (NCBI taxonomy): Bacteria > Pseudomonadati > Pseudomonadota > Gammaproteobacteria > Pseudomonadales > Pseudomonadaceae > Pseudomonas > Pseudomonas sp. TMW22091. Next base: position 34,170 of record NZ_SCFI01000005.1, read on the forward strand.
GGCCCACGCCGGCCAGGAAGTGGGCGATATCGTGTTGTATCTGGTGTTGCTGTGCGCGGAGCTTGGGCTGGACATGAATGAAGTGGTGCGCAACAAACTGGCCGATAACGAAAGGCGTTTCAGCAAATGAGTGACCGTCACTTCGATCAACTGGCGACCCGCTTCGCCGAAAAAATCTATGGCGGCGCCAAAGGGGCCATTCGCCTCGCTGTGCTACAGGCCGACCTTGAAGAGTCTTTGCCCAAGCGCCCGTTGCGCGTACTGGATATTGGCGCCGGGCTGGGCCATATGTCGCTGTGGCTGGCCCAACAAGGCCACGACGTGACATTGGCCGAGCCTGCTGCGCCGATGCTCGAAGGCGCTCGCCAACGGTTTGCCGAAGCCGGCCAGACGGCCACCTTCATTCAGGCCCCGTGGCAGGAACTGCTGGGCCAACTGACCGAACCTTATGATCTGGTGCTGTGCCACGCCGTACTGGAATGGCTGGCCGAGCCCCACACCATTTTGCCGGTATTGCACCAATTGACCGCCCAGGACGGTTGGTTGTCGCTGGCGTTTTATAACCGCGACGCGCTGATCTATCGCAACCTGCTCAAAGGCCACTTCCGCAAAATGCGCAAGAACGACATGGCTGGCGAGAAGCAAAGCCTGACGCCTCAGCAACCGCTCGACCCACGGGAACTGGCGACAGCGATGCAAGACTTGTGGAAAACAGAGACACAAAGTGGCGTACGGGTATTTCATGACTACATGCCCGTTGAGTTTCAGGCCCGTGCTGAATTGGCTGCGTTGATAGAAATGGAAATGGCCCATCGTCGTCACCCGGCCTTTGCGGGGTTGGGCCGCTATCTGCATTGGGTGTGCCGTCCGGTTTAAACCGCTCGTTTGAGGGAAAACATCATGTATCGCCGTGCTGCCTTACTCGTTTTGAGCCTTGCACTGGGCGCCTGCCAAAGCCCAAACCCCTACACACCCAGCGCAATGCCGATGCCGCCCGCCCCGGCGCAAGCGGCCAACACCCTGGACTTGAGCGCCTACCCGGCGCCGCCACGGGATTACGGCCGTTACCAAAGCTGGGCCTGGCTCAATGGCCGCTTGCCGGTGGGCACCGCGTGGGCCGACTCGGCGCAAATTGCCGAAGCGGTAAGTAATGCCCTCGATCAGCGCGGTTTACGGCCAGTGCAACCCAATCGTCCGCCCGACCTGCTGGTGAGTGCAGATTTACATACAGAAAAACGCTTGCGTCAGGTTCAGGACGACTATGGTTATGGGGCTGGTTACGGGGCTGGCTATGGCGACCGTTGGGGACGTTATGGCGGGATGTACGGCTCCGTACCTGTGATCCGCACTTATCAGGTGGACGTCATGGTGGTGCGGATCAATCTGTATGACGGTAAAACCGGGCAACCGGTGTGGAGTTCGAGTGCAGAAACCAGCAGTACCGGCAGCCTGAGCGAACGCGGTGACGCCCTGCGCGAATCACTGAACAAGGCAGTGCAGGCTTACCCTCCTCATTAAGACTGATTGTTTTAGCGGAGAACTATTATGCTTCGTCGCATTGCATTATTGGGCATGGCCCTGTTGCTCAGTGCCTGCGAATCCATGCAGGTTAACTACGATTACAACCCCGCTACGGATTTCGCGGCCTTTCATACGTGGGCCTGGCAAGATCCTCCCGTTCAGTACCAGCCCAATAACCCGATGCTCAGAAGCGAGTTGACCGAGCAGCGGATCATGCAGGCGGTAACCACCCAAATGGATCAAAAGGGCTTGCGCCCGGTAGCGCCCGGCGCCAAGCCGGATCTGCTGGTGCACACCTGGCTGATCGTCGCCAACCGTCAGGAGCAGATCGTCACCAACTATGGTTACGGCGGCCCTTGGGGCGGACCTTGGGGAGGTTATTGGGGCGGCCCGTGGGAAGGTTACTGGGGCCCACCGATGTATAACGAAACCCGCAATGTCGTCTATCAGGTGGGCACGCTTCAAATTGACCTGATGGATGCCAAAACCGGTCAACTGGTCTGGCGTGGCAGCGCAGAAAAAGTCGTCGACGATACCCCGTCGCCTGAGGAACGCAGCGCGGCCATTCATAAAGCCGTGGCTAAAATCTTCAGCGATTACCCACCAAAACCAGGTTCACGTTAAGTAGTCAGCAAACGTACTCGCGAAACTAACACCTACCAATGTATTAATACTTTCGCGAGTACGTTAGTTGCAAAGCCTCCTATAACGAACAGTTTTGATAACCCCCGCACATCGCGCTTCTAAAACTGGCAACTTGCCAGCGCAGTACACACTTCTTGGCTACACTCGCTGAAACTTTGGAGCGTTAGCGCTGGGTGTTTTCCAGCAACAGGAGTGCTTGATGTCTCCCCCCCTTCGTTCTATTCAATTCAAAGGACCTGAACAACAGCGCGGGGCCATTGGTTTAATGGCCGCCGTCACGCTGGGTCTGGTTCTTTTATTCATGCTGTTGGTGGTCGACAGCGGGCGGTTGTATCTGGAGCAGCGCAAATTGCAGCGAGTCGCGGATTTGGCGGTGCTTGAAGCCGTGAGCCGTGGTGGCAGTTGCACGGCGGGCACAGCCCCCACCTACGCCAACGAGAGCGCCACCCGCAATAGCTTCACGCCGGGCACCGTGCAGAAGATCAACACCACCTGCGGCACACTGGTGACGGGCAGCAACAACCTGCGCGCCTTCAAACTGGACAGCACCAAATCCGACGCCATACGCGTGATCGCCACCACCACCGTCCCCACCAGCGTGGCCGGCGGTTTGTGGTCGTTTTATTCCAATGGCAAGTTCTTGATCAATACTCCGCTGACGGCGAGTGCGGTGGGGGCGATTGGCGGTGCGCCCTTGGCCAGACTGACAATCAACAGTTCATTGGTGGACATCAATACGGCCAATTCACCGCTGCTTAACAGCCTGATTGGCGGGCTATTAGGCGGCAACTTGTCGTTGAGCGCAGTTTCCTGGCAAGGCTTGGCAGCGGCCAATATCAACCTGCTCAGTTATCTTGATCAACTGGCCATTAACGTCGGTGCAACGGCGGGTGATTACAACCAACTGTTAAACAGCAATATACAAGTCACTCAACTTCTGGATGCAGCAATCAAAGTACTTGAAAAGAATGGCGGCGGTGTCACCGTTGCGTCAAAAGCACTGACCGATATAAAACTGATTACCAAGAACACTCAAATCATCAAACTGGGAGATGTGCTTAATATAAAAAATGGAACACCCACTTCAGGGCTAGATACCAGCCTAAAGGCCTTCGATTTACTGGACGGCATTGTTCAAGTCGCCGGAGGTAGCAGTGGGGCAACCGCCACGATCAATACCAACATTCCTTTGATTGGTGCAGCCACCGTCTACGTAAAAATCATCCAGCCGCCACAAACATCAAGTACCGGTAACCCGGCGCTGGCGAAAGCCAATCCGACCGGGCCAAATCAAATAGCGGTCAAGACAGCACAAGTTCAAGCCCGCATCCACGTTGATCTCGCCATCCTCCAAACGTTGCAACCCCTGACGGATGCGCTCAGCAGTGTTTTATCAACCGTCTTGGAAGTGACGAAGAAAATCTTGTCACTTAACTTGATTGATGCCGTCAAATGCCTTGTGTCCTGCCAGTCAGCCACCCTGAGCATCGCGTCTTCACTGGACGTCTATGTCGAAGCCGCGAGCGCAAATGCTTACGTAACCGACTATAGCTGCGCCTCCGGCGGATCAAAATCACTGACAGCCCATGCCTCAACCTCAGTGGCCACCCTGACGATTGGCAGTGCCCCCACAACAGGAATCTTCCCCGGCGTAGACAAAGATGGAAAGTTGGTTGTTTCGCCCGTGAAGCTTATTAACATAAATATCAAAACGTGCCTCCTTGCGCTTATTTGCGACATAGATCCAGGCAAGGCCGGCAGTTTCAATGTGCTGGTCAGGTCTAGCGTCAGCCAGCCGCCGGGAGATATTTATTACTCAGCAACATCAGCCACCCCTTCAACCCTGCCCACAATAAACCTTGCCCCTTATTCAAAAAAACTCACCACGGTGGACGTGATTGGCAGTCTGAGTGCTCTTACTGGAAATGTTCAAACTTCGTATACGCCCCCAACAGGCAAAACCGTCACGGGTGATCTGCTCAGTTCCGTCTCGAATCTGCTCAACCAACTCACCGGAGCATTAACAACGGCATTGAGCAGTGTGCTATCACCGTTGCTCGATCCGCTCGTCAATACCTTGTTAAAAGCCCTAGGCATCAGTTTGGGCAACGCCGAAGTCGGCGCCAATCTCTCCTGCAATGCCGGAGGCCGCGCCCAACTGGTGCTTTGACCCGCACCACCACTCGCGTAGCAGCTGCCGAAGGCTGCGTCCGATTGCGAAGCGATCGTAAAACCTGAGCGCGCGGTCTAACAAATACACCGCGATCTCTGAATTTACGACGGCTTTGCCGCCGAACGCCGCCTTCGGCAGCTGCTACGGGATTTTTACGCGTCTTTATCTGTGCCTCTATCCCTCATCCACCACCGGTAATTCCACGCAGAACCGAGCGCCATGCTCGGTGTTGCTGACGCTCAAGCGCCCACCCATGTTGTCGATGATGCCGTAGCTCACCGACAAGCCCAGGCCTGTGCCCACACCCACAGGCTTGGTGGTGAAGAACGGTTCGAAGATGCGCTCCAGCAAACGCGGGTCAATCCCGCCGCCATTGTCTTGCACCCAAAGACGCACACAGTTGCCTGCCCGCTCCGAGCTCAAGGCAATCCACGGCTTGAAATCGCGGTCCGTCTCACACTTGCTTAACAAGGCATCGCGGGCGTTGACCAGCAGGTTGATCAGCACTTGCTCCAACTGATCGGTATGACCACGCACATGAACGCTACAGTTCAGACCATCACTGCGGATCTCTACCCCTTTACCGCGCAAACCTTCCCCCAACAGGGCCAACGTGCCTTCCAGCGACTGCGCAGGATTGAACAATTGCTGTTCTATCTCGGAGCGACGCCCAAATACCCGCATGTGATCAACCACCCGAGCCGCCCGCTGGATTTGCGCATCAATTCGGGTGAGCTTCTCTTGCAGGTAGTCAATTTGCACATCGCCATTGCTCAGCCGTTTGAGCACGTTAACGATGGCCATGCGCATCACATTCAGCGGCTGGTTGATTTCGTGGGCCAACCCCGTGGCCATTTCGCCAAGGGTGGCCATTTTGGCGCCGTGGGTCAGTTGTTGTTGCGAGCGTCTGACTTCCGTGTTGTCGCGGGCGACCGCCTGAATCTCTAACAATTGGCCCTGCCCATCAAAAACACCTCGGTCAGACCACACCCACCACGCATGTTCACGCCCCGGCAGTTGCAGGCTGATTTCAGCCGTACTGACCGGGAGTTCAGGGGTCAAACTGGCCATGCGCTGCAAGAACGCCTCATGCTGTTCCTGCGACAGCCAACTGGCCAGGTTAATCCCCGGCAGTTGTTCGGGCGCGCACTCCAGGTAGTTGGCCAACGGCCGATTGCCAAACGTCAGGGTCAAGTCCGGCAGGTAACGGCAAATCATCGCGGGCGAATCTTCGACCAGTATCCGGTAACGCTCTTCACTGTGCCGGACTCGCTCTGCCACCTCGGTTGCTTCGGTAACGTCCAGCCACAGCCCGACCGCTTCAACAGGCAGCCCCAAATCGTCACGCAGTAATTTGGCCTCATCAAGCAACCAGTGGTAATTGCCCTGCTGATCACGCAGGCGATAACGACCACGGGCGCTTCCCTCACGCAGCAACTGGCGAGTGCGCTCCAGGTAGTGTTCACGGTCGTCGGGATGAATACGCTCGATCAATGCAGACCCCGAGCAGTCGTCAAGACCTAACCCCAGCAAGGGCTGCAGGCTTTCACTGAAAAATTCGGGCACCAAGGCGCCTTCAACATAACGCTGTACATAAATCACGGCCGGTGAGCGGGCGATCACGTTACCCAAACGGGCCTGTGCCGCTGCCGCTTGCAGTTGCTGATTTTTGATGTCGCTGACATTCAGCATGAAACCGACAATCCGACGCCCTGCCCCCTTGCCCAGTACCTGCCCTTGAATGCGGTACCACTGCGCCGGTTCAGTGCCCTGCGGTTGATGCACGCGGGCGCACAGTAAGAGCGGCGTTCCCTGCTCCAGCAACGCGGTAAAGCCGCTACTGATTTCATCGCGATCAGCGGGATGAAACAGCGCCAGCCATGCCTCACGTGACAACGACACCGACTCCAGTGCGGGCAAGAGGCTGGCACTCAGTTGAGGCGCCAATTGCATTTGCCGAGTAGTTTGCAGCCATTCCCACCAGCCCGTACCGAGCAGCCCTTGCAATGCTTCCATACGTTCGCGCTGTTGCTCGTAATGCTGCGCTCGCAAGCGGTCTTGCAACGGCCCGGCAATCGTCGCGCACACCTGCAACCAATCACGGGCGCTCGTCTGCGCGCCACCAGACGGTGCCGAATAAAACCCCAACAGCAACCACGCCGACGCCCCGCTCTGGTCGCGAAAAGGCACCAGTAAACCCTCTGCATTGCCAAACAGGCTGATAAGCCACTGGTTGTCAGCCTGTTTGGCACTCACGGGAATCGGCGCGCACTCGTTCAAACCATCCAGTGCTGTGCCAAGGGTTTGTCCCGTCGTCCATAACTGCGGGGTGTCGAAGGCGTGATACGCACTGTACAGCCGCCACCCCAGGTGCGTGTCCGTGCGCAAGGCCAGCGCCACGCCGGGCACACGCCAATGCTCAGCCACCTGCTGCAAGGCCTCAAGCATCACCGCAGGCAGTCGCGCCAGGTCGCACTGGCGCAGTTGTTGGCCAATGCTGTGAATCAAGTCGCTATTGTGGGCGTTCACGCGCGCTTGCTGGCTGTCGCGCTGTAAATCGCTGATGTCTATCAACTGTAATAACCAACCCTCGGCCTGAGGTTGTACCCAGCCTCGGGTGCGCAGCACCTGCTGGTCAGCCCCCCGAAAGTCGAGATCGATCATCTGCCCTGTCCACTGCGCTGGAGTGCCTTCGAGGGCTTGGGTACTGCCCGGCATCAGATAGTCCAGCAGCAGCTTCGGCTCTGCTCCCTCTTTCACCGGCGTCAGGCCATGATTCAGTGCGCCGTGGATTTGAACCACTCGCCCCCGATCATCGAGCAGCAGTTGCAGGGCGTTACCGGTGGGCAATAGGGCAGCAACGGGTGGAGGCTCAGGCTCGTTTCGGCTCAACCAGCGTGCGAGCAGCCTTTGGCCCTGAGTCAAAACTTCATGCTCGAGGTGGATTGCAGGTTATCGGGCAGGTTCGGCACTCTGATATTTCCCGGCAGCACGATGACTGGCAGGATAGTGCTCAACGCACTCGCGGGCAGGCTGGCCATGACGGTCAGTACGCCCGCTGTCGGGTCATATACGGCCGTTTGGGTGACTTTAAGCCCGCCCGGCACCCACGATAATTTATCTTTGAGCACGGCTTTGGCCGTGTTCTCAACGGTGGTCTTGTAAGCCGACGCCGCCAACGTCGGGTCCACTGCCACACTGCGACGCACCGCTTCGGCCGTGGAGTTGTTGAATGACTGCAACAGTAATAGCGGCAGGCTGTAGCTCACCACGCCATATAACACTGCAAAAAAAATAACAAAGACCAAAGCAAACTCGATGGCCGCTGCGCCTTGCTGTTTTCGGGGAAGTCCTATTTTCATGACAGCGTCTACCCTGACAATTCAACGTGGTTTGAGCATAGAATCATTCGTAAAAAAAGGATGTTAATTAAGTGTTCAATATAGTTCTTATCGTGATCTGGTTTGTGGCCTGTACCGCTCAGGATTTATATCAGCGTCAAATTTCCAACCTTCTAACTTTGGGCGCCGTTAGTTTGGCACTCGTATACTTACTTTGCACCGGCCACACGTTGCTCGGGGCCAGTGCCGCAGAAGGTGGCTGGGCACTGTTGATTATTCTGATACTGACTCTGCCCGGGTATGCACTCAATAAATTCGGTGCAGGCGATGTAAAACTGCTGTGTGCACTCGCACTGGCAACCGATCGTCTGATGGTTCTGGGGACGCTTATCGGTGCTGGACTATGGGTTGCCATCGCCTGGTTGGTCGCGTCAAAAATACTGCCGCTGCTGAATCAACAGCTTAAGCATCCTGACAATAAGCCGAATGGAGCAACGTCAAAAAAACTTCCCTTCGCCCCCTTCCTGCTCGCAGGTTTTATTCTAACGCTCATGCTCTATATTTAAGTGAGTGAACGGGTTAATACATTGTACCTAGTACTAAAGTTAGTCTAACTTCAATTGAGCCACCTCAATTGATACTGCCAAGATGTCCCGGATTGGTTTACCAGGATGGAGAACCGCGTGAAAAACCCTGCCCTAATAAAAATACTGGTTGTCGACGATCAAGCGTTAATCGTAGAAGAACTGTGCGAGTTTCTGGAAAGCAGCGGCTACCGTTGCGTGCCGTGTGAATCCAGTCGTGCAGCCATCGAAGCTTTTGAGGCCGACACTGACATCGCCCTTGTGTTGTGCGACCTCCACATGCCAGAGATGAATGGCATCGAGCTGACCCAACACTTGCAAGCCCTGGCGGGCAAGCAACGGATCTTTGAAAGCATTTTGCTGACCGGCCGAGCCGACAAACAAGACGTGATCAAAGCGTTGCGCGTGGGCATCGCTGACTACTATCAAAAACCGGTCGACTTGAACGAGTTGCTTGAGGGTATCCAGCGCCAGATCACGGTGCTGCAAGAACGGCAAAAAACTGAACGGCTCGGGCATTTGAACCAGAAATTGCAGTATCTGGCTGAATCCATCGACGACCTTTATCAAGACATGGAGTCGGTTCGCCGACCGCCACACTACGCCCATGCCGCTCAAGGCATGGAGCAGGACGCTTCACCCTCTGGGCAAATCCCGACTATTTTCAAACAGCTGTCCCCACGCCAACTGGACGTTGCAAAACTGGTGAGCAAAGGTCAAACCAACTATCAAATTGCCTGCGATCTGGGCATCACCGAAAACACCGTGAAACTCTATGTGTCACAGGTGTTGCGTTTGACCCACATGAACAACCGTACTCAACTGGCGCTGGCCTTGTCCCCTAATGCATCGGATCAACAGCGCCGGCAAACCGCGCATTAAAACCAGCGCTTGAAGAGACCGTAGTCGCTGACAAGGAACGCAGGCTGCAATGGGCGGCAAAGCCGCCTTCGTTCCACGTTAGCGACAACAAGCCCTCCTCGCCTCAGTCCTGCTTGGCACTCCCGCCTTCCTTTTGCTTGTAGTACTCCGGGATTGGATGGGTGTAACTGTCCAACCAGCGCTGCAGGCTACGTTCTCTCTCTGCTGCGGTGGCTGCCTGAGGCACCGGCGATTTCACCTTGCCGCTCACTTGCAGTTGCAGCCAATTTTCCGTTTCCTGCTGATACTGGGACGCCGGGCCCGGCTCAATGGCCAGTGCACTCAATGGCAGCACCGCCAACAGTACACCCACGCGAATCGACTCTCTCATGGCACAACTCCTGAGCTTATTTGATCGCAGCCACCTGGTTGCTGGTGGGTCGTGCTTGAGTTTTCAAGGCTTGCGCCCTGGCCTGAGCATCACTGACTTGCTCTGGCGACAATTGAGCACGGGTGACCAACTCCGCGGCCTCACTCCACTGGTCCTGATAAATCAGTAGCGTCACCAGATTCAAGGCCGCCAGCGAATCCGATTGCTTGAGTTCCAGTGCAGTCAAAAACTCGAAGCGGGCTTTGTCGAGCTGCAGTTGATTGAGATAAACCACGCCAAGATCGTTTCTGATTTTGTCATCGGTAGGCGCCATTTGGGCTGCACGCTCAAGGTAACTGACCGCCAGGGCGTTATCACCAGCGCCTGCCGCCAGTTGCCCAAGGCCGTGGTTCCCTTCAGCACTCAGGCAGGTGCTTAACAGCCCTTGGTATAAAGGCCCGGCTTCAGGGCGACCCAACTGGCGGTAGATCCGCGCTTTTCGCAACTGCACCTGAGCATAACGCTCCGGCAGGCTCTGCAAGTTGGCGAGGCTGGCGTGCAGCTTGCCCTCCTTGGCCATGTCGTCCGCCAGGTTCATCGACAACTCCTGATCGCCGCTTAACTTGGCGCAACTGCTGTCGGTCAAGGCCAGCCACGGCGGGTTGCTCTGCCCTTCTGTCGCACAGCCCCCCAGCATCAGGAGGGCACACACGCTAAGGACTGCTTTCATATTCCTACTCCTGATCAAGAGCCAAACGCCCGTGATATCGCAATAAAACTGGGTCCGGCCAGCACCAGCATCAGCGCCGGAAACAGAAAGACCATCATCACCACAGACATCTTCGCGGACATTTTTGAGATGTATTCTTCAAGTCGCGCCGCACGACGGTCATCGAGCATCTGTTTAAGCGCTTGCAGTGACTTCATGGCACCGCCGCCCTGTTGAATCAATTGCAGCAAAATCACACAGGTGTCATTGAACTCATCCACGTCCAGCAAGCTCGCGGTTTTACTCAGTTCCTGGCCCAGCTCCAGGCCGGAGTCCACCCGCGCCAGCACCACGCGCAGTTCACCGGTGAGCACCGGCAACAACTGCCGTGCCTCAAGGCTCAGTACCCGCAGGGCTTGCTCCACCGCCATGCCTGACTCAAAAAGAATGCGCAGCAACGGAATAAACGTTGAGATCTCTACCGCGATTTCTTGCTGACGTTTTTTGGCGACATAGGCCAGCATGCGTTTGGGGATCAGATAGCCCAACACCAAAGCACAAAGCAGCACCACCAGCAGGTTGCCGGAGCGAGGAAAGAACAGCTCATGGCCTAGAAACACCAGCCCGGCAAAAGCCACTGGGGTCGCCACCTGAAATGCGGCAAACAGCGCGCGCTGGTTAGCGGTGCGCCAACCTACCCGGTTGAGCAGCACTTCGGTCTCGCTGTCCATCGAGACTGATCGCTGGCCAAATTTGGTGTTACCCACCGCCCGCATCCACGTATCAAACTTGCCAGGGCCGGTCTTTTCCCCTTCCAGACGTTGCATCACACGCTGCTGGCGCAGGCGGTCGCGCACCGCAATATTGATCAGCAACGCCACTGCGGCCACCATCAGCAATATGCAAATCACAAAGGCCATGTCATACGCTCCGCACCATGCGCCACAGCGCCACACTGCCGAACACCTGCATGGCAAGGGCGGTGAGCATCAAGTTCTGACCTTTGGGGTCATGCCACATGTTGATCAGGTAATTGGGGTTGCTGATCATAAAAAAGGAGCACACCAGTATCGGCAACAACCCCAACACAATGGCCGTCATGCGGGTTTCACCGGTCATGGCTTTCAACTTTCGGGCCCCTTGCTCACGCTCGCGAATCAGCACGATCAGGTTATCCAGCAGCTCACTGGCGTTGCCCCCGTAGCGATGATTGACCTTCAAGCCGAGGGCGAACATGCGAAATTCTTCACGGTCATACAGCTCGGCAAAGTCCTGCACGGCTTCGGGCAAACTCACCCCCATCTGCACGTTACGGGCCACCCGGCTGATACTGGTCTTGAGGGGGTCTGTGGACGTCTCAATGGCCAGCAACACGGCGTCAGCCAGGGTGCGACCGGCCTTGAGGCTGCGCACACTGGAGTCGAGCAGACCCGGGAGTTGCGCAACCATACGACGCACCCGGCGGTGGTAGCGCCAGCTGACAAACAGCCACACGCACAAGGGCGGCAGCAACACACACGCGAGGGCAACCATGGGGCCGCCCAGCACCGCCCCCAGAACGACAGCAACACCCCACAATGACAGCCAAAGCCCCAGCCGTTCGGAAGGTCGCCTTAGCCCCGCCTGCAAAAAAGCCCGATCCAGCCACGCGACAGTGAAGGCTTGCTCGGCCACCACGACCCGGCCTTCACCCAGACGCTCCAGCACCCTACTGGTCGTCGGATCACGTAACGTGCGATACACCAGATGCAGCGACAACATGAACATCATCAGGCTGCACGCAAAAAGCACCAATGCCGGGATCATCAGCAGCCCTCTCAGCCGTTCGGATTCAAAATCGGATCACGACGCAACTTGTCGCTTGCAGGGTTTAACGCTTCGCGCATAAACCCAAAGCCGGTGCGCCTGTCCAAACGGAAGAGCGTGTTGGTCACATACACATCGTCGCGCACGCCAACGACTTCCAGCACCTCGCTGACACAGCGGCGGCCGTCGGGCATGCGCGTCAGTTGAATAATCACGTCCAGCGCCGCGCAAATCATTTGCCGCAACGTCTTTTCAGCCACCGTACGGCCGGTCAGGCCCACCAGGGTTTCCAGACGCAACAAGGCGTCCTGGGCAGTGTTGGCGTGCACGGTACTCATCGAGCCATCGTGACCGGTGTTCATCGCCGTCAACACGTCGAGCACCTCCACACCCCGGATCTCACCCAGAATGATGCGATCAGGGCGCATCCGCAGCGCGTTGCGAATCAGATCACTGGATTTCACTTCGCCATGCCCCTCAGCATTGGGCGGGCGGGTTTCCAGGCGCACCACGTGGGGATGGCCGAGCTGCAATTCGGCCACGTCCTCGATAGTGACCAGACGTTCATGGGGGTTGATCAGTTGGCTGAGAATATTCAGCAGTGTGGTTTTACCCGTGCCTGTACCGCCACTGATCAGGACGTTGCAGCGCTTGCCCACCGCCTCTTGAAAGAACTCCAAGATGTCCTGATCAATGGTGTGCATGGCCACCAGGTCTGTGCTGTTGAGCATGTCTTTGCGGAATTTGCGGATGGACAGGCACGGGCCGTCCAAAGCAATCGGCGGAATGATCGCGTTAACCCGGCTGCCGTCCGGCATGCGCGCATCGACCATCGGCGAGGACTCATCAAGACGTCGCCCCAAAGGTGCCAGAATGCGCTGCATCACCCGCTCGACATGGTGATCATCAATAAAACGCAGGTCGGTCTGGCTAAGCACACCCTCGCGCTCCACAAACACCCGATACGGGCCGTTGACCAGAATTTCGGTCACCGCGGGGTCGCGCAGCAAAACTTCAAGCGGGCCAAAACCGGTTAACTCGTCGACTATCTCTTCGGCCAGCCGCTCCATCTCATACCGCGAAATGGCCAGATGCAGGCGAGATACGTATTCGGCCACGCGGTCAGTGACGAATTGCGACAGCGCCTGACGCGAATCTTCGAGCAGGTTTTTGCCGCTCTCCTCAATGGCATCAATGATGTACCGGTGCAGCACCAATTTCAGGCCGTCGTGGTCAGCTCGCCCATCTTTATAGAGGCCCGAGCCGAACAGGTTTTCACCTTTCATTTAGCCCCCAACAGACGGTTAAACCACTTGCCAGGGCTGGCCGAGGACGCTTGAGTGGCGGGCGAATGCCTGGCCAGTTGTTCACCGACTTTTTTCAGGCCCAGGCTCAAGCCATCCCGCGAGGCCAGGTCATAGAGGGTGGTGGCCTGATTTTTGGCATTAAGCCGCAACTCGGCGCTCGGCGGTAACGTCACCGACAGGGGTATACCAAAGGTTTTGACCAGTGCATCGGCATCCGGCGCCACGCCACGCAGATACCGGTCCACCAGCAAGGCGGCGTGCTCAAGCTTCATGCCCTTGGCGCGCCACAGGCTCAGCACGTCCAGATTGCGTCGGCAATCGAGCACGCTTTGATCGGTGTACCACAGCAATTTGTCGCAATGGGTCACGAAGGTGCGAATGGCTTCGCCATCGGGCTGGCCGGTCAGGTTGACCACAATGTGCTGGAAATGATTACGCAGGGCACTGAGCAGCATATACAGCTCGGCCGCACTGGTTTGCGACAGCGGCTCATCGTTGTAGCCATGGGCCAGCACGCACATACCGTCAGGGGTTTTGGCGAATGCGCTATCAATCAAGGTGCTGTCCAGACGCCGCAAATGCCGCATGGCGTCGCCAAAAAAGAAGGTGCTTTCAAGGCCCAGTAACGCCAGCCCATCGCCGCGAGGTACCCCCAGATCCAGGTACAGGGTTTTGTGATTGTGTTTGTGCACCACCAAGCCCAGGTGGCTGGCGAGCAAGGCGCCATCGGCGTTGCACTGAGTACTGAACAGCACGGTCATACCGCCCAGCGTGGTGCTCGGCGTAACCGCCGGCAAGCGCTTGCTCAAGCGGCGCACCAAACCTGCCACTTCGCTGGAGCGTGAGCCATAGGCGACAAAATCCCGCGCACCGGCACGCATGGCATTGAGCACCAGCTGGTTATCCATGCCATCGCCCAGGGCCACAATGGCCAACATCGGTTTGGCTTCCAGCGCGCCCTCGATCAACGCACATTGCGCGACGACTTTTTCCCGATCCAGACCCACAAAAATCAGCCCGGCAAAGGTCACATCGACCAACGCCAGCAACTCATCCAGGCTGGTAGTGCCTGCACCCACGACTTGGCCCAGCGGCGCCAGAGCACCTTGCAGCCATTCTAGATCGGTGTTGTTGCGCGTAAGCGCGAGAAACGTCTGGCTCAGGCTTTGGCTCATTGGGATAGCCCGCTACGGTTATTGAACTTACCGTTTTCAAGGAAATACAGGCGGTACCAGTTGGGGTCGTAATTACGCAGCTTTTCGCCGGGCAATGACGGCAACTGAGCATTGGCCGCCAATGGCTGGACCAAATGCGGGGTCACAATCATCAGCAACTCTTTCTCTTCACGGCTGATATTGGAGTCGCGAAAAAAGGCGCCTAACACCGGAATATCCCCAAGACCCGGGAATTTATTGACCTGCGAGCTGTTGCGGGTGCTGATCAGGCCGCTGATCACGAAACTTTCGCCATCGGCCAGGGAAATACTGGTGTCGGTGCGGCGAACATTCAGCCCCGGTACCAAAGTACCGGCGATATTCACGGCATTGGTGTAATCCAGTTCGCTGACCTCGGGCGCCACTTTGAGCATGACACGGTCACGACCGACCACCGTCGGCGTCAGCGTCAGGCGAATACCGAACTCTTTGTACTCAATCGACACGTTGTCGCTGCCGCTACTGGGCACCGGGATGGGCACTTCGCCCCCGGCCAGAAAGGTCGCGCTCTGCCCGCTCATTGCCACCAGACTGGGTCGCGCCAGGGTGTAAGCAAAGCCGCTGCCTTCCAGTGCATTGATCATGGCCCTGACCCGACCACCCCCAAAACCGATGTTGAAGTACTTGCCATCTGCAACTGGGCCACCGGTGATAAGGCCTTCAGCCGTGCTGAGAAATGAGCCCGGCGAGCCGAACAGGAAGTTGCTGCCCATACCGAAAATGGAGGTGCTGGCTTCTTGAAGTTTGGTGCGATTGACCTCGACAAAACGAATATCGGTTTGCACCTGCACAGGCAGCGTCGGGTCTTCTGAAGGGGATACGGTGGCGCTGGTGTAGCCGACAGTGGCTTTACCCTTGACGAACACCATGCTCTGGCGGGGTGATTTCGAACACGCGGTCCAGATCATCAGGCTGGTGGTGCCGGGCGCAACGCCGGTGAGCAAGAACGCATTGCTGCCATTGGCGTGCACATCGGCAATGGCCGGGTCACCGACCGCAATGCGTGAAATCGCGACAGGGGAATCCATTGCCTGCTGGGTGCCTTGCGCGACCTCCAGTACGGACGGCAACTGGCCCAGGGCTGCGCAATTGCTTGGAACAGCCAAGGCCATTTCAAATGGCGCGCTGCTTAAAATCAGAGTCCAGACAGCTCGTTTGTACAACACCGAAAAACGATGACTCATGCTGGGCTTCCTTGCAGTTCAGATTTTTTATTGGGCGGGCTGCTGAGCCGCTTGATTGCCGCGAATGATTTCGATACCCCGCTCACGCGTCACACCATTGGCCGTGCTGACCACCGGTGCTTTAGGCGGGCTGGTCATGGCTAACTGGTTGAATTGATAGAGGCTGCGCTTGGCCGACTCAAGGTTGGCGGAGGCGTCTTTTTCACCGGCCCAGTATTTGCTCAGGCGTTGTTCCTCAGCGCTGCGCACAGCCAAGCGCAGCGTGCCCGCCTGGGTCGCGAGCATCAGCTGGTTAAGTAACGGTTCTGGCACCGCCAGTACGGCAGTGCGCGCTGCTGCGCGGTTCTGGGCCTGTTTAAGGGCTTCTTCGGCGTTCAACGGCTGGCGGGCCAATTGACCATCGCTGGTCAGGCCCAACTCCTCGCCCACACTCAATACCCGCACGGCCGGCAATACCACTTGCGCAGACTGCTGAGGGTTGGCCGGGTCCTGGCGCAGGAACAGCAGGATATCGACGTAATCGCCGGGCGTGAGTTGCCCCCCCGCCCCACTGACTTCATCGATGGCCACGGCCAGCGCACGCTCATCCGGGCGAATCATGCGCGACAACGGCCCGCCGATTTCGAAACTCTGCTCATTCACCCATGTACCCGCATTGAGTGCTCGCCACGGCGTACGCCCCACGGCCTGATCAATGGCGGTCAGGCTGCCGGCGGGGACTGTGCGTAATTTTTCAAGGGTCACATCATCAGCTGTCAGGGCGACATGGGGGGGCACATCACGTACCAGCACCACCACGGGATGACGGGTCTGGTCTTCAACGTTTGCCACACCCTGCTCGACGACTTGAGTTACAGGAACCTGCGCAATCGGTTGTTGCCGTGAAATCACCAACCCCCAATAACCTGCAGCAATGGCACCCACGAACAAAACGGCGGCCAACATCAAACTGCGACGATTGTTCATGTAAAAACTCCCTTTTTCACTGCAAACGGCAGTCCATAAAACCTTCGTGATCAGGTATCGATCAACACATTGAAAACCGTTTCAACCATTTCGCTATTTGAAAATAGCGCAGGTATTTCAAATTGCCATTAGCCACTTTAAAAAGCTGCAAATAAATGCTGGAAGTTTGATTTAACACGCGTTTTCTGAAAATAACTTTAGTATTAATACTTTGGCATTAGTTCCTATTTACAGTTGAAGCAGAGGGGTTTATTGCCAATGCTGTGGGTGCAGATTCAACTTAGCGACACCTTATGTGCAGAGTGCTCCGATCGGCGCACCAAGGAGAAGTCAGATGTTTTTAAATACTGTTCTTAGCGTGTATGTTCCGGCCCGAACGTTTGTCGCGCATCAGGTTAAACAGTTTGCAAAACGGACTGAAGGTGCTTCGGCTATTGAGTACGCATTGATTGTTGCGATGGTTGCGATTGTTATTATTGCGGTGTCTCCGGGTATTCGGACGTCCGTAACAACGATGTTCGATTCCATCAAGGCTGGCTTGGACGCCAAAGCTTAATTCGGTAAATGAGCATGTATCCAACCGCTACGCGACCACCGCTTCTGCTGGTGGATGACGAAGAAGAGGCGGTGATGGAGCTGGCCGAGCTGTTGGAGGGCGAAGGTTTTTGTTGCCATACGGCAACGTCTGTCATCAGCGCCCTTCAACTGCTGACCCTTAATCCTGACATTGCGCTGGTCATCACTGACCTGCGCATGCCGGAGGAAAGCGGCATTGCTCTGATACAGCGTCTGCGCGAGCACACGCAGCGTCAGCATTTGCCGGTGATCGTCATTTCGGGGCATGCCGATATGGACGATGTCAGTGATCTGCTGCGCTTGCAGGTGCTGGATCTGTTTCGCAAACCCATCTACCACGTGCGCTTGCTCAGTACGCTGGATCACCTCTTCCCCAAGTCTGTCTTGCAACAGTTGGCGCCTTAGAAGCCCCTCACCCTAACCCTCTCCCAGAGGGAGAGGGGACTGACCGTGCCGGGTTCAGATGCAACACACTAACGCCAGACCGCATGATTACCCGAACATCCCCCGGCCGATTTCAGATGCAACGCATTAACGCCAGACCGCCTAATTACTCCAACTTTCCCCGGTCAAGTTCCCTCTCCCTCTGGGAGAGGGCTAGGGTGAGGGTTTTACAGCTGATAACTGAAACTCAAGGTATAACGCGGCCTGCGGTTAAAGCTGTCCAGTGCCATGTCAGACATCGGCTTGGCCACCTCTAAAGCAATGTTGTAATAACGCTTGTCGCCAAAGCGCAGCCCTGCCGCCGCCGAGGACATGTCCGAACCTTTGAACGGCAGTTCGTTGAACCAGGTCTTGGCCTTGTCCAGCACCACATAGGGTTGCAACAACTTCACCCAGTCGCCATCACGGTTGAAACTGTAGTTAACCTCATAAGCAACACCCCAGCCCTTGTCACCCGAGGCTTGGTCATCCGGGTAGCCACGACCAAAGTTTTGCCCACCAAACACTGCCCTTTCACTGTCCGGCAAACTGTCATCACTCCAGTACAGCGCGCCCGACATCACCCCCTGCCAGTTGTCGAAGAAGCCATCGCTCTGAACACCCGACAGGCGCAAACGGAAGAAATCCAGGTCATACCGGCTGCCGGTCAAGTTTGTCTCGGTTTTGGCACCCAACCCATTGATGCCCTGGTACACGCCGGCACTGACGATGCGCAACTGCTTGGCATCAGACTTGCGCCAATCCCCTTCTACCGCCAGTGCTCGCACATTGGTACGTTCGCTGATGGTCGGGTCATACCCGACGATTTCGTAGTCCGTGTTGTCGTTGACGCCATACAGCCGGGTGCCGATGCTCAGCCATTGATCGGGCGCAGCAATCAGCGGATGACTTACGCCCACCGAAAACCGGTCGTTCTTGCGATGGGGCTTAAGCTCAAAGCCGTCACTGGTGGCAATACTGGAGGCCGGGTCACTGCGATAGTGCGAGCCGTACAGACTCAGTTGCGTGCCTTCGGCATTGAGGTATTGGCTGTAATCAAGACGGTAGTAATGCTCTTTGTCGTGGCCCGGCGGAAACAAGCCGCTCAGGGTCAACTGCTCGGCCATGCCCGTCTGCGAATTGCTGCTCGCAGCAAGCAACGCCTGAGTGCTGTTACGGCTGCCTTCGGTCAGGCTCATGCTGGTGGTGAAGGGCTTTCGACTGGCAGTAATCTGCATCGTCGACGCACCATCGGTGGTTGTGGGTGGCGGCACTTGCGCCTGCAACGTCACGCCCGGCAGCCGGCCCATCAAGGTGGCATAGCGATCAAAGGTTTTACGGGTCAACGGGCGCTCTGCCTTCAGCTTGTCCGCCAAGTCATCGATCATGCCCCTGACCCGCCCCACATCGCCTTCAACGCGATAGTTGCTGATGTACCCCTCGACCAACACCACGCGCACCAACCCTTGATCAAAGTCCTGTGGCGGTAAAAAGGCATAGGACAGCAGGTAGCCGTCGGCCTGGTAGCGCTGGGTGATGGTGCGCGTAGCCTGGATCAATTGCTCCAGGGTGATTTCATGATTGAGCAACGGTTGGTAGGCAGCACCCAACTCCTTGAGGGGGTACACCGTACCGCCTTCAATTTGCAATTTGCGGATGGTTAAACGTGTGCTCATCGTCAACGGTGCCGGCTGAGCAGCTTTGGGTTTGGGCAACTCAAGCGCAGGCGCCTGCGGGCGATAGGCATCGACCGGCAAGTTGGGCGTGGGCAGGGTTTGCAGGGTTTCATTACTGTTGAGGTAACGCGGAAGAGGTTCGGCACCCACGTAAGGCGTCAACGCCAACAATATAAAAGGGACGCAAGTTCGCATAAGACACTCCATGGTCTACTACAGCGGCAAAACGAGGGGGGCGCGTCATCTGACCGTGAAGCTACCCGGCATCAGCCCTACAACTTACACATGAAAAAAAACGAGAGATTGCTCACAATCTCTCGTCCAACCAAGCGTAGGCGCTGTAGGGAAGGCCGTCGAACCGGCCAGGAGCAATTCGTTAGTTTTTCTTGCCCAAGTTGCCCAAGCCGCCAAGTACGCCGCCAAGCGCACCACCCAAACCTGTCGCAGGAGCACCGCCAGCAGCAGGCGCGGCCTGAACCACACCACCGACTGAACCCACCGCTGCACCGACAGTGCCGACCAGTGCGCCGACCGCATTGCCCGAACCCGCCGCAGGAGCACCCGGAGCAGCAGGCGCGGCCTGAACCAGACCACCGACTGAACCTACCGTTGAACCGACAGTGCCGACCAACGCGCCTACCGCATTGCCTACCGGGTTAGAGGTAGTGCTCTCGACTTTGGCCCCCACGCTGCTGACTGCACTGCCCACCTGATTCAACAGTCCGCTAACAGGAGCACCAAGCCCGGTGGCCGCGCCGACATTCTGGGTAACGGTCGTGACCGCCGTGGTGACCGGGTTCAGCGCCGTTGCTACGGTGCCAGTGACAGCGGCTACCGGAGCGCCTGCCGCCGTGTTAGCCACACCTGTGCCGCCCAAAACGGAGCCGGCTGAAGCCACCACATTACCTACGCCTGTTGTATTGCCGCCGCCCGCCTGAACCACACCATTGGTGCTGCCTGCTGTCAGGCCGGCACCTACGCCATTAACCACCCCGCCAACGGTTTCCAGCAGACCACTGCCAGCCAGGCCGCCCGAGCCTCCGGTGCTACCACCCCCTGTACCGACTGCCGGATTAACCAGACCGCCAGCCTTGTCAGTAGCGCCCGCTACCGTATTAAGTACACCGCCGACCAAACTGGTCACCGGGTTGTTACCCGTTGCCGCCACTTTGTCGCCCAGACCACCGACTGCGGTACTGACCTTGTTCAATACACCATCGACCGGAGCACCGAGGCCCGTGGTTGTGCCGACTTTACCGGTAGTGGTTTCCACCATGGAAATGACCGGCACCAGCACTTTGTCATTCACGGCGCCTGTTACGTTACTCAGCGGGCCAGTGGTTGCAGACCCGGTGAGCGTGTTACCGAGCATGGTGACTGACGTGCCGACCTTGCCAACCAGCCCTCCCGCTACGTCTGTGACTTTGTTGGTCACACCGCCCACGATCGGGATCTGACTGATCATCGTGTTATCGAGCACAGTGCTGACGCCCGTGCCGACCGAAGTCACCCCTTTACCGATATCCGACACGGCAGTCGTTGCACCCGCAACTGTCAGCCCCAGCGAATCTTTATTGGTGCCCAGCGAGCCGAGGCCGTTGGTCAAGCCTGTGCCCACGGACGTCACTGCGTTGCCGGTATTGGTTACCAGGCCACTGCCCACCGTGCCAACCACAGGAACGGCGACCAAGCTATTGCCGATGCCGCTCACCACGTTGCCGACACCTTGAACACCGGTGCCAACTTGCCCGACTATCTGCCCTGTCACCAACGGTGTGGTGCCTGCACCTGTGCCGCCACCGCCTGTGCCGCCGCCACCTGTGCCACCGCCACCTGTGCCACCGCCACCTGTGCCGCCACCACCTGTGCCGCCACCGCCTGTGCCACCGCCACCTGTGTCGCCACCGCCTGTGCCGCCGCCACCTGTGCCACCGCCACCTGTGCCGCCACCGCCTGTGCCGCCGCCACCTGTGTCGCCACCGCCTGTGCCGCCACCGCCTGTGCCGCCGCCACCTGTGCCACCGCCACCTGTGTCGCCACCACCTGTGCCGCCACCGCCTGTGCCGCCGCCGCCTGTGCCGCCGCCACCTGTACCACCGCCACCTATGTCGCCACCACCTGTGCCACCGCCTGTTCCGCCACCACCTGTGCCACCGTCAGTTCCACCACCGGTTCCGCCACCGGTTCCGCCACCGGTTCCGCCGCCGGTTCCGCCGCCGTCTGTACCACCTCCGGTTCCGCCACCAGTGCCATCGCCACCGCCAGCGCCACCGTCTCCACCACCCGTACCACCATCCGTACCGGCCTCAGGGGTGCTTGCCGAAACATGGCTTTTGGAACCGCCGCCACCACTGCTGCACCCAGCGAGGCTTACAGTCATTACCAACAGTAGGGCTGTACTTGTTTTTAACCACAGTTGAGTATTCATGTTCATTGTCCTGGCACACGTAACGACTAAGTTCGAAAGTTCTCTGTTCTGACGCCAGAGATACACTTCATCCGTGTACACATAACAAACCAGGACGCACTTCCAGACAATTCACCCCTTGGTATTAACGCCTTATATAACGCACTGAGCCTCAACCTTAATAACTAATACTTTGGCGTTATTGGTTATTAAAAAACCCTGTGTTTTCAACAGGGCAGATGTTCAATCAATTAAACACGCACCTTCGCTACCCCTTAGGGTATAACCACAATTGATTGCTTGTTACTCCACCACATTGAACCCGACCCGCGCCGTTTGGCCGCTTTCATCCAGCACACTGAGTTCGTAACGGCCCACCTGCTCCAGTGCAGTGGTCAAGGTTTGCTCAAAGCCGCTGTCACCCAGCGGCCTGCCATTGAGAAACCACCAGCGCCGGCCATCGCCGCCCAACGCCGACAGGGTAAGCCGCACCACCGTCTGGCTTGACGCCGGGCTGCGCAGGCGATCCCCCTCGCGAACGCCGACAATGGTTAGCTGGGCGACTGAACTCAGCGCCGGCGGCGGGCACTGCGCCGAAGCCAGCGGCAAACGCGCTTCGCGCCGCTCAACACGAGGCAGCCAGGGTTCAAGCGGCGCGGGCCACAAGGCGACTACGCGAGGCGTAGCACCGGGGCAGTGCGGCCCCACTCGCAAGCCCTGCGGGTCAACCCAGATGGTTTCGCGCAAACCCGAACCCAAAGGCTGGTCGGCAGCCAGTAAGGTCGGCGGTGTGGTGTGGTCCAACGTCCAGGCAAAACGCTGACGCCGACAATTCACATCAGTGCGATTCAAGGGTTGCCCCAACGGCCAGCAGATTGCCGCGACGCCTACCGTATCGGGTACCGGTGGCACCGGGCTGACAATGCCGCGCTGGCTGTCGCGATTACTCAGCACATCGTGCACTTGCAACATCAGCGGCGCAGCCGACGCCAGACCAAATTGCCCCGGCACGGGTGTGCCATCGGGCCGGCCGATCCACACGCCGATCAAATAACGCGGCCCTACACCAATCGCCAGCGCATCGCGAAAGCCATAGCTGGTGCCGGTCTTCCAGGCCAGCGCCGGACGCTGAGCCAGTTCGGCCTTTGGATCGCGGTCGGGGCGGGCTTGCCCACTGAGAATGCGCCGGATGATCCATGCCGAACCCGGCGACAGCAGACGCCGCTCGCGCAGTTCGTCCTGTGGCTGTAAACGCAGGGCCGCACTTTTGCCGCCCCGCGCCAACGCGCTGTAACCACTGACCACGTCCTCCAGACGGCTGCCCGCCCCTCCCAGGATCAATGCCAGATTAGGCTCGGCCAACGCGGGCAGGCTGAGCGGCACACCACCATTGCGCAGCTCAGCGGCAAACCGCTTGGGCCCATACGCTTCGAGCAGTTGCACCGCCGGCAAGTTGAGCGACAGCGCCAATGCCGAGCTGGCGGACACCGGGCCACTGAAGCCCATCGAAAAGTTGCCCGGCCGGTAATCACCATAACGACGCGGCACGTCCTGCAGGAGCGATTCGGAGTGAATCAGTCCTGCGTCCATGGCCAGCCCGTATAAAAACGGTTTCAGCGTAGAGCCGGGCGAGCGCAGGGCATGGATCATGTCGACATGGCCAAAACGTCGCGCATCATTGATATCCACCGAGCCTAAATAAGCCCGAACGGCCATAGTCTCGGTTTCCACCACCACAATGGCCGCCGAGGTGCGATCGGGTAAACGAGCTCGCCAGCCCAGCAATAAATCTTCAAGGCGACGCTGCAAGCCAGCGTCAAGGGTGGTGCGAATCAAAGGCGGACTATGAGGACGGTTTAATCGGCGCGCCAGCAAGGGCGCCAGACTGGGCTCCAGACGCGGCGCCAGCAGCAAAGGCTCTTGCAGCGCCTCAGCCACCGCACCCTGCGGCCACACCTGATACTCGACAAGGCGACGCAGCACTTTGTCCCGCGCCACTTGCGCGCGCGCCGGGTAACGGTCAGGCCGCAGGCGGCTGGGCGCTTGCGGCAGCACCGCCAATAACGCGGCTTCAGAGCGAGTGAGGTGCAGCGGTGACTTGCCCAGATACGCCCAACTGGCGGCAGCGACGCCTTGCAGCGTGCCGCCAAACGGTGCGCGATTGAGGTACAGCGTAAGGATTTGCTCTTTGTTTAAATGCCATTCCAGCTGTGCCGTGCGCCACAACTGGCGCAATTTGCCGGTCAACGTGCGCTCATGCGGATCGAGCAAGCGCGCGACTTGCATCGACAGCGTGCTGCCGCCGGACAACACCCGCCCCCCGGTCAAGTTCTGCCAGGTGGCACGCCCCAGCGCCAACGGGTTTACCCCGCGGTGTTGATAAAACCAGCGGTCTTCATAGGTCAGCAACGCTTCAAGGTAATACGGCGACACCTCATTGAGGTGCACGGGATAGCGCCACACCCCCTGGGCATCAGCAAAACGCCATAGCGGTGTGCCATCTTCAGCCAGTACCACACGGGCCATATCGTCCTGCGGCAAGGGCAATGGCCAAAGTCGATCCGCCAGCCACAGCAGTACGCATCCCGCCAGCAGGCTGCCCGCACTCCACAAGACGATGTTTTTAAGACGAGAACTCACTCACACTCACTCGTAACGCAACTTTAAGCCATGACTGGTTGCCCAATGGCCATCTCTGGCACAGTGGCCATCTTATTGAACGGAATATATCCATGTACGTAGAAAGCTTCGCTGGAAACCTTGGCCTCTGGCTTGGCCAGATTGTGCACTTTATTGTTGAATCCTTAAGTGGTCTGTTCACGGCCATTACCCAGGCCGGCGGCAACTTCATTGACGGCATGGCCCGTGCCTTGGGCATGGACACTTCAATTGTCAGCATCGCGGTACTGGTGATCGGCTTGTTGTTTTTGTACAACGCCGTGCGCGCCTTTATGCGCGCCTCGATCATCGGTGGCGTGATCTGGCTGCTGTTGGGTTTGTGGATCTTGAGCTGGGTGATCAGCTAACCCCTGGCGCTCTTAACGTAGCAGTTGCCGAAGGCGACGTTCGGCGGCGTAGCCGTCGCAAAGCCTAAAGATGCGGTCTTCCAGGGTACACCGCGTGTCAGGCTTTACGACGGCTGCGCCGCCGGACGCAGCCTCGTTCCTTCGGCAGCTGCTACGAGCAAGTCTTTTACCGGCCTTTTATCACCATCTCCCCCGGTGTTTCGCCCACGGCTTGCCAGTTCGGACGGTACATGGACTCCACCTGCGGCGGGGGTACCCGGTAAGTGCCCGGCGTGACTGCCCGGGCCAGATACAGCAGGTGCGCAGTGCCGCTGCCCTCCAGTTTCAACGCAGCCACATAACGATCATCGCGGTATTCCTGATGCTCCACATTGGCGTTTTGCATGGCCTCGCGCCATTGCTTGACCTCAGTGCTGGCATTCTCAAGGCTGGCAGCACTTTGCCCCAGGTTCTGGTTTTCCAGCTCAAGACCTGCGGGCAGTAAATCCACCACCAAGGCATCCGGCACCGACTGTTTGGCCGTGACCGCGATATGAACCAGCACCAGATCACCACTTTTCAAAGCGTTGAGATCAAGCGGCTCGCCATTCATGCCCAGATACTCACGGCGAATGCTCATGTTTTCACCCCCCGCCACCGGAGCCTGCTGTGGATAACCCGAAATCGTCAGCTGCTGATACACCGTGTCGAGACCTTCGTTACGCACGCTCAGCGGTGTACCCAGCAGCGGCCCGTCGAGCTTCACGCCCGACTGGCGATTGTTCAGCTCGCGGATTTGACCGCCACTGTTGAGTTGAGCTGACCAGTCAACTTCTGGCTTGCTCAACAGATCACGCCCCGCTAGGAACAGCGAATTGCGTTCTTGGGTCGATAGCCAAGCACTCGCCGCCAGCTGGTCTGACAATTCAAACAGACGCTGTTCACGCTGCGCAGTCATCAAGTCGTTCTCTTCCAGCAACGCCAGAATCAATGCCTGATCGCGTAGCGGGCTGCCGTAATCGCCCAACCATTGATCGCCTTTGCGGGTTACGGCCAAGCCCGCCACCAACGCCTGATCGGCACGCGGCTGGTCGCCCATCTTCTGCAAGGCAATCGACAGTTGCACCAGCGGCAGACCGGACAAGGCATCGCTGCGTCGCTCAAAAATGCTGCGCAATGCGCCCAGTGGCGCCTGCTGGCTGCGAGCCAACACCAATGCGGCATACGCTTGAACGGCAAAACGGGTGTGATTGAGATTGTCGCTGTAATCGGCCTCAATCAGATTACGTTCTTGCACATAGCGCATCAGGCGTTGGCTGGCCTGTTGCAGCGCCTGGCGTGGCACTGCATAGCCTTGATCCCGCGCGCGCAACAGGAAGTCAGTGATGTATGCGGTCAGCCAGTACTCCTCCTGACCGTCCGCGCCCCACAGGCCAAAGCTGCCGTTATAGCGCTGCATGCCTAAAAGACGCTCGATACCCAACTCGATTTTTCGTGTGCGCTCGGCGTCCGGTTCACCTTCAAGCCCCAGCCGTTTGAGCAACGCCGCATCGGCATACAGCGCCGGGTACAGGCCACTGGTGGTTTGTTCGGAGCAACCATACGGATAGGCTTTAAGCGCACGTATTTGCTCGCCCAGGTTCAACGGCGGGCGGTTCGACAAGCTCAACAATGCCTCTCGCCCCTCGGGCTCAAAGGCTTGCAACTCACCCTCAGGCAAAGTCCACGGCTGATCCTTGAGCACAGCGCGGTAGTGCTTGAGCATGGCCGGATACGCCGGGCGCACACCCAGGGTCCACTCGCGGCTGAACGGCGCCAGGGTTTCACCCGGCAGGTTGAGGCCGTTGACCGTCAACTTGACCACACCACTGCCGTAGCCGCCCTGGGCCTTGACCGGGATCTGCAATGTGCTGCGCTCGCCGGGGCTGAGGGTGACACTCTGCTGTGCATTGCCGAGCAGACTGAGCTGCCCCTCGGCTTCGAGTTGCACCTTCAGTGTTTGCGGGATGTCGGTCAGGTTGGACAGGTCCAACGCCAGACGGGTCTGGTCACCCCCCGCCAAAAAGCGCGGCGCAGCCAGCTCCGCCACCAGGGGCGCTGCCACTACGGTTTTGGCCTGCGCCATGCCGTAGCGGTCGTCCGTCCAGGCCTGGGCCATCAGCCGCAACTCGCCATTGAAGTCGGGGATATTCACGCTGACCTCGCCTTCGCCGTGCTCGTTCAGCGTCACCGGTGCGCTTTGCAGTGCCACGATGTTCACGCTGGTCGCAGGCCGTTTACCGCCTTTGGCCAGCGCCGCATCACCGCCGAAAGCCAGACTGGCCAAACGCCCCTGCCCGGCTTCGATCAATTGCCCATAAATGTCTAACTGATCCGCGCCATACGCCTTGCGCCCAAACAGGCTGGCGTACGGATCGGGAGTCGGATAGTCGGTGATATTCAGCACGCCGGCATCTACGGCGGCGAGCAACACATGAGCGCTTTCAGGGATGCTGCCGTCTGCATTTTTGACTTTAAACTTAACGGTCAACGGCTGCTTGGGACGCATTTTCTCGGGGGCATCCAGGGTCAACGACAACTTGCGCTGACTGCGATCCAGCGGCAAGTGCAATACCCCGACCGCTCGCTTGGGCGTGACATTGGTTTTGCGTTCGCCGGGACGAATTACCAGCGCGCTGATGTACAAATCGTGGCGCGCCCAGCTCGGGTCGAGTTTGACGTCAAAGGTCTTGCCCTCGGCGGGCACCTCGATTTCTTCCCACCACAGAGGGCCATCGCTGCCTTCAACCAGCAGATAGCCTTTACCCGGTGCCGGCGGCGTGACCGTGACCAGGGCGGTTTCGCCCTCTGCATACGCGGCTTTATCCAGTGCCAGTTTGACCTGATCCGGCCGTACGGCACCGCCTTCGGCGTTGTCTTGCGCACGATAACCGGCCCAGAACCTCATGCTGCTGACCAGACCGGTACTCGGGTCCTCAACTTCAACCCGGTAAGGGCCCCACTCCACCGGGAAGCTGACCTTGGCGGTTTCTCCAACTTTCAGGTTGACGGTTTCTTCGTTCAGGTTGAGAAACTTCTCGTTGTAGTGATAGCTCCAGCCATCGCTGTCGGAGTAGTTCCAGTAGTAATCGCGGCGCTCGCGCACCAGTCGAACCTTGAGGTTTTCAGCCGCCAGCTTATGGCCGTCCTTGTCTGCTACCAGCAGTTCAAACTCAACCGGACCATCGCCGTCGGTTTCAGTGCCTTCAAACAGACCGCGAACACCGGGTACTCGCTCGGCGGGCCACACCGGTTGTACCAGTCGGCGGGTGATCGGACGCCCGCCCGACTCTTGCAAGCTGGCCTGAACAATCAGTTGCAGCGGTGACTTGGCCTGGCTCCACTGGCTTTGCAGGTGAAGGGTTTGTTTACCTTCGGCATCCAGAACGCTCTCGTCCAGTTCCAGATCCTGAGTCAGCTCGCTCTCGGTCACCGAACCAAATTGATAGCCCGGCAAACTGCTGACGGCCTCACGCAACGGGCGCACATAGACTTGCCCACTGAGCCGATTACCGGCTGCCGGTGCGCCGTACAGATAACGACCTGTCACTTCAATGTCAGCGGTTTGATCGGGGCTCAACGGCGTATCGCTTCCCTTTAGCTCTAGGGCCATGCGCTCGGGCAAGAAGTCTTCGACCAAAAACTCATAGAGCTGCGGCTTGCCGTCCCCCAGGTCGAAGACCAACTGCCAGCGCCCGGTCGGCGCCTCGCCAGCCAGTTGCAGCGGGTATTGATAAAAACCCGAGGCATCCGGCGACCAGACAAACTTGCGACTGACTTGCTCGTCGGGGCGGCGCACCTCAACCGTGACCGGTTGCGGCGTGACCGGCTTGCCATCGCGGTCACGCAACAAGGCATTGAGCAACACGGTTTCACCGGGGCGATAGAGATCGCGCGGGCCGAACACAAAGAACTGCAATGGGTGCGCGGTCGGGCCGCCAATGTCGAATTCGGCCAGATCCAGCGCCGCGGTATTCAGACGCAACAGGCTGGTCTGGTCGCCTTGGCGGGCAAGCAGAACTTCAGCCTTGGGTGCCAGCGCGAGTTGCGCATGGCCAGCCTTATCCGTTTTGCCTTGCGCCAGTCGCTTGCCTTTGCCGTCGAGCAGTTCCAGCTCCACATCGGCCAATACCTTGCCGCCTTCCAGGGCCTGAGTGAACACGTCCAGGCGTTTCTGATAACGGTGTACGGACAGGCCTATATCACTGAGGGTGAACAGCGTGGCGGGGGTCGAATAGTTATAACTGCCTGAGGCTTTCATCACCGCCATATAGACGCCGGGTTGCTGTAACGCTTTGATCCCGGAGGTGGGCAGGATGAGGGTTTCGCGCGTGTTACGCGCCGGGTTCAGATCAAAACGGCCACCGTAAACCAGATCCGCCATGCTCAGCAGGTCCTTGGCTTCGTAGCTTTGCAGGCTACTGTTGCGCCCCCACTGGGTCAGAAAGGCCGGCAATGACTCGGGTTTGACCCGGAAGAAATCAACATCGACTTTATCGACATTCAGCGCAATGACCGGCAAGCCTTCTGCCAGCCGCGTGGGCAGCACACTGCCTCGGCTGGCAAACCCTACAGTGGGTTGCAGGTCGCGGGTTTCCAGGCGGGCGGTGTACTCGGCGGCCAGTGTGGCGCCGTTCACCGCGCGCAAACCGGGATCAACCGTCAGGATCAACTTGCGGTGTGGTTCGAGATGGCGCAGGCGCAGTTCCATCAGGTTATTGGAAAGCTCCCAGGCGCCATCGACCTTACCGGTTTTGGCGTCCACCAGGTGCAATTTGTCGGTAAAGTTTTGCTGCGGGTCCAGCGGCACCGAGAAGCTGACAGACAACGTACTGGCACCGTCCAACTGTACCTCGGAGACGTCCACCACACTTAACTCGCGCCCGGCATAGCGCTCGGCCAGCACCTTGACGTCCGCAACCGGTTGGGCTTTGGCCGTTGGTGTATCGGACGTTCCCGAGGATGAAGAGTCGCAAGCGCTCAGCAGCGCTAACGCGCAAGCCAGAAACAATCCTTTGTTCAGCATGGGGTACTCATTGACTGGGCAGTTAAGGGGTCGACTATATAACAGCCCGTGGTGAACGGCAGCCCCTCACCCCAACCCTCTCCCGTGGGAGAGGGAGCTGACCTGCTTTGAGTCCCCCTCTCCCTCCGGGAGAGGGTTGGGGTGAGGGCTACCTTTGCCTTTAGTCCCCTCTCCCTCCGGGAGAGGGTTAGGGTGAGGGCTGCCTTTGCCTTTAGTCCCCTCTCCCTCCGGGAGAGGGTTGGGGTGAGGGCTGCCTTTGCCTTTAGTCCCCTCTCCCTCTGGGAGAGGGTTAGGGTGAGGGCTGCCTTTGCCTTTAGTCCCCTCTCCCTCCGGGAGAGGGTTAGGGTGAGGGCTGGCTTGGGCTACAATCGCGCTCCCTCAAGGAGCCTGCATGTCCTCTTCCCTCTTAGCTGACTGGCGCGACCGCCCCACCCATCGCCGAGTGTGGGCGCTGGCGGCGCCCATGATTCTGTCGAATATCTCAGTGCCGCTGGTCGCTCTGGTCGACAGCACCGTCATTGGTCATTTGCCCCACGCTCACCAACTGGGCGCAGTGGCCGTCGGTGCCAGCCTGTATATCTTCCTGGCCTGGATGATGGGCTTTCTGCGCATGGGCACCACCGGCTTTGCCGCGCAGGCCGCCGGGCGTGGCGATGGCAACGCATTACGGCAAATCTTGCTGCAAGGCCTGTTACTCGCCGCAGGGCTTTCCCTGCTGCTGGGCGCTATTGCAATCCCGTTCAGCGGCGTGGCCCTGAGCCTGATGCAACCCTCAGCCGAGCTGCATGAGCTGACGCTGGAGTTCTTCCACATCCGGCTCTGGGGTTTGCCCGCCGCGCTGGCCAGCTATGCGCTGGTCGGCTGGTTTCTGGGCACGCAGAACGCCCGTGCGCCGCTGGCCATTCTGCTGACGACCAATCTGGTGAATATCGCGCTTAACCTCTGGTTTGTGCTCGGACTGGACTGGGGAGTCGCCGGTTCGGCCCGGGCATCGGTGATTGCCGAGTGGAGCGGTGCCCTGCTCGGCCTGTACCTGACACGCGGGGCATTGCGCGTGTATCCGGGCAAGGTGCTGTGGGCCGCATTGCGCGTGTGGCGCAACTGGCAGCCATTGCTGGGGGTTAACCGCGACATTTTCATACGCAGCCTGGTGCTGCAATCCGTGTTCTTTTCCATCACTTTGCAAGGCGCCCGCCTGGGTGACGCCACCGTGGCGGCCAATGCGCTGCTGCTTAACGGCCTGTTGCTGACCGCCCATGCGCTGGATGGTCTGGCCCACGCGGTTGAAGCCTTGTGCGGGCACGCCATCGGCGCTCGTGACCGCGAGGCGCTGCGACGCTCGATGGTGGTTGCGTGCGGCTGGTCACTGCTGGCCAGTCTGGCCTTTACGCTGCTGTTTCTGTTGGGCGGGCATTTGTTTGTGCAGATGCAAACCGATATCGCCAGCGTGCGAGAAACTGCCTTCCAGTACTTGCCATACCTTGCGGTGCTGCCGTTGATTGCCGTGTGGAGTTACTTGCTGGACGGCTTGTTTATCGGCGCGACCCGCGCCCGCGAAATGCGCAATGCCATGCTCATCAGTGCCGTGATCGCCTTCCCTGTGGCCTGGGCGCTGCACGGCTATGGCAATCACGGCCTGTGGATAAGTTTCTTGCTGTTTATGGTGCTGCGCAGCGCCACACTGGGTGTCTATGCGTGGCGCATGCAGCGTCGGGATCAATGGTTCAACTCATAAAAAAACGCCGCCCCCCAGTACGGGAAGCGGCGTTTTTTTACAGCTTCGCGAAACTTACGAAGACAGGTACGAGGAACGCGTCAGGCCCAGACGCAGCGCGTCCAGATATTGGGTGCGCTCTTTGACGCTGATGTTGGCGCTGGCCACTTTGTCGCGGTAGTGAGTCATCAACTCCTCCGGCGACAAGTGCACGTAACGCAGCATGTCTTCGATGGTGTCGTGGGTCTCGATACCGGCGTGGTACACGCTGCCATCCGGGTTCTGGTAGATGTTCACCGAGTCGGTATCACCAAACAGGTTGTGCATGTCACCCAGAATTTCCTGATAGGCGCCAACCAGGAAGATGCCCAGCAGATAGTCTTCGCCTTCGTTCAGACCATGCACCGGCAGGCTGGTTTCGATGCTTTGCTCGTCAACGTATTGCTTGATCTTGCCGTCAGAGTCGCAGGTCAGATCTTGCAGCACGGCGCGACGCAGCGGCTCTTCGTTCAGGCGGTGCAACGGCAGAATCGGCAACACCTGGCCAATCGCCCACGTGTCCGGCAGGCTCTGGAAGACCGAGAAGTTGCAGATGTACTTGTCGGCCAGCTTGTCGTTGAGTTCGTCCAGCACCTGACGGTGCGAACGCTGACGCGCTTTCAACGAGTTGTGCAGGCGACGGCACACCGCAAAGTAGCACTGCTCGGCCAGGGCTTTTTCAGCCAGGTTGATCTTGCCGTCTGCGTACTGGGCCGCGATGTCGCTCATGTAGTGCGTGGCACGCCAGTAGGTTTCGGTGACCATCTCAATGTCGGTCGGGCCTAGCAGGTCAACCAGCCATTGCACGGTTTCCGGCAGGCTTTCCTTGTTCTGGATCTCGGGCACGTCGTCGTTGTGCTTCTCGACGTCGGTCACTTGCACCACCAGCATGGCGTGGTGGGCAGTCAGCGAACGGCCGCTTTCAGAGAAAATGTGCGGGTGCGGCAGGCTTTGCGCATCGCAGAACTCTTTCAGCATGCCGACCACTACGCCAGCGTAGTCGTCCATGTCGTAGTTGATCGAGCTGGCATTGCGCGAGTGCGTGCCGTCGTAGTCAACACCCAGGCCACCGCCCACGTCGATATGGTCAACCGGCAGGCCGAGGTTACGCAGCTCGCCGTAGTAACGAATCGCTTCCTTGAAACCGTGCTGGTAGTCCGCCAGGTTGGCGATCTGCGAGCCCATATGGAAGTGCAGCAGGCGGATGCCTTGATCCAGGCCCGCGGCGCGGAAGCGCTCAACCACCGACAGCAACTGTGCAGCAGACAGACCGAACTTGGACTTCTCACCGCCGGTGTCCGCCCACTTGCTCGACGCCAACGACGACAGGCGCACGCGCAGGCCAACCTGTGGCTTGACCTTGAGCGAGGCCGCTTCTTCGATCACCAGATCAACTTCGGATTCTTTCTCGATCACGATAAATACGTTGTGACCCAGCTTTTGGCCCATCAGCGCCAGACGAATGAACTCACGGTCCTTGTAGCCGTTGCAAACAATGGTGCCGCCTTTGGGGGCCAGCGCCAGCACGGCCAGCAACTCAGGCTTGGAACCGGCTTCAAGGCCAATCGACACGTCCTTGGTGGCGATGATGTTTTCGATCACCGCTTCTTGCTGGTTAACCTTGATCGGGTACAGCGCGGTGTACTGACTCTGGTATTCCAGACGCTCGATATTGGCATCGAAAGCGCCGGTCAGCTGGCGTACACGGTCTTGCAAAATATCGGGAAAACGCACCAGCAATGGCAAGGACAAGCCACTTTTGCGCAGTTCGTCGACTTGCTCGTACAGATCGATGGGCGAACTGTTCGGGCCGTTCGGACGGACTTCTACGCGACCGGCTTCATTGATCGCGAAATACCCGGCCCCCCAATGGCGAATCCCATAAACACTGCGGCTGTCCGCAACTGTCCATTGGCTGCCATCGTCTTTGCGTGTGCGTCGTACGGACATCGAAGTCCCCTATATAAGTCAAAAAGCCCAACCTGATCGCAGGCTGGCGCAGTCTAAAGCGTGAAAGTGACGATTCGTCTGTGCAGGGTAGACCGCTGCAACAGCTCGGAGTTTAGAAACCCGTCAGAACAGGTTCTGTGAAAACCATGGCCAGCAGTGCCTGAAGCCCTTAAGGACAGCAGCACAGCTCTACGGTGGTCTTCACAGAAGCTGCTAACCGCCAGACTTCTTGGCTTTGAACCCGTGCTTGATCAACTCGCCAAGCAGCAGTTCGACGTGATCACCCTGGATCTCGATAATGCCGTCTTTCAATGCACCGCCTGTACCACAGCGTTTTTTCAACGTTGTGGCCAGCTCTTTGAGGGCATCTTCAGCCAGTGGCACGCCGGTTATTGTCGTAACCGTCTTGCCACCACGGCCCTTGCTTTCGCGGCGCACGCGAGCAATGCCATCACCGGCAGGGATCTGGGTTTGTTTGCAGGTACAGGCGTCCACCGGCTGACGACAGTCCGGACAGTGACGACCTGCGTCGGTGGAAAATACCAGGCCACCAAGGGCGGCGAAGGATGCGGCTTTTTTGGCCACCGGCAATCCTCATATGGAGGACAAAGAATTGGCCGGTGCAGGACGCGGGAGCGCCACGCTATACCGACCGCGAAGCCCCACTCTGGCAGGGGCAGCGCAACTCGGGCGGGAAAACCGCCCGAGCCTGAAAAAGGTCGCGCAGTGTAACGACAATTTCGCCGTGGCCCAAGAGCCAATTGGCGCCAATTTACAAATCCTGCGCCTTAACCGGTAGCCGCTGCCGCAGGCTGCGACAAGGGCTATCGGGCCTTGAGAATTTCGGGGCCGCTATGCACCCCATCGCAGCCTTCGGCAGCGGCTACAGGGTTTGGCTTTGAGCAAGATACCGTTTCAGGGCATCCAGTGAGTCGGGGCAGAAATTCTGCTGTTCACTCAAATGCAACGCTTCGGCTACCGGCATAAATAACGCCTGCTGAACCTCTTCAGGTTGAACCCGCAACGGGCCATCCCAAACCGCCGAAAACACGCCGCACCACAGATGGTTTTGCGGGCCCTCAAAATAGAAACGCTCATGGGCCGTCAGCGGCACATTTCTGACGCCCAGTTCTTCATCCAACTCGCGGGCGGCCGACTCGGCGTAGCTTTCATTCACGCCCACCATGCCGCCTGCCGCCACATCCCAAAACCCCGGGTACAACGCTTTGCTCAAGGTGCGCTGATGTACGCACAATTCGCCCGACGAGTTGAACAAAAGAATGAACGTGCCGCGCCCGATCAACCCTTGCTCGCGCAGTTCATGACGCGGTTTGGCACCGAGCACGCGGTCATCACGGTCGACCCAGACCACTTGTTCAACATCCGAGGCCGCACGGTGCGCGGCCTCATTGACTGATATAGACATGCCTTAGCCTTGTGACAGCAGTTGACGCAAGTCCATGACCGCCGCGTTGGCGCGGGAAATATAGTTGGCCATGACCAGCGAGTGGTTGGCCAAGACACCATAGCCACTACCATTGAGAATCATCGGGCTCCATACCGGCTCTTGCGCAGCTTCCAGTTCACGAATGATCTGACGCACGCTCACCGTGGCGTTCTTCTTGGCCAGTACATCGGCAAAGTCGACCTCAATGGCCCGCAGCAAGTGCGACAACGCCCACGCTTGGCCACGCGCTTCATAGAACACGTTATCAATCTGCATCCACGGTGTTTCGACAATTTCTTCGTCAACCACCGGGACTTGCCCCGGTTGCAAGCTCTCGGTTTTCAGCGCGCTATTGAGCTTCACACGCCCCACGCTCGCCGACAGACGCTGCGACAGCGAGCCCAAACGGGTACCCACATCGCCCAACCAGTTGTTCAGGTTGTCGGCTCGTGCATAAAACAGCGCGTTTTTCTGACTCGGATCAGACAGTCGCGCCTGATAACGGCTCAGAGAATTGATGCCTTCCTGATATTCGGATTCGCTGGACGGCAGCATCCAGCTCTTGTTATCAAAGTTGAAGCGCGGTTCGGCCTTGGCCAGATCAGCATCTTCAGCCGACTGTGATTGCGAACGGGCAAAGTCTTTACGCAAGGCGCGGGTCAGGTCACGCACCTGCACCAGCACGCCATATTCCCAGCTGGGAATGTTGTCGAGCAGCACACCCGGCGGCAGACGGTCATTGGACAAATACCCCCCAGGCTTATTCAGCAATGTACCGGCTACCGTTTTAAGGGTTTCGACGGTGGTGAAGCCCGGCACCATTTGCTTGCCTTCTTTTTCGGCGGCCATTTGCGCATTTTGCTGAACCGGGAACAAGTCAGGCTCCTGGCTCCAATACCATCCCAGACCCAGGCATACCACCACGTAAATGCCGAGCAAAACGGCAATGGAGCGGCTAAGCAGAATACTTTTGAAATAGCCACGCGGCTGCGCGTGGCTTTCCTTGACCGACTCGCGGGCACTGCCCTCACGTTTCTTCCAGTCCAGCATGGCCATATCCTTTCAATATCAGGTTCAACAATTCGACCACAACCCTAACCCATCGTGCTGCCTGTAGGTGCACGTTTTTAAATCAAGGCTTAATGCATCTCTTTTTCAGAATGGCCTTGTCCCGTCATTCGACTGACACCCTATAGAAGAGTACTTAGGCTGCCACCCGCCCTCCACCTGATACTTATGACAGTAGCCGTTCTGGCTCAGAGGCGTTTTACTTGACCCGCGTTTTAAACGATTGAAACCCTGTATTTCACAGGCGGCACTGCCATGAGAATCGTCATTTTCATTGTGCTTCTGCTCTTCGTCCCGCCCGGCAACAGCGCAACCTTGCATATAGAAAACAACTCCAGATACCTCGCCGTCATTATTCAAAACACGGGCGGCTATCCCTGTTTACACCCCCCCGAAACAGTCAACCCGTGCTTGGTGCCTCCGCAAGCCCACTTTGCTTATGAGCTGGTGGACGATGAAGTCGCAAACGAGAGGCTGTTTATTGTTTCGATGCCCGCCCAACTGGACGCTACCCATGACGCGCTTAATAAACACCCGTTCAAAAGTGTCGCCAGCTATACGTATCGACCCAGCGGCCCGTTGAGATATGAACAACTGACGTGCCACACCCCGACAAATGAAGGGATCGGTATTCGGCTCGTACTGGAAGGCATTGCTGATGTTACGTGCAATGTCGCCAACGATCAGCGTGTGACATGGGTCTATAAACGTAACGACATCAACTTGAAGTTGATCCTCTATGACCTTCCCCCCCTCAAAAACCCGTATCGCTCCAATCCATAACAATACGACGCGTGCACGCGCGCTTCCGGGCATCGGGTATCAGCACAGCTCAGGCCACTCCGTTATCATGCGCCCACGTTTGATTTGCGAGGGTCCTATGCGCCGCTTGATCTGCCTTCTGTTCATGCTTTGCACCCTGCCAGCCATGGCAACCGGGTTGCTGGACAACCGCCCCAGCTCGACGCTGGGTGCAATCAATAACAGCCGCGACTTCTTGCCGGTGCGAGAAGCCTTCAAGCTCAACCTGATCGAAAGCACACCCACATCGATCAAACTGCGCTTTGTACCGACCGAAGGGTATTACCTGTACCGGCACCGCTTCGCCTTTAAAACAGAGCCCGCCGATATCGCCCTGGGCACTGTAAATTTGCCCGCCGGCGAGCAAAAGCATGACGAATACTTCGGCGATGTAGAGGTCTACCACGGCATTGTCGATGTCGACATCCCGCGCCCGGCCAACGATACGCGCCCCTTTACCCTGGTCGCCACCTATCAAGGCTGTGCAGACAAAGGGCTGTGTTACCCTCCCGAGACAGAGCGCCTGAGCATCGGTGCAACCGGCGCGACAGTATCCGCAGAGATGGCCCCCGGCGATGAAATGTCGTGGAATTGGCGCGAACTGGCGTTGTTTTTCCTCGCAGGGCTTGGCCTTACATTTACCCCCTGCGTATTGCCGATGCTGCCGATTTTGTCCGGCGTGGTGCTGCGCGGCCAAGTGGGTGGCCTGCGCGGTTTCAGCCTGTCGCTGGCCTACGTATTGCCCATGGCGGCCTGCTTCGCGCTGCTGGGTGCGCTGATGGGGATGTTCGGCGCTCAACTCAATCTGCAAGCACGGCTGCAATCGGTGTGGGTGCTGGTGCCGTTTGCGCTGTTCTTTGGCATTTTCGCGCTGGCTATGTTTGGAGTCTTCGAACTGAAGTTGCCGCAGGCCCTCAGCAATCGCCTTGACCGTGTCGCAAATCGAACACAGGGCGGCTCACTCTGGGGTGCGGCCGTGCTGGGCGTAGTGTCCAGCCTGCTGGTTTCGCCTTGCGTCTCCGCGCCGCTGGCCGGTGCATTGCTGTATATCAGCGCCAGTGGCGATGCCGTGGGAGGTGGGCTCAAGCTGTTCGCCCTCGGCCTGGGCATGGGCGCTCCGCTGCTGTTGGTCGCAACGGGCGGTGCGGCATGGCTGCCCAAAAGCGGCCCTTGGCTGGTCAGCGTAAAAAATGCCATTGGCGTGCTATTGCTTGGGCTGGCTATCGGCTTGCTCAGCCGCGTTTTACCCGGGCCCGTCACGCTGCTGTTGATCGGTTCGCTGGCGGCCGGAGTGAGCCTGTTTCTGGGCACGCTCGAATTCATCTACAAAGCACCACGCCAGCGCCTGGCGCAGTTGCTCGGTCTGTTCTTGCTGGTTTACGCCCTGGCGTGCTGGTTTGGCGCGTTCAGCGGTCAAAGTGACCCGTTCAATCCTGTCGGCCATGCCCAAACGTCCACTGTAGCCACGCCCAACACTGCGCAGCCCGACGGCCAATGGTTGACCGTGAGCACCCCGGATGAACTGGACAGCGCACTGGCTGCGGCTAAAAACGCAGGCAAACCGGTGCT
This sequence comes from Pseudomonas sp. TMW22091, assembly GCF_022496705.1. Lineage (NCBI taxonomy): Bacteria > Pseudomonadati > Pseudomonadota > Gammaproteobacteria > Pseudomonadales > Pseudomonadaceae > Pseudomonas > Pseudomonas sp. TMW22091. Next base: position 72,591 of record NZ_SCFI01000005.1, read on the forward strand.
ACTGGACTGGTACGCCGACTGGTGCATCAGCTGCAAAGTGATCGAACACGAAGTCCTCAACGCCCCCAATGTCCTCGCGTTGCTCAAGGGCTATCAGCTCGTGCGTTTTGACATGACCGCCAGCAATGCCGAGCAGCGCGCTTTACTGGATCGCTACGCACTGTTCGGTCCTCCGGCACTGATGTTCTTCGACAAAAACGGCGAAGAAAAAAGTGACCAACGGGTCATTGGCGAGATCAATGCACAAGACTTCGCCGAACGTGTCGGCAAAGCGAATGACCAGACTTAGAGCCTCAGTCATAAACTTTTCGCGAACATCGGTCATCGTGCTGGCTATTGCAGTTAACTGGACAGCCAATCGACTTTTCGGCATAGTCGCCCGTCACTGTTAACTGCACACACATAACAAGGAACAGCAGATGGCGACTTTTCTGGTTCTGCACGGCCCCAACCTGAACCTGCTAGGCACCCGCGAACCGGGGGTCTACGGCGCTACCACCCTGGCGCAAATCAATCAGGATCTGGAGCAGCGAGCCCGCGATGCCGGTCACCATTTGCTCTACCTGCAAAGCAATGCCGAGTATGAATTGATTGACCGGGTACATGCTGCGCGCAACGAAGGCGTGGACTTTATCCTGATCAACCCGGCTGCTTTTACCCACACCAGCGTGGCATTACGTGACGCGCTGCTGGCGGTGAGCATCCCATTCATCGAAGTGCATTTATCTAACGTGCACAAACGCGAACCTTTCCGCCATCACTCCTACTTCTCCGACGTTGCAGTAGGTGTGATCTGCGGCCTTGGCGCCAGCGGTTATCGACTGGCCTTGGAGGCCGCCCTGGAACAGCTTGAACTACAAGCTAAACGCCCCTGACCGACCCATTGGGAGTTGACGATTCATGGATATCCGTAAAGTTAAGAAACTGATCGAACTGCTGGAAGAGTCCGGCATCGACGAACTGGAAATTAAAGAAGGCGAAGAGTCCGTACGCATCAGCCGTCACAGCAAGACTCCAGCTCAGCAGTTCTACGCACCCGCGCCAATGCAACAAGCTCCGGCTGCCGCTCCAGTGGCTGTGGCCCCGGTTGCCACCGTGACCGAAGCGCCTGCTGCACCAAAACTGAACGGTTTTGTGGTTAAGTCGCCAATGGTCGGTACGTTCTACCGCACGCCTTCGCCTACCTCGCCTGCCTTCGTTGAAGTCGGCCAGAGCGTAAAAGTCGGCGACACCATTTGCATCGTTGAAGCGATGAAAATGATGAACCACATCACCGCTGAAAAAGCCGGTGTTATCGAGTCCATCCTGGTAGAAAACGGTCAGCCGGTTGAGTTCGACCAACCGCTGTTCACCATCGTTTGAACCACGGGGAACCCACGATGCTGAAGCCTAAAAAGCTGGAAAAAGTTCTAATCGCAAACCGCGGCGAGATCGCCTTGCGCATCCTGCGGGCCTGTAAGGAACTGGGCATCAAGACCGTCGCGGTGTACTCCACTGCCGACAAGGAACTGATGCACCTGGGTCTGGCAGACGAAACCGTCTGCATCGGCCCGGCACCGGCCAACCTGTCTTACCTGCACATTCCGGCCATCATCGCGGCCGCTGAAGTGACAGGCGCTACGGCGATTCACCCTGGCTACGGCTTTTTGGCTGAAAACGCCGACTTCGCCGAGCAAGTCGAGAAATCCGGCTTTGCCTTCATCGGTCCTAAAGCTGACACCATCCGCCTGATGGGCGACAAGGTTTCGGCCAAGCACGCCATGATCGCGGCGGGCGTTCCGACTGTTCCAGGCTCTGACGGCCCACTGCCGGAAGACCCTGAAGCCGCACTGCGCATTGGCCGTGAAGTTGGCTACCCAGTGATCATCAAAGCCGCTGGCGGCGGTGGTGGTCGTGGCATGCGTGTTGTAAACCGCGAAGAAGACCTGATCGAAGCAGCCAAGCAGACCCGTGAAGAAGCCGGCGCCTGGTTCAGCAACCCGATGGTCTACCTCGAAAAATACCTGACCAACCCGCGTCACGTGGAAGTTCAGGTACTTTCCGATGGTCAGGGTCACGCCATCCACTTGGGCGACCGCGACTGCTCGCTGCAACGTCGTCACCAAAAGGTTCTGGAAGAAGCGCCAGCACCGGGTATCGATGAAACGGCCCGCCAGGAAGTTCTGGCGCGCTGCGTGAAAGCCTGTATCGACATCAATTACCGCGGCGCGGGCACTTTTGAGTTCCTGTACGAAAATGGTCGTTTCTACTTCATCGAGATGAACACTCGTGTGCAAGTAGAGCACCCGGTTTCCGAGATGGTCACCGGCATCGACATCTTGAAAGAGATGCTGAGCATTGCGGCAGGCAACACGCTGTCCTTTACCCAGGATGATGTGAAGATCCACGGCCACTCGCTTGAGTGCCGGATCAACGCAGAAGACCCGGCCACGTTCATGCCTAGCCCAGGTCTGGTCAAGCACTTCCACGCTCCGGGCGGTAACGGCGTTCGCGTCGATTCGCACCTGTACAGCGGCTACAAGGTTCCGTCCAACTACGACTCCTTGATCGGCAAGCTGATCACTTGGGGCTCGACCCGCGACGAAGCCATGGCGCGCATGCGCAATGCCCTGGACGAAATCGTGGTCGACGGGATCAAAACCAACATCCCGCTGCACCGCGATCTGGTGAATGACGAAGGCTTCTGCGAAGGCGGCGTCAACATTCACTACCTGGAACACAAACTGGCTAACAAATAAGTTTGTAATCCCGTCAACAAAGCCGCTTTCGAGCGGCTTTGTTGTTTCAGCGATTGCAACATCTGTAGCCGCTGTCGAGGCACGAGGCTGCGATGGGATGCGCAGCGGCCCCAAGCGGTGATCCTGCGGCCCACATCGCAGCCTCATGCCTCGTCAGCGGCCACAACAGCGATCACTTTTCATCGTTTTTTGATTACCCCCCATGCCTGCGCTCGCGTAAACTGGCGCGTTTCTCGCAGCCCTACTGGCTGCACACTCTTATTTTTCAAAGGTGCCCGCCATGCCTTGGCTGCAAGTACGCCTCGCCATCAGCCCAGAACAAGCTGAAACCTACGAAGACGCGTTCCTCGAAGTCGGCGCCGTATCGGTTACGTTCATGGATGCCGAAGATCAACCGATTTTCGAACCTGAACTCAACACCACCCCGTTGTGGTCACACACCCATTTGCTGGCCCTGTTCGAAGACGGCACCGAAGCCGACCTCGTGCTGTCCCATCTGGAGCTGCTCACCGGCTCGCCACTGCCAGAACATCACGCCGAAGTGATCGAAGATCAAGACTGGGAACGCAGCTGGATGGATAACTTCCACCCGATGCGCTTCGGTCAGCGCCTGTGGATCGTACCGAGCTGGCACGCGGCACCCGAACCTGACGCAGTCAATCTGCTGCTCGACCCGGGCCTGGCGTTCGGCACCGGCACCCACCCGACCACAGCACTGTGCCTCGAATGGCTGGACGGCCAGGATCTCAAGGACTGCAACGTTCTGGATTTTGGCTGCGGCTCGGGCATTCTGGCCATTGCCGCCCTGCTGCTGGGCGCCAAGGAAGCCGTCGGCACCGATATCGATGTGCAAGCGCTGGAAGCTTCGCGCGATAACGCCAACCGCAACGGTATCGACCCGGCCCTGTTCCCGCTGTACCTGCCTGAAGACATGCCACAGGTGCAGGCCGATGTCGTGGTCGCCAACATCCTCGCCGGCCCACTGGTGTCTCTGGCGCCGCAATTGTCGGGTCTGGTTAAACCCGGCGGTCGCCTGGCACTGTCCGGCATCCTCGCCGAGCAAGGCGAAGAAGTGGCCGCAGCCTACGCCAAGGACTTTGACCTCGACCCGATCGCCACTCGCGATGGCTGGGTGCGCATCAGTGGCCGTCGGCGCTAGAATGCACGCCTGCCCAATCCGGATGGCCACATGAGCGATAGCTTCGTTACCCAGTGCCCGCACTGCCAAACCAGTTTCCGCGTAAACCATGCTCAATTGGGCATGGCACGCGGGGTGGTGCGCTGTGGCTCCTGCCTGCAAGTGTTCAATGCCGCACAGCAACTGCTGAATAAACGCACTGAAACTGAACAGCAACCTGCCGTGACGGCCCCTAATGTGGCACAACCCGAGGTTATCGAGCCGCCCGTCAGCGCAAACCCGGTGGCCTGGCAAACCGAAGAGATGGACCTCGACCATCTGGATCTGGACGAAGAGCTGGCCAAACTTGAAGAACTTGAAATCCAGCCAAGCAAAACCTTCGGTCAGCCAAAAAAATCGAAGGACAGTTCGCTAAGCGCACGTCGCGACACGCCGGATGCCGAAGAAAGCGAATGGTCTGACAGCCTGTTCAGTGACTCAGCCGCTGAACGCGCTCAATCGTCAGCACTGGCCACAAGCGCCGATGACAGTGACGCCGAACCCGCTCGTACCGGTCGTTCAGAACCCTCATTGTCACTGGACATTGAGGAGCCCGACGACACGCCGCCCCTCAAGCTGTCTGTTGATGATGATGAGCGGACCGGCGAACACCTGTCTGCGATTGATGACGAAGACGACGAGCCTCTTAAACCTGCACCGTCCAGCAAAAACAGGCGCAAACGCAACGAACCTGGCGTACGCGACGAAATGCTGCTGGACCTGGCCGACGATCCATTGCAACTGGAATGGCAAAAACGCCGCTCTCCGTGGGGCAAACGACTGCTTTGGATAGTGCTGATTCTGCTGGCGGGCGCTGCTTTGGCCGGGCAGTACATTGCCAGCCACTTTGAAGAATTGGCCAGACAGGATCAGTACCGACCGACTTTTGAGCAACTGTGCCCTCTGCTCGGCTGCACAGTGCCGTCCAAGGTCGATATTGACCGCATTAAAAGCAGCAATCTGGTGGTACGCAGCCATCCGGAATTCGCCGGGGCATTGGTGGTGGATGCGATCCTCTACAACCGCGCGCCTTTCTCCCAGCCTTTCCCGTTGCTGGAGCTGCGCTTTGCTGACCTTAACGGCAAGATGATTGCGAGCCGCCGCTTCAAACCCGGTGAATACTTGACCGGCGACATGGCCAAGACCGAAATGCCCCCGCAAACGCCTATTCATATAGCGCTGGACATCCTCGACCCGGGCCCTAAAGCCGTCAATTACAGCCTGAGCTTTCACTCCCCCGAGTGAGCATGCTGCACTTTTAGCATCACGCCTCAAGCGGCTATTGAGAGACCACGCGCACGCCAGGGGTGCCTGGCCGCTTGGCGCTTGAGGCTTGTAGCCGGGTTTAGGCCCCATTGTTCAAAAAACATCCAACCCAGCCTTTATCCAGTCATCGAGAGCGGGTATCATGCCAACCCTTTTTCGAACTCTCCAGATTCGGCCCCACAACAGGGAAGTCCTATGTCGGCGGTACGCATCGGCCCATATACATTGCATAACGGATTGATCCTCGCCCCTATGGCAGGTGTCACCGACCAGCCCTTTCGTCAGCTTTGCCGACGGATGGGCGCGGGTTTGGTTGTTTCGGAAATGGTCACCAGCGACATGAGTCTCTGGAACAGCCGTAAATCGCGCCTGCGCATGATTCACGACGGTGATCCCGAGCCACGCTCGGTACAGATCGCCGGCGGTGATGCGCAAATGCTGGCAGACGCCGCCAGGGCCAATGTGGAACTGGGTGCACAGATTATTGATATCAACATGGGTTGCCCGGCGAAAAAAGTCTGCAACAAGGCTGCCGGCTCCGCGTTGCTGAAAGACGAAGCATTGGTGAACGAAATCCTGCAAGCCGTGGTGGCTGCAGTTGATGTACCGGTCACCCTGAAGATCCGTACGGGTTGGGACCGCGACAACAAAAATGGTCTGACGGTGGCAAAAATTGCCGAGCAAGCCGGGATTCAAGCGCTGGCCGTGCACGGCAGAACCCGCGCTGACCTGTACACCGGGGAAGCTGAGTACGACACCATCGCCGCGATCAAGCAGGCCGTGTCGATACCAGTCTTCGCCAATGGCGACATCGATTCACCCCACAAAGCCCTGCACGTGTTGAACGCAACCGGGGCTGACGGACTATTGATTGGCAGGGCTGCCCAAGGGCGGCCCTGGATTTTCCGCGAAGTTGATCACTTTCTGCGTACCGGGCAATTGTTACCGGCACCGGAAATGACCGAAGTGGAACGTATTCTGCTAGAGCATCTGACTGCATTGCATACCTTCTATGGAGAGGTATTGGGCGTTCGCATTGCCCGCAAGCATGTCGGCTGGTATCTCGCAACCTTGCCGGGCGCCAAGGAGTTTCGCGCCCACTTCAATCGTTTAGAAGACACGGAAGCACAATGCGCCAACGTTCAGGCGTTTTTCGCCGAACGACACAAGAGCCTGGGGACAGGGGACGAAGGATGGGTGGCCGCATGACGATGATGACCGAGACATTAGTGAGTGGAACAACGCCCGTGAGCGACAACGTCAACTTGAAACAGCACCTCAATACGCCTAGCGAAGAAGGCCAAACCCTTCGCGGGAGTGTCGAAAAGGCGCTGCACAATTATTTCGCCCACCTGGAGGGCGCAGAAGTCACGGACGTGTACAACCTGGTACTTTCTGAAGTCGAGGCTCCCCTGCTCGAATGTGTCATGAACTACGTCAAGGGCAACCAGACCAAGGCCTCGGAGCTACTGGGGCTTAATCGCGGCACCTTGCGAAAAAAACTCAAACAGTACGATCTGCTGTAAGCATTCAATCAAACCTGAAAGGCGTCCTGGTAAAACGGGCCGCCTTTTTTGCTGACTCCTTTGCTTTTGATGGAAATCGAGATGACCGATCAGACTACCCGCCTGCCGATCCGCCGCGCTTTAATCAGCGTTTCCGACAAAACCGGAATCCTTGAGTTCGCCCGTGAACTGGAAGCCCTCGGCGTCGAGATCCTCTCCACTGGCGGTACGTTCAAGCTGCTGCAAGACAACGGCGTAGCCGCAGTTGAAGTCGCGGATTACACAGGCTTTGCTGAAATGATGGACGGTCGGGTTAAAACCCTGCACCCGAAAATTCACGGCGGCATCCTGGGCCGTCGCGGCATCGACGACGACATCATGAACGAGCACGGCATCAAGCCAATCGACCTGGTAGCGGTTAACCTCTACCCATTTGAAGCAACCATCAGCAAGCCAGGCTGCGACCTGCCGACTGCCATCGAAAACATCGATATCGGCGGCCCGACCATGGTCCGTTCTGCGGCTAAAAACCACAAAGACGTGGCCATCGTGGTGAATGCCAGCGATTACGCCAACGTGCTGGAAAACCTCAAGGCCGGCGGCCTGACCTACGCACAGCGTTTCGACCTGATGCTCAAGGCCTTCGAACACACCGCAGCCTATGACGGCATGATTGCCAACTACCTGGGCACCGTGAATCAGGCCGCTGAAACACTCAGCACCGAAGATCGCAGCCAGTTCCCGCGCACCTTCAACAGCCAGTTCATCAAGGCTCAAGAAATGCGCTACGGCGAGAACCCGCATCAAAAAGCGGCGTTCTACGTTGAAGCCAAACCTGCCGAAGTCAGTATTGCTACCGCCACCCAGTTGCAAGGCAAAGAACTGTCGTTCAACAACGTGGCCGACACAGACGCCGCACTGGAGTGCGTGAAGAGCTTCGTCAAGCCCGCGTGCGTGATCGTCAAGCATGCCAACCCGTGCGGCGTTGCCGTCAGCCCGGACGCCGAAGGCGGCATTCGCCAGGCTTACGAACTGGCTTATGCCACTGACACCGAGTCGGCATTTGGCGGCATCATCGCCTTCAACCGTGAGTTGGACGCTGAAACTGCCAAAGCCATTGTTGAGCGTCAATTTGTTGAAGTGATCATTGCCCCATCGGTCAGTGAAGAAGCCCGCGCTATCGTGGCCGCCAAAGCCAATGTGCGCCTGCTGGCCTGTGGCGAGTGGAGCGCAGAGCGCACCCCGGCCTGGGACTTCAAACGCGTTAATGGCGGGTTGCTGGTTCAAAGCCGTGACATCGAGATGATCGGCAGCGAAGACCTCAAAGTCGTGACCAAGCGCGCACCGACCGAGCAAGAAATCAACGACCTGATCTTTGCCTGGAAAGTGGCCAAGTACGTGAAGTCCAACGCCATCGTCTACGCCAAAGGTCGCCAGACCATCGGCGTCGGCGCCGGTCAGATGAGCCGCGTAAACTCCGCCCGTATTGCCGCCATCAAAGCTGAACACGCTGGTCTGCAAGTACAAGGCGCGGTGATGGCATCGGACGCATTCTTCCCGTTCCGTGACGGCATCGACAACGCCGCCAAGGCCGGGATCACCGCGGTGATCCAGCCAGGCGGCTCGATGCGTGACAACGAAGTGATTGCTGCCGCTGACGAAGCCGGTATTGCGATGGTGTTCACCGGGATGCGTCATTTCCGTCACTAACTAGACGACGGCCGTACTGAACCCGGCATCTGCTGCGTTGGAGCCGACCTCGATGATGCTCATTGCCAAAAGGCAACTCCGCTCATCAAGGTCGACTCCGCCTTGCAGCTACCGACTTCATTACGACCTCCTGAAGCGTGAAGCGCTTTAGGCTTTAAACCGAATTCAGCGTCATCCGAGGTTTTTGAAATGAATGTTTTGATCATTGGCAGCGGTGGCCGTGAACACGCACTGGCCTGGAAAGTAGCCCAAGACCCGCGTGTCGCTAAAGTATTCGTGGCGCCTGGCAACGCCGGTACGGCCACTGAAGCCAAGTGCGAAAACGTCGCCATCGACGTTTTGGCCCTTGAGCAGCTTGCAGACTTTGCCGAAAAGAACGTTTCACTGACCATCGTTGGTCCGGAAGTGCCACTGGTTGCCGGCGTGGTTGATCTGTTCCGCTCACGCGGCCTGGATTGCTTCGGCCCTACCGCTGGCGCAGCCCAGCTGGAAGGCTCCAAAGCCTTCACCAAGGATTTTCTGGCGCGCCACAAGATCCCGACCGCTGACTATCAGAACTTCACCGAGATTGAACCGGCACTGGCTTACTTGCAGAAAGTCGGCGCACCTATCGTGATCAAGGCTGATGGCCTGGCAGCCGGTAAAGGCGTGATCGTCGCCATGACCCTGGCAGAAGCCGAAGATGCCGTGCGCGACATGCTCGCTGGCAACGCCTTTGGCGAAGCCGGTTCGCGTGTTGTCATCGAAGAGTTCCTCGACGGTGAAGAAGCCAGCTTTATTGTGATGGTCGACGGCAAGAACGTTCTGCCAATGGCCACCAGCCAAGACCACAAACGTGTTGGCGACGGCGATACCGGCCCGAACACCGGTGGCATGGGCGCCTACTCCCCTGCTCCCGTGGTCACCGCCGAGGTGCACCAGCGCGTAATGGACCTGGTGATTTGGCCAACCGTGCGCGGCATGGCTGAAGAAGGCAACGTCTATACGGGCTTCCTGTACGCAGGCCTGATGATCGACAAAGCCGGCAACCCGAAAGTGATCGAGTTCAACTGCCGTTTCGGCGATCCAGAAACCCAACCGGTCATGCTGCGTCTGCAATCGAGCCTGGTGTTGCTGATTGAGGCCGCTCTGGCTCAAGCGCTGGACAAGGTCGAAGCACAATGGGATCCACGCCCTAGCCTCGGTATCGTTCTGGCAGCGGGCGGCTATCCTGCTGACTACGCCAAAGGCGATGTCATCCACGGTCTGGACACTGCAGCCAAGCTGGAAGGTAAAGTGTTTCATGCGGGCACCGCGCTCAACTCGGCAGGCCAAGTTGTAACTGCGGGTGGCCGTGTCTTGTGCGCGACCGCGATGGGCGATACGGTCGAAGCTGCTCAAGAAAAGGCCTACGACCTTGCCAAAGCCATCTCCTGGAATGGTTGCTTCTACCGAAATGACATTGGCTACCGGGCCATTGCACGCGAACGTGGCGAAGCTGAGAAGTAAGCCACTCATATGGATAGGCAAGGGCTATCAGCCCTTGCCTAAGTATTCCAGCGCCGCGCATAGTGCCTGCCAAGCCTCAATATACGAAGGGATTTCACCGTGCGCTGGCTAAGGATCGCCATAGGTTTAATCGTCAGTCTTCTGACTGTTTTGCTTTATTTGATGCCCATGCAGGCTGCACAAGCCAGCAGTTGGGCACTCTTCTCGGACGCGACGGGCGATCTGCAGCTAAGCGACGTTCGCTCAGCACGCTTTGCCAACCAGTTCAGCCCCATTGAGCTCGAACACCTTACGGCCGCCCAACCTGGCGAGGCCCTATGGCTAAGGTTCAAACTCCCGCCCGACAAACACGAGCAAGTCCTGAGCGTGTTTGCACCTGATCTTTCGCATCTCGACCTGTACGTTCTGGATGATCAAAAGATAATCAGCCAGATTAATACCGGCAACACCTTGCCCTCGTCCGCAAAACCGCTGTCCAGCAGCGACTACCTGCTGCCTTTGCCGCAAAGCACTAAACCTTTGGATGTTTACCTGCGCTTGATCTCTGACCACCAATTGCGTCCGCACATTACCCTCAATACTGCTGTCGAGCTTGCAGCCAATCAGGGTATGCCCCTGCTCTACGGAATGTTGCTGGGCTGCCTGGCAATGCTGGTGCTGCATAACCTCATTCGCTTTGCGTTCAGTCGCTCGATGTGCAGCCTATGGCTCGCCCTCTGCGAGGCCTTGCTACTGATCAGCTGCACCTTATTTTTGAACGTTCTGGGCCCTTGGGCTCCGGAATGGCTAAGCACCCAACCGTCTGGCGCTTACCTGGCGCTGATACTGACTGCGCCGTGCGGGCTGATGTACACCTTCAGCTTTTTCTCGGCCAAGAGCCCACATGCGCTGCACAAACTGTTGCTGTTGGACATTTTGATCGTCAGCCTCGGCTCGCTGCTTTTACTGTTCATCGACAGCCTGCCCTTGAATATCGTGACCTACAGCATGGTCGCCCTCACCAGCTTGAGCATTCTGCTGGTAGCGGCCTATCACTGGCATCAAGGTTACCGCCCTGCGCGCCTGTTCGTAGTGGCCATGGTTATATTCAACATTGGCACCCTGATGATTCTGCCCGCATTGCTGGGCCTGACCTTGATTGCCCCGCAGGAACTGATTCTGGTGCTGCTGGTGATCGTGTGCATCAGTGGCCTGTTGATGAGCATCGCGTTAAGCGAACGCAATCAGAGCATCGCTGAAGATCAATTCAGCATTAGCCGCGACCTGGCCGCCAGTAATGCTGAAGTGAACGCCAAGGCGGAATTTCTGGCCAAGATCAGCCACGAAATCCGCACCCCCATGAACGGGGTGCTCGGAATGACCGAGCTCCTGCTGGGCACCCCCCTGTCCGTTAAACAACGCGACTACGTCCAAACTATCCACAGTGCTGGCAATGAGCTCCTGACCCTGATCAACGAGATCCTCGACATTTCAAAACTGGAATCAGGGCAAATCGAATTAGACGATGTGCAGTTCGATCTCAACGCTCTGATCGAAGACTGCTTGAGTATTTTCCGCACTAAAGCAGAACAGCAGAACATCGAACTCATCAGTTTCATTCAGCCCCAAGTGCCTCGTGTCATTAGCGGTGACCCTACGCGCTTGCGTCAGACACTGCTCAGCTTGCTCGAAAGCGCACTGAAGAAGACCGAAGATGGCGAAATATTGATCGTCGTAGCTCTGGAGGAACGCTCCGGGGCCCCTCGACTGCGCATCGCGATACAGGACTCAGGCCAGCCGATTGATGAGCAAGAGCGCGAGGCCCTGCTGAATGCTGAATTGCACAGCAAGAACTTTCTGGCCGCTACCCGTCTTGGCGGCCACTTGGGGCTGGTCATTGCCCGTCAGTTGATCATGCTGATGGGGGGCGAGTTCGGCATTAAGACCGGCCAGACCAAAGGCACCAATCTGTGGCTGACGTTGCCGTTAGACCCACAGCACCTGGAACATCCGACTTCAGATTTGGACAGTCCACTCAAGGGCGCCAGAGTACTGGTGGTGGACGACAACGACACCTGCCGTAAAGTGCTGGTACAACAATGCACTGCATGGGGTCTGAATGTTAACGCGGCTGCATCGGGCAAAGAGGCCTTGGCCTTGTTACGCACTAAAGCCCACCTGCGAGATTACTTTGACATTGTGCTGCTGGATCAAAACATGCCCGGTATGACCGGCATGCAACTGGCCGCCAAGATCAAGGAAGACCCGAGCCTGAATCACGATATCTTGCTGATCATGCTGACCGGTATCAGCAATGCACCCAGCAAGATCATTGCGCGCAATTGCGGCATCAAGCGAATCCTGGCAAAGCCAGTCGCGGGCTACACGCTAAAGACCACCCTTGCCGATGAGTTGACTCAACGCAACAAGGGCAATCCAGCGGCACAACCCGTAGCCAACAGCCCCGCTGCTCCGGTTACGGTCCCTGATGACTTCCGGATTTTAGTGGCCGAAGACAATAGTATTTCAACCAAAGTCATCCGCGGCATGCTGGGCAAGCTAAACCTGCAACCCGATACTGCCAGCAATGGCGAAGAAGCCCTGAGGGCCATGAAAGCCAAACGTTACGATCTGGTCTTGATGGACTGTGAAATGCCCGTGCTGGACGGCTTTTCGGCCACTGAACAAATGCGTGCCTGGGAAGTCAGCCATCAACGGATTCGTACCCCCGTGGTCGCGCTGACGGCTCACATTCTGGCCGAACATAAGGAACGGGCTCGCCAGGCAGGCATGGATGGACACATGTCCAAGCCGGTGGAGCTGTCGCAATTGCGTGAGCTGGTTGAGTATTGGGTGGCCCAACGTGAGCAGCGTCAACACCGGGATTCGCCTTCCCAGGGACTGTAGAGAGCCTGTCATCAGGCCGACAGAGTTCATTTGGCCTGATAGACTTTCGTCGCCCTCCTTCAATGTGAGCTCAAACCATGCTCCATGTGTTGTTCAGTGTGTACTTGAAGATGCTCGTGCTTTACAGCCCATTCTTCGTGCTTTCATGTTTTATCAGCCTGACCAGAGGCTACTCGCGTAAAGAGCGCCGGCATCTGGCATGGAAAGTAGCGCTGGCAACGTTGATCTCCAGCGTATTGCTCTATCTGTTCGGACGCGTGATTTTCAACGTATTTGGCATCACCGTGGACGCCTTTCGAATTGGCGCTGGCAGTGTGTTGTTCATTTCAGCGCTGGGCATGGCCCAAGGTAAATCGGCGGTACAAACCGACAACGTCAATCAAGACGTCACTATTGTCCCGCTGACGATCCCGCTGACCGTTGGCCCGGGGACCATTGGTGCACTTCTGGTGATGGGCATTAGCCAGCCACACTGGGACGATAAACTGATGGCGATTAGCAGCATTGCCCTCGCTAGCCTGACGGTAGGTGTAGTGCTTTACCTGTCCAACCGTATTGAGCGCATTCTGGGTGAGCAAGGCTTGCAAATTGTCAGCCGCTTGATGGGCCTGTTTGTGTGCGCCCTGGCGGCACAAATTATTTTCACCGGGATCAGGGGCTATATGGTGCCTTGACCCGCGCCTTGCGCTGTTGAGTCGGCACATCGTCAACACGCACAGCCATTAGCCATAAAAAATGGCCCGCAAGGGCCATTGTTAAACCAGTACATTTAAATTTCGATAACGCTGACCATGTGTGCAGCCGCCTGACGCACCGCCTCCTGTACCTGCGCTCGGTGCCTGGCATAGATCGTTCTGTTCAACACAAAAGCGCCGCCTTTAGCGTTCAAGTACACATCATGCGTACGCCCTCTTGCCCGCGCTCTCTGACAGCTCAGAGCCAAGCCACACACAAACACGATCACATGCCCTTCTTGTGTCTTCTCACAAGGCACACATTGATAATGACGCGTCTGCGCGTTATCTACCGGATGACGAAGATAGCTCAGCGCGTCCTGCCTGATGGGCATTGCATCAAAAACGTCCCCCAGTGACTGTGCGAGGCGTTGCGTACTCTGCACGCCTGAAACTTCAACGGCGTATTCGTCGACCTGACGAATATCCAAAACCAGTATGGGCCGGTCAACAATATAGGATTGCAGGTTAAACCCAAGGGTCAGTAACGTACTTTGATAGTGCGAAAGCCATACGAACCCTTCAATCCCTTCACTATTGGCACGTAACTCGGCATAGAGCAGGCAGTCCTGAACATCTTGTTTATCTACGCGCGACAGGCCTTCGACGAATGAGACCCAGGTGCCTCCGACTTTTATTGCGTCCATGCGATGTTCCACTCGTTAAAGGTTAACTAACCCACAGACACTGAAGGGGAAGAGGAAGAACCCCACGGCATGACCAGGTTCGTCCGTTTCAGCATGAGCTTCTCGTCTATTGTCTCCCGCAATTGGCTGTACATACGCTCATTGAGGCTATAGGTGTAGCCGTGCACCCCTATGCTACTGTCAGGCGCGGTGAGAACACTCTGACTCAGGAAGTCCTCTGCCAACACGGTGTGGGTAACAAAGCGCAACATCAAAGTATGCAACAGCAGGTCCGAGTCGATCAGCGCCAACTTGATACACACCACCGACTCATCAACCCCGGTGCAGTCGGGTGTTGGCTCCTGCACCGGCTGAATACGGCGTACCACATGCTCACGCCATACCTTACGGGCGAGGTCTGTTGGCGCAGAGAGTTGAAGGTTTGAAACCAGATTTGAAAATGCCACGCCAATCCGGAATTCAAACAGTCGGGCACTTTCAGTCATCAACACATTGACGACATCTAAGCTCTGAGCCCCCTGCTGCTCGCTGTACGGTTGATGGAGTGTCGTCCATGACAAATCTGCCAGGACTGACTGATAAGCGCTCTCTCGCTCAGCGTATTGCGACGCCAAGGGAAACTTGAACTGGGCACTCAATTGCGCCAACAACAACGAACTGACGACGTCAGCGTGCCTCTGCAACGAAATCGGCACGTCGAGTAACGGTGTCATTATTATTCCGGCATTCACACTCATGTTTCCAAGAGCAATAGTCATGCAGGAGCTCCTTGGAAGGCCGAATTAAATTTCGATTTTTTCGATACGCTTCTTGGTCGTGAAGGCTAACTTTTCGCTGATGGTCTGGCGAACGCCTGCATAGACTTTTTGGTTAAGCGTGGTGTTGCTGGCCCCGGCATATAAATCGACACTGTTATGACTCCACTCCCAAAAAAGCACCTTGGTCACGCGTTTTGGCGAGGTGAAGTGAAAGGACGACTTGATCATTAATACTTCGCCATCCGCCGTACCAATACACGGCAATATTTGAAAATCGCCACTCTCGTTACCTCCCGCCTCGTTTTCGAACAAGGCCAGCGCTTTAGGGTTTTTTTGCAACGCCTTGAAGACCACCGTGACAATATCAAGCAAGACTTTATTGACGCCGATAACGCTGGAGATAATATCCAGTGCCACTTGATCCATGGTGAACTTTTGTTTCAACCCGGTGATCTTCTTCAAGGATTCATTGGTCGTTCCCCACCCACACAAAGCCAGCACGTCACTGTGAAAGTCAAACCGCTCTTGCCTGTATAACTTTTTATCTGGAAAGGCCTTGTCCGTTGCCATTTGTGCAAATAACACGCAATCCTGTACGTCCTGCTTCTGCTGAGGCGTCAAGCCACCCACAAAGGAAAGCACACTGTTACCCGTTACCAATGCGCTCTGGTCTGTCCCGCTCCCATGAATGTCTGCTGTACTTCTTGCCGGCTGAATCCGCCATTGCGTACTGGAAGTCGCATCGTTCAGTTCAAGATTTTCGATTGCCGCAATGCGTGCTTCATTACTTAGGTCGGTGCCCGTCATTTCAATAGCCATATCACAACTCCAAAGTTTACGGATTAATATCAGCCTCCCTCGCCACCTGCTGGAGGCAAGTAACAGAAACACTAGATAATCAGCCCGCAACCTTCCACCGCCCTTCCCAACGCCTGACAACCATATAAAGTTACAGTTAATATTAGATAAACCAAAACAGCGGAAATACATTTCAAAAAAACAGGTTATTTATCAATCAAGCGCCGACAAGAGCGCATCGCCTTTAAAAATAAAACCAAATGTATATAGAGCAGATAAATACCTATTCATGCCAAACATTACCGCTCAACCCCATTGAAAAAATTACTTTTCTAAATACAGGGGAGATTTATCTGACGGAATATCAATAAGGATGCAGCGAAATGGCCCCATTGCGGAGCCATTCTTTCAGCTAGGGTTTTTCACCGTACCAACGTGGCGTGTAAACCCAGTCAGCGCCATCGGCACGCGGGAAGGTGCAGGTCGTGGATGAGCCAATCAACACCATCGTGCGCATGTCGACCTGATCCGGAGTCAATTCGCCGAGTGTGGTGATACGCAGCGTCTGGGCTGGGCGACCCACATCACGCCCCAGTACCACTGGCGTGGACGGCGTGCGATGACGTGCGACGATTTCCAGCGCAACCCCCAGTTGCCAAGGACGCGAGCGAGAGATCGGGTTGTAGAACGCTAACGCCAGATCCGCTTCTGCGGCCAGATCCAGGCGTTTTTCGATGATGCTCCAGGGCTTCAGGTTGTCGGAAAGCGACATGACACAGAAGTCATGCCCCAGCGGCGCACCCGCCAGAGCCGCCGTCGCCAGTGAAGCAGAGACGCCCGGCAGCATTTCCAGATCAACACTGTGCCAATGCGGGTTGTCGGATTCGTGCAAGGCTTCCAGCACGGCCGCCGCCATAGCGAAAACCCCCGGATCGCCCGACGATACCACCACCACTGAGCGCCCCTGAGCGGCCAGTTCGAAGGCATGTCGCGCCCGTTGCATTTCTTCGCGGTTGTCCGTGCAATGCATCACCTGATCATCACGAAACGGGCCAGCCATGCGCACATAGGTTTCGTAGCCAAGGATGTCATTGGCTCTGGCAAGTTCTGCCTTGACTGCCGGAACCATCAGCTCTGCAGCACCTGGCCCCAGACCAATCACGGCCAAACGGCCTCGCGCGCGGCCAATCTGTGAGACGTCTAGCGGCGCGGGTGCAATACCGATTGCAAGGTGTTCGCCCTGTTCCTGCCAGACCAGAGAATGCGGGCCGACGGGCTGCTCATCGGCAGGAACAAAACGCAATGGCACACTCAACTCGACCGCCGCTTCGTGCAACTGCGGGCTGGCCATCAGCGTTTCGGCTGCAATGATGCACGACAACGACTGCCAAGCCAGTGTTGCTTGATGCAAGGCCTCACGAATCACCTGCGCCCCGACAGCGTGCTTGACCTTCACCACAACTGTACGCGGATAGATCATCAGCTCATGGGCAGCGGGTTCACGTTCCGCATGGCCGACATGAATGGCCAAACGCGCCTGCGGGTTTTCAGGCAACTGTGCCCGAGCCAGCCAAGGGGCATCGCCTTCAATGCGTACCGACTCACCGGCCAGCAGGTCTGAAACAAAACGCTTGCCCCCCTCCAGATCGCCGAGGGCATAACCGCTGGGAGGATTAAGTAAACAGGTGCCAAAGCGCAACTCACCGCTGGTCGTGATCGCTGGCGTAACGCCCAGTGCTGCGGCAATTTCGCGGGCCAGATCATTGACCCCGCCCAGACCGCCGAGCAACGGCACCACCGCGCTGGCGTCCTCAGCCACCGCCAGAACCGGCGGTTCGACACCCTTTTCGAGCAGCAAAGGCGCCAGTGTACGGATCACAATACCGGCCGCACACAAGGCAATTATCGGTGTGTCTTGCTGATACAACTGACGCAACGTGGCACCAAAATCGCTGTACGTTCTGTCAGCCCCCTCAACACGGTGCTCAAGCCCATAGATCAACGCGTCAGGGTAACGCTGCTGAATACGCTGAGCAGTGATCAGGCTGCCATTGCCCAGAATGACAATGGCCGGCGCTGCACGACTCATCCTTGCCACCGTTCGCCGGGCACGATAATCAACGAGAAATACGGCGATGACATGGGATCAACCTCGTTGAACGGGACGATTTTTTGATTGCTCATGGTGGCGCGTTCCACATACAACGCGCGCTCGGCCAGACCTAGCTCGGTCAACACCTCCCGCACTTTGTGAAAATTGCGGCCCAACTTCATGATCACCGCCGCGTCGGCATCGGCCAGACGGCGTTTGAGCTCATCGTGTGGCAAAACACCCGATAGCACAGACAAGCTCTGGTTGCGGTATACCAAGGGCACGCCCAGCACTGAGGCGCCGCCCAGCATAGAGCACACGCCGGGCACTACCTGCGCTTCAAAGCGATGCGCCAGACGGTCGTGCAAGTACATGTAAGAGCCGTAAAAGAACGGGTCGCCCTCACAAATCACCGCCACATCGCGTCCGGCGTGCAGATGCGCCGCCACGTCTTCAGCCGCTTGATCGTAAAAGTCGCTAATGACTTGTTCGTATGACAGGGGTTCGGGCAGCACTTCTGTGGTCACCGGATACACCAGTGGCATCAAGTTTTGTGCGTCTTGCAGATGCGCTTCGATGATGCCAAAAGCGTTACCTTTTTTGCCTTTGGCGACGAAATACGCCACCACGGGCGACTCTCGCAGCAGGCGCAAGGCTTTAACGGTAATCAATTCCGGGTCGCCCGGGCCGACGCCCAGGCCAATCAAACGTCCAGGCGCAGTCATCATTCGATCTCCGTGGCCAAGGCATTGACTGCGGCCGCGGCCATGGCACTGCCGCCACGTCGGCCTTGCATGATCACAAACGGTACGCCTCGGCTATCCGCCGCCAGCATCGCCTTGGATTCGGCAGCCCCCACAAAACCTACCGGGAACCCGAGAATCAAGGCTGGCTTCGGCGCTCCGGCGTCGATCATTTCCAGCAGGTAGAACAAGGCCGTTGGCGCATTGCCAATCACCACGACACTGCCTTCCAGATACGGACGCCACAGCTCAAGCGCCACCGCCGAGCGGGTATTGCCCTTCTCCAGTGCCAACTGCGGCACACCCTCTTCACGCAAGGTACAAATCACCGGGTTATTGGCCGGCAAGCGTGTGCGGGTGACACCTTCGCTCACCATCCGCGCATCGCACAAGATGGCAGCACCCGCCGCCAGTGCATCACGCCCCGCCTTGCCTGCGCCCGGCGAAAAACGCAGGTCTTCAATAGCGTCCACCATGCCGCACGCGTGAATCACTCGCACCGCGAGCTTTTCAAGGTCGGCCGGAATGCTCTGAAGGTTCGCTTCGGCACGAATAATGGCGAACGAGTTGCGATAGATCTCTTGACCATCGCGGATGTAATCAATCATCGGTGTTGCTCCGTTGGCGAGCCTCAAGCCAGGCGCCCGCCGCTTCAATAGTAAGGTTGCGCTCACACAGAACGCCGAAACCGGACTGTCCTGGGGTGCATAAATAAAGGTCGTAGTGACCGGGCGCTACGGCCAGCAACGTGACCGGCGCCACATGGGCTGCGGCACAAGAACGCGGGCAGCCAGTCAGATGAACACCGAGGGGTTGCGACAAGAGGGTCGCGAGCTGGCGTGCATCCTGTTTGGTGTCCGCCATGCCCTTGGCACAGGCGCTGGAGCCCGTGCAAGCGATCAGGTGTGCCAGCGGGTTCTGCGCATCACAGAGCAAACCCAAGGTCTGCAGGTGGCGAGTTACCCCAGGCGCATTCTCAGCCCGTATGCTTGGCAACAACACACTTTGCCACGGGGTAAAACGCAAGGTGCCATCGCCGTAATCGTGGGCGATCTGCGCAAGCCCCCTGAGCATCGCTGCGCTCAACCGCCCCAAAGGTGCAACTGCACCGACAGATGTCAGGCCCGCCTCACGCTGTGGATAAGTTCCCATAGGCAACGCCAGTGGGTTGGCAGGGCGACGCCATCGTGGGACGGGCGTAATCGCTACGCTCAAACGCAGTGCCAGCTGTTCGACAAACGTCTCCACGGGCACGGTTTGGAGAAGATGACGCATGCGGATGTCTTCGGGACGCGCCAGATCAAGAAACAGCAGCAATACCGCCAGGGCCAGCTCATGCCCATGCTCAATGGGCACAGCGCCTAATGCCGGACCTCGCGCTGGTGAACCAGCGAGACCAAAGGCCCACTGCAATTGCCCATCGTGCTGGATGGCAGACAGCCACAGATCGTGATGATGCTCCAGCATCGCCAAGGCTTCCCCACCATCCAGTTGCAGTGCGAACTTGGCCGACAACTCGCTAAAACGCGGAATGCCTTCAAGGCTGGCAAGCAACTGACGGGCCAGTGGCCACGTGTCGATCAAGTGATCGCGATCAATGCCGGCAGAGGGACTGAGCATCAGGTTGCGCACATCGTCACTGGCCGCGTTGGCCGGGCCAAGCCCGGCCGCCAGCAAGGGTGCGATCATCGCCGCATGCTCAGATGCGGCGCCACGGATGCCGCGAATTTGCAGGTTGCTCCGGTTGGTCGCCTCGATCACACCGCTGCCATAGCGCAACGCGACGTCAGCCACGGCGTGGGCTTGCGCGACGGTGATTGAGCCACCTGCCAGTTTGACCCGACATATCCCGCCGTCCATTGCCTGCACGATGCGCAATAACCCCGGGCAAGCCGAGGGACGCACAGGCGTCGTGACAGGAGTTTCAAATGGCAAGGTCAAAAGTCGATCCAAAGCAGGCAATGAGCTATTGCAGGTCGCGCATTATGCCTGCTTTGCACGACTGCATGAAAAGCTTGCCGGACGGAATGACACTGCCTTGAGGATCAGTTGTGACCATACCGGCCCAAGCCTGTTCATGGCCTGCACGATGGAGGCATGAACAGGCTGGCTACTCAGCGGCCGGCTGAAGGGGCTACAGAGTGATGACAGGCATCCGCTGATACCCCTCAGGCGCGCTATCATGCGCGCTGTTTTTGCCTGTAAGCGCGGGCAAATGATTTTAGGTTCAGCATGAGGATTGGCATGTCACCCTGGCTAACAGTTGTAGGCATCGGTGAAGACGGTTTCAGCGGTCTGGGTAAAAACGCCCGTCGGGCATTATTGAGCGCGACGACGGTGTTTGGCGGCTCGCGCCAGCTCGATCTGTTGGCGCCCTGCATTCGCGCCGAGCGTATGACCTGGCCAAGCCCCTTTTCGCTGGCCCCCGTGCTGGCGTTACGCGGCCAGCCGGTCTGCGTGCTGGCCAGTGGTGACCCGATGCTGTTCGGCGTGGGCGCCAGTTTGGCCCGCGTCGTGGCCCGTGACGAGATGCATGTCTTGCCCTCCCCCTCGTCCTTTTCCCTGGCCGCTGCGCGGCTGGGTTGGGCCTTGCAGGAGGTCACCACGCTGTCTGTAGTGGCGCGGCCAATAGCGGCACTCAATGCCCATTTGTTCAGTGGCGTACGCCTGCTGGTGTTGAGCAATGACGCCAGCAGCCCGGCAAGCATCGCGGCCCTGCTGCGTGAGCGCGGCTTTGGCCCGAGCCACATGACGGTACTGGAACACTTGGGAGGCCCTGGCGAGCGTCAACTCCAAAGCAGCGCCACTGACTGGGACGACGTCTGCGTGGCCGACCTCAACCTCGTGGCCATCGACTGTCGCGCCGACGCCACGGCCCACCCCTTGTCGCGCATCGGCGGCCTGCCGGACAGCGCATTCCACCATGACGGCCAATTGACCAAACGTGATGTGCGCGCCATCACCCTCGCCCGCCTCGCCCCCTTGCCCGGCCAACTGTTGTGGGACGTTGGCGCAGGCTGCGGTTCGATCGGTATCGAATGGATGCGCACGTTCCCGAGCTGCCGCACGTTGGCGATTGAAGCAGATCCTGGTCGTCAGCAACTGATTGAGCACAACCGCGATGCCTTGGGCGTACCAGGCCTGCACCTGATTCGCGGTAAAGCGCCTGAAGCCTTGCAAGGGCTGGAACGCCCGGATGCGATTTTTATCGGCGGCGGCGTAACCCGCGAAGGCGTGCTTGAGACGTGCTGGCAACAACTCAAGCCCGGCGGGCGCTTGGTGGCCAATGCCGTGACCCTGCAAAGTGAAATGCTGCTGATGAGCTGGCGTGAGCGCCACGGCGGCGAGCTCACGCGCATTCATATTGCTCAGGCTCAGCCGTTGGGCGAGTTCGACACCTGGCGTCAGGCGTTGCCAATTACCCTTTTAGACGTGATCAAACCCCTCGATGCGTGAAGAAACCGCTGAACAACCCGCGCCCCTTCGCAGCGGCCTGACCACTGGCAGCTGCGCCACGGCCACCAGCCTGGCGGCGGCGCGCCTGTTACTCAGTGGTGTGTGCCATGACGCCGTTGAAATCACGCTGCCCAAAGGCAAAAAAGTCCAGATGCGCCTGGAGTTCTGCCGCCTGCACGCAACCGGTGCCGAGGCCGGGACAATCAAGGACGCAGGCGACGACCCGGATGTCACCCACGGTGCATTGCTGTTTTCTCATGTGCAATTGCGCGCCGAACCCGGCATCGGATTTGTCGCGGGCCAAGGCGTGGGCACAGTCACCCGGCCGGGACTGGTGCTGGCCGTGGGCGAGCCGGCGATCAATCCGGTGCCCCGTAAAATGATCACCGAACACTTGCTGCAACTGGCCGACGAACACAATTACCCCGGCGGGTTTGAAGTCACGGTCAATGTGCAGGATGGTGAAGCACTGGCATTGAAAACCATGAACCCGCGCCTGGGTATTTTGGGCGGCCTGTCGATTCTGGGCACCAGTGGCATCGTTCGGCCTTTTTCCTGCGCGGCTTACATCGCCTCGATCCATCAGGGCATCGACGTCGCCAAGACCAACGGGTATTTGCATATCGCCGCCTGCACCGGCAATGCCAGTGAGGACACGATGCGCCGGGTCTATAACCTGCCGGAAATTGCCCTGATCGAAATGGGCGACTTCGTCGGCGCAGTGCTCAAACACCTGCGCAAAGTGCCTGTGGATAAGTTAAGCCTGTGCGGGGGGTTCGGCAAAATCAGCAAACTGGCCGCTGGCCATATGGATTTGCACAGCCGCCATTCCAGCATCGACTTGCCCCAATTGGCCGAGTGGGCGGCCGCCATTGGTGCAAGTGCCGAACTGCAAGACGCCATCCGCCAGGCCAACACAAGCCAGCAGGCCTTGGCGATGGCCAGCGCCCAAGGCATCGCACTGGGCGATGCCGTGTGCCAACACGCATTGAATTTCGCTCGCAGCGTGGTGCCCGCCTCAGTGCAGGTGGAAGTCTTTGCCATCGACCGCCAAGGCGGGATTGTCGGCCATGCCGGAGTGTTTGAATGAAGCGCATTTTATTGCTCGGCGGCGTGACCGAAGCGCTGGCCATCGCCCGCACCTTGGGCCCGCAACATGTGTACAGCTTGGCCGGAGTGGGCCGTGTGCCGACTGATCTGCGCTGTGAGGTGCGGGTGGGTGGCTATGGCGGAGCCGAAGGGTTGGCGCAGTACATTGATGAGCAGGGCATTGACCTGCTGGTGGATGCGACCCACCCCTACGCCGCACAAATCAGCCAGAACGCTGCCCGTGCGGCGCAGCTCAGCGCCATCCCGTGCTGGGCGTTGCGCCGTCCGGCATGGCAACCCCAGCCCTGTGATGACTGGCGAGAAGTGGCCGACTGGGCTGAACTTGTCGAGGCACTGAAGCCCTTTCACCGCCCCCTGTTTACGCTGGGCCGGGAGCCGCTGGCCCATGTCCATGAAATTCCCGACAGCCAGTTCTGGACTCTTCGCGCATTGGACGTCTACCCCGGCAATGCCCGCTGTGAGGTGATCGGCGCACGGGGGCCCTTTGTGCTTGAGGACGAACGCCGTCTCTTCGAGCATCGCAGCATCGATGTACTGATCAGCAAAAACAGCGGCAGCAGTGCCACAGAGCCTAAACTGCAAGTTGCCCGCGAGCGGGGCATTCCGGTACTGGTGCTTAAACGACCTGAACTGCCCAAGGTTGCCCGGGAGTTTTACACGACACACGCGCTGATCAGTGCACTGAGCACCCCATAACGGTTTCAGAAAAAACCATCGACTATACTTACGCGACATTTCGCCACACAAATGGGCTTTTTACTTACACCGATCATTCAGGCTAAATAGCGCGCTTGATCGCTCCACTCACGGAATTCGTCATGCCTCGACAACGGTTTGCATTTGCCTGGATCGCCTGCTTTGCAGTGCTGTTCAACATGCTTGCCATGTCGATAATGAACGGCTCGATGGCGCAAACCCGTGAAGGCCCGGTCGAACAATTTATGATGAGCAGCTTCTGCACATCGATGGGCACCAAAATGGTCGCCGTGTCGCTCGGGACTTTCGAGGCCAGCGACACACAAGATGACCATCACTCGACCATGCAGCACTGCTGGTGCTGTTCGGGCTCGGCCCCTGTGGTGGCGTTGCCTGCGCATATTCCCAAGCTGTATTTTGCGGCCATAGAGCATGGCCATAGCCAGATCCCTGATCACCTCAAACGCCCTACTCCGCGCCAGCAATGGCCGAGCCTCAACCCCCGCGCTTCGCCTCTGGTCTGATTCCTCCTCGCAACCTTTTTTGCGTTTTGAATCGTTCCGGAGAATGACCATGTTGAACCTGTCGATGTTCAAGCACGCTGCTATCGCGGCGGCTTTGCTGATGCCTGCCTGTTTCGCCAATGCCCATCAATACAAGGCTGGCGACCTCGAAATCACCCACCCGTGGTCTCAAGAGCTTCCGCCCAACGCCCCCACGGTGGCGGCGTATTTCGTGATTCGTAATACCGGCAACACGGCAGACCGTCTGCTGGGCGTCGATACGCCCATAGCCGAAAAGGCCGAGTTGCATCAGCACGTCATGCAAGGCGATCTGATGAAGATGCAGCCGGTACCGAGCGTTGAAGTGGTACCTGGAGGCTCCGTAACATTTGCCCCAATGGCCTACCACGTGATGCTGGTCGGCCTCAAAGATCGCAGCCTGCTCAAAGACGGTGAACGCTTCCCGATGACCCTGCACTTTGAAAAAGCAGGCGACTTGAACGTTGAGGTCAAGGTGCAGAAGCAACCACCTGCTAACGCTTCAGAGCACGCCCACACGCACTGACCGCAAAGCGTTTGACGCCGATGCGCTCCCATCGCGCCAGGCACACCCGACCGGCCCTTCGTGGCCGCTGGTTGGGTCTGTTTGCCATGCTGATGATTTTTATCGGCCCGCTGATTTCCCAAGCGGTGCCGATGGTTCATCACGCGTCCATGAAGATGGACATGCCGATGGGTATGTCCATGCCGGCGCATGCCGAGCATGCAGAGCATGCAAAGCATCAACAGCCCGCGACTGAGCATCATGCCCTTTGGGAAAAATGCGGCTATTGCACGCTGCTGTTCAGTTGCCCGGCCCTGCCCGGCAGCCCAAACCTGTCGCTGCACAGCTCACCAAAGCTGAGCCGCTACCTGGCGGCCAACCCACGCTTGGGCCATGCCCGACAACCTGTGTTTCTCGGCGCGCGTTCCCGGGCGCCCCCCACATTGCACTAAGCACCAACACAACTAACGCTCTCTGGCCCATTGGTAAGTATCTGCCGATGCTTGGTCGAGTTGTATTCGCTTGAAAAGTGGAATGTTTATGTCCCGTTTTACTGCTGCCCACCGTTTGCCTCGCGCGCAATCGGTGCTGCCTTTTACCTTGAGCGCCCTGTGTTGCGGGCTGCTGGCGCCGGTTGCGCTGGCTGATGAACACGCAGGCCATGCCAATGAACTGAGCCCGACCGTGATTACGGCCATTGCCCCCAGTTCCCCCCTGACCATCGTCACCAACCCCAAAGACCCGCGCCAACCGGTGCCCGCAAGCGATGGCGGTGACTATTTGAAGACGATTCCGGGCTTCGCCCTGATCCGTAATGGCGGCACCAACGGCGATCCGGTGTTGCGTGGCATGTTTGGCTCTCGCCTGAATATCCTCACCAATGGCGGCATGATGCTCGGTGCCTGCCCGGGGCGCATGGACGCACCCACGTCCTATATTTCGCCCGAAACCTACGACAAGCTCACCGTCATCAAGGGCCCGCAAACAGTGCTATGGGGCCCCGGCGCATCGGCTGGCACCATCCTGTTCGAGCGGGAACCGGAGCACTTTGGCGAGTTGGGCACCCGGGTCAATGCCAGCCTGCTGGCCGGCTCCAATGGCCGCTTTGACAAGACCATTGATGCTGCTGCCGGAGGGCCGCTGGGCTATGTACGGGTGATTGGCAACACGGCCCACTCCGACGATTACAAAGACGGCCACGGCAACACCGTGCCGTCGCGGTATGACAAATGGAACGGAGATGTTGCACTCGGCCGGACGCCGGACGCTGACACGTTGCTTGAACTCACCGCGGGCAAGGGCGACGGCGAAGCACGCTCGGCGGGTCGTGGCATGGATGGCAGCCAGTACAAGCGTGAAAGCTTGGGCCTGCGCTTTGAAAAATCCAATATTGGCGAGGTCCTCGACACCCTCGAAGCGCAGGTCTACTACAACTACGCCGACCACGTGATGGATAACTACACCCTGCGCACCCCGTCGGGCACCGGCATGATGGCGGGGCCGATGGCCAGCAACGTAGATCGCCGCACGCTGGGTGCCCGCATCAAGGCCACCTGGCGTTGGGCCGATTACCAGTTGATCAGCGGGATTGATGCCCAGACCAATGAGCACCGTAAACGCTCAGGCATGGGTATCGACACGTACAAGGAACAAAACTGGAGCAAGGACGCTGATTTCCACAACTACGGGGCCTTTGGCGAGCTGACCTGGTATGCCGCCGAGCATGACCGCGTGATCACGGGTGCGCGTCTGGACCGTGCATCGGCCAAGGATTACCGCGCCCGGATCGGCTCGGGGATGATGAGCAAACCCAACCCGACCCTCGACAAAACCCGTGCCGACACACTGCCCAGCGGCTTTGTGCGATACGAACACGACATGGCCGACAGCCCGACCACGGTGTATGCAGGCTTGGGTCATGCCGAGCGCTTCCCGGATTACTGGGAGTTGTTTTCACCGACCGCGGGGCCTGCGGGTTCGGTGAATGCATTCGATGCCATAAAACCCGAGAAAACCACCCAGCTGGACATGGGCCTGCAATACAAAACCCGCGACCTGGAAGCTTGGGCATCGGCCTACATTGGCGTAGTCCATGACTACATATTGTTCGACTATGCCCCCGGTTATTCTCAAGCGCAAAACATCAACGCGCGGATCATGGGCGGTGAGTTCGGTGCGGCCTACGCCCTGACCTCCAACTGGAAGGCAGACGCAACGTTGGCTTATGCGTGGGGCAAGAACACCACGGACGGCAAAGCACTGCCGCAAATGCCCCCGCTGGATACCCGCCTGGGCCTTACCTACAGCGAAGACAACTGGAGTGCGGGCGCGCTGTGGCGCGTAGTGGCACAACAGGACCGAATCGACCGCAACGCGGGCAACGTGGTGGGTAAGGATTTCGACAAAAGCGCAGGTTTTGGCGTGTTTTCGTTGAACGGGGCTTACCGCATCAACAAGAACCTCAAGGTCAGTGCTGGTGTGGACAACTTGCTGGACAAGAATTACAGCGAGCATTTGAACATGGCGGGCAACGCTGGTTACGGCTACCCGGCCAACGACCCGACGCCCATCAACGAACCGGGTCGTACGCTATGGACCAAGGTTGATGTGAGCTTCTGATCCACCGCTTGCCCTCACCCCAACCCTCTCCCGGAGGGAGAGGGAGCTGATTGGCGATGGTCTAGATACCGCGCACGATCAACCTCTCTCCCTTTGGGGAGAAGGAGCTGATTGGCGCTGTTCTACAGACTGCGCACGATCAGTCCCCTCTCCCTCTGGGAGAGGGCTAGGGTGAGGGTCTCAAAAACCACTAGGTATTCACTCGCGGAGCCGCTCACATGAGCCAACCCACACCGTCTTTCTACAACCTGGCCTGGCGCTGGCATTTCTATGCCGGGCTGTTTGTCGCCCCCTTTATGATCCTGCTGGCCCTCACCGGCATCATTTACCTGTTCAAACCTCAGCTCGACCCCTTGATGTACGACCACCTGATCAACGTCCAGCCTGGTCATCACACCTTAAGCGCTGACAAACAGCTCACCCTCGTGCAGGCCAGTTATCCACAAGCCCACATCAGCCAATACCTGCCACCGATCAACCCCGAACGTAGCGCCCAGTTCGTGCTGCACAACAATGGCCGCGAACTGAATGTGTTCATCAATCCCTACAGCGGCGCCGTACTCGGCCAGCAGGATGCCAAGCTCAACCTGCAGGCCGTGGCTCGTGCGCTGCATGGCGAGTTGATGATCGGCACCCTCGGCGACCGCCTCATAGAACTCGCCGCCGGCTGGGGGATCGTGCTGGTGGTGTCGGGCATGTACCTGTGGTGGCCACGCGGGCAATCAGCCGCCGGGGTTTTATGGCCCAGGTTTAGCCGCCGAGGCCGGGTGTTGTGGCGTGACCTTCACGCTGTCACCGGCTTTTGGGGAGGCGCCCTGCTGCTGTTCATGCTGATCAGCGGCATGACCTGGACCGGCTTCTGGGGCAAGCAGTACGCCGACTTGTGGAACCAGTTCCCGGCGGCCATGTGGAACAACGTGCCCGCGTCCGATCTCGAAGCCCGCAGCCTCAACTCGGCCGCCCGCCAGACCGTCCCCTGGGCCATGGAAAATACGCCGATGCCGGTCTCTGGCGCCCACGCCGAACACATGGGCCACGGCGCTCACTCAAGCGGCCCGGCCGCACCCGGTGTGAGCTTGCAAGAGGTGTATGAAACCGCCACCGCACGCAAGGTCGAACCCGGCTACAGCATCACGTTGCCGACCACGGCTGAAGGTGTTTTCACCATCGCTGTATTTGCCGACGACCCGCGCAACGACGCCACCTTGCATGTCGATCAATACACCGGTGAAGTACTGACTGATGTGCGCTGGCAGCATTATGGCAACGTCGCCCGGGCCACCGAAATGAGCGTCATGCTGCACGAGGGCAAACTGTTCGGCTCGCCAAACCAAATTGCGATTTTGCTGGTATGCCTGATGATTCTGCTGAGTTCGGTCAGCGGGTTGGTGATGTGGTGGAAACGTCGCCCTCAAGGGCGCCTGGGCGTGCCGCCTCTGCGCCATGATTTGCCCACCTGGAAAACGGGCATCTTCATCATCCTTGCGCTGGCCATTGCCTTTCCGCTAGTGGGTGCCTCACTGATCGCCGTTTGGTTACTCGATCGCTTGCTGTTGCTTGTTCGGGCAAAACAGCCACATGAGGCCCATTCATAATAAAGATTAGCCATCCGAGAGGTGCATTCTAGAGCCTTGTCTATACTGGCGCGCCAGTATCAGACAATACGTAGCTGTTACTATAGAACAAACTATTTAAGCTCTATCCCCGCCGCCAGGAGGCAGCGGGGACACCTCTTGATATAAGCGACTCACTGCCCAGATGAACAAGTACCTGCTTTCCAGCCTCTGCCTGCTGACGATTAACAGCGCGCAGGCGGATGACACCGCACCCTCCTTGATGTTGCCTGCCGCAACCATTACCGCCCCTGAAATCGATGCCGAACAGATCGGCCTCAAAACCGCCACCAGTGCCGGTTCACGCCTGAACCTCAACAGCCTCGAAACACCGGCCAGCGTTGAAAGCCTGACCGGCGCACAAATCCGCGCACGCGGTGACCGCAGTGTGCAGAGCGCCGTAACCCGCACCACCGGCATCAGCAACAACGGCACGCCGGGCAATGGCGGCTCCGCCTACTCGGCGCGGGGATTCGTCGGCGAAGGGTCGGTGATGCAACTGTATGACGGCATTCGCATGTACAGCGGGGCCGGCACCGTAACCTTCCCAGTGGACGACTGGTCGGTCGAACGTATCGACGTGCTGCGTGGCCCGGCCTCAGTGCTGTATGGCGAAGGCGCAACCGGTGCTGTGATCAACGTCATCCCCAAAAAGCCTTTCAGTGGCGAGATCGAAAATCACCTGCGCGTCGGCTATGGCTCCTACGACACTCAGCAACAAGCATTGGACAGCGGTGGCTCACTGACCGACACCCTCAGCTACCGGTTGAATATCAACCATACCCAAAGCAATGGCTGGATCGACCACGGCGACTCGGAAAATACCTTTATCAGTGCGGCCTTACGCTGGCAGGCGACCGACGATTTGGCGTTTACCCTGAGCCACGACTACGGCGACCAGGAGCCCCAGAATGACTTCGGCGTCCCGCTGATCAATGGTCATTATCACAAGAGCCTGCGCGACAAGAATTACAACGTGCGCGACGCCAAGCTGCATTACAACGATCAGTGGACACGCCTGAACACGCAATGGCAGATCAGCGACAACCTCAGCGCCAACAACGAACTGTATTACCTCAAGGCCCAGCGCCGTTGGCAGAACGCCGAACGCCATGCCTGGAATGAAGACCAGCAAACGTTATTGCGCAGTGGCTATTTCAGCATCAAGCATGAGCAGGAACAGGTCGGCGACCGCCAAACCTTTACCCTCAACCATGACGTATTTGGTCTGAGCAGCAAAACCCTGGTCGGTGCAGACTACAACCGGATTCACTTCAACCTGCACAGCAACGCGCCGTATGACGACGTCAATCCAGACGGCCAGCCGATCAATATGTACCACCCGGATCGTGGCGAGTTTGAAAGTGCTTCACCCTACCGCGACCAGTTCAAAACCACGACGCAGCAAGTGTCATTGTTTGCCGAAAACCGCACTGAGCTGACGGACCAACTGTCGCTGGTGACGGGCGTGCGCCGAGACATCGTGCACCTTGATCGCGACGACTTGATCGATGGCACACGCAGTGACCGCAGCCTGTCAGCCAACAGCTGGAAAGTAGGGTTGGTCTATGAGCTGACACCCGACATGTCGGTATATGCTCAACAAGCCACCAGCGTCGATGGCGTGGCCGGGCTGATCAGTTTATATCCGTCCGAGCAAGGGTTTGATCTGGCCCACGCACGGCAGACCGAAATTGGCTTCAAACAGATGTTCTGGGACCAACGCGGCGAATGGACACTGGCTGCGTATCACATCGTTAAAAAGGATTTGCTGACACCCGACCCGATGGTGCCCGGCAACTCACTGCAAGTCGGTGAGCAGTCCTCCAACGGCCTGGAGGCCAGCCTTGATCTGCAACTGCCCCATCGCTGGCAGTTGCAAGCCAATGCTGCGGTGGTGCGAGCGCAATACGACAAATTCGATGACGAAGGCGTGTCGCGTAAAGGCAACCGCCCTACCGATGTGCCACGCCGTACCGCCAACCTGTGGTTGAGCAAAGCCATCACCGATGACGTCAATGCCGGAGCCGGCGTGCGCTATGTTGACTCGCGCTATGCGGATATTGCCAACACCGTGCAGTTGCCGAGCTACACCGTGGTGGATGCGACGGTGAACTGGAAGGCACTGCCTAAAACCACGTTGGGGTTGCGTCTGAATAATGTATTCAATCGCCAATACGCCGTAACGCAATACAATCGCGGCCAGCAATGGATCATGGGCGAGCCGCGCTCGTTCTTCGTGACGGCGGATTACGCTTTTTAAGACCGGCCCTCACCCCAACCCTCTCCCATAGGGAGAGGGCGCTGAGGAGCGGTGTTGCGAACATCGGCTCTTGCTCTTAGTCCCCTCTCCCTCCGGGAGAGGGTTAGGGTGAGGGGCTTTTGACTTTAACTAACAACCGGATGTCCATGACTCACCTCACCCTCACCCAACTCGCCTGGACGCCTTTAGGCCACGGTCATTGCCATCACCAGTTCCACCTGCGCGATGCCAACCTGCACGTGGCTGCCGGCGAGTTCGTGGGGCTGATCGGGCCCAACGGCAGCGGCAAAACCAGCCTGCTGCGCTGCGCCTACCGTTTCAGCAAACCTGAGTCCGGTGAAGTGCACCTCGACCACCACAACCTCTGGCAACAATCACCGCGTTGGTGCGCACAGCGCATTGCCGTGGTACTTCAAGAATTTCCCGATGCCTTTGGCCTGACCGTAGAAGAAGTGGTCGCCATGGGCCGCACCCCGCACAAAGGGCTGTTCGACGGCGACACCGAAGCGGACCGCGAACTCGCTAAAAAAGCACTCGAATCCGTCGGCCTGCAGGGCTTTGAAGATCACGCTTTCGCCACCTTGTCGGGCGGCGAAAAACAACGCGTCATCCTTGCCCGCGCCTTGACCCAGCAACCTGAACTGCTGATCCTCGATGAGCCGACCAATCACCTCGATCCGCGCTATCAGCTGGAGCTGCTGCAATTGGTCAAGCGCCTCAATATCGGCACCCTGGCCAGCATTCACGACCTTAACCTCGCCGCCGCGTTCTGCGACCGCCTGTACGTCATCAATCACGGCAAGATCATCGCCAGCGGCACCCCGCGAGAAGTACTGACCGTCGAACTATTGCGCGATGTGTTCGGCGTTGACGCGCTGGTGGACGACCATCCACTCTCTGGCTACCCACGAATTACCTGGATAACTCAACCATGACGCTGATCCGCATCGCTCTCTGCCTGAGCGTTGTACTGGGTGCACAGCTTGCCCATGCCGAAGCGACGAAATACCCGCTGACGATCAAAAGCTGCAACCGCGATGTCACCTTCAATGAAGCGCCCAAACACGCGGTCAGCCACGACATCAACATGACGCAAATGATGCTCGCCCTCGGCCTCAAGCCGAGCATGGCGGGTTACAGCGGCATCACTGGCTGGAAGTCGGTAACGCCTGAGATGAAGGCCATTCTCGACGGCCTGCCAGAGCTGGCCAGCAAGTACCCGTCGGTTGAAACCCTGCTCAACGCCAACGTCGATTTCTTCTTCGCCGGCTGGGATTACGGCATGCGTGTGGGCGGCGACCTCACGCCGCAAACCCTGACACCGCTGGGCATCAACGTGTATGAGCTGACGGAGTCATGTGCGTTTGTGATGAAGCGCCCACCCGCGAGCATGGAAGACACCTACAACGACCTGCGCAACCTGGGCAAAATCTTCGACGTGCAAGACCGCGCCAATGCGCTGATCGCCCAGATGCAGCATAAAATTGCCGACGTGCAAAAGACGCTACCCGCGGCAAAACCCCGCGTATTTTTGTATGACAGCGGCGAAGACCGCGCCATGACCTCGGGCAAACTGGGTATACCTCACGCGCTGATCGAAGCCGCAGGCGGCGACGACATCTTGAGCGACATCGACGCCAGCTGGACCCGCGTCAACTGGGAAACCGTGGTCGAACGCAACCCTGAGGTCATCGTGATCGTGGACTACAGCGAAGTCACCGCCGAGCAAAAGCAGCGCTTTCTTGAAACCAACCCCGCCCTGCAATCCGTGAGTGCCATCCGCAATAAACGCTTTATCGTCATCCCGTACGTGCAAGCCACGCCGGGTATCGACAACGTGCTGGCCATCGAAACCCTGGCCAAAGGGTTCCACCCACAATGATGGCTCGCCGCTACGCGTTACTCTTGCTTGCCCTTGGCATACTGCTGCTGGTGTCGTGCGTAGTGTCGCTGGGCTTTGGCCCGGCGCGGGTGCCGGTGGACGTGGTGTGGCACATTTTGCTGCACAAGGTGTTTGGCCTCGCAGAGGGAAGCTGGAGCGCAGGCCAGGAACATATCGTGTGGTTGATTCGCGTGCCTCGCATGTTGCTCGGCGCCTTGGTCGGTGCAGGGCTGGCGTTGATTGGTGCGGTGTTGCAAGCCGTGACCCGCAACCCGCTGGCCGACCCGCATTTGCTGGGTGTGACCAGCGGAGCGACCTTGGGCGCGGTGATTGTGGTGCTGCACGTGGGGGAGATTGTCGGTCTGCTGACCTTGCCGATTGCCGCCTTTATCGGCGCCCTGCTGAGCATGGTGCTGGTACTGGCAATCGCCAGCCGACAAGGCCGCCTGGACAGCGACCGGCTGCTACTGTGCGGCGTCGCGGTGTCATTTGTGATGATGGCCGTAGCGAACACCTTGCTGTTTTTGGGCGACCACCGTGCCAGCTCCGCTGTGTTGTTCTGGATGCTGGGCGGGTTAGGGTTGGCACGCTGGGAACTGCTGGCCATTCCCAGCGCCAGCGTGCTGCTGGGGCTGGTGTTGCTGCTGGGCATGGCGCGCCCGCTAAATGCCTTGATGGCCGGTGAACAAACCGCCGTCACGCTTGGACTAAACGCGCGCAATGTTCGACTTAAAGTCTTTTTGATCGCCTCACTGATGACCGGCGTGCTGGTAGCCATCAGCGGTTCAATCGGCTTTGTCGGCTTGATGATCCCTCACATCGCCCGCCGCTTGGTCGGTGCGGAACACCGGCGCTTGTTGCCCGTGTCCGCCCTGCTCGGCAGCGTGTTTCTGGTGTGGGTCGACGTGGCCGCCCGCACCCTGATCGCCCCCGAAGACTTGCCGATTGGGGTGGCCACGGCGGCGATTGGCGGGTTGTTTTTTATTGGCCTGATGCGCAAGCGTTAACACTCACTGTGCAAAGGTCTGGTAGTCGACCTGGCCTCTGACGGGAGTGCAAAGGCCTTTGCACATCAGGCTGGCACACCACTCCCAAGCCCGAATTAAACAGCCCTTGGTTCAAGCGGTTGTGTTATCCACTAATGGGCGGTTTAAACAAAGAGATCCCCACATCATTACATGGTCGGCGGCCGATTAAATACAATGCCTCCCCGACATAAACAAGGCTCGGCTCAGACAGGTATTTGCCATTCGTCACACTCAAATGATATGGGAATTGCGGATGCGTTGGACCGAGTCCTTGTGCACCAAGGACTTCTGTCACAGCACGCTGATCATGAGCATTGACCGAGATGCATATAAGCATACTGCCACCGGCATAAAGTGTTGGAGAACCCTGCACTTTGTAAAAATTAGACCTGTACAGTAACTCCCAGCTATTACTGTGGAACGCATACAGCCCCACACTATCATCTGCCCCTGTCAGTGCAGCGTACATCCGGCTGCCATTACCCGCCAGGGAAGGCGTTCCTTTGAACCTGATACCACTCGCTTTTATAGTATTACCCCATTCGTAATTTTCAAAAATCTTATGGTAAAACTCACCGTTAGAAGTACCCTGCACGCCCAGGTACAGTTGGCCATTCGTGCTGGACACCGAAGGTGCATGTTGGGTCAGTACGCCCGGCACTTCTTGGGCATGCGTCCAATGTTCACCTGAAAAAACATGATAAAGAACCGTTTGTTCATGGGTTGTGTAAAAGCAGAATAAATGCCCCTCATGCACTGTTACCGCCGGTCGACCACGCGCAGGGTGGATAGCATCCAGGTACTCCTGCTTCTGCTCCACCAGTTTGTTCTCCGCATTATTACCGAGCACAAGATAGCTCAGCCCTAAATGACCCGGAAAATTTTCAACCATAAAAAACGCATATATTTTATTATTAAACTCGACTACCGAAATACCGCTACAAATTCCGGTATCTTCAATCGGTGTGACAAGTTCCCACGGAAACACCCATCGAACAGGGGGCGACGAGGGATCATGAGGCTGCGAATGATGATCTTCAGACATTTTTAATTCCTTTTAAAATAGATAGCCAGAGGCAACTTTTTACCTGCAGCTGGAAATTATTCAAGCGACACTACACCACCCATCAAACTTATTATGTGTGCGGCAAACACTACCGCCTTGGCACGCACCATTTTATGTACGTCCGCCTGCAGCAGGGTCATATATAAGTACCCATTCAAGGAGTAAATCATTAACCAAAAGGGTGGCATCGAAGAGTGCTGGCGTATTCCCAATTTAGAATTGCGCCTCGGCGCTGCTCATCTCGTCGAGCTCTCGTCAGTTCATACCCACGAGCGGCAACGTCTGCCCCTTTAAAAAGCTCAACCTGCGTGTGATCTCGCTACCAGCCCTGATTCAAAGCTCGTCTTTGTTACCTGCCGTCGGCGAGCGCGCCCACGGCAGCTCGGGGCTGACCTTTGCAGGTTCAGTGGTCTTCCAGTCCGCGGTCACCCACCCCACTCGCGACCAGTTTTCGCTGGGGTTAACCACGACCAACTCCCCCGCTTTGAGTAATTTGGCGATGTACTGGCTTTCCGTTTCGAGGCCTTTATCTACCCACTCTTGATCCAGGTATTGGTTTTCCCAGTAGTCATACCCCAGGACCAATTGGCACAAGTCATCTTCAGCTTTGCCGCGACGACGCACGTATTTCAACAGCGATCCATCATTACCCGCCGCATAGGCAATGTTGAGTGAAAACTCCAGCCGCGGGAGGCTCTTGGTCATAAAGCAAATGTCCACCGGCCAGAACGCGTTATCGACCCAGTTGCTCTGGCCGGGTCTGAGCACACTGGGCCTCACAGGTTGATGCGCATAATAAACAGCGACAGGACCGTAACCCGACGGCAAAGCGGGTAACGGTCGCGACCGGCCTGAAGTTCGTTCAAACAGCGGATTGAGGAAAATGGTGTCTTGAGCATTAGCCGGAGCGCCATTGGTTTCAGGCTCCTGCGGTACATAGAGGGTCTGCGCGGATGAAAAAAATACCGCGCCCACCACATGATGCGCATGCGGGCGCCGCAGTTTGCGGTTGCTGTAGAGCGCTGCATCATCGATATGGCTGAACGCGGGGCCCAGCGCCGGCACAGTGGCGGCAGGGCGACCGGTAATGTCCACGTCCATGGCGAAAGGCCGCCAGCCGGAGGTGACAGGCCCCGGCGTCGCCCACATGGAACTGGCCAGCAGCACCTCCAGATAACCGCTGCCGGCCACCTTGCGCACGTAATCCGGGGTGCGCAGCTTATTGCTGTTCAACATGGCAAGTATGGGCTCGTTCGGCCCAAACCCACTTTCCAAATTCAGCACCGTGTTCAGGTTAACGGCCTTGTAACTCAGCAGCGCCCCATTGCGGGTTGATATAAATATCGTCGGATAATCAAGCCGCCCTGCAGACAGGTCACGCACCGAGCTTGAAAGCACCGCAAGGTTCACCAAGTCGGCAGGGGCAATAAAATCACCAAACACATCATCGGACTGCCGTTCAGCGGGGACTTTAGGCGTAGCCACATACACCGAATCGCACGTAAAACCGGCAGGCAGGCTGTACATCTGAGCGCCCAAAGGCCGCGGGAATACATTGCTGAGCAGTGCGGTACGGGTGCGCAGAGGTTCTGTGGCGATGTACTGCTCAGCGTTCTGGCTTTTGAGGATGACCCCAAACTGCGTATGTCCACGCGAGCCCATGCGGCCATGAACATAGCGCACAGCATCAATGGCCTGGCTGAACACCGGGCTAAAGGCCGGTTGCAGGGTGAGCCTGCCCCTCTCGACGGGAGCTTGAGCAGGCTGCCATTGCGACGTGACCTTGCCTCGTTCCCCCCATAAGCGACTGGCCACCACAACGTGCAACTCCCCTGCCCGCGCCACCTGGGTAATGAATTGACTCGGCATGAGCGAATTGTCGCGCAGCTTGGTCTGGCTAAGATTGTTGCGCGCCTGCTCGGGGTGAGCGGCGGGAGGCGAGAGACGCACCAAGAATCGCGTTTCAAAGTCAGAACCGCTGGGTATGTACTTGAGCAGTGCACCGTCTTGCGCCGAAAAGTAGCGAACCTTGCCTCGGCGATCCAAAATTGCGCTGCGCAGCTCATGGGGCGCAAACAGTGTGCGGCTCAGCTGATCTTCAATGGCCGGGCGCCACAGCTGCAAAGGCGTGATGCGACGGGTGTGGTAGCTGCCGGCCACCACGCAGCCATAGGGGATAAACGATGACTGTTCGGGTGGAAATACCACCGTCGGATCAAAGGTTTCTGTGCGTACGGCAATCGGCTCGGTGACCACGAATAGATTGTCCTGCCGCTTGAGGATCAACCCACCGTAGGTGTAATCCACGCGCCGGGCAATTTGCTCATGGGCATAGCGAACGGCATCGTCCATCTCAATAAAGACAGGGCTCAACGTGCGCCTCATAAAGCCATCGAAGGGCTGCCAGCCAGACCCTACCTGACCTTCTATCCCCCAGACTTCACTGCCTCGCACCACCCTCATTTCACCGGTGTGGGCCAGGGCGTGAATCAACGATTCGATCTTCTCTTCCCCCGTCAGCACATTGCGCAGCAAGGCGATACCGCCACCTTCACGCTCGGGCAACCTGGCAAAAAGGGTTTGCTCAACCGGCGAAGACTTGGACACGTACTTCAACAGCGCCCCGTCTCGGGCCAGGATATACAGCGGCAACGCCGTAATACTGTTAGGTGCAGCCAGTTCCCGGGCTTTCAAAATGCCTTTTTCCAGCGCATCGATGTGCAGAAAGTTTTTGTACACCGACGGCTGAGCGGCCGGGATCAGTGCCGGGTCACGATATTCTGCATCAGCGCCGTACACTGCAACGATTGCAAAGCCCGCCGGCAACTGAGGCTCGCCATCACTGCCGACGGCGAAAGCCCGGGCAAAAGCGAAATCCAACGCCCCTGTCACGGGTTCGCAGACGATAAATTCATTCGTCGAGGTGTTTTTGAGGATAAACCCGTAATGCTGATCGGTAGTGTGATCGGAGCGTGACCGGATGTACTCCAAGGCCAAATTTTCGCTGTCCAGCAGCGGGCCATACGCCGGACGCTGGATAACCACACTGTCGTTAACCGCTTGATTGCCAGGTGAGAAAAAGAAGAAATCCGGCTCCAGTTTCCCTACTTTTCCGCGCCAGACTTCGGTGCTCTGGATAACGCTCACTTCCAGCGTTTCCACCACCTGTTTGACGAAATCAATCAATTCGTTAAGCAGCGAGCTGTCTTCAATAGCCAATGACAAGTAGGCAAACAGCTCCTTCGAATTATTGGTCGGACTGGTTTTAGCCTTGAGCAAAGAGCCATTGAACCCCGACAAATAGTGAGTCCTTACAAAACTGGAGAACCCCAGCAGGGTGTGTATGTCTGCAGGCAAATAAAAGTTGACCAAGGTCAGCACTTCTTCCCGCGATCCCCCAGGCGGCACCCGTTGCGTCTCGGCGAGTTGGTGCGCCCGCGAATGATAGAAGGCGTGACACGTGTAGCCCTCTGGATGCTTTAGCAAGCCTTTGGCATCGCTCGATAAAAACTGCTGCGGGCTAAACTCGCCACCCGCCAGCTTGACCGGCCGCGAAGCTACGAATCGCCCTAAAGCATCTTTCAGAATGAGCCCCCCATACCCGGCATCACGCTTGCCCCCGATCAACTCATGGGCAAAACGTGCTGCATCGTCGGGGTTCACAAAGCTCGGGCTCAAGCCCGGCAGGTTCACCGTTTTATTGGGCGTTACCCCTATTTGCGGAATTTCATAGACAGGTTCCATAGACATTCATCTCCTTGATGATGTGGTGACAGCAGGTGCCGGTTCACCGCAATCCTTGGCCTTATGGACGGCCACGAGGTGGTAGTTAATTAGCCACTCACCACGCCAAGCACCAAAGCGGCGCACCCACCCGCACCACGCGACCACGCAAGCGCCGAATCAGTGCAAAGCCACGCCCACTATTCGCGCAAATACCCACGCTAGAGCCTTGGCTCAATCCCGGCACAGCCTTTGCAAAAGCCTGTGCATCGTCCGTATCTGCAACTGATAAAAATCACGTTCCTGGAGACCGCACCATGAAGCGTCGTAACTTGATCAAAGCGTTTACCCTCACGGCATCCATTGCAGCCATGGGCATGTCCTGGACCCTGCAAGCAGCCGAAACGATCAAGGTCGGGATTCTGCATTCCTTGTCCGGGACCATGGCGATCTCCGAAACGTCGCTTAAAGACATGGCGCTGATGACCATCGACGAGATCAACGCCAAGGGCGGGGTGAACGGCAAGATGCTCGAACCCGTGGTAGTGGATCCGGCGTCCAACTGGCCGCTGTTTGCCGAAAAGGGTCGCCAGTTGCTGACACAGGACAAGGTCGCCGTGGTGTTTGGTTGCTGGACATCCGTGTCGCGCAAGTCCGTGTTGCCGGTGTTTGAAGAACTCAACGGTCTGTTGTTCTACCCGGTGCAATACGAAGGCGAAGAGATGTCGCCTAACGTGTTTTACACCGGCGCCGCGCCGAATCAGCAGGCGATCCCGGCAGTTGAGTACTTGATGAGCGAAGACGGCGGCAGTGCCAAGCGTTTCGTGCTGCTGGGCACCGACTATGTGTACCCACGCACTACCAACAAAATCCTGCGCGCGTTCCTGCATTCCAAAGGCGTGGCCGACAAAGACATCGAAGAGGTCTACACCCCGTTTGGTCACAGCGATTACCAGACCATCGTGTCCAACATCAAAAAGTTTTCGGCCGGCGGCAAAACGGCTGTGATCTCCACCGTCAATGGCGACTCCAACGTACCGTTCTATAAAGAGCTGGCCAACCAAGGCCTGAAAGCCACCGACGTGCCGGTGATTGCCTTCTCGGTAGGCGAAGAAGAACTGCGTGGCATCGACACCAAACCGCTGGTGGGCAACCTGGCGGCCTGGAACTACTTCCAGTCAGTAGAGAACCCGGTGAACAAAAAGTTTGTCGATGACTGGAAAGCCTACGCCAAGGCCCACAACCTGCCGGGGGCCGATAAAGCGGTGACCAACGACCCGATGGAAGCCACCTATGTGGGTATCCACATGTGGGCGCAGGCCGCTGAAAAAGCCAAATCGACTGATGTGGATAAAGTGCGCGAAGCCATGGCAGGCCAAACCTTCGCCGCGCCATCGGGTTACACACTGACCATGGACAAGACCAACCATCACCTGCACAAACCCGTGATGATTGGCGAGATTCAGGACGACGGTCAATTCAACGTGGTGTGGCAGACCAAAGAGCCGATCCGCGCCCAGCCGTGGAGCCCGTACATTCAGGGTAACGATAAGAAGCCGGATCACGCGGTGAAGAGTAACTAAGCACATCAAAAGCCCCCTCCCCCTAACCCTCTCCCAGAGGGAGAGGGGACTGATCAGTGGCGTTGCACAGATTTGCTTTAGTCCCCTCTCCCTCTGGGAGAGGACCTGAAGATCGACCACCTGCCCAACAGGGACACACGCTATGCCCACTGCCCTTTACCGCCTGATCCTCAGCTGCCTGCTGTTGCTGCCATGGGCCGCCCACGCCGATGACGCGAGCGACTTCGCAGCGGCCAATAATTCAGAGCAAGCCCAACTCCTCGAAAACTGGGCTGCACACCCCACCCCCGCGCGAGTTGAGCTAATCAACAGCCTGCAACAAGGTCTGCTCACCGTCGACGGCGCCCCTCAGAAGTTACGCCTGAACAACCGCCTGCGTGGTCTGATCGATACCGCCGTGGCCAGCCATCAACTGCTGGCCGCCGACCCGAAACTGCGCCTGGTCGCGGCGCAACAGTTGCAAAAATCTGCCAAACCGGCGCAGCTCAAGTTCCTCGACCAGCAACTGGCAGCCGAGACCGACAGCGATGTGCACTCGGCACTCAGCCTGGCGCTGGCCAATCTGCAACTGGCCGACCCCGACCCGGCAGTCCGCCTGGCCGCTGTACGCCTGCTCGGCGAAACCGGCGAACCGCTAGCGCGTACCCGCCTTGAAAGCCTGCTGCAACCCGACGTCGAAACCGACGCTTCCGTGCGCACCGCCGCCGAAACCAGCCTGGCGCAAGTCAACCGCAAATTGCTGATCGGCGACGTATTGGGCCAAGCCTTCAGCGGCCTGTCACTGGGTTCGATTCTGCTGCTCGCGGCACTCGGGCTGGCCATCACCTTCGGCCTGCTGGGGGTGATCAACATGGCCCACGGCGAGATGTTGATGCTGGGCGCCTACTCCACCTATTGCGTGCAAGTGCTGTTTCAGCGCTTCGCCCCCGGCGCCATCGAGTTCTACCCGTTGCTGGCATTGCCAGTGGCGTTCTTCGTCACCGCCGCCGTGGGCATGGTGCTGGAACGCACCATCATTCGGCACCTCTACGGCCGACCGCTTGAAACCCTGCTCGCCACATGGGGCATCAGCCTGATTCTGATCCAGCTTGTACGCGTGCTGTTCGGCGCACAGAACGTTGAGGTGGCCAACCCGGCCTGGCTCTCGGGCGGGCTGCAAGTGCTGCCCAACCTGGTGCTGCCGTACAACCGGCTGGTGATCATCGTCTTCGCCCTGGCGGTGGTGGTGCTGACCTGGCTGCTGCTGAACAAGACACGTCTGGGCCTCAACGTGCGCGCGGTCACCCAGAACCGCAACATGGCCGCCTGCTGCGGCGTACCTACAGGACGCGTGGACATGCTCGCGTTTGGTCTTGGCTCGGGCATTGCCGGGCTCGGCGGTGTGGCCTTGAGCCAGATCGGCAACGTCGGCCCGGACTTGGGTCAGGGCTACATCATCGACTCGTTTCTGGTGGTGGTACTGGGCGGCGTCGGCCAACTGGCAGGCACCGTGTACGCGGCCTTCGGGCTGGGCATCGCGAACAAGATTCTTGAACCACAGATTGGCGCCGTGCTCGGCAAAATCCTGATCCTGGGGCTGATCATTCTGTTTATCCAGAAGCGCCCGCAAGGTCTCTTCGCGCTTAAAGGACGGGTGATCGACTGATGAATCAGCCTCTTATGTTGACGGCCACGCAAAAAGCCGGCCCCAAACTCACCGCGCTGGTGGGCGGGCTTGTGTTGCTGGTGCTGCTGGCCATGCCGCTGCTCTCGTTATTACCCGCCGACAGCCCGTTTCAGGTCTCGGCTTACACCCTGACCTTGGTGGGCAAGATTCTCTGTTACGCCATCGTCGCTCTGGCGCTGGATCTGGTCTGGGGCTACGCCGGGTTGCTGTCGCTGGGCCACGGTTTGTTCTTCGCGCTGGGCGGCTATGCCATGGGCATGTACCTGATGCGCCAGGCCTCGGGCGATGAGTTGCCTGCGTTCATGACCTTTTTGTCGTGGACCGAGCTGCCGTGGTACTGGGTCGGGACCGAACATTTCTGGTGGGCCATGTGCCTGGTGGTGCTGGCTCCCGGCTTGCTCGCGTTGGTGTTCGGCTTCTTCGCTTTCCGCTCGCGGATCAAGGGCGTGTATTTCTCGATCATGACCCAAGCCCTGACCTTCGCCGGGATGCTGCTGTTTTTCCGCAACGAAACCGGCTTTGGCGGCAACAACGGCTTTACCAACTTCCGCAGCATTCTGGGGTTTGGCATCACCGAACCCGGCACCCGCGCAGTGCTGTTCTTCGCCACCGTGGTGTTGCTGGTGAGCAGCCTGTTTCTGGGTTGGCGCTTGGCGCGCAGCAAGTTTGGCCGCGTGCTGACCGCGTTGCGTGACGCCGAAAACCGCCTGATGTTCTGCGGCTACGACCCACGCGGTTTCAAGTTGTTTGTCTGGGTGTTGAGCGCGGTGCTGTGCGGCTTGGCCGGTGCGTTGTATGTGCCGCAAGTGGGCATCATCAACCCCGGCGAAATGTCACCGACCAACTCCATCGAAGCGGCCGTGTGGGTGGCCTTGGGCGGACGCGGCACCTTGATTGGGCCTTTGCTCGGCGCAGGCGTGGTCAACGGCATGAAGAGCTGGTTTACCGTGGCCTTCCCTGAATACTGGCTGTTCTTCCTGGGCGCGCTGTTCATCATCGTGACCCTGTACCTGCCCAAAGGCGTGATCGGCCTGCTGAAGAAAAAGGGCGAACAATGAGGAATGTCATGCTCGAACCTATCCTCGACCCGAACAAGGACGCCGGCAGCAGCCGCGACGCCATCAGCTTTGGCCAGCGCGCTGAACCGGGCCTCAACACCCGCCACGGCACCATCCTGACGCTGGAAGACATCAGCGTCAGCTTCGATGGTTTCAAGGCACTGAATAACCTCAACCTGTACATCGGCGTGGGTGAATTGCGCTGCATCATCGGCCCTAACGGCGCCGGTAAAACCACGATGATGGATGTCATCACCGGCAAAACCCGGCCCAGCGAAGGCCAGGCCTGGTTTGGGGAAACCCTGGATCTGCGGCAGATGAG
Source organism: Pseudomonas sp. TMW22091 (assembly GCF_022496705.1). NCBI lineage: Bacteria > Pseudomonadati > Pseudomonadota > Gammaproteobacteria > Pseudomonadales > Pseudomonadaceae > Pseudomonas > Pseudomonas sp. TMW22091. Next base: position 116,265 of record NZ_SCFI01000005.1, read on the forward strand.
CGAAGTGAAAATCGCCCAGGCCGGGATTGGCCGCAAGTTTCAAAAGCCCACTGTTTTTGAAGCCTTGAGTGTGTTTGAAAACCTTGAACTGGCGCAGAAAACCGACAAATCGGTGTGGGCCAGCCTGCGCGCCAAACTCACCGGCGAGCAAAAAGATCGCATCGGCGAAGTACTCAACACGATCCGCCTGACCGGCTCGGCGCAGCGCCCGGCGGGGTTGTTGTCCCACGGCCAGAAACAGTTTCTGGAGATCGGCATGCTGCTGGTTCAAGACCCGCAACTGTTGTTGCTGGACGAGCCGGTGGCGGGCATGACCGACGCCGAAACCGAGTTCACCGCAGAACTGTTTAAAAGCCTCGCCGGCAAACATTCGCTGATGGTGGTGGAACACGACATGGGCTTTGTGGGCTCGATTGCCGACCACGTAACGGTGCTGCATCAAGGTAGCGTTTTGGCCGAAGGTTCGCTGGAACAGGTGCAGGCGGATGAGCGAGTGATTGAGGTTTACCTGGGTAGGTAGCGAACCCGTAGCAGCAGGTCAAAAGGAATACATGCATGCTTCAAGTCGAAAAGCTTCATCAGTTCTACGGCGGTAGCCACATTCTTCGCGGCCTGTCATTTGAGGTCAAAGTGGGTGAAGTGACATGCCTGCTGGGCCGCAATGGTGTAGGCAAAACCACGCTACTCAAATGCCTGATGGGTTTGCTGCCGGTCAAAGAAGGCACGGTGCAATGGGAAGGTATAACCATTACTGCGCTCAAACCTCACCAACGGGTACACGCCGGCATCGCCTACGTCCCTCAGGGCCGCGAGATTTTCGGGCGCCTTACGGTAGAAGAAAACCTGCTCATGGGCCTGTCGCGCTTTCCCGGCTCCGAAGCCCGCGAAGTGCCCGCGTTTATCTACGAACTGTTCCCGGTGTTGTTGCAAATGAAGCATCGCCGGGGCGGCGACTTGTCCGGTGGTCAGCAACAACAACTGGCCATTGGGCGTGCATTGGCCAGCCGCCCGCGCTTGCTGATCCTCGACGAGCCCACCGAAGGCATTCAACCCTCGGTGATCAAGGAGATCGGCGCGGTGATCAAAATGCTGGCGGCACGCGGCGATATGGCCATTTTGCTGGTGGAGCAGTTCTACGACTTCGCCGAAGAATTGGCTGATCAATACCTGGTGATGTCGCGTGGAGAAATCGTGCAGCAAGGCCGTGGTGAAAATATGCAAACAGAGGGTGTGCGCGGCCTGGTGACGATTTAATCTGTCACTCTTTCCGGGTAAAAAGTCCTACATATGAACCTGCCTGCCAACACCGCCTTATTCACCCCTAGCTGGCATGCCGAGCTGGAGCTGGGCTATGGCCGTTTCAGTGACAGCACGCGCCCGACTCTGCGCCGCCACGTCGGCCCGTTGCGGGTGCAAAAGCACCTGTACGCCGAAGGCCCTGAAGTGTGCCAGCACATCATCGTGCACCCGCCCGGCGGGATTGCGGGCGGTGACCGTCTGGACATCCGCGCCAGTGTCGGCCCCGATGCCTGGGCGCAGCTCACCAGCCCCGGCGCGGCCAAGTGGTATCGCGCGGCGGGCCCGGCCTATCAAACTGTCGAGCTCAACGTAGCGGCCGGCGCGACCCTGGAATGGCTACCACAAGAAACCATCGTCTTCAGTGCGGCCCAGGCCGAGCTCAGCACCCGCATTGAGCTGGAAGGCGATGCCAAATTGTTTTATTGGGACATGGTGGCGTTGGGACGGCTGGCCAGCGGCGAGCGTTTTGAGCGCGGGCACTTTCAGTCTGGACTGGATATTCGCCGCGACGGCCAATTGCTCTGGCATGAGCGCCAGCGCATTGTCGGTGACGACGGACTGCTGGACTCGCCCATCGGGCTGGACGGCAATCCGGTGTTTGCAACGTTGTTGGTGACGGGTGAAATCAGCGCTGAGTTGCTGGAAACCTGTCGCAGTTTGCCGAACCCGGTGCGCGGGGACTTGACCCAATTGCCGGGTTTGCTGGTGGCTCGCTGCCTGGCGGGTGAAGCCTTGCAGGCACGTGGCTGGCTGATTGATTTGTGGCGCTTGCTGCGCCCGGCATTGCTGGGGCGCGAGGCGGTAGCGCCGAGAATTTGGAGCACCTGAAGCGCCCTCACCCCAACCCTCTCCCAGAGGGAGAGGGGGCTGATTTGAGGTGTTACACAGATCTGCTTTGCTTTTAGTCCCCTCTCCCTCCGGGAGAGGGCTAGGGTGAGGGGCTTTTGATTTTGAGCAACCCACACAACTTTTAACTGCCGAACACGGACTCCACCATGGACCTGACTCCACGCGAAAAAGACAAGATGCTGATCTTCACCGCCGGCCTGTTGGCTGAGCGTCGATTGGCCCGCGGCGTGAAACTCAATTACCCGGAAACCATCGCCTACATATCCGCCGCCCTGCTTGAAGGCGCCCGCGATGGCCGCACAGTGGCTGAATTGATGCACTACGGCACCACCCTGCTCTCGCGTGAACACGTGATGGAAGGCATCCCGGAAATGATCCCAGACATCCAGGTCGAAGCCACCTTCCCGGACGGCACCAAGCTGGTCACTGTCCACCAACCCATCGCCTGAGGCTGCGCCATGTCTTATGTCATTCGTGATGCCGTCCCGGCTGACTTACCGGCGATTCGAGAGATCTATAACGATGCGGTGCTCAATACCCTGGCCATCTGGAACGAGCAAACCGTCGACCTCGATAACCGTCAGCAATGGTTCAACGCCCGTCAGGCGCAGGGTTATCCGATTTTGGTGATTGTCGACGACGCCAATATCCCCTTGGGTTACGCCTCGTTTGGTGACTGGCGGCCCTTTGAAGGTTTTCGTCACACGGTCGAACACTCGGTGTACGTGCACCCCGAGCAGCGCGGCAAGCGCCTCGGTCCACAGTTGCTGGCCGAGCTGATCAAGCGCGCCCGAGCGTGCGACAAACACGTGATGGTTGCGGCCATCGAAGGCGGCAATGCAGCATCGATTCACGTGCATAAGCAGCTGGGCTTCGTCACCAGCGGGCGCATGCCGCAGGTCGGTATCAAATTCGGCCGCTGGCTCGACCTGACCTTTATGCAACTCATGCTCAACCCCGGCGCACTGCCACCTCAGGAGTGCGGCCAATGAACGCCGAACACGTCATTCAAGTCACGGCCGCCACCATTGGCCAGTTCCGTGAAGACTTGATCGTACTGCTGCTCGATGCCGTGAAGCATGGCGCGTCCGTCGGTTTTATGGACGATCTGGATCTACCACAGGCCAATCGCTATTTCGATGAAGTTCATGCGCAACTGGATCAGGGCAACCTGCTGTTGTGGGTGCTGGTTGAAGAGCAACGCGTGCTGGCCAGTGTGCAATTGGCGTTGTGCCAAAAGACCAATGGCCTGAACCGCGCCGAAGTGCAAAAGCTGCTGGTACTCAACGAAGTCCGCCGCCGAGGCTTGGGCCAGGTGCTGATCCATGCCTTGGAGCAAGGGGCACGCGAGCAAAAGCGCGGCCTGCTGCACCTCGATACCGAAGCCGGCTCACCGGCCGAAAATTTCTACAGCGCTCTGGGCTACACCCGTGTCGGCGAACTGCCCAACTACTGCCAAAGCCCAAACGGCCATTACAGCCCTACGGCCATCTACTACAAAACCTTGAGTGAGCCGCAATGATTCCAGGCGAATACCGAATTGAAGCGGGTGAGATCGAACTCAACGTCGGTCGTCGCACCCACACGCTCAGCGTCTCCAATCGCGGCGACCGGCCGATTCAGGTGGGCTCGCACTATCACTTTTTCGAAACCAACGACGCCCTGATGTTTGACCGTGCCGACAGCCGCGGTATGCGCCTGAATATCCCGGCGGGTACGGCGGTACGTTTTGAGCCGGGCCAGACCCGCGAAGTGGAACTGGTGGAACTGGCCGGTCTGCGCCGCGTGTTCGGCTTTGCCGGACGGATCATGGGTGATCTGGATTAACCCGAACTTGTAGCCGCTGCCGAAGGCTGCGAAGGGTTGCGCAGCGGCACCGGCATTTCAACGTGAACGAAGGTCCTTGGGCCCTTATCGCAGCCTTCGGCAGCGGCTACAGGGCTCGACTCAACGCTTAGGAACACACCATGAAAATCTCCCGCCAGGCTTACGCCGATATGTTCGGCCCGACTGTAGGTGACAAGGTTCGTTTGGCCGACACCGAGCTATGGATCGAGGTCGAGCAAGACCTCACCACCTACGGTGAAGAAGTAAAGTTTGGCGGCGGCAAGGTCATTCGTGACGGCATGGGCCAGAGCCAGTTGCTCGCCGCCGAGGTGGTCGACACGCTGATCACCAATGCGTTGATCATCGATCACTGGGGCATTGTCAAAGCCGATGTGGGCCTCAAGAACGGTCGCATCCACGCCATCGGCAAAGCCGGTAACCCGGACATCCAGCCCAACGTGACCATCGCCATTGGCGCCAGCACGGAAGTCATCGCCGGTGAAGGCATGATCCTCACCGCAGGCGGCATCGACACGCACATTCACTTCATCTGCCCCCAGCAGATCGAGGAAGCGCTCAACAGCGGCGTGACCACCATGATCGGCGGCGGCACCGGCCCCGCGACAGGCACCAACGCCACGACGTGCACCTCCGGCCCGTGGCACATGGCGCGCATGCTGCAAGCCGCCGACTCGTTCCCGATGAACATGGGCTTTACCGGTAAAGGCAACGCCAGCCTGCCACAGCCGCTGATTGAGCAGGTCGAGGCCGGCGCCATTGGCCTCAAGCTGCATGAGGACTGGGGCACCACGCCCGCCTCTATCGACAACTGCCTGAACGTGGCCGACCTGTATGACGTACAGGTGGCAATTCACAGCGACACACTCAATGAGTCGGGCTTTGTCGAAACCACCCTGGCGGCGTTCAAGGGTCGCACCATCCACACCTACCACACCGAAGGCGCGGGCGGCGGGCATGCCCCGGACATCATCAAGGCCTGCGGCCTGACCAACGTGCTGCCCAGCTCCACCAACCCGACCCGGCCATTCACCCGCAACACCATCGACGAACACCTCGACATGCTGATGGTCTGCCATCACCTGGACCCGAGCATTGCCGAAGACGTGGCGTTCGCCGAAAGCCGCATCCGCCGCGAAACCATTGCCGCCGAAGACATCCTGCATGACCTTGGCGCGTTCTCGATGATCAGCTCCGACAGTCAGGCGATGGGCCGTGTGGGTGAGGTGATCACCCGCACCTGGCAAACCGCCGACAAGATGAAGAAACAACGCGGCCCCCTGCCTGAAGACGCGCCCGGCAACGACAACTTCCGCGCCAAACGTTACATCGCCAAGTACACCATCAACCCGGCGATCACCCACGGTGTGAGCCATGAAGTGGGCTCGATTGAAGTGGGGAAGTGGGCCGATCTGGTGCTGTGGCGCCCGGCGTTTTTCGGGGTTAAACCGACGTTGATTCTCAAGGGCGGGGCGATTGCATCAAGCTTGATGGGCGATGCCAACGCCTCGATTCCTACTCCCCAGCCGGTTCACTATCGCCCCATGTTCGCCAGCTATGGCGGCTCTCGGCACGCCACCTGCCTGACGTTTATCAGCCAGGCAGCATTTGATGCAGGGGTGCCAGAATCCCTCGGGCTCAAAAAACAAATCGCCGTGGTCAAAGGCTGTCGGGATGTGCAAAAAACCAACCTGATCCACAACGGTTATTTGCCCACTATTGAAGTTGATCCGCAGACCTATCAGGTCAAGGCAGATGGCGTATTACTGTGGTGCGAACCGGCAGACGTACTGCCCATGGCCCAGCGTTACTTTTTATTTTGAAGCATCCCATTCAGCGCTCCGGCTCTTATTCAAAGTCGGAGTCTGAATCGCTCAGCAGGGAGTCCAGGGGCGACCAGGAGAATTGAGCTGTCAAGGTACGCATGAGTTCACGCTCCTCGTCGTCAAGTGCACGCATTTGCGCATCATAGGCCGTGTTGGACATCAATCTGCCGAGGGCGACCTCGTCAGCCGACTTGCCCAGCACCCCAGCGGCTGTGTCGATGGTTGTGCGTAACTCAGCCCGCTGTTGCTCCGTTAAGGCGGGCTCTTCGACCCACTCGCGCAGCCCTACTTGCAAATCGGTCAAGGCGATCATTTTTTCCCTTATTGGCTTGAACCATTCCGCATAAGCGCCCCGCAAATACTCGGTCCAGATGGGCTGATCCAGGAGATGATCGGACAGGCCTCCACCTTGCTCCAGCTCATGAACTCGTTGATAAGCTCGCTCTATCATTGCCGGGGTCACATCAGTCTCGGGGAACATCATCTCGGGTGACTGCCAGGGTAAATGCAGCCTTTGCGCCAGTTCAGTGGTATAGGCCAGGTAGATTTCAACCTCATCAATGTCGCGGATCGGCCTGCCACTGCTGTCAAGGTGTGGCACTCGCTGACCGTTCGCATCGTACTCCGGGTGCAATCGCCCTTCAGCTTCAAGCGCACGCACTCGTGCCCGAGCAATGGCGCCCAGCTCATCCAGGCGCACCTTACCTCTAGCCAATTCATAAACTTCTGCACCGACGAATAACCGCGAGCCCTGGTAGATTTCGTGCAGCCTGACTTCAATCCCCATTGCATTGAACAGCTGCACTCCTGCATCCACGCAGGAATAAGGAGCGGCGGCCATCTCGAATAACTTCTCGCGCAGTACAGAGCTGTCCGAGATGCCTTGCAACATGCGCCAAACCTTGTCGCTCATGTCCAGCTTGAACGCCTGACTACGAAGGTTTAAGTGGCGAGCCTGATCGCGGATGACATTGAAAAAAGGTTCAGAACCCGCATGCGCTTCAACAGAATTCCACAGCGCCTGGTTAAGACCCACTTGTTCGGGCGACAAACCACTCATCCAGTCAAGGCTATCGGGCTGCAACTTCGAAGCAATGCGTTGCAACGGCTCCATACCCACCGACTCGAGATACAGGTTGTAGCGTTCGGCCACCTCGGTGGAGACCTCACTCAGGGTCAACGAGGTGCGTGCAACGGTGGCGGCCTTATCCGAACCCGGCACCACCTCGGGAATGTGACGAAGCGGGTTCTGGTCAAGCAGCAGCTTGAATGCCCGTGCCCGGGGGTGCGCAAAGAGCCCCGTCGGCCAACGATCAAGCGCGCATTGGGTCAGCGTCAATTTCGACAGGTAAGGCATGCGGCTGATATCCGGAGGCAAGCCCAGCGGGCACCCCTCAAAATTCAACTCTTGCAGGTGGACCAAAGCTCGTAACCGGGCCACCCCCTGCGGGGTCAGCACAATAGCGTTGCCTTTGAGATTGAGTACTTCTAAAAAAGGCATGTCAGCGATGGCGGGGAGCACATGAGTCAGCGACTCACCCGTAATGTGCAGTTCCTGCAGGTTCTTGAAGCTGGTGAGAAATGTGTTAATCCCGTCCGTGATCCCGATCCCTGACAAATTGAGCTTGCTGACGTGAATCAGGTCAACACCCAGCGCCGGCAGGCTCTCTAAAATTGGCCCCACGCCCTCCAGTGGAAAGCTCAACTGTTGACCCTGATATTGCCCCGCTCGGTCAAAGTGAGGCTGTCCGGATCGGCGCCAGGCTTTATCCAGACGCTCACGCACTTGGTGCTTGAGCCTGAGAATGCGTTGTTCATGGGGGGTGGGGGTGGCGCTCACAGCTTTGCCGTCGATGGGCTGGTAATTCCAGTCCCCCAGTACCGTGGAGAACGCATCGAATTCATCCTCCAACGCATGGAGGCGGAGTTTCGAGAGGGCATCTTTATGTTTAAAAAAAGCATTTAGCTCGTCGGACGTGAACGTTGGATAAAGCCGTCCCAGCCGAATCTTCATCGCCACCCACTGAGCGTCATCCTCTACCAGCCCGGCCCTGCCGCTGAGTACATAACCCAACCGGCCATCAACCAATCGTTGAGGCGGCAGAAAATAGGGACGGCTGTCGGCTTTCAAATTCAGCAGCTTTTGCAGTTGCTCGCGCGATAACGCCCGGCGCTGCAAGCCACGCTTTAACTTCAAACCTTGCCCAACATGAGGCACCCCAAGTGCTTTTCGATAATCATCCGGCAAGGCGTGTTGCAAGCTGCTGTAAAGGTCATCAATGCCGTGCAGTTGATTGCCCTCGGCGTCAAAAGCCTGGTATTTCCCTTCGGAGGTTCTCACCAGTACTTTTCGATAGAGATCATCCTGCTCGCCAATGCTGGCCCTGAGCCGGCCTGAGAAATACTTATCGCGCACCTCAAGGAGCAGGTCGCTTTTCCAGCCGGGCAGCATCTTGAGCGTATTGAGGGCCAGGACCTCGGTATCTATCGTGACCAAGCCGTCCATATACAACCCCAGGTACGCGGTCGAAAGCCGCGTATTGCGCTGCAACGTGCGAGCCGACTCCATCAAACGTAAAGGGACTTTGCCCGTGGCGAGCTGTTTGATGTCATCCGGCCCCGCCTGCGCGACCAATCGCCGAGCCATTGAGCTGGGCAATTTTGGAAACATCTGCTTAATCAACTCAACGGGTCGATACGCGGGGTCTGCTTTGGCCAGAGGCTCCTCACGCAAGCTGTCGAACAGGCGCCGGGTATTATTTTCCATATAGGCACTCAACCGCTCTTTGAGCATATCCAGACAATCTGCCCGATCAAAGGGCACTCGACTGCCCAACAGGACTTCAAGTTGCGGCATGCTCAAACCGTCCGCCACATGACCTGGCAGCTTGCCTGCCATCAAATCAGCCCGACTGATTTTGATCACATCCCCTTGGGTTGCCTTGGGGTTGCCATAACTGATGCTGTTGGCGTGGAGTGCTTTTGAATCTGCCACTTCAATCGCTTTTGCCGCAGGCCAGCCGGGCATATCAACCGTGAACGCGGCCACATAGCTACACAACTCTTCGGAAATACGACCGGCTCGTACTTCAGTGACAATACGCCTGGCCTTGGAGTAGGCCTCCAGTTGGCGCAAGTTTTCCTGCAGTAACATCGGTATCGGCTCGCCTTCGGCATACATACGTCGCAGGTCACCCTCTTGTACGTCACACACCTTAAGCATGAGTTCTATGTCTAAATCCCGCAGACCTTTGACCAAGGGCCCCAAGCGACGCTTGAGCATTCTGCGATTCCAGGTATGAGGCTGATCGGCTTCATCCACCCAGACCCCATAACCATTGTTCTTGAACTCGGGCCTATAGGCCGTTGAGTCTGTGGAGTGAATGGCGCGGTACTGCCCGAGTATGGGGTCTGATTCCAGCACATAGTTTTTACCCTCGTGCGACAACACTTTCTGCCCATCGATCAGGTAAAGCCCCTGCTCATTCACCTTGGTCTCTGGAGACATTTCAATCAGGCGTTCATAGGGGCGCAGGTCAACGTTCCACAGCCGCTGAGTGCCATTGCGCAGGGTGATTTTTTTGAGTCCATCGATAATGGGTGACGCCGCGACGACGGCGCCAGCACCTACCGCCAATGTCGCCACATTTTCCAGCACGTCACTGATGTGGGCCCAAGCCGCTTCCATATCGCCGTCAGACCATTCATGAATGCCCTCGATGGTTTCATAAAGCAGCTGCCCCGCCATGACCACCATCATGACTTCGCCCAAAGGCGGTATGACCATCGCGACCAGGTTGGCCGAAAATAGCCCGATGTTCAGGTAGTGCGAAGTGCGCAATGAGCGATTATTGGCATCGGCCATCGCGGTGGGTAACGCCATGACTTTCGCATTGGCAAAAGCCAGGGTACGCATCTCCTTGAACAAGGTGCTCCATGGATCCAGCTCTGCCCAATAGGCTTCGTCACCCAACGTTATGGCACTGACGCGGATCGACGGGTGATTGGCCTGAACACGGCGTTGATGGGTTTCAGGGTTGGGCTTTACAACCAGCGCCAGCGACGCTTGCGGCGCCAAGGCACGAACCCAGAACTGGGTGGTTTCGGAGCGAAACCACTTCAGCCCCCAAGGCTGATCAGGCGCATCCTTAACGAGCTGGGTTAAACGCTTGTAGTAGTAAGGACGATCGGCTTGTTTGATAAACCGGCTTAGAAACTCCTGATAGGGTGTTAAACCGTTTTGCCTCAATCTGGTACTGCGAGCCGTTAGCTTGCGCACCAGCTCATCACGAAAATGTGCAAACGTGGCATACCGCTTAAGGGGATGCTCCGGATCGCCCGCAATCCAGACAATGAACTGGTCGGCATATCGGTATTTAACGCCGAGGGCGAAGATCACACAGCCTTGCAGCAGAAGCCCCATCACAGAAGGGGTCCAGTACCACAGTTGCTGCTCGCCCACTCGGATGTTGCGCTCGCCCTGAATCACGCGCTGCATCAATGCATGGCTGCTGGGGTCAATATCCCCTTTGAGCAAGGCAATTTCCGCATCCAGCTTGAGCATGGCTTTTTGCTGAGTGGCATGACGGTGCTCCAGTACGCCTTGGTACACCTGGCTCTGGGAGTTCAAGTACGTCTGTAGGTGCTCCTGATACTGAGCGCCAATATCAAGGTCGCGGCACAGTCGGGTGAAGGTCTCTATTTTCAGTGCGGTTTTATACGGCTGGAAACGCCCCAACTCATCGGGTTGTGTAATAAAGCCGGACCCTTCAGCAAAGTAATTGGCTTGCGTTTCGGGCTGTTCAAAGTTGTGTAGCGCCGCTTGCAGCAATGACAACGTACGCACGCTGTGCGCCCCGGACCTGACCCCAAAGGCATCCACCGTCGGCGAGTAAAGTCGCAGATGCACTTCATTCACGGGCAGTGTGAAGCCCGCAGAGTTGAGGGCGGTTTCTAACAACGGCTGCGCGAAAGCCTGCGCCGTCTTTAAGGCTCGCAGGTGGGTATCCAGGCGATTTTGTGAAGTGAATCGAGCTTCAAACAACGATTTAAGCTGTTCTCTTTGCCCGTGGGTCGCGGCGGCGTACCAGTCTGGGATATGAGGTCGGATGTTCTTGAGTTCGGTCTTGCGTTCAACGCTGGTGTCGACCAGCCACCGGGGAAATGAACGCTTAAGGAAGGCATCATGACGCCCTTGCCGTGCCGGTTGAATAATCAGGGAAGACCCTGGAGTGCTGGAATCAAGCATGGTTGACCCTCGATAAATGTCTGAGTCATCAGCTTATCGAGGGGCACCGCCAGCAAGAGTTATCTATGTAGTGCCGCGCACTTAGGCAGACGCGACGTCTTACACGCCGCGCTGTATCTACTTATACGGCCAGTCAGGAGTCAGCTCTGCCTGTTTTCGGTTCATCTGCATCGGCCTCTATATTCAACTCCTCATTCGTCAAGGATTGCAGCAAGGCCGTCTTCTCTTGATTAAAAACCTCCAGTTGCGCGTAATACGCCTCATCACTGAGTACTTGCCCTGGCACAACCTTTATGGCGGCGGTGTCAGCCGCCTGCTGGATGTCCTTGCGCAATACCTCCTTTTGCACCTCGGACAACGTGGCACCCTTTTCTGCTAATTCTTCTTGCGCTTGAATCAAGTCGCTTAGTGCATCTATTTTATTTTTTATCGCGTCGAATGCTTCAGGGTTAGCGCGCTCAAGGTATTCAGTCCACATCGGCAGTTCAAGAAGTTGATCCCGCAGCCCTGTGCCCTCTTCCAGAGCTCTCACGTGGATGGCTGCGTTTTCGATCATTTCAGGGGTGACATCATCTTCACGAAAAACCATGTGGTCTATTTGCCAAGGGAGGTCGAGCCGGTTTTTAAGCTCGGAGGTGTATTTGAGGTAGATTTCGACCTCATCGATGGACCTCTGCAGAACGCCGTCTCGCCGATAAGGCACAACATCACCCGCCTCGTCGAATTGCGGAAAACGACGCCCCTCGGCAAGCAGTTCATCCACCCGCGCACGCGCAATCTTCCCTAATTGATTGAGACGCGCCTTACCTTTGGACAAGTCAAAGACCTCCAGTTTGACCAGCCACTCCCGTGGCGACAGGTAGGCGTCATACAACATCACCTCAATGCCCAATGCATTGAAAATCTGTGCCCCGGCATCCACACAAGCCGCAGGTGCAGATGCCATCAGAAACATTTTCTCGCGAAGCTGAGGGCTTTCGTCCATCGCCCCCAGCATCCGCCATATTTTATTTTGCATGTCCAGGATCGCATCCGCTGGACGATCCTTGAACGACCAAACCTGCTGTTGAAAAATTCTAAAGAAGGGTTCTGAACCATGCTCCTGCTCTATGCGATTCCATAATGCTTGGTTACTCACGACCACTTCGGCGGTTAAACCCTCCAACCAACTTTTACTGCCCTCTTCCAGCGCAGGAGGGAATTGGCGTTCAGGATCAAGCCCCAGGGCCCTCCTGTAACTTTTCAACTTTGTGAGCACCTCCGTTGACACGTCATCGTAAGTCACTATTGCTCGGGCCAACGTATTAGCCCCCTCAGAACCTGGCTCTAAATCAGGAATGCTTGAAAGGGGGTTGTGATCAAGGAACATCTGAAATTCTCGAGGCCGTGGGACAGCCAAAAGACCTTCTGGCCATTGCTCGACTTCACAATGCCTCAGATTCAAACCTCTCAGTTTAGGCATGTGACTGATATCGGGAGGCAAACCGATCGGGTTGAATTCGAAGGACATCAACTGCATTTGGCTCAATCGGCTTAGCTGGTTCACAGACTCAGGCGTCAGCTCTATATGATTAAGCGACAAGTCCAACTGGCCCAAATGCTTCATACGGCCAACCGACGCAGGTAATCGCGTTAGATAGCTATCCGTGATATCGAGCGAACGCAGCTTACTGAAGTTAGACAGAAAGCCATCGATGCCATCAGTTGTGCCAATACGGTCCATGACTACACGGCTGATATGACCAAAGTCCGCCGGAAGGGGCGGCATGGACTCAAGAATAGGGCCCAACCCAGGCTTATCGAATACCAGCATATGGCCAACATGGGTCTCGTTGAAAATATGCCGGGGGCCCACTCGACTCCAGGCTTCCTTTAAACGATAACGCACCCAATGTCGCAGCTTAAGTATTCTGCGCTGCCTGTTAGACAAAATGTTATCTATCGATTGACCGTCAATATTCGAAATAATCCATTGATTGAGCGTGCGGTCCAACTGGGCAAATTCATCTTCCAGTGCCTTTACACGAGCCGCCGTATTCTCCCCATACGTAGTCAGGTATTCCAACACCCCCGCTTCACTTAACGAGGGATAGAGGTTGCGCAACCGCGACTTCAAGATTTCATTGCTGTTAGGGGCAGCGCCAGTTGCGCCTCGGCCGCTGAGGGGATAGCCCAGTCGACCATCAAGCAAACGCTCAGGAGGCAGGAAAAAGGGGGAATTATCAGCTTGCATCCCTAACAGCTCGCGCAAGGATGATTGCGGTAATGCGTGCTGCTGGAGCTTGAGTTTTAACTCCCCCCCTTGGCCTACATGGGGCAAGCCAATTGCCTTGCGATACGCATCAGGCAGGGCATGTTGCAGGCTGCTGTAAAGATCATCAGTGCCGTGCAGATCATTGCCTTCGCGGTCGAACGGCTTATATCGGCCGTCCGAGATTCGGACTAATACCTTGCGATCGCTCGCGTCACTCTCGCCAAAACTGGCCGTTATCTCGCCACTAAAATGGTCGTTACGTATTTCAATACGCAGGTCGTTTTTCCAGCCCGGCAGATTTCCAAGGGTATTCAATATCAAGGTTTCGGTATCGGCCGTAATCAAACCGTCCAAATACCCACCTAAATAAGCGGCAGACAAGCGCGTTTGGCGCTGCCATCGGCGCGCGATCCTGTGCAGACGCGCCGGTAATTTGCCGCTCTCAAGCTGCAGGCTTTCTGCTGTGCTGACGTCAGCCACTAGCTCACGCGCCAGGTTAGTCGACAGTTTGGGGAACAGACGCTGGACGAGTTTAATGGACGCTTTGGCCGGGTCTGTTTCCAACACGGGTTCACTCGACAAACTGGTGTACAGCCGATGGATGTTTTTTTCCATTTGCATGGCCAGTCGCTCTTTGAACACCCGCACTCGCTCTTCAGTCTCAACGGGAACCCGTTCACCCAGCAACCCGCCTATTTGCGACTCACTCAGCGCTTCGAGCACTCGTTCCGGCAACTTCCCCTTCATCAACTCTTCCTGGCTGATTCTGATTACGTTGCTGCCCGTTGCCTCCTCACTGCCATAGCGCTTGGGTTTTAACTGCGGCAAAGGCTCATCGTACACATCAAAGGCCAGGGTCTGCGGCCACCTCGCAAGCTCGGTGGTAAAGATGGCGCTATACGCACTCAGATCTCTGGAAAGAGGCCCGGCCCGTACTTCTGCGACAGCCTTCATGGCCCTGTTGTAGGCCCTGAACTGACGCAGATTATCGATCAGCACCCCAGGTAATGGCTCGTCCTCGACAAAAACACGTCGCAGATCATCTTCATGTACATCACTGACCTTGAGGATGTGGTCGAATTCGGTGTCGCTAAAGTCTGCGCTCAAGGTACCCAGACGGCGCTTAAGCGTGGGCAGATCCCACGTCAGCGGACGCTCTCCCTCATGCACCCAAACACCCTGCCCTTTGTGCTTGAATAAGGGTTTATAGGCATACGGTGCATAAGGATGGCCCGCACGGTACTCGCCGGAAATGGGATCAAACTGCAGGGTGTAGGTTTTGCCTTCGAGTAACAGCACGGCCTGCCCTTTTATGGTGTGCAGCCCCGTATCATCCGGTTGGGAAGTGGGAGGGATTTCAATTGAGCGGGCGTAGGGGCTCAGATCTTCGTTCCACAGCCGACTTGAACCATCGGGCATGAAAACCACTTTGAGTTTTTCAATCACAGGTGCCGCAACGTGAAAGACTCCAGCGCCTATCGCCAGTGTCGCTATGTTTTCCAGCACGTCACTGATATGAGCCCACGCAGCCTGCTTGTCATCCTCGCCCCACTCGATAAAACCTTCGAATGTTTCGTAGAGCAATTGCCCGGCCATCACCACCATCATGACCTCGCCCAAGGGCGGTACGACCATCGCCACCAGGTTGACTGCAAACAACCCAATGTTCAGGTAGTGCGAATAGCGCAATGAACGATTGTTGGCGTCAGCGAGTGCAGTGGGTATCGCCATACCTTGCGCATTGGCAAAAGCTTGGGTGCGCATGTTGTTGAGCAGCGTGCTCCATAGATCTATGTCTGCCCAGTCGCTGCCTCCGTCCAGGGTGGTGGCCGTTACGCGGATCGAGGGGTGTGCGAGCTGAACACGGGTCTTATGGGTGTCGGGGTTGGGGGGTACGACTACCGGCAACGACACTATCGGCGCCAATGCACGAACCCATAACTGGGTACTTTCGGAGCGGAACCACTCCAGGCCCCAAGGTTGATCCGGCGCATCATTAACCAGTTCGGTTAAGTGCTGGTAGTAGCGAGGTCGATCACTTTGCTGGATAAACCGGCTGAGGAATGCCTGATACGGCGTAAGACCGACCTGCCTTAATCCCGTACTGGGAGCGGTTAGCTTACGCACCAGTTCGTCGCGAAACTCATCGAACGTGGCATACGACTTCAGGGGGTGCTCGGGATCACCTGGAATCCAGACAATAAAGCCCTCGGCATATTTATATTTCACGCTCGGCGCGAACACCACGCAGCCATGCAACAAGATTTTCATGACACAGGGGGTCCAGTACCACAGTTGCTTATCGCCCACCTTGATGCGACGCTCACCGTTGATCACTCGCTGTATCAGATCATGCTCACTGCGGGTTATATCCCCTTTGTACGACGCAATTTGCGCGTCCAGTTCGAGCATGGCCTTTTGCTGGGAGAAGTAACGGTGCTCCTGGATGCCTTGGGGAACCGGTTCTTGGGAATCCAGAAACGGTTTGATGTATTCCTGGTATTTAGCGCCAATATCAAGGTCGCGGCACAGCTGGGTGAAGGTCTCGATTTTCAGTGCGGTGGCATAGGGTTTAAATCGCCCCAGCTCATCGGGCGGCGTTATAAAGCCTGATCCATCAGCAAAGAAGTTAGCGCGCGTTTCGGGCTCTTCGAAGTTGTGCAGCGCCGCGTTCAGCAATGTCAACGTACGCACACTGTAGCCCCCAGTGGACACGCCAAAAGCATCCACCGCAGGCGCATATAACCGCAAATAGACGTCCTTCACGGGCAAGGGAAACCCTGCTGTCTTGAGGGCAGCGTCCAATAATGGCTGCGCAAACGCCTCAAGCGACAGCATTTTGGCCCAGTGCTGATCCAGACGATTTTGCGAAGTGAATCGCGCCTCCAGTAACGACTTTAGATCTGCCTTACGAGCCGGTGACAATGCGGCATACCAGCTTGGCATGGTTTTTTCGGTACTTTTAAGCCCAGCACGATGCTCAGGCTTGGCCGCCGCGAGGTACGGCGGGATAGAGGTTTTTAAAAACTCATAATGGCGTGATTCGGTAATGGGCGTTGCGCCGGGGGGCATGGCACGCGCTATCGTCGCAGGCATGGAAAACTCCTTGATAAATGATGAAGGCATCAGGTTATCGAGGAGGTGAATCACTCAAGAGGTATCTATATATCCCGTGTCCGTCTGGCATCAGATCCGTGGCGGTATTGCAAAGCTACATTAACGGCTAAGATACGCCACCCGCTTTATATCAACTCTTTTACCCAGGAAATTGGCTATGCGCCTGTCAGAATTCATCGTGCAAAACGTTGATCGCATCGTCGATGAGTGGGAGCAATTCGCCGCAACGATCGCACCCGCTGCCGAAAAAATGGACAGCATCGAGTTACGCGACCATGCCAAAGCTATTTTGATTGCGGCCTCACGAGACATGGACACCGCGCAAACGGCCAGCGAGCAGCAGGCCAAGGCTGAGGGTGAAAACCTGGAGAAAACCCCAAGCCTGGACCGCGCCTCTGCCAATCATGGTGAGCTGCGCCATGCAGTCGGTTTTGATCTGGTGCAGATGACCTCGGAGTTCCGCCATTTGCGCGCCTGCGTGATTCGCCTGTGGGTAAATAGCGTCGACAGCCCCGCCCATACTCACCTGCAAGACATGATTCGCTTCAACGAGGCGATTGATGAAGCGTTGGCTGAGTCCACAGCAGCCTATGCCGAACAGGTCAATCGCTCGCGGGACATCTTCCTGGCCATTTTGGGACACGATCTGCGTGCGCCCTTGCAGGCAGTGAGCATGTCTACCGAGATGCTGGAACGCAAAGCCACACTGGACACACATGCGCTGGCGTATGTGTTGGCCATCAAAAACGGCACTCGCCACATGGGGTCAATGGTCAGTGACCTGCTGGAGTTCGTGCGCAGCCGGCTTGGCAGCAAGATGCCAATCGAGACCGTACCCATGGATCTGTCGCAGGCGTGTCAGATAGCGCTGGAAGAAGCCACTGCCGGACAACCTCACTGCGCCGTTACTTTGCATGTTGAGGGGGACGTCGTAGGGCAATGGGACCCGCGTCGTATGGGTCAGTTGCTGCAAAACCTTATCGGCAACGCACTGCAACATGGAGCCCGCAAGGGAGAAGTGAAGCTGAGTTTGAACGGCACGGCACATGAAGTGACCCTGCGCGTTCACAATGTGGGCCTGCCCATCGCCCAAGATGCATTGGCGACATTGTTCGACCCACTGGTGCGCAGTCCCAGCGAAGACATCGAGCAACCGGGTACCTCGACCAGCCTGGGGTTGGGATTATTTATCATCAAAGAAGTGGTTGATGCTCACGGCGGCAAGATCGATGTCACGTCCACCGCCACCGATGGCACGACCTTTACCGTGGTGTTGCCGAAAAGGCCTTGATACATGTAGTCGCTGCTGCAAGCTGGGGGCTGTTGATAGTGGCTAACAGCTCCCAGCCTGCGGCAGCGACTCCATGTCAGTCACGCGTGGCGTTGCCTACAAACCGCCCCAGTCGTTGTTTGAGACGCTGGTTCTCGGCGCGTAACTGCTGCACCTCCTCGATCAGGTCCAGCGCCAGGGCGACGCCTTCCCACTCAAGTTCCAGGTCTTTATGCAGCTTGGCCGCACGTTTTGCGATGAGCAGCTCATAGTCTTCAAAACGCCACGCATCCGGAGCGTGGCCCTGAGGTTCGATAATTCCGTGTTCGACAATCTCTATCACGTAAGTGGCCGGGATATTGGCCTCTTCGCAGAACCTTTCCATGTCCAGCTGAACGATCAGGGTGTTGCTCATGATCAGTTACTCCATTGGGCTCTCGGATCAAATGCCGCTTTGTCGGCGAGTTCTTGCCACAAGGCTTTGGTGGCCTCGTCGCTTTCTTTGGGCATGACCACTTTCAATTGGGCATACAAATCACCGCGCTGGCCTTTCTTGTCCACCAGGCCATGACCCTTGATGCGCAAACGATGACCTGTCTGGCTGTCAGGGCGCACGGTCATCATCACTTTGCTGGTCAGAGTCGGCACAGGCACTTTGGTACCTAGCGCGGCTTCCCACGGTGCGACCGGGACTGTGATGATCAAATCGTGACCTTCCACATCAAACTTCGGATGCGGCGCGAAACGAATGATCAGGTATAGATCACCATTGGCTGCGCCGCCTGCACCCGGTCCGCCCTGGCCTTTGAGACGGATGCGCTCACCATCTGTAACACCGGCCGGGATCTTCACGTTCAGGGTTTTGCTGACACCGCCAATCTGGAAGCTGATCGGCTTCGACTCACCCGACAGGGTTTCTTCAAGGAAAATCGGCAATTCCATCTCAACATCCTGACCGCGTCGGCCTGCACTACGGCCAGACTGGCCACCAAAACCGCCTCCGCGCGACCCGAAGATCGAGCTGAAAAAGTCTGAAAAATCGCCAGCGTCTTCGAAGCCACTGCTGGAGTGCCCCTGCCAACCAGGCGGGCCCTGAAATGGCTGACCATGCTGGCCATATTTGCGAATTTCGTCGTACTCAGCCCGTTTTTCGGGGCTTTTCAGCGCTTCATACGCCTCGTTGACGTCCTTGAACTTCTCTTCGGCGTCTTTTTCTTTGCTCACATCAGGGTGGTATTTGCGTGCGAGCTTGCGATAGGCGGTCTTGATCGCCTTGTCGTCCGCCGTGGGCTCGACACCCAGGATCTTGTAATAGTCTTTGAAGTCCATGTAAGGATCACCATCCGTTATCAAAAACGCGCCGCTCAGCGCCCAGAATGCTCGGTTTGACTGGTCTGTACATTGACCGACCTCAACCCTGTGACCGTGCAGCGCTGCGAAAATGTTCGATAGCCCTGAAGCTACCACGCCAATGTCTGGAAGTTTGGGGACAAAGGATAGTCTTTCAAGAGGATTAAAACCTGCGAATTAGCGAATGTTCGCACTTCGGTTCTGTGAGCGTCTGACATACACTGCGCGGCCGTTTTTTTAACCGGAACATGATCGACATGAAAAGCGCCACTCCAGCACGTGCCTGCGGCATCGACTTTGGCACGTCCAACTCCACCGTCGGCTGGCTCCGTCCAGGCGTGGAAACCCTTATCGCGCTGGAAGACGACAAGATCACCCTGCCCTCCGTGGTGTTCTTCAACATTGAAGAACGTCGCCCGGTGTATGGCCGTCTGGCGCTGCATGAGTACCTGGAAGGCTACGAAGGCCGCCTGATGCGCTCGCTCAAGAGCTTGTTGGGCTCCAAGCTGATCAAACACGACACCAGCGTTCTGGGCACGGCCATGCCGTTCAAGGACCTGTTGGGCCTGTTTATCGGCCAGTTGAAACAACGCGCCGAAGCCACCGCCGGTCGTGATTTTGAAGAAGTGGTATTGGGCCGCCCGGTATTTTTCGTCGATGACGATCCTCTGGCCGACCAGGAAGCCGAAAACACCCTGACCGACGTGGCCCGTGCCATCGGTTTCAAGGAAGTGTCCTTCCAGTACGAACCGATCGCCGCCGCTTTCGACTATGAGTCGACCATCGAGCGTGAAGAGCTGGTACTGATTGTCGACATCGGCGGTGGTACGTCCGACTTCTCGCTGGTACGCCTGTCTCCTGAGCGTCGCGGCATGGACAACCGTCAGGACGACATCCTCGCCACCGGCGGTGTGCACGTTGGCGGTACCGACTTCGACAAACAACTCAGCCTGCAAGGCGTGATGCCGCTGTTTGGCTACGGCAGCCGCATGAAAAGCGGTGCTTACATGCCCACCAGCCACCATATGAACCTGGCGACATGGCACACCATCAACTCGGTGTACTCGCAAAAATCCCAGTTGGCACTGGGCAGCATGCGCTACGACATCGAAGACACCAGCGGGATCGACCGCCTGTTCAAATTGATAGAACAGCGTGCCGGTCACTGGTTGGCGATGGAAATTGAAGAAACCAAAATCGAACTGACCCACAACGACAACCGCCATTTACCGCTGGATCGGGTAGAGGCCGGGTTGAGCGTTGATTTGAGCCGTGTGATGTTTGAAGCCGCCATCGACAACCAACTGGAGCGCATCCGTAACAGCGTGACCCAGTTGCTGAGCAGCGCCGGTGTGGGTGTCGAGCAAGTCGACACCGTGTTCTTCACCGGGGGTTCGAGCGGTATTCCGGCGTTGCGCCAGAGCGTGTCGGCCATGCTGCCAAACGCCCGCCATGTTGAAGGCAACATCTTCGGCAGCATTGGTAGCGGCTTGGCGATTGAAGCTAAAAAGCGTTACGGCTAAAAGCCCCTCACCCCAGCCCTCTCCCAAAGGGAGAGGGAGCTCGATTTGTGTGTGTTACAAATCTGCTTTTAGCCTTAAGTCCCCCTCCCTCAGGGAGAGGGCGCTCGATTTGTGTGTGTTGCAAATCTGCTTTTAGCCTTGAGTCCCCTCTCCCTCCGGGAGAGGGCTAGGGTGAGGGCAAGGCGTTACACCAACTCCAACTGCTTCAACTCACTCTTCAAATACGCGTAGTAGATCGGCCCAGCCACCACGCCCGGCAGGCCGAAGGCTGCTTCAAACACCAGCATGGCCAACAGCAATTCCCACGACTTGGCACTGATCTGGCCGCCAACGATTTTGGCGTTCAGGAAGTACTCCAGCTTGTGGATAACAATCAGATACCCCAATGCCGCCACCGCCACCCAGATCGACAACGACAGGCCGACGATAGTGATCAGGGTGTTGGAAATCAGGTTGCCGATCACAGGCAGTAACCCCAGCAAAAAGGTCAACATGATCAGCGTCTTGGTCAGCGGCAAGTGCACACCGAACAGCGGGAGCACCACGGCCAGGAAAATTCCGGTGAACACGGTGTTGAGCAAGGCGATCTTGATCTGCGCAAACACAATATTGCGGAACGCTTGCACCAACAGGTGAAGGCGATCAAACATCGCGGCCGCCAGCGGCTTGCGTCGACTGATATCAGGGATGCGCTGCAACGCAATGATGGCTCCCAGCACCATGCCGATCAGCAACGTCACAAACATGTGCGCCGCATCTTTGCCGACCAGTTGCAAGTCACTCAAATGCTTGTTGGCCCATGCCCCAATGGCGATACGGAACTCGGCGGCACTGGCCGGCAAATAGCTGTCCAGAAACGGCGGCAGTTGCCCCCGCGCCCGGTCGACCACGGCCATGAACTTGTTCAGTGAGGCCCCCGGGTTTTCTGCCTCATGCAGTAAAAAGCTGATCGCTCCCGCAAAGATCAACGCCAACACGCTGACCACCAGTGTGCCCAGCAGGGCCACGGCCAACCAGCGCGCCCGGCGCCCGGCAATCAGGCGCTGGAGTTGCGGCGTGAGCATGTTGACCAGCTCGTAAACCAGCAAACCGGCCAGCAAGCTGGGCAATAGCCTTAATGGAAAAACCAGCAATAAGCCGATAGCAATAATGATGTAACTGGCCAACAGGATGTGACGCTGGGAAAACGATGGCATACAGCCTCAAAACGGGCAGCGCGAAAGGATGGGCAGTCTGCCAGCCTTCGTCCGGCAGCACTACACAATGTGACGGTTGGCGAGCAGCCCCCCGCAGCCACTCACGGTTATTTTTTCTTCAGACACTCACTCATGAACGTTTTACGTGCATCACCTTTGAGCGCCTGAGTGGTGGCAGTGGCATTGCAGGTTTTCATTCTTTCTTGCGGCGTGCTCGGCTTGGCTTTCAGGCAGGCACTCATAAACGCTTTGCGCTCATCGCCCTTGAGGGTTTTAGCGCTGGCGTCAGCGTTGCACGAAGTCATTTTGTTTTGTTGGGAGGTGTCGGCAAAACTGTGGGAGCACAGCACCAAACCCATCAGCAGAAAAGGAACACGCAACATCTTCATGGAGTTTTCTCCTTAGGGCCGCACCGAATGGCCGCGGACTTAACAGCAGTGTAGACAAACTCTGTTACTTGCCACTTCGATAAAACTTTCTGCTCGCGCTGAACTCACACCCTATGAACCGACGTTGCCTACAGAGCGATGCGGCAACCTGATGAGTGAGGAGATTGAAATGACCGACATAAAACTGTCCGATAAACAAACCCTGCGCGATCGTGCCCGCAAGAACGTCGAAGAAGGTGCCGTGACCCCTGGCTACAGCGCTGACCGCGAAGAAATCATTCGCTTGCTTAACGAATCGCTGGCTACCGAGTGGGTGTGCGTGCTGCGTTACAAGCGTCATTACTTTATGGCAGACGGAATCAAAGCCCACGTGGCGGCGCAAGAGTTTTTGGAACACGCCAATCAGGAAATGGAGCATGCCGACAAGCTGGCTGAGCGCATCGTGCAATTGGGCGGCGAGCCGGAATTCAATCCTGACCTGCTCTCCAAAAACTCCCATGCACAGTACGTCGCGGGCAAGAACTTGAAAGAAATGGTGTATGAAGACCTGGTCGCCGAACGCATTGCGGTCGACAGCTACCGCGAAATCATCCAGTACATCGGCGACAAAGACCCCACCACGCGTCGCATCTTCGAAGAAATCCTGGCTCAAGAAGAAGAGCATGCTGACGACATGGCTGATCTGTTGAAAGGTCTATAAACGCCACCCTCACCCTAACCCTCTCCCAGAGGGAGAGGGGACAGGCTTGTGGTGTAGTGAATATCTGCTTTTGCCTTTAACCCCCTCTCCCCTTGGGAGAGGGGGTTAATTTTTGCCGTCACGCAGCTCTGCCTTTGCCTTTTAGCCCCCTCTCCCTCCGGGAGAGGGCTGGGGTGAGGGGCGGCTTACTTCACCGTCTTCGGCACTTTACCCTGCTGCATTTGCTGCAACAGTGGCGCGCACTGGTTAGGCTCCCCGCCACTCGGCGCAATCAACGCCAACAAACCCGCCGCAGGCCCGGCTATCACACCCAACGCCACCATCCCCGCACCACGCAACAGCAAAGGCACCGCTTGGACGCCAGCGGACGGGTTGCCGAATGTGCCGCGCACATACAAGGGCGAGCGCAGCGAAAACACCCTGAACCCCTTCGATTCAGGTGTGATCTTCAGATCCAATTGCTCTGTCGCAAAGTTGGCTGTGCCATCGATGTAAATAATCGCGTTCTCTGTATCGAACACAAACAACTGGGTAGTCGCCAGGCCGTCCTTGATGCCGAAATCCGCGGCTGCGCAGTTGATCTTCACGTCTTCGTCACCAAAGATCTTGCCCACCACGTAGTTGCCCACGTTCAACCCGGCGATTTCCATCAGGCTGCGGCTGATGGCACCGTCGTTGATGATCATCTTCAAGCCACCATTGGCCGTGCCCAGCAATTTGGCCACTGAGTTGCCGCGCCCAGAAAGATGAGCATCGCCATTGAGCTCGCCAAAGCTGGTTTTCATCGGTTCAAACGTCGGGAACAACTGCTTGAGCTTGAAGTTACGCGCTGTCAGCTTGGCCCGCCCTTCCAGCGGAGTACTGCGGCCATTGAGGCGGATTTGCGCATCCAGCTTGCCACCCGCCACGCCGAAACGAAGGGGCTCAAGGCTCAACTCACCGTTGTTCAGCACTACATGGGTGAAAAGATCGGTAAACGGCAAGTCGGCACTCTGCACGATACGCTTGCCGGTAAACTCCACATCGGCGTCCATGTCGCGCCAGCGCTCAGTGCGGAACTCCTCGACAGGTAACACTTTGCCCGCAGGCTGTTTACTCGCTCCGCCTCGGGCTTTTTGCTTTGCGTTGCTATCGGCGCCAATCAGCGGAGCCAAGTCAGCCATCAACAATTGGTTGGACACCAACTTGCCGGACAGCTTTGGCCGTGGCTGTCTGGCCGCGTATTTCAGGTCACCATGAATATCGCTGCTGCCAATCTTGCCGTTGAAGTTTTCATAGGTGAACACGGCACCACCCGGTTCATGCAACTTGGCGATCAGATGCCCATCAGTGGAATAAGGTGGCGAATCGGGCAAGGTCACACCCGTCAGCGGATAAAGGTTGCTCAAGCTGCTGCCTGCCAGCTTGAGGCGTAAGTCCAGAGCGCCCAGATTGAGCGGGTCAGTCAGCGTACCGGCCAAGGCCACCTTGGTGTCCGCAATGCTGACCTGCGCTTGCAGCGGGAACGGTCTGGACGCGTCCTGTAACGCCAGCAAACCGCCAATTTTGCCAGTGCCATTGAGTTTCTGGCCGTGGTATTCGCCGTTCACCTTTAAGGCAAAGGCATAGTCTTGCGGCACAGCACCCTGTTCCTGAGCTTTTTTCGCTTCCTTTTCGCCGACGATGTCACTAAACGGGATCGGCTTGCCCAGAGGATCGATGACCACATCCAACCGGGCCTTCAAGGTTTGATCGTTTAAGGTTACGTGGCCTTTATCGAAGCCAATCGCCCCAATATCCACCGTCCAGTCTGAAGGTTTGGCATCGGGATCTTTAGGGTCGAAGGTAAAGGTCCAGTTGGCCCTTCCATCAGCCAACCGTTCAAGGTTGGCACTGGGTTCTGTCAGGTCGATGCGCGGGATGGCCACCGTCTCGGTCAATAACGCCAGCGGTGACACGCGTGCCTCAACTTTCTTGAGGCTGGCCATTTGCGGGTTTTTCGACCACTCGGGATTGCCCAGGGTGATGTCCTCAGCGATCACATGGGGCCACGGCACCCACGCCCGCCAGCCTCCCTCACCCTCTTCGCGCTGCCAGCGCACGGCCAGGTTGCCATTGATGGCAAAGGGGCGATGGAGAATGTCGGACACTTTGGTGTTGAGGGTGGGCTTGATACGGTTCCAGTCGAAGGTCGCCAGGATCACCACCAGCACGGCCACCAACAGGAAGAAAATACCGACAACCCAAGCAAGGGTTTTACGGGTGCGCGTCATATCACGACTCCTTTCATACAACTGAACGTCCTTATTAAGACGCTATTAAGGTACGACTGACAAACCGGGCTCAAGGTTTAACCCGAGCTTAACTTTCGTAAAAAAACTTCCAAAAGCGGCGCAGTAGAGCGGTTGAGCCTGGACAATCAATTTTGTTGATTATCACCATTGGCCGTATGAACTTTGATCTTGAGGAGGCAAGCGTAGCATTGGCACCCTACCTACTTGATTGAACTGCTACGGAGTACCCTCATCATGAAACGCCCAGTATTGTTTGGCCTGAGCCTGTCACTGCTTGCCTTTAACGCCTTTGCCATGCCAGCCGAAGACGAACCCACTCCCATGGTACAGCCTGCCTCCAGCACCTTGAGCCAGCCTCTGAACCCAATTGCCGAAGACGGCGCCCAACGCACGCTGGATCAGCAAAACCGTGTCGCCGAAGATGGCTACGACCGCACCAAAGGCAGCACCTTCGTGGCTGAGGGTGGCGCTGATCGTCTTGCTGAAAGAAATCAACGTGCGAGTTAATACCGACGCCAGCGGCCACCAGGCTTATTGAGCAACACAGCGTTCGACGTCATCAAAGCCGATTTGCTAGAGTGCGCCGCTGTACTTGTCTGGAATACCAGCCCCGATGCTGCCCCGCGCCGAACAGAAGCAACAAACCCGCCTTGCACTGATGGACGCTGCCCGCCACTTGATGGAATCGGGACGCGGCTTTGGCAGCCTGAGCCTGCGTGAAGTCGCCAAAACGGCTGGCATTGTACCCACCGGTTTTTATCGCCATTTCAGCGACATGGACCAGCTGGGCCTGGCACTGGTCAGCGAGGTCGGTCAGACCTTTCGCGAAACCATTCGCCTGGTGCGCCACAACGAGCTGTTCATGGGCGGAGTGATCAACGCCTCGGTGCGTATTTTTCTCGATGTGGTTGAAGCCAACCGCTCTCAGTTTCTGTTTCTGGCCCGCGAGCAATACGGTGGCTCACAGCCAGTTCGCCAGGCCATTGGCGCCCTGCGCGAAGACATTACGCTGGATTTGGCCACTGACTTGGGCTCAAAACCCAAATTGCGGCATCTGAATCATGCTGGCCTGACCGTGATTGCCGATCTGGTGGTTAAAAGTGTGTTCGCGGCCCTGCCCGATGTCATCGACCCGACCGGTGAGACGTTGCCCGATTACTTGCAGCCTCAGGCCAAAATCAGTCAGCAACTGCGGTTTATCTTTATCGGGCTCAAACATTGGCAAGGTCTAGGAAGCACCGAATAACCCCACGGCGCACCTTGCTGGTGCGCGAGCGCGCTAATTACGCACCAGATTTGACCTTGTCGCACCCTTCTGAGGCTTTTTTCCTACACATTTACGGCACACCACCGGGTTGGCGCGGCCTTTGCTCTGTTCAAGGCATTGTCATTCGCAGGAAGCCTTCCGATGTTGGTGATTCATCGCAGAGTCCAACCCCACCCCGTGTGGAGCGCCGAGTTACACCTGCACTTCGAAGCCCGCAGCAAAAGCCGCCTGCGCTGTTTCAGCAGCGACGGCGAAGATGTCGGCCTGTTTCTTGAGCGCGGTCAATCGCCTTTGCAGGACGGCGAATTTCTTCAAGCTCAGGACGGGCGTATCGTGCGCGTTTGCGCCAGCCCCGAAAAACTGCTGCACGTCACGTGCCGCAATGCCTTTGAACTGACACGCGCCGCTTATCACCTGGGCAACCGCCATGTCGCGTTGCAAGTGGGGGATGGTTGGCTGCGCTTGCTTGATGACTATGTGCTCAAGGCCATGCTTGATCAGTTGGGCGCCCACACCGAAACCATCGACGCCCCGTTTCAACCGGAGCATGGCGCGTATGGCGGCGGCCATCATCATTCAAGAGCCGGTGAAGAAGACTTCAACTATGCGCCGCGCCTGCACCAGTTTGGTGTGCGTTTGTGAATCCGGCCTGGGCGCTGCTGCGATTGGCCAGTCCCCAGTTGCCGATTGGCGGTTATAGCTATTCCCAAGGGTTGGAAATGGCCGTCGACAATGGCCGAGTAGTCGACCCGGTTACGGCCAGCCGCTGGATCAGCGATCAATTGCTGCTCAATCTGGCGCGCTTTGAAGCGCCACTGTTGCTTGCGCATTGCCAGGCAGCGGCGGACGAGGACTGGGAGCGCTTGCAGCGCTTTTGCGACGAACACCGTGCCAGCCGCGAAACCCGGGAGCTGCATCAGGAAAGTCGACAAATGGGCTATTCCTTGCAGCAACTGCTCACGGGACTGCCCGAACTGGACGACCCCGCCCGACTGTTTCTCAACCAACAATGCGAGCCACATCTGGCCCTCGGTTGGGCCTTGGCGGCGCGCGCTTGGGGTATCAACCCACAAGATGCACTGGCAGCCTGGCTGTGGAGCTGGCTGGAAAACCAATTGGCAGTGCTGATGAAAACCTTGCCACTGGGCCAACAAGCAGCCCAGCGCATGACCAGCGAGCTGTCTCCCGCATTGCAGCTGGCTCAACAACACGCCAGCCGTCTCGATATGACCCACATGGGCAGCGCCGCATTTGGCCTGTCATTGGCGAGCATGGCCCATGAGCGCCAGTACAGCCGTCTGTTTCGTTCCTAGGAGAATGTCATGAACACACAACCTTTACGCGTCGGCATCGGCGGCCCGGTAGGCTCCGGCAAAACGGCCCTGACCCTGGCCCTGTGTCTGGCCTTGCGCGACAAGTACAACCTGGCCGTCGTAACGAACGACATCTACACCCGTGAAGATGCTGATTTTCTGGTGCGCAACGAGGCGCTCGCACCGGAGCGCATCATCGGCGTAGAAACCGGCGGCTGCCCACACACCGCCATTCGTGAAGATGCGTCAATCAACCTTGAAGCGGTTGACCAACTGAATCGGCGTTTTCCAGGTCTGGATCTAATCTTGGTGGAATCGGGTGGGGATAACTTGTCCGCGACCTTTAGCCCGGAGCTGTCGGACCTGACCATTTACGTGATTGACGTGTCGGCCGGCGACAAGCTGCCGCGCAAGGGTGGGCCGGGAATCTGTAAATCGGATTTGCTGGTCATCAACAAGATTGACCTGGCGCCACTGGTCGGTGCTTCGCTTGAGCTAATGGACAGCGACACGAAACGCATGCGCGGTGAAAAACCCTTTGTGTTCAGCAATCAAAAAACCGGTCACGGGCTGGAGACCATCGTGGCGTTTATTGAGCGTCAGGGTTTGTTGGTTTAATTGCGAACCTGTGGCTGCTGCCGCAGGCTGCGATAGGGCCCAGAGACCTTCACTTTTATTTAAAAGCAGGGTCGCTGCGCAACCCGTCGCAGCCTGCGACAGCGGCTACAAGTTTTGCGTGTATCATGTTGCGCAAACGCCCCAGCCGTGACGACGCCCGCCAATGCCCGATGTAGCCAGCACCACCTTTGCGCCTGAATTGACCGCCACCTTTGCGGCCGTGCAACAGCATTTCCGTCAGGTCATTGTGCCGCTCTGGCAAGGCCCCGGCTGGAATGCCGAACTGGCATTACCTTACGAGGCGCTCAGCCCCGAGCATCGGCCGCTGCCGCCCCAGCGCTATCGGGCTATGGCCTGCGCCCGTCAGCTCTATGTGTTTTCCAGCCTCATCGGCGACCCGGCCTTCCCCGCCGCTGCCGAGCGCGCGGCCGATTTGTTTCGCTCGCTGCAACGCCACTTTCACGACGCCGAGCACGGTGGCTGGTTCTACAGCATCGATCCTCAAGGGGCGCCGCTCGATACACGCAAAGACCTCTACACCCACGCCTTCATCATCTTCGCCTGCGCCCATTACTGGGCCAAAGTAGACGACTCGATTGTGGCGTCAGCCCTCAATGCCGCGTTACAAGTGGTTGCAGAGCGGTTCAGTGACGGCAAGGGCTTGTACGAAGCCAACCTTAATCAGGATTGGACCTCGCTGAACACCGGGCCGCTGCAAAACCCGCTGATGCACTTGGCCGAAGCCTTTCTTGCCACCTTGTCAGTGCGTGAGGATGAAACCGTGAAGGCCGCTTTGTTGGCACTGGCCGACGGGATGCAGCAGCGCTTTATTGAGCCTGTGCATAACGTGATGCTCGAAAAACCCTGTGGGGCTGTGGATAACTGGTTTGAGCCGGGGCATCAGTTCGAGTGGCTGTATTTACTGGAATCGTCGCCATTGCTGTGTTCAGGGGCTTTGCACGCGTCTCTGGATCGTGCGTTCGACTTTGCCGAGCAGGTAGGTGTCGATCTTGAAAGCGGCGCTGTGTGCGGGATGCTGGCGCCGGATGGCACGCTGCGCGATGGCACGCAACGCATCTGGGCTCAAGCCGAGTATTTGCGCGCCCTAACGTTGCGGCCGGACAACCTGACGCGTTTGCAACGTCAGTTGCAGGCACTGCAGCAGCAGTTTTTGCATGCTGGGGGCTGGTACGAGTGCCGAGATGCCGAGGGTAACGTCAGCCGCGAAGACATGCCGTCGACTACGCCTTATCACTTGGCGACGTGTTACAGCGGCTTGGCGCAGTTTTTCGGGTAAGGCAAACCCTCACCCCAACCCTCTCCCAGAGGGAGAGGGAGCTGATTTGCGCCGTAACACCTATCTGCTTTTGCTTTAGTCCCCTCTCCCTCCGGGAGAGGGCTAGGGTGAGGGGCTTACCGTCTCAAGTAATCCACTTGCGATCCCCGGTAAAGCTGATGGTCAGCCAGCGGGCACTGTCCCCCGGCCCCAACAGCGCAGAAATCTCTTCGCGCAGCGCATCCAGGGTGTTGATGCTGGTCAGGGCATAACCCCTTGGCAACACAATGTGGATTTCGATAAACCGCGCCCGCCCATGCTTCTGCACATAGGTTTTGTAACCCTCGAACCCGTGGCGCGCTGACATTTCTTCCAGCACTTCACGCACCTTGTCATCGAGCCTGTCCGGGGCAATGCCCAGCACGTCACGCAAGGCCGGCTTAAGGATTTTAAACGCTGGTGCCAACATGCTCAGCGCCAGCAAGATCAGAATCGCAGGGTCAACGTACGCCGCCCACTGTGCATAACCTTGCTGTTTCAATACCAGGGCCGTGACAAAACTTATCAACAGGCCCACCGACAACATGGCGTCCACCAGCCAACTGATGTTGTCGAACTGAATCAGAGTTGATTTGAGCTTGATGTTTTTGCGCCGTACCCAGAAGTAGTAGCCAAATTCGATCACGGTAAACACCGCCGCGTAGGCGATGACCAACCCCAGTTCAATATCACGTCCGCCATTGAGGATGCCGAACACACCATTGAGAAAGGCATAGATCGCAATCAATAACAGGAAGCTGCCTTCGATCAACAGCACCATCGGCTCAAGGTGCCAGAAGCCGAACTGAAAACGCTGATTGCTTTCTTTGGCGATCAATTGCGCCGTAATCAACATCAGCACTTTGATAAAGGTCGCGATCAGCGAGAAGAATCCATCAAACAGGATGGATTCTGACCCCGACATAAAACCCGTCACGATGCCGGCAACGGCCACCGCAAACATTAAAACAGTCGATTGCTTGAGCAATTTCTGCTCACCACGGTTACTCACACAAACTCCTTTCAACCCGGTTGAATGCGACCCCCTCAGGAGGCCGCGAGTGGGCTGCCAGGCGCGAGTTTACTCCTTGGCGTGACGTTCGATGGCAAAACCGCCCCAGGACTGGGTGACAGGCATCAGTTCAAGTCGGTTGATGTTGATATGCGCCGGGGTGTTGAGCACCCAGAAAATGGTCTCTGCAATATCTTGCGGCTGGATCGGCTCTGCCCCTTGATAGGTGGCATCGTAGCGCGCCTTGTCGCCGCCAAAACGCACCATCGAGAACTCGCTTTCACACAGACCCGGCTCAATGTTGCTGACCCGCACGCCCGTGCCCTGCAAGTCGCAACGCAGGTTCAGGGAAAACTGCTTAACGAACGCCTTGGTGCCGCCATACACATGGCTGCCCGGGTACGGATAGTTGCCGGCCACTGAACCCAAATTGATGATCCCGGCACCCCGGCCATAGGCAATCAACCGTGGCAGCAACAGACGAGTCGTGAAAATCAAGCCTTTGATATTGGTGTCGACCATGGTTTCCCAGTCGTCCAGATCGCACTTGGGCGCAGGGTCAGTACCCAATGCCAGCCCGGCATTGTTGATCAGCCCACGCAATTTGCTGAACGAGGGTGGCAAATTCGCAATCGCAGCCTCCATCGCCGCCCGGTCGCGCACATCCAGCACCAGACCGTGCACTTCGGTCTGTTTGGACAGTTCTTCACACAACGCCTTAAGACGCTCTTCGCGTCGCCCCGTCAGCACCAGTTTCCAGCCTGCCTGCGCAAACTTGCGTGCACACGCCTCTCCAAATCCGGAAGTCGCGCCCGTAATAAACAGGGTGGAAGTCATCGTGTTCTCCTTGGCTGGCGGGCTTTGGCCGCCGTTGAAATGGACACTGAGCAGCATGCCCCGACTGCGTTCCGGCAGCAACCCGGCCGCACTAAACGCCCCCAAACTGTACAAAAAATAACCAAGACCTTCGAACCCACGTTCTATATAGGCTGGAGCACTGTGCACTCACCTTATCCACAGGCCCGTCCACAGTCTTTGGGGGCAACTCAACAGGCTGCAAGCTTCTGTTTACACGGGGTGCAGAGAATTTTACCGGGGTTATGACTTGACCTTGATGCGACGATTATGCAGGCGCCCCAAAAAGGTGCGGCCGTCCAACCCTTATGAGATAGCCAGAAGCCAGCAATTACACCGTCTAGCGCATTCTTTCCAGAGTTTAACCACAGACTTATCCACAGGCCTTGGGAACATTTATGACGGGCTATATAACTGAATAAACCTGTTGACAAATAATCCCGGCGGCTTGACAAAAGTCACTGTACAAAAAACAGCCACACCTCTGAACGCCACATAAATAAAGGCCTGCAGCCAACTACTCCCACGTTACCCACAGGCACCTCCACAGCAAACGGGGACAAGTCAAAACGATGACAAAACAGCAATTTACAGCGGCTTTATGTCGCGCTTTAGTAGGGTTGCAATATTGTTTTCCACAATTTCAGGCGCGAAAAAAAAGCCCCTCTGAAGGGGCTTGTCTACCTGTCGTTAATGCCCGCCCAAATAGGCGTTACGCACTTCATCATTGCTCAACAGTTCCTTACCGGTGCCGGTCAAGCGAATCTCGCCGTTGACCATCACGTAGGCACGGTCTGAAAGGCGCAAGGCATGGTTGGCATTTTGCTCAACCAGAAAAATCGTCATACCGGTTTTCGCCAACTCCCGCAGGGTGCCAAAGATCTGTTTCACCACAATCGGTGCCAAACCCAGACTGGGTTCATCGAGCAGTAACAACTTGGGCCGGCTCATCAATGCACGGGCGATGGCGAGCATTTGCTGCTCACCACCCGACATGGTCATGGCCCGCTGGGCACGCCGCTCTTTCAACCTGGGAAACAGCTCGAACATACGCTGCATGTCTTCAGCGGCGTATTTGTCGCCAATGGGGATGGTGCCCATCAACAGGTTTTCTTCAACGGTCATGTCCGGGAACACCCGGCGTCCTTCCGGCGATTGAGCAATACCGTGAGAGGCAATGTAATGCGAAGACTTCTGAGTGATGTCCACGCCCTGGTAGAGAATCTGCCCGCCGCTGGCACGAGGTTGGCCAAAGATCGACATCAGCAGCGTGGACTTACCCGCACCGTTGGAGCCGATCAGGCTTACCGTTTCGCCCTCCTCGATGTGCATCGAGACTTTTTTCAGGGCCTGAATCGGCCCGTAGTGAACGTCCAGTTCCTTGAGTTCGAGGATCTTGCCCGTCATATCAGCTCCTCTTCGTCTGCGCCCAAGTAGGCGGCGATCACTTTAGGGTCGTTGCGAATGGCGTCTGGTCCGCCCTCGGCGATCACGTTGCCGTGGTCGAGTACGACGATATGGTCAGAAATGCTCATGACCATGCCCATATCGTGCTCAATCAGCACAACGGTAATGTCATGCTCATCCCGCAACAGGCGAATCATCCCGCTCAGGGCTTCAGTCTCTTGTGGGTTGAGACCCGCAGCCGGTTCGTCCAGACAGATGATCTGCGGGCGCGTGCACATGGCCCGCGCGATCTCAAGCCGCCGTTGCTGGCCGTAAGACAGTTCACCGGCCAGGCGGTTGGCACAGTCCACCAGGTCCACCACCTCCAGCCAGTAGAAGGCATGGTCGAGCGCATCGCTTTCGGCCTTGCGATAGCCTTTGGTGTTAAGAATGCCCGCCAGCATGTTGCGGTTGACCCACATGTGCTGCGCCACCAGCAGGTTTTCCAGCACCGACATTTCCTTGAACAAACGAATGTTCTGGAACGTTCGCGCCAGCCCCGCCCGATTAACCAGATGCGTGCCGCCGAACATTTTGTAATACAGCCGGCTGGCAAAGGCTTTGGGCGAAATGAAGTCAGTCAGCCTGAACGGTTCCCCCAGCAACTTGATCACGTTGGTGCAGGCACCCCGGGCATTGACTTCAATCCTACCGCCGCTGGCTTTGTAGAACCCGGTCAGGCAGTTGAAAACGGTGGTCTTACCGGCTCCGTTCGGGCCGATCAGGGCAAAGATCGAGTTACGTTTGACCTGAAGGCTTACATCACTGAGGGCCTTGATGCCTCCGAAGTGCATCATCAGTTTGTCAACGCGCAGTACGACCTCATCAGTGGTTTTGGCGAGTGTGGTCATGGCGCAACTCCTTTGCGTGGTTTAACCCCGACACGGCTGATGCGAATCAGGCCCCGCGGTCGCCAAATCATCATTAACACCATCAGCACACCAAACAGCAGCACCCGGTACTCGGCAAAGCTGCGCAGCAACTCTGGCGCAACGGTGAGCACAAAGGCCGCGATCACTACGCCCACCGTCGAGCCCATGCCGCCGAGCACAACGATCGCGAGGATCAACGCCGACTCGAAAAAGGTGAACGAGGACGGGTTGACGAAGCCTTGATAGCTGGCGAAAAACACACCTGCCAGTCCCGCTGTGGAGGCACCGAGGGTGAAGGCCGATAGCTTGACCAGCACGTGGTTCAAGCCCATCGAGCGGCAGGCAATTTCGTCTTCGCGCAGCGCTTCCCAGGCCCGGCCGATCGGCATGCGGGTCAACCGATGCTTGATGTAAAGCACCAGCAGCACCACCAGAAACAGCACGATGTAGATAAACAGGAATTTGATATTGGGGTTGTAGTCCAGGCCGAAGAACTCATGGAACGGCACGCCGCCTTCCTTGGCACGCCGACCAAACTCCAGGCCGAAGAACGTTGGTGAGGGCACAGGCATACCGTTAGGCCCACCGGTAAACGACAGCCAGTTGTTGAGCACCAGACGGATAATTTCGCCGAAGCCCAGGGTCACGATGGCTAGGTAGTCGCCGTGCATTCGCAACACCGGAAACCCGAGAATGCACCCCGCCATCGCCGCCGCAATCGCCGCCAGTGGCAGCACCGACCAAAACCCCAGCCCCAGATATTGATAGCCCAAAGCCAGACCGTAGGCACCGATTGCATAGAACGCCACGTAGCCCAAGTCGAGCAAGCCGGCCAAACCGACCACGATGTTCAACCCAAGGCCGAGCAACACGTAGATCAGCCCCAGAATCACCACGGTCAAAATGTATTTGTTGGCAAAAAACGGAAAGACGATCGCAATCACGATCAACAACGGAATGATCCAGCGCAGCCGCGATTTGTAGTCTGGCGGCAGCACATGCACACCCGAGCCGCTGGACTCAAAACCTTGAAGAACTTTCAGCCCCTTGGGTGTCTGCAAAAACAGGCTTAAAAGGAAACGCCCTACCATCACAATCGCTACCAGCCAACCGACCCGTGCCGGTTGCAAGTTGAAGCTGTAACCGTCGAGCACCACCCCCACGATAGGCCCGAACAGAATCAAGGAGATCAACCCGGCAAGGATCGAATCGACAACGCTTTTTTTGATATCAACCGGTTTATTAATGGCTGCAGACATACTCACACCTTCGCCACAAGAGGACGACCCAGCAGGCCTTGGGGACGGAAAATCAGAATCAGCACCAGCAGTGAGAAACTGAACACGTCTTTGTAGTCAGAGTTGACCAGGCCGGCAAACAGCGACTCGGACACCCCCAGAATGATGCCGCCTAACATGGCGCCGGGCAGAGAACCGATGCCGCCCAGTACCGCGGCGGTGAAGGCTTTGATACCGATGATAAAACCCGCATAAAAATCGAAGGTGCCATAGTTCATGGTAATCAGCACACCGGCCAATGCCGCCATGGCAGCACCGATCACGAACACGTAGGAAATCACCCGGTCCGTGTTGATCCCGAGAATGGAGGCCATTTTGCGGTCTTGCTGCGTGGCGCGGCACATGCGGCCCAGCTTGGTGTTCTTGATGATGTAGGTCAGCAACCCCATGCCGACGAAGGCTGCAACCAGAATGAAGACTTTGGTGTAGGTCAGTTGCACAAAACCCGTACCAATATCGACGCGCCATGCGCCGCTGAGCAAGGTCGGAACGCCTTGCTGGCGTGAGCCTTGGGCAATTTGTACGTAGTTTTGCAAGATCAACGAAATACCGATGGCACTGATCAGCGGTGCCAGTCGGGTGGAGTTTCGCAGCGGTTTGTAGGCCACGCGCTCAATCACCCAGCCATATACGCCGGTGACCACAACCGTGAAAATCAAGGTGCCCAACATCAGCAGCGGGAAGGATTCGATACCGAAATATGCCAGCAGAGCCAGACTGATTGCCGCCAGATAAGCAGAAATCATGTACACCTCGCCATGGGCGAAGTTGATCATGCCAATGATGCCGTAGACCATTGTGTAGCCGATGGCGATCAGGCCGTAGACAGACCCGAGGGTCAGACCGTTCAGCAGTTGCTGCAGGAAGATACCGTCCATAACGCAATCTCACACAGGTGAGCCTTTGCGCAAACCCAGACCTGCCACACCGTCCGCAGACAGTGTTGGCAGGTTGGAACAAGCGCGACTCTTGGAAAAGATGACAGGTGAGGCCGATGAACCCTGAGACTGATCGGTAGCCAGGTACCGATCAGTCGAGGGACTCATCTCACTTCTGTTTTTCCAACTGGTGATACTTGCCGTCTTTGTCCCACTGGTACACCACGTAGTCAGAGACTTTCAGGTCGCCTTTGCTGTCCCAGGCTTTTTCACCCATCACCGTTTTTACCGGGTTGGCTTTGAGCCATTTGGCAGCATCCTCGCCCTTGTTGGACTTGGCGCCATTGAAGGCGTCTGCCAATGCTTGAACCGACGCGTAGGCATACAGGGTGTAGCCTTCAGGTTCAGTGCCGGCTTTACGGAACGCATCCACCACTTCTTTACTCTCTGGCAGCTTGCGCGGGTCTGCACCGAAGGTCATGTACACACCGTCAACGTATTGAGGGCCGCCAGCGGTGGCTACCAATTCATCGGTTACCACACCATCATCGGACATGAACTTCACGTCTTTGAGGCCCGCTTCTCGCAGTTGACGCACCAACGGGCCAGCCTCCGGGTGAAGGCCCCCGAAGTACACGACATCAGCGTCTTTGGAGCGGATCTTGGTCACCAGAGCGCTGAAGTCTTTTTCGCCCCGGGTCAGGCCTTCTTCAAGAATGGGCTTCACGCCACGCTTGGTCAGTTGTGCACTGGTGGCATCGGCCAAGCCTTT
This sequence comes from Pseudomonas sp. TMW22091, assembly GCF_022496705.1. Taxonomy (NCBI): domain Bacteria; kingdom Pseudomonadati; phylum Pseudomonadota; class Gammaproteobacteria; order Pseudomonadales; family Pseudomonadaceae; genus Pseudomonas; species Pseudomonas sp. TMW22091. Next base: position 153,050 of record NZ_SCFI01000005.1, read on the forward strand.
GCCGTAGGTGTCCTTGTCATTGATCACAGCTACTTTCTTGCCTTTGAGCACGTCGACGATGTAATCCCCGGCCACGACGCCCTGCTGATCATCGCGCCCACACATGCGGAACATGGCGTTCAAACCGCGCTCGGTAACTTGCGGGTTGGTTGAGCCCGGTGTAATTGCAATCACACCCGCCTCGTCATACACCTCGGATGCCGGGATGGTGTTCGACGAGCAGAAATGGCCGACAACGCCAATCACCTTGTCCTGATCGACCAGACGGTTTGCCACCGCCACAGCTTGCTTTGGCTCACAGGCATCGTCGCCTGCGACCAGCACAATTTTTTCACCGTTAACCCCGCCCTTGGCGTTAATGGCATCTGCCGCCGCCTGCGCACCCTTCATGTACTGCTCACCAAATGCTGCGTTGGCGCCGGTCATGGGACCTGCCACACCGATTTTCACATCAGCCTGAACAAACGAAGAAACGCCCAGCGCAGCAGCCACTGCGAGGGCTAGAAAACCTTTTTTGTAGAACATCTGCGACATGAGGTGGTGCTCCTGAGGTTTTGTTAGATGGCACATCGACTTCACGTAAAGCGCAGAGCAAGCCGCGTGCCATTGGTTTTTTATTCTCAAAAAAGCGTTTGTTTCAGGGGGGTGCAGGCGCCCTTGGTGCCCGTTCATCAGGCGTGCAACCGTCTAAACCGGGGAAGCTAAAACCACGCATTGATGATCGGTCAAACCCGCCACATCACGGGTTTCACCCCATCCGGACTGCACTGTGCTGCGAGGTCGTAACCGACGGCGTCACCGAACTGCACACTCTCGGTGCGACACTGCTACAAGGCGCACCTTTTTAAGTGAGTGGTTAAACGAACAATCAGTCTCAAATCACAATCCGTAAACACTGACCCGCGTGATACAGCGAAAACCCGACTTCGTACAAACAGCTGCGCAGGGCCGTGCCAGACAGTGGCCGCATGGGTGTGAAGGGAATCGGCAGCATGCTCGCATCGCCATGGCACAGATAGTCGGCAAAGGCTTTGCCGACCACACTGCCGGTGGTCACGCCGCGCCCGTTGTAACCGGTGACTGCCACTAAACCGGGCGCGGGCTCGAATAAACGCATCAGGTGATCAGGCGTGAACGCGATACAGCCCGTCCAGGTACATTCCCACTCCACGCCTTTCAAGTAAGGGAAATAGTGCTGCTGAACGCGGTCGGCCCAAGCTTTGAGAAAGCACGTGGGTTTTTGATTGCCATTGCCCAGACTGCCCAGCAATAAACGCCCTTCGGCATCGCGGCGAATACTGCTGAGTACCTGACGGGTGTCCCAGGAACCTTGCCCACCCGGCAGAATGCGCTTGGCACAGTCATCGGTCAGTGGTTTTGAGGCGACCTGGTAGTAATACCCGGGGAAGAAATGACGCCGCAGATCGGTCCATTCGCCTTCGGTGTAGGCATTGGAGGCCAATACCACCTGTTCGGCATTCACCGCACCGCGCGCGGTTTGAACAGACCAGCGCTGGCCCTGACGTTCCAGCCCGGTGACGGGGGAGTGATCGAACAGGCGGCCGCCCAGATCACTGGCGGCCTTGGCCAGCCCCGAGGTGTAGGCCATGGGATTGAGCGTACCGGCGCGACGGTCCAGCAAGGCGGCGGCTATTTTCGGCGTGCCGGTGGCCGCTTCGCAGGCGGCCCCTGTGAGTAATTCAACGGGTGCGCCGCGACGTTTCCATTGCTGTTCCCGACAGCGCAAGTCTGCTTCACCCTTGGCATTGTGGGCCATGTGCAAGGTGCCTTCGCGTCGCAGCTGACAGTCGATGGCGTACTTGTCGATCAGGCTGAACACCAGCGCCGGGGCGGCGCCGAGCATGCGATTGAGCTGGCTGCCGACCGCCTTCCCAAAGCCGGCTTCGATGTCATCGGGTGCGATCCACATACCGGCGTTGACCAGTCCTACATTGCGTCCCGAACCGCCATGGCCAGTGCGATGGGCCTCGAGGACGCACACCGTCTTGCCTTGTTCGAGCAAATGAATGGCGGCTGACAGGCCGGTAATTCCGGCACCAATGACACAGACATCGACCTTGAGTTCGCCTTTGAAGGCGGTGGCTTGAGGTCGTTGTGGCGTGAGTGTTTCCCACAGACATTGTTCGCGTAAAGACATTGCCAAGCTCCAGAAATGAAACCCAACCACGAGATCAAAAGCCCCTCACCCTAGCCCTCTCCCAGAGGGAGAGGGGACTGATTTACGGTGTTCTTGAAACCGCGTGCGGTCAGCTCCCTCTCCCTCCGGGAGAGGGGACTGATTGGCGGTGTTCTTGAAACCGCGTGCGGTCAGCCCCCTCTCCCTCCGGGAGAGGGTTGGGGTGAGGGCAAGGCATCACCTCAATCGAACGTAATCCCCTGCGCCAGCGGCAGTTCAAGCGAGTAATTGACGGTATTGGTCTGACGCCGCATATACCCGCGCCACGCATCCGACCCAGATTCGCGACCGCCTCCCGTTTCTTTTTCGCCCCCAAACGCACCGCCAATTTCAGCACCGCTCGGCCCAATGTTGACGTTGGCAATCCCGCAGTCACTGCCCGTAGCCGACATAAATTGCTCGGCCTCACGCACATCGGTGGTGAAGATGCACGACGACAAGCCCTGCGGCACGGCGTTATTCAGACGCACCGCCTCGGAAAAATCGCTGTAGCCGACAACATACAAAATGGGCGCAAATGTCTCACTGCACACCACTTCGCTCTGCTCCGGCATTTCCACTATCGCCGGGGCCACGTAGTAAGCATTCGGGTACTGATCAGCCAGCTGGCGCTCACCGCCAAATACCCGCCCACCTTCGCTCAACGCTTGTTCCAACGCATCGCGCATGTTTTCAAAGCTGCTCTTGTCGATCAGCGGCCCCACCAGATTGCCTTCCAGCGGATGACCAATACGGATTTTGGAATACGCAGCCTTGAGCCGGGTGACGATTTCTTCTTTGACCGACTCATGGGCGATCAAACGGCGCAAGCTGGTGCAGCGTTGACCCGCCGTGCCCACGGCGCTGAACAGAATGGCGCGTACAGCCATATCCAGATCGGCACTCGGCGCCAGAATCATCGCGTTGTTGCCACCCAACTCCAGAATGCTGCGAGCAAAACGGGCAGCGATTTTGGGTGCCACTTCGCGCCCCATCCGAGTGCTGCCCGTCGCACTGATCAGGGCTACACGCGGGTCATCGACCAAGGCTTCACCGGCGTCGCGACCGCCAATAATCACTTGGCTCAAGTACGCAGGCGCACCTTCAAAGGTGTTTAACACACGATCAAACAACGCCTGACAGGCCAGCGCGGTCAGCGGAGTCTTCTCGGACGGTTTCCAGACCACGGCGTTGCCGCACACCAGCGCCAGCGTGGTGTTCCACGCCCAGACCGCCACCGGAAAGTTAAACGCGCTGATCACCCCGACCACGCCCAGCGGGTGCCAGGTTTCACGCATATGGTGGCCCGGACGCTCCGAAGCGATGGTCAACCCATAAAGCTGGCGCGACAGGCCGACCGCGAAGTCGCAGATGTCGATCATTTCCTGCACTTCACCCAGCCCCTCCTGAGTGATTTTGCCCGCCTCCCACGACACCAGCTCGCCGAGGTCGGCCTTGTATTCACGCAGCAAATCACCAAACTGACGCACCAGCTCGCCACGGCGCGGGGCCGGCACCTTGCGCCACAGATCAAAGGCATGCTCGGCACGGGTAACATGCTGCTCGGCTTCGGCCGCACCCTCCCACTGCACGACGCCTATCTGGCTGCCATCGATGGGCGAATGCACGGGTTGTTTGCCCTGTTGGTACAACGCAGGGTTGACTCCTAAACGATCCAGCAATGCAGCAACCATGGGTCACTCCTCAACTCAATAAACGGAAACTCTGGCCATTAGTTGTAGCTGGCTCACATCGCCGCAACAAACGACCTTTAAGCGAGATATCATTCCGAAAATTCATGCTGCGCTAGTCATCTACCCAAAAGGGCCGCCCGATGCTCAATAAACGTTATCTGCCGTCGATCGCCGCATTGCAGTGCTTCGAAGCCGTGACCCGTCACTTGAGCTTTACCCGCGCAGCAGAAGAGCTGAACCTCACGCAAAGTGCAGTCAGCAAACAAGTGGCCCAGTTGGAAGATCTGCTACAGCACCTGCTGTTCCGCCGGGTAAGGCGGCGTTTACAACTGACCCCTGCTGGCGAGCTGTATCTGGTAGAAGTCCGAAAAATCCTGACCCAAGTCGAAATGTCGACCCATACGCTGCGCTCCTATGGCGGCGAAACTGAGGTATTGCGGGTAGCCACACCCTCAACCTTCGGCGCCCGATGGCTGGTACCCCGGTTAAAAGGCTGGCGGTTACGTCATCCACACATTCATCTGGACCTGTGCAATGAGGCTGTAGCCGAGGAGTTGTTGCAGGGCGGCTGCGACCTGGCCTTTTACTTTGGTCAGTGCGCACGACCGGGCAGTGAATGCCTGAAACTGTTTGGCGAAGAAATGGTGGCGGTCTGCGCGCCAGGTAACCTGCCCGCCTCGCCGTTCACTGATCCCACGCAATTGACCGATCTGGTACTGCTGCAAAATGCTTCACGCCCTCAAGCCTGGCATGAATGGTTTGAAAACCAGGGCTATCACACTGACCACAGCTACCATGGCCCGCGCTTCGATACGTTTTATATGAGCACTCGGGCCGCTCAAGTCGGCTGTGGCGTCGCCCTGCTGCCGCGATTTCTGATCGAAGAAGAATTAAACGACGGCAAACTGGTGATTGCCTGGCCACACACGCAGCCCAGTCAGGACGCGTATTACCTGACTTACCCTGAGCATTCAGCATGTGTGCCTAAGGTCAGAGCCTTTGTCAGCTGGATGATGGAGCAGCTGGATGATGCACCGGGTTGAAAAAACCGCTGGCAATACTGCCTGCGGATATGCGCCACTAGCACCATTCATTGAAAAAGCTGAACGTCGTGGCAATCAGGCACGGCCAGCATGGAGATTGCCGTTATGAGCGAGAGTGTATTTGCCGATCGCATCGTGCAGAACCTGCTCGACACCGACTTCTACAAATTGACCATGATGCAGGCGGTGCTGCACAACTACCCCAACGTCGAAGTCGAATGGGAATTCCGCTGCCGCAACAGTGAGGATTTGCGCCCGTACCTGAATGAGATTCGCCATCAGATTGATCGTCTGGGTGAGTTGAGCATGACCCAGGACCAGCTCGGTTTTCTGGAGCGTATTACCTTTATGAAGCCGGATTTCATTCGGTTTCTCGGGCTGTTTCGCTTCAACCTGCGTTACGTGCACACCGGCATCGAGAACGGCGAGCTGTTTATCCGCCTGCGCGGGCCGTGGCTGCACGTCATCCTGTTTGAAGTGCCGTTACTGGCGATTGTCAGCGAAGTGCGCAACCGCTCACGTTATGCCGACACCGTGCTGTCTCAGGCGCGCGAGCAGTTGTACCGCAAGTTCGACTGGCTTCAGGCAAATGCCAGCGCTGAAGAATTGTCCGAGCTTCAAGTCGCTGATTTCGGAACGCGCCGTCGATTTTCGTACCGCGTACAAGAAGAAGTGGTCAGCGTGCTCAAGCACGATTTCCCCGGACGCTTCGTCGGCACCAGCAACGTTCACCTGTCCCGCGAGCTGGACATGAAACCGCTGGGCACTATGGCCCACGAATGGATCATGGCTCATCAGCAACTCGGCCCCCGGCTGATCGACAGCCAGAGCGCCGCGCTGGATTGCTGGGTACGGGAGTATCGCGGCCTGCTGGGGATTGCCCTGACCGACTGCATCACCACTGACGCCTTCCTGAAGGACTTTGACCTGTACTTTGCCAAGCTGTTTGACGGCTTGCGCCATGACTCGGGCGACCCTGTGGTCTGGGCCGAAAAATGCATCGCCCATTATCACAAGCTCGGCATTGACCCGATGAGCAAGACGCTGGTGTTCTCCGACAGTTTGACCTTGCCCCGTTCGCTGGAGATCTTCCGGGCGTTGCGCGGCAGGATCAACGTCAGCTTCGGCATTGGCACCAATCTGACCTGCGACATTCCGGGTGTGGAGCCGATGAGCATCGTGCTTAAAATGACGGGTTGCAATGGCTCGCCGGTTGCGAAGATTTCTGATGAGCCGGGCAAGACTCATTGCTCCGACCCTAATTTCGCCGCCTACTTGCGACACGTTTTCCAAGTTCCCGAACAGTCCCCCAAGGAGTGAATCATGCAGGCCGTACAGCGTCAGATTGCTGAAGACCTCAAGGTCCAGCCGCCGTTTAAAAACCAGGACGCGCTGGAGGCTGAAGTCGCCCGCCGTATCACCTTTATTCAGTGCTGCCTGGTCAATTCCGGGCTCAAGACGCTGGTGCTGGGCATCAGCGGCGGGGTCGATTCGCTGACCGCAGGGTTGATGGCCCAGAAAGCCGTCAAGCAACTGCGTGAACAGTCAGGCGATCAGGCCTATCGTTTTATTGCCGTGCGCCTGCCCTATGGCGTGCAGCAGGATGAAGCTGATGCGACCGCTTGCGTCAATTTCATCAACCCTGATGAGCGCCAAACGGTGAATATCGGCCCGGCCGTCAAGGCGCTGTCTGCAGAAGTCACCGCATTTGAAGGCAAGTCACCTGCCACCGTAGATTTTGTACTGGGCAATACCAAGGCGCGGATGCGCATGGTGGCGCAATACACGATTGCGGGCGCAACGGGCGGTCTGGTGATTGGCACCGACCACGCGGCCGAGGCGGTGATGGGCTTCTTTACCAAGTTTGGCGACGGCTCTTGCGACCTCGCGCCCTTGAGTGGGCTGGTGAAGAATCAAGTGCGCTCGATTGCACGCTTTTTCAAAGCTCCTGAGTACCTGGTCGAGAAAGTCCCGACAGCGGATCTTGAGGACTTGGCGCCGGGCAAGCCTGACGAGGCGTCTCACGGTGTGACCTATGCCGAGATTGATGCTTTCTTGCATGGCGAGCCGGTGAGCGAAGAAGCCTTCAACATCATCTGCAAGACGTACGAAAAAACTCAGCACAAGCGTGAGATGCCGTTCGCGCCTTAAGCCTGCGTACATCGCTTGCCCTCACCCCAACCCTCTCCCGGAAGGAGAGGGAGCTGATGGGTGGTGATTTTGAATCCGCACCAGGCCAGTCCCCTCTCCCTCCGGGAGAGGGCTAGGGTGAGGGGCTCTTCGTCCAGCCCGAAAAAACGGAATGACCCCCACGCTTTTTTTCGCTTGTCGCCCCCGCCTCCAAACGCTTTGATAGACGCCTGTCCCGTCACCAGAGCCCTGCCCCATGCCTGCCTTTGATGGTTTGTTCACCCTCGTCGAATCTGCACTTGGCCAACCCGCGGCCCACTGGCTGCGCGCCCATGTCGAGGTTCCCCAAGCCTTGCAGCGCTTCAACTGGAGCACCCAGGCCGTGCATCGGGCCTGGCTGGCCGAAGCCCTGAACCTGTGTTTACTGCACAAACTGGTAAATGCCGTGCCCAACGGTCTGCGCTACGTCGAGGAACAAGCGCAACAAGGTCGCAAAATCGTATTCGACCACGGCGCTATTCGTACCGTGGACTGGCCACTCAACGGCCAGCTACCCCGTGGCCGTCAGGCATTTTCCCGATTGCTGGAGCCGCTAGGCTTTACCGATGTACGCACTTACCCACTGACCAAACTGAATATGACTGGCTGGGGCTACCGGCACATGGATCTGCCCGAAGACATCGCGCAATTTTTTGTCTCGGAACTACATCCAGGACGTTTCAGCGAGGCATTTCAACAAGCCGTTAGCCGCGTGGTCGCGTCCAGCCTTGACCCCCTGCACGATGAACACCAGCACATCCTTGAGCGCTTGCAACTCACCCGCCATTGCAGTCTGCAAGAAGCCACCACCTTGTTACCCGCGCTCTACCGGGCGTTCGAGCGTCAACATGGCATCGTTTTGGAAGCCGACTATCAATGCCTGCTCAGCGAAAGCGCTGAAATGGCCTGGATTGCCACCGAAGGCAACAGCTTCAACCACCTCACTGACCGCGTGTCAGACCTTCAAGCCTGCGTCGCCCAACAACGCGAATTGCAGCGCCCGATGAAAGACAGCATCGAGGTGTCTGCGTCAGGACGGGTCATGCAAACGGCTTATCGTGCCTGCACCGTTACCCGCGGCCTGATCGATGCTGGCGGGCAGCTTCGCGAACACTCAGTGCCCGGCTCGTTTGTCGAGTTCATCCAACGCAAGGTCGACCCGGAAACGGGGCATATCGACTTGAATTTTGACAGCAGCAATGCTCAAGGCATTTTCAAAATGACCGACTCAAAAGTCTGACCCGTAATGCAAAAAGCCCCGACGGCCTATGGCACGTCAGGGCTTTTGAGAGCGAACCGGATTCTTATTTAAGAATCACAGCACCTTTCATCATCGAGTTGTGGCCCGGGAAGGTGCAGAAGAACTCATAGTCTTCACCCGCCTTGAGCTTCGATACATCGAAGGTCACGGAATCTTTCTCGCCAGCGCCAATCACTTTGGTGTGGGCAATCACGCGCTCGTCGCCGTCCTTGAGGTAGTTCTTGTCCAGACCGGCCGCAATCCCGTCAGTGGAAACAGCCTGCATGTCGGCTTTTTTGCTCAGCACCCAGTTATGCCCCATCACGTTTTTAGGCAAGTTGCCGGAGTGCTCCAGGTTAACGGTGAAGGTTTTGCACGACTTGTCGATCACGATTTCTTTGGTGTTGAATGACATTTGATCAGTCGAGTCGACCGTCACTGCACACTCAGCTGCCAGCAAATGGCCGCTGGCCAGGGTCAACAGGGATACCGCAACAGCTTTAGCGAACATGGTTTCTCTCCAAGGCAGGGTACAAAAAATCCATAACTTGTATACAGGTTGCACGAAAATGGTCGCATTGCCAATGACCCACGTCATGCTCGATGTGTATAAACGGCACTATGATCCCTCTAGACGAACCGTAAACGCTCAACCTTAGGCCATCACCGAGCGATAAGGCTCAACAGACCGCGGAATTAATCCACCTCGCGCTTTTTGAGCGGTGTAAAGTCGTGAAAGCCGCGCAAAAGATAGCCTTGCAAAAACCCAGCTAACGGCTAAGCACTAATACAGGGCAGAATACGCGCCGCTCAACTTCCCTTCGAGCCCCAGAGGATCGCCCATGGCCAAACCAAACTATAACTTCGCTAAGCGTCAAAGAGACTTGGCTAAAGAGCAGAAGAAAGAGGAAAAGCTCGCGCGCAAGAAAGCCGCAGCTGAAGAAGGCACTGTAGAGCCGGGCACTGAAACCGACACCGACGTCGATGAGCAAGGTGATGTTGTCGCTGAAACTACCGACACCCCTGAAGAAAAAGCTCCAAACGCGTAACCCCCACGGCCCGGTTATCCACAACCCGGCCCACAGGATCTGTGATCAGGATCAGCAGCGCGCCTGCTGATCCTCGCAGATAGCCTGAGCGTCTTTCAGACGCCTTAAGAGCCACTCCCCTTACTCAGCCTCAGCCAACAGCCTACAAGTTCGTGGCAGGCTTCTCAGCGCCCAGAAACCACAACGCCAGCCCTAAGGCTGGCGTTGATCACTTTCCTCCGTAGCAGCTGCCGCAGGCTGCGTCCGACGACAGCGTCGTCGTAAATTCAGAAATCACAGTGCGACTGTAAAATCGCGATTACTGGTTTTACGATCGCTGCGCAATCGGACGCTGCCTTCGGCAGCTGCTACGAATTAGGTCTTAGCGCGGTACAGCCGGTTTGCGGGTTGGCTTTTGACCTTTGCCACCCTTGGCCGCTTCATGTCGCTCTTTGGCTGCCTGTTTGTTACGGGCGAATGCCGCAGCTTTAGCCTGCTCGCGTTTATCCCACGGATTACCACCGTCGCTGGCACGTGGCGGCAAGCCAGTGTGCTGGGTCAGGATTTTAGTGGTCTTTTCTCCAGCCACTTTATGGCTGCCAGCAGGCGTCGAGTTTTTGCGACGCGCACTCTGGTAGCTGTCAGTCGCCGGCTGATGCAGGGGAATCAACTGATCTTTACCCGAGCCGATCAGATCAGCCCGGCCCATGCGGGTCAGCGCTTCACGCAGCATCGGCCAGCCTTTCGGGTCGTGGTAGCGCAAGAACGCCTTGTGCAGACGGCGCTGCTCTTCGCTCTTGACGATGGTGACCGAATCGCTCTTGTACGTGACCTTGCGCAGCGGGTTCTTGCCCGAATGGTACATCGCCGTAGCGGTAGCCATTGGCGAGGGATAGAACGCTTGCACCTGATCCGCCCGGAAGCCGTTGCCCTTGAGCCACAGCGCCAGGTTCATCATGTCTTCATCTTTGGTGCCGGGGTGAGCGGCGATGAAGTAAGGAATCAGGTACTGCTCTTTGCCCGCTTCCTTGGTGTACTTCTCGAACATGCGCTTGAACTTGTCATAGCTGCCAATGCCCGGCTTCATCATTTGGTTGAGCGGACCTTCCTCGGTGTGTTCCGGGGCGATCTTGAGGTAACCACCAACGTGGTGGGTCACCAGCTCTTTCACGTATTCCGGCGACTCGACCGCAAGGTCATAACGCAAGCCGGAAGCAATCAGAATCTTCTTCACACCCGGCAGGGCACGGGCACTGCGGTACAACTGAATCAGCGACGAGTGGTCAGTGTTCAGGTTTGGACAAATACCAGGGAATACGCAGGACGGCTTACGGCACGCAGATTCGATTTCCGGCGTTTTGCAGGCAATACGGTACATATTCGCGGTCGGGCCGCCGAGGTCGGAAATAACGCCAGTAAAACCAGGCACTTTGTCGCGAATTTCTTCGATTTCTCGAATGATCGACTCTTCGGAACGGTTCTGGATGATCCGGCCTTCGTGCTCGGTAATGGAGCAGAAGGTGCAGCCACCGAAGCAGCCACGCATGATGTTCACCGAGAAGCGGATCATGTCGTAGGCCGGGATTTTTTCCTTGCCGTACGCAGGGTGTGGAACACGTGCGTAGGGCATGCCAAACACGTAGTCCATTTCTTCGGTGGTCATTGGGATCGGAGGCGGGTTGAACCATACATCCACTTCGCCATGCTTCTGCACCAACGCACGGGCATTACCCGGGTTGGTTTCGAGGTGAAGCACGCGGTTGGCGTGAGCGTAGAGAACGGAGTCGCCACGCACTTTCTCAACCGACGGCAGACGGATTACCGTCTTGTCGCGGGTCATGCGCGGGCTGGCCAGAATTTGCACCACTTGGGCTTCGTTCGGGTCTTCAACCGGGCCTTTTTCCTGCTCAATGGCGCAGGCTTGAGTGTCCTGGGTGTTCACGTACGGGTTGATGATCTTGTCGATCTTGCCCGGACGGTCGATACGTGTGGAGTCGACTTCGTACCAGTCTTTTGGCGTATCGCGACGAATGAACGCGGTGCCGCGCACATCGGTAATGTCTTCAATCTTGTGGCCGTACGACAAGCGCTGGGCAACTTCGACAATGGCACGCTCGGCGTTGCCATACAGCAGGATGTCGGCGCAGGCGTCGATCAGGATCGAGTTGCGGACACGGTCCTGCCAGTAGTCGTAATGCGCGATACGGCGCAGGGACGCTTCAATCCCACCGAGCACGATTGGCACGTGTTTGTAGGCTTCTTTACAACGTTGGCTGTACACCAGGCTCGCGCGATCCGGACGTTTGCCAGCCATGCCACCTGGGGTGTAGGCGTCATCGGAACGGATCTTTTTGTCGGCGGTGTAACGGTTGATCATCGAATCCATGTTGCCGGCCGCGACACCGAAGAACAGGTTCGGCTCGCCCAGCTTCATGAAATCGTCTTTGGACTGCCAGTTCGGCTGGGCAATGATGCCCACACGGAAGCCCTGAGACTCCAGCAAACGACCGATGATGGCCATGCCGAACGACGGGTGATCGACATACGCATCACCGGTGACGATGATGATGTCGCATGAATCCCAGCCAAGCTGATCCATCTCCTCCCTGCTCATCGGCAGGAATGGTGCTGGACCGAAACATTCGGCCCAGTACTTCGGATAGTCAAATAAAGGCTTGGCTGCTTGCATGTCGGTGACCGGTGTTGAGTGCAAAAAGGAGCGCGTCATTTCTTAAGAAATTCGCGGTCGCGGAATATAGCACAAAAAATAACCAATTCCGACGGCGATGGTCGGCTTTATTCGAGCCCCTGCTCAGGGCTGCATATACACGATTAGCCAATCTAATGGGCCATGCATAGCTAAACGCTAATCAGAAAAAACGTGGGTAACGTCACTGCAACACATTACCCAAGGCTAAAGTCATGTCCCATTCTCGCTCACCATCCAGTCGGCCCCCTGGATCCATTCACGCCGATTTTATAAAGGAACGCTTGCCCAGCTGGGCAGCAAGTGCCAGCCCGATCGTACTTGCAGAGCTGCGTAGTAGCCTGATCAGAAATAACCAATCGCGGCATGACCTCAATGAATTATTGGGTCAGGTGCAAAATCCTGAAATGTTCGTCCGCCCGCTATTCAGACAAGCCCTAAGAAGATATTTAACAGGGCTTGACCCAGACAAAACTCTTTTTGTACGTGAATGGCGCAATGAGCACCTGCTCGGGGTGTACAGCACTCATGACCGAACATCTGAACACTCATTGTTTGAAGCGGCACTGCAAAATTTTGAGCCTTCGGAAGCAGAAAGTGGTGGCATTGAGGAGGGGTCCGGGCTGTTTCTGCAGACGGCTACCGGGCGAGTGCGAGCCCATACCCCGCCCATTATTTTTGCTCAATTTTGCCGCCATCTTGATTTAGGCAGCCACTACCAGCGACATCTCAATGAATTTTTCAATCCGCCTCCCCTATCGGACGCCTTACAGACTGTACCCAACCCGCGTCAGGTTATACGCGCATATGAACAAAGCAGCTTTGAAAGCGCCTTGCACTTGGCACTCCTCAAAGGCGAAATCAGCAATGAGCTGTACCAGCAATTATTCACCCTTCAGATCGATGGACAGCACCCGGATTTAATCTGTAATCATCTGACCATTAACAACGTGACGCTGCCCGGAATTCTGGTGATCCGGGACCGTCACTTCGACAAAAGTCAGATTCTTTACACCCCTCATGATCCAGTGGCGATGTTTCGCAGATACCCCTCAATGCACCAACTTGAAGCTGATCTGGCCGTGCGCTTGCTCAGCGCTCGCTACCTCGAGTTTTTTAACCGACTTGTACCCCTGCGTTATCGCGGTCACCTGATCTCCATTACCCCCCCACGCATTGATTCACTGCCTGGAGGGCGCCCCACCACACGTGTACCCGCCAGAGTCGATCAAGCAATCAGCCGAACGCCTATCACAGGCAATATTTTCCACTCCATCGCTGAACACCGTATTAGCCAAATCAGAAGCGATGCTCGTGTGTTGGTTGTACCTACTGCAGATGCAAACTTGCGAGGTCGCGAGGCACGTCTGCAACGCTTTAAAGAATTGGGAGCTTCCATACTGTTTTTCGCTGCATCGTTCATTCCGGTTGTGGGCGAAGTACTGTTCACTGTGACTGGGCTACAGCTGATTAGCAGTGTCTACCACGGCTTTGCTGCCTGGAGCCGAGGCGATAGCGATCAAGCCCTGAATGAATTGCTGGATGTGATGGACACTGTCGCTTTGGGGCTAGCCACAGCAGGGGCCATAAAGACCGCAGGCTTCACGGCCACATTGGTGAAAGTGCAGCTCAAGAATCGATCCTGGCGGTTATGGAGTCCAGATTTGACACCTTACCGTAGCCCTCATGAATTGCCCGAAGGCTTGGCTGCAAACGCGCAAGGGCTCTATGAGCACAACCAACGGCACTATCTGAAGCTGGGCAAGGATGTACTCCATCAGGTCAAACGCGATCCGCAAACACAACAGTGGCATGTAGAGCATCCGCTCAGTGAGGCCGCATACACCCCAGCTTTGCTAACCAATGGCGTGGGGACGTGGCGGCACGCGCACGAGGCTGTCAAAAACTGGGATGACTTAACACTCCTGACCCGAGTGGGGCCCGATGCCTTACATATTGATCAACCTGCATTTGAACCGATTCTTCAAGTAAGCGAGGTGAACATCGAACAACTGCGTCACGTTCATCAGGACATGGTTCGCCCCCCACCTCGACTGCGAGACACGTTAAAACATTTCAACTTTGAACAAGAAATCAATCAATTCACTATGGCCCGCGCTGAAGGCATAACAGTCTCTGCGCACTCACCGCTGATCCAACTCCACCTGCTGGGTTCACTGCCCGAATGGCCCGCGACTACTGTATTGAAAATTCTCGACCCCAAACAAAACACAATTATGAGCTTCGGGGCGCAGGGCACGGAGATTTCAATTAGCGAAGAACAACTGAGGAAAGGCGAGCTATTGCAGGTACTTGAACAGAAACTGCCTGCGAATGTATTTGAGGCGTTAGCCCATACAGACTCAATACCTGACGAAGCCAAGCCATACTTCACTCCCGTCTCAAGATTGGCGTCTCGATTAAGTGAAGAGGCAGCGCAACACAAACAACGGATATTCACCTGGCTATGTGAATACAGCGAAAAACCGGTCACGCCTATCGAAAAACAACTCAGCGAGATTATTCCACTGCTCACCAAGAACCAGTTGGAAGAGATATCTGCCGTGCTCGGTGAGCTTGAACAGAGTCGAGTGTTACGGGAAAAAAGTCTGACTGCAGAACAACGCTGGGAAGTCGACCAATATGTTCGGCAATCCGAGACGTTGCGGATTCGCGAGGGCCTTTACCTGGATTCGGTCAGCACGCCTGAAAGCTTGTGCATGTTGCTGTTTACACTTGAACAACTTCCCGGCTGGCCGGCCTCTCACCGCATAGAAATCCGTGACCAGAGGTTTGATGGAAATCTTCTTGGCCGTGCAGGGCCGGCGAATACTGGCACTCTGCATGTGCTGACGCGTGAAGGTGAGCTATACGGTCTATTTTCTTCGGCAGGTGTACGCCTGAAAGAACCGGCTGACCTATTCAGCACCGTTGAACACACGCTCTCCAGCACCCAACGCCAAGCAATTACCTTGCGCACCGAAACGGCGTCACTGAAGCAAGCTGCACGTAAACTCAGCATGGAGTTACTCGCAAACCCAGCCCCAACCGCCAGGGGTAAACCTGCAGAGATCAAAATCCCGCCCAGACCCTTCCAGCCCTTTGATCCTCTTTTTGCAGAAAACATGCACCCGGTGATGAAGACACTGCGTAACGACGGTATTTATGAAAGCGCGCCGTCAAGCGGTAGAGAAAACCGTTACTACGTGCTGCAAAACGCCCGTTACTATCAAGTCAAAAGAAACCCGGTGGGATGGCAGCTGATCGATGCTCGCAGCCCCTTCAGGGCATACAAACCCTATGTGGGCAAAAACGCACAGGGCGAATGGGGCATTGATCCAAATACAGGGGCACTTTTTGGCGGAATGAACAACTCACCGCCCAGGCGCACGAGTGTCGACACTCACTTTGATTCGCAACATTCGCCGGCACAGGCTCAAGCAAGTCCTTCGGAACACAGTTCAGGAGCGGGTTTAACATCGATGGTCTCTGCCGAAGAGTCCCTTGGCTTAATTCCTTCTGAAAGCTCTTACCATACGGGCGAAGAGGCCACGCACCCAGCTCCTTACACACAGCAGGAGCTTGAACACATGCACTCCAGTTCGAGCTATCAACACAGCCGCAATTATCAGCGCCAATATGATCGCGCTAACAATGGCCGTTACCCATTACGAGATGTAGACGGTCAATCATTACGTATCAGGTTTATTCAAGCGGTGGCCAAGTCTTACACCTCAGAAACAACCATTCATAAAGATCTCGTATTGCCGTATATCAAATGGGAAGGTTACGAAGAAGTCGCGCGCTTGTACGACGAAAAGCTGGAAGTGGTGCCTTTCTCAGCAGAACATCAAAAGTTTCCTCAAGAGTCGAGCTTGATTGGAGAATTCACTGTCATTAGCCGAAGAGTCATTCAAAAAGGCGAGGTTCTGGGCGTCTATGGTGGCGAGTTGCTGCCAACCCCCGTTGCGACCTATCGTAATGACCCTTATTTGATGGATGTAATGGCAAAAAACCTGCCCAAAGAGGACGCACCTGGGCAGCCCACAATGATGACCCGAGAAGTGATGTTATCTGGCGACAACATTACTTCACGTATCAATACGATTTTTGAATACGAAGACGGGCGACCTGTCAGACAAGCTACGTCAGGGTATAACGTCGAGACTGCACCTTTTGACGTAGACGTGCAGAAAGGCACTGCCCCCTGGAAACGAATGAGTCTGTGTGTCTTGTTTGCCAGTGAGCAGATTGAAGCAGGGGCAGAATTGCGCTGGAATTACTGCTACACGGAACCGAGCGTCAGAAAGCTGTTCGGAGCACCTGCTGCAAGCAGTGTATCCAGCGTGCCGAAGCCTTAGTCATCATCGAAGTTGTAACTGCCCGGCGCCAGGTTTTCAAAGCGTGTGTATTTTCCGATAAACGCCAGGCGCGTCGTGCCGATAGGCCCGTTACGCTGCTTGCCGATGATGATTTCGGCAATGCCCTTGTGCTCGGTCTCGGGGTGATACACCTCGTCCCGGTACACGAACATGATGACGTCGGCGTCCTGCTCGATGGCTCCGGATTCACGCAAGTCGGAGTTGATCGGGCGTTTGTTCGGGCGCTGCTCAAGAGAACGGTTGAGCTGCGAGAGTGCCACTACCGGGCAATTGAATTCCTTGGCCAGGGCTTTCAAGGAACGCGAGATCTCGGAAATTTCATTGGTACGGTTATCACCGCCGGAACCCGGGATCTGCATCAATTGCAGGTAGTCGATCATGATCAGGCCGATGTCACCGTGCTCACGCACCAGGCGTCGGGTACGGGCGCGCATTTCCGAAGGGCTGATGCCTGCGGTGTCATCGATGAACAGCTTGCGGTCGTTGAGCAGGTTGACCGCCGAGGTCAGGCGCGGCCAATCGTCGTCTTCAAGGCGACCGGCACGGACTTTGGTCTGATCAATACGCCCGAGTGACGACAACATACGCATGATCAGCGATTCACCTGGCATCTCGAGGGAGTAAACCAGTACAGCCTTCTCACTGCGTAACACGGCGTTTTCTACCAGGTTCATCGCAAAGGTGGTTTTACCCATGGATGGACGACCGGCGACGATGATCAAGTCCGCAGGCTGCAAGCCGCTGGTCATGCCATCCAGGTCGGTGTAGCCGGTGGACAGGCCCGTGATGGCGTTGTCGGTGTTGAACAGGGTGTCGATGCGGTCGATGGCTTTGGTCAGCAGGTCATTGACGCTGACCGGGCCGCCGGTTTTTGGCCGGGCCTCGGCAATCGCAAAGATCTGCCGTTCAGCCTCATCGAGAATCTCTTCCGCGCTACGCCCTTCGGGGTTGAACGCGCTGTCGGCAATCTCGGTGCTGATGCCGATGAGCTGACGCAACGTCGCACGCTGGCGCACGATCTGGGCGTAAGCCTTGATGTTGGCGACCGACGGTGTATTTTTCGCCAGTTCGCCCAGGTAACCCAGGCCACCCACTTGGGAAGTCTGACCTTCCTTGTCCAATTGCTCGGCAAGGGTCACGACGTCAATCGGGGAGTTCTGGTCAGCCAGTTTGGCGATGGCGCGGAAGATCAGCCGGTGGTCATGTCGATAGAAATCACCGTCCGAGACCTGATCCAGCACGCGTTCCCAGGCGTTGTTGTCCAGCATCAAACCACCAAGCACAGCCTGTTCGGCCTCGATGGAATGCGGAGGCACCTTCAGGGCTGCGGTTTGTAGATCGTATTGCTCAGGAGCGGAGATATCGTTCATGGCCACTTGAATTTGAAAAAGCAGGGGTTTGAAAATCAGGATCAGCAGAAAGACAAAGGGCACGACCTGTAAACAGGATCGTGCCCGATGTTAACCGTCCAGCACACAAGGTGCCAGTCAGTTAAGACTGCTTAAGCAGCTACCACAACAACGCGTACGGTTGCTTCAACTTCGGCGTGCAGGTGCACAGCCACGTCGAATTCGCCAACGTTGCGGATAGTGCCGTTCGGCAGACGAACTTCGCTTTTAGCAACTTCAACGCCAGAGGCGGTCAGTGCATCAGCGATGTCGTGAGTGCCGATCGAACCGAACAGCTTGCCTTCGTCACCAGCAGTGGCAGTGATAGTCACTTCCAGCTCAGCCAGTTGGGCAGCGCGTGTTTCAGCCGAAGCTTTCTTGTCAGCTGCTGCTTGTTCCAGCTCAGCACGACGCTCTTCAAACGCAGCCAGGTTGGCAGCGGTTGCAGCGGTAGCTTTGCCGTATGGCAGCAGGTAGTTACGACCGTAACCGGCCTTAACATTTACTTTGTCGCCCAGGTTGCCCAGGTTTGCGACTTTTTCCAGAAGGATCAGTTGCATGTGAAAATCCTCTTAACTTTTAACCTTCACCGTCCGCAGAGCCTTTATCAGCGTCTTTCGGCGCCAGACGTCCGCGAAAATCAATCAGGCTGTCGACAATGGCCAAAACCACGAGCAACGGATAGATCAGCTGCATAAACAGCAAGAGCGTGACGTACATCCCCACCAGCCAAAACTTGGACAGTCGCTTTCGCGCCACCAGCCCATGAATCAGGGCCAGCCCGGCGAAGAACAACGCTACGCTGCACAACGGCGTGAGCATGGCCATTTGAGGACCGAAGTTCGGCCCAACAAGCATGCACGCCAGCAACAGTAACGCTGGACCCAGCGGTAGGCGGATGCTGCGAAATTCGCTGGCAAAACCGCCCGGGTTGTACAACAGCGCTTGCCAGTAACGCCCAAGTATCAGGCTCAGCACGCTGACGACCTGCATCAAAGCTGCAATCAAACCGGTAAGGACGGGTGCAATCAGTGCTCCAAGGCGCGCTCGCTCTACGTCAGATAACTTGTCGTAGAGACCATTGAGGACCTGCGGCAGAAGTTTTTCCAACTCCTGCGCCATCGCACCAATGGGTTCGCGGAAAACCGTACCCAGGATCACGCCATACACCACACCCAACGCTACGCTGACCAGCAGCACGCGATACCAGGGCTGACCGGCGCGCAAAAGCATCGCCAATCCCAGAGTACCCAGCAGCACCATCAAGGTGCGAGGCTCTCCGATAAACCACCAGACCAAGGCCGGCAGTAAAGCCCATGAGAGGATGCTCAAGGCATCTCTCGGACCGCGCCGCAGAAGCACAAGGCACCCTGCAGCAGCACTCAACCAGAACAAAAACGGCAATGCCGCACATCCGGCCACGATTAACGTGGCCTGTACACGGCCTCGCATGATGAACTCAGCTAAGGCGCGCATACTTTCAATCCTTTACTACCTGTCGACTGCCCGGTCTCAGCGGCCGTGGCTGTCGGTGTAGGCCAGCAGGGCCAGGAAGCGGGCGCGCTTGATAGCGGTGGCCAGCTGACGCTGATAACGAGCTTTAGTACCGGTGATACGGCTTGGAACAATTTTGCCGGTTTCGGATACGTAGGCTTTCAGAGTGTTGAGATCTTTGTAATCGATCTCTTTCACTTCTTCTGCTGTGAAGCGGCAGAATTTACGACGACGGAAGAAACGTGCCATGTAATTGGCTCCTCAAAAGGTCCGTGGATTACTCGTCAGCGTTATCGCTGGCGTCGCTGTTATCGCTGTCATCGCCATCGGCGCTGTCAGAATGCTCAGGACGGTCACGACGCTCACGGCGCTCACTGCGGTTCTCTTCAGCCTTGAGCATCTCGGACTGGCCAGTTACGGCTTCGTCGCGACGGATGACCAGGTTACGGATCACAGCATCGTTGTAACGGAAGTTGTCTTCCAGCTCAGCCAGGGCTTTGCCAGTGCACTCAACGTTCAGCATCACGTAGTGAGCCTTGTGAACATTGTTGATTGCGTAGGCCAGTTGACGACGGCCCCAATCTTCCAGACGGTGGATTTTGCCGCCGTCTTCTTCGATCAGCTTGGTGTAACGCTCTACCATGCCGCCGACTTGTTCGCTTTGATCCGGGTGGACCAAAAAGATGATTTCGTAATGACGCATGAATGCTCCTTACGGGTTGTAGCCTGCCGCTAACTAAAAAGCGGTCAGACAAGGAGTGAATGACACTTGTGTGTCTTGCCTAGAGAGGCACATATGCGCCCGCCATGACGGCAAGGGGCGCAATTGTAGAGAAGGCACAAGAGAGGCGCAAGGCAATTGGTGATTATTTGAACAATCTTGCCGTACGGTTATCTGTAGCCGCTGCCGCGGGCTGCGATCGAGCATGCAACGCTCGGCTTGACGGTTCAAGCTTGAAGGCCTGCGGCCTTAACGCAGCCTTGGGCAGCGGCTAGATGATTACTTCTTCTTGGCTGGGGCCTTGGCTTTCACGCTGCGCTGGCGCAGGGCTTCGAACAGGCAGACGCCCGTCGCCACCGATACGTTCAGGCTGCTGACGCTACCGGCCATAGGCAGGCGCACCAGGTAATCGCAATGCTCACGCGTCAGACGACGCATGCCTTTGCCTTCGGCACCCATGATCAAGATGGTCGGGCCGGTCAGGTCTTGCTCGTACAACTCCTGCTCGGCTTCGCCGGCAGTACCGACAACCCATAGACCGCGCTGCTGCAGTTTTTTCAAGGTCGCAGCGAGGTTAGTCACCGCCACCAAAGGAATCACTTCCGCCGCGCCGCAGGCTACTTTTCGTACAGTCGGAGTCAAGGTCGCTGACTTGTCCTTCGGCACGATGACCGCCAACGCACCGGCCGCATCGGCAGTACGCAGGCAAGCACCCAGGTTATGCGGGTCGGTCACGCCATCCAGCACCAGAATCAACGGCGCGCCTTCGGTGCGATCCAGCAGCTCATTGAGCATCGCCTCGCCCCACACCTGGCTTGGGCTTACATCCGCCACAACACCTTGGTGAACGCCTTCAACCCAGACGTCCATCTCACGACGCTCGGCATTGCCCACCGGCACACGGCTTTCATCGGCCAGCGCGATCAGGGTTTGAACGCGAGGATCGCTACGACCCTCAGCCAACCACACTTGCTTCACGCGCTTGGGGTGATGACGAAGCAACGCTTCTACGGCGTGAATGCCGTAGATTTTTTCCAACTGACTCATGACTTGGCCTTAGGTTTGCGCGACCCGCTGCTTTTGGCAGCAGGCGCGGCGCCCGTTTTTGGCGGGCCTTTACGATGTTTGCTCGGCTTGGAAGGCTTGCCTGCATCTTTAGCAGGTGCCGCCCTACCCGACTTTCCCGGCTCCGATGTCCGACCGCCGCTTTTCGATTCGGCCAGCAGCGCCTGTTTCAATTCACGACTTTTGCGCAGCTCGGCATTTTTTGCCGCTGCATCGCCCGGGCGATAGGTCTCGTCCGTATTTTTTGCAGGCTTTTTGGCCGGCGCACTACGACGACTGGTTTTTGCTGGCTCAGCCGGCTTTTCAGTGTCATAACCGCTTGGCTTGCCTGCCGGTTTGGTCTTGGCTGCCGGTTTGTCAGTGCCACGATTCTTGCGACCAATCGGTGCGCTGAGGGTTTTCTCAGCCATTTCGAAGTCGATTTTGCGCTCGTCGAGATCGACACGCATCACACGCACTTCAACGGTATCGCCCAAACGGAAGCTACGGCCGGTACGCTCACCCGCAAGGCGGTGATGCACAGGGTCGAAGTGGTAGTAGTCACCCGGCAAGGCGGTGACGTGCACCAGACCTTCGACATAAATGTCGGTCAGCTCTACAAACAAGCCAAAACCGGTAACTGCGGTCACAACACCCGGGAACGACTCGCCAACGCGGTCCTTCATAAACTCGCACTTGAGCCAGTTGGTCACGTCACGCGTGGCTTCGTCGGCACGGCGCTCGCTCATGGAGCACTGCTCGCCGAGCTGCTCCAACGCAGCTTCGTCATACGGATAGATGCGCGCTTTCGGAATGGTCATCGCGCCAGCACGGCGAACGTGCGGGGTATCCATTTTGGAATGGATAACACTGCGAATCGCCCGGTGTGTGAGCAAGTCCGGATAGCGACGAATCGGCGAAGTGAAGTGGGTATAGGCTTCATAGTTCAGGCCGAAGTGGCCCTGGTTATCAGCACTGTACACAGCCTGGCTCAACGAACGCAGCATCACGGTCTGGATCAGGTGGAAGTCCGGACGGTCCTTGATGCTGGCCAGCAACGCCTGGTAATCCTTCGGCGACGGGCCGTCCTTGCCTTTGTGCAGGCTCAGACCCAGCTCACCGAGGAAGGCGCGGAGTTTCTCCAAACGCTCAGGTGGCGGACCATCGTGAACACGGTACAGCGCAGGAATTTCGTGCTTCTTGAGGAACTCGGCGGTGGCCACGTTGGCCGCCAGCATGCATTCCTCGATCAGCTTGTGCGCATCGTTACGAGTGGTTGGACGAATTTCGGCGATTTTGCGATCGGAGCCGAAGATGATTCGGGTTTCCTGAGTTTCAAAATCAATCGCGCCACGGGTGTGACGAGCCGCCAGCAACACCTTGTACAGCGAGTAAAGCTGCTTGAGATGCGGCACCACATCAGCGTATTCGCTGCGCAGTTGCTTGGCTTCAGCAGTTTTTGGCTGCTCCAGAATGGTGCTGACCTTGTTGTAGGTCAGACGCGCCTGGGAGTGAATCACCGCCTCATAAAACTGGTAGTCGGTCATTTCGCCGGTTTTGGAGATTGTCATCTCGCAAACCATGGCCAAACGGTCAACGTGCGGGTTCAGCGAGCACAGCCCGTTGGACAGTTCCTCGGGCAGCATCGGAATCACGCGCTCAGGGAAATACACCGAGTTGCCACGCACTTGCGCTTCGGTATCCAGCGCCGAACCGATTTTCACGTAGCTGGACACGTCGGCAATTGCCACATAGAGCTTCCAGCCACCGGAGAACAAGCGCAGCTTGCCCGGTTTGGCTTCACAGAACACCGCATCATCGAAGTCGCGCGCATCTTCGCCGTCAATGGTGACGAACGGAAGGTGACGCAGGTCGATGCGTTTCTCTTTGTCTTTTTCTTCGACTTCAGGCTTCAGGCGACGCGCTTCCTTGACCACGGCTTCTGGCCAAACGTGCGGAATGTCGTAGGTACGCAGAGCGATGTCGATCTCCATGCCCGGCGCCATGTAGTTGCCCACGACTTCAAGCACATCACCTTGCGGCTGAAAGCGCGGCGTCGGCCAGTGAGTAATCTTCACTTCAACAAACTGGCCAATCTTGGCGCCGGCATTGCGACCCGGCGTGACCAGCACTTCTTGCTGAATCTTCGGGTTGTCGGCCACGACAAAACCGATGCCGCCTTCTTCAAAGTAACGACCCACGATGGTTTCGTGAGCACGCGAAACCACTTCAACGATCACGCCTTCACGACGACCACGGCGATCAAGCCCCGAAACACGGGCCAAAGCACGGTCGCCATCGAACACCAGACGCATTTGCGACGGGCTCATAAACAGGTCGTCACTGCCGTCGTCTGGGATCAGGAAGCCGAAGCCATCGCGGTGACCGCTGATGCGGCCCAGGATCAAGTCGAGCTTGTCGACCGGCGCATAAGTGCCGCGGCGGGTGTAAATAAGTTGGGCATCACGCTCCATCGCACGCAGGCGACGGCGCAGGGCCTCAATTTGGTCTTCAGTCGTCAGACCAAACTCTTCCACCAACTGTTCACGAGCAGCAGGCGAGCCACGCTCGGCCAGATGCTGAAGGATCAGTTCGCGGCTAGGGATAGGGTTTTCGTATTTTTCCGCTTCACGTGCGGCCTCGGGATCGAGGGTCTGCCAATCGGCCATTAGATAGTTTTCACCTTGTCTATATGCGGGTTAGTTTGGCATACGCGTATTGAAACGGGAAATTTCGGACTCACTCAGAGCCTTAATAGTCCTTTCTGACACGCTTTGACACTGCCGCCCCACCGTTCGCGAAATATTTTCAATATTTTTAATCACAACGCTTTACAGGTCAAAGGGTCATCCGTATAGTGCGCGCCATCGACAACGGCAACGTTGAAGATGCTGCCCAGATGGTGAAATTGGTAGACACGCCAGCTTCAGGTGCTGGTGATCGCAAGGTCGTGGAAGTTCGAGTCTTCTTCTGGGCACCAATTTAGAGTTGTAGATTAGTACAATCTTCACACTCACACAAAAACCCGCGAAAGCGGGTTTTTGCGTTCTAAGCCGCTGATTTAATAAAACTAAAACAGGGGTTTACAGATTTAAAACCTGTCCGTATAGTGCGCCACATCAACAGCGGCAACGTTGCTGATACTGCCCAGATGGTGAAATTGGTAGACACGCCAGCTTCAGGTGCTGGTGACCGCAAGGTCGTGGAAGTTCGAGTCTTCTTCTGGGCACCAATTCAGGTTACTCACCAACAGGTGACTGACCACTCTAAAAGCCCGCGAAAGCGGGCTTTTTAGTGTCCGCGATTTGACGTCCCACACCCCCCTTCTCTCTTGGCCTGATGCCTTTCATCAGTACACCAACGTTGCATTTGATAATCCATCTCACTCGCACTAATATCCGGCCACCTTCAGATCGCCTATGCGTCTTCCTGGATTCGAGTGTCCGACAACAACGAAAGACTACAGCTCTACCTCATGCATCGACATGCTCTGGTGGACTATGCCGCACCTATCGTCGGCTGCCGGTCCAAAGCCGAAGATGTGGTGCAAGACGCCTGGCTACGTTTCAGTCAGGGCGCCGACAACCTCATGCCGCTCACGCAACCGGTGGGTTACCTTTATCGAATCGTGCGCAACCTGGCCTTTGACCTCAATCGCCGCGTCACCTTGGAAAATCGCCACACCTCTCGTGATGAGCTACTGGACGAGCACGCTTCCAACGCGCCATCTCCTGAACAAGAAGCCCTGCATCTGGACGAGCTGCGCAAATTGCAACATGCTCTGTCGCGCCTGCCGGAACGCACTCGACAGGCATTTGTCCTGCATCGACTGCAAGGCCTGACGTTTCAACAAATAGGTGCCCAACTGGGTATCTCTGTGAGCCTGGCCCACCAATTGGTCCGCGACGCCCTGACCTACTGCGCGGAACAACTGAGTGATGACTGATAAACCGCCCCCGAACCTCATCTGGGAAACCGCACTGGACTGGCTGCTGCTGATTCAGGAAAAACCGGGCGACCCTGATCTGACCCAGCGCCTCAATCAATGGCGTAACAGCGCACCCGAGCATGAGGCCGCGTGGCGCAAGGCGCAGAAGGTCTGGAGCCTGAGCGGGGAAGCACTGAGCCTGCCGAACGAAGCGACGTGCGGCACGGTACACGTCACCCCGCCCACGTCTGCGCCCCATCGCTTCAGCCGGCGCAGACGTTCATTGATAGGTGCCGCTGCTGCAGCCTGTGCCGTGTTTATGCTGCTGCCCGACTGGCAGGCCCTGCGGGCTGACTACCATAGCCCTACCGCGGAACACCGGGACATTACCCTGAAAGACGGCAGCCACATGCTGCTCGACAGCAACAGCGTGGCCGATGTGCAGTTCGACCCCCAACAGCGGCAAGTCACCCTGCTGCGCGGGCAGGCGTTTTTCTCGGTCACCTCCGAGCCAGACCGCGCTTTTTACGTTAATGCCGGTCAGGTTCGTGTTCGTGTCACAGGTACCGCCTTTGCGGTCAGCGTGGACAACGATGATGTGCATGTCAGCGTTGAGAGCGGCACGGTTGCCGTCAAAACCCCCTCGTCTTCTGCGTCTTCCACCCTGCATTACGGCGACCATCTGAGCTATGACGCAACGGCTCGGAAAACCCGTCTGGAACAACTGCCTATCGGATACGTCGCCCCTTGGCGCCGCTGGCAATTGGTGGTTGTAGACCAATCAGTCGATGACGTGATCAAGCAACTGCGCCGCTACCAGCCGGGTCTGATTCTGCTGACCGATAAAGCATTGGGCCAGCGCCGTGTCACCGCAGCGCTGAACATGCGCGACCCCAAACGCGCACTGCAAACCGTCATCGCCCCGCTGGGCGGGAACGTGCAAGACGGCGTGCCGTATACCCTGGTTGTGTCGGCAAAACGGTAGAGCGTTGAGACGTCGTTTTCAGCCGCCTAAAAATATTTTCATTTATTTATGGAAATCCCACACCGCCGAGAGTCTTTACTTACGAACGTCACTGATAAAGATTCGCATTAGTGACAAGAGCGTTTAATTTCGTAGGTCTTCTCATGCCTTCTCCGCGTTTGCGTTGCGTCAGCCTCTCTGGTTACCGTTCGTTGTCTTTGGCCGTGCTGCTTGGCATGCCCGCACTGACCCTCGCCGCCAGCCCTGGATCGAGCCCGCAGAGCCAGCATGAGCAACAACAGCATTTCCAGATTCCGGCCCAACCACTGGCCACGGCGCTCATTGCTTTTTCGCAGCAGTCAGGCTGGCAGGTCAGCGCAGAAAGTACGCTGCTGACCGGCCTCAATAGCGCGCCGGTGAACGCGACGACGAGCCCCGAAAACGCACTGGCTCGCCTGTTGCGCGACTGCGGCCTGCAGTGGGAAGTAACCTCGCCCGAGAGCGCCTCCATCCTGCCGCCCGCAGAGAGCGATGTCCTACAGATCAAAAGCACACCGATTACGGCGATGGATTCAGTTTTCCAGGGAGAACAGGTGATTGATCGGCAAATGATCGAGAGCCTGCCTTCAGGTAATGGCGACATCACCAGCTTGCTGCGTACCAACCCCAACGTGCAATTCGATAACAATCAGCTAAGCAGCAAGACGCCGGGCGAAATTGCTCCTGCCGACATCAGTATCAACGGCGCACGACCTTGGCAAAATCTGTTTGTGGTCGATGGCATGACCATGAACAACGACCTCGACCCGGGCAACAGCAATGACAGCTTCGCAGAGATTTCAGGGCGCAGTCAGGGCATGGCGCTCGACACCGACCTGCTCGAAGACATCAAAGTCTATGACAGTAACGTGCCCGTAGAATTTGGCGGATTTAACGGCGGCGTGGTCGAGGCCAACACCCGCGACCCCAAAAAGGACTTTCACGGCAAGGTGTCGGTGCAAATGTCGCGTTCGGAGTGGACCCGCTATCACCTCAACGAAGATGACCCGGATCTCGAGAACTTTGAAGCCGGCTTCGGAAACGACAGTCAGCCCGAGTTCAAGAAGATCATCACTCGCGCCACTCTCGAAGGGTACTTAACCGATAACTTCGGTCTGATGGGCAGTTTTTCACGCAAAGACTCCACTATTCCGACCCGAGTATTTGCCGTTTCCAACCAGACCGAAACGGCCAATGTTGCCGAAACACAGACGCGGCGCATCGACAACTACTTCCTTAAAGCCGTCTGGCAGGTCAATGAAGATTGGAAACTCGATGTCAGCCTGACCCACGCCCCGGAAACCGCCAAAACCTTTGGCCCTAACTCGGTCTACTCCGCCCGAGACATGGAAGCCGGCGGCGAGAGCATTAGCGCCCGCCTGGTATGGAATGCACCAATGGCCCGCGTCGAACAAAACCTCAGCTGGAGCGAACTGAACACGTCACGTTACTCAGACAGTGACTACCTGATTTTCTGGCGCTCCTCCACGACCAAAGACTGGAGCACTTCAGCAGTTGCCTCCGAAGGCGGCTTTGGCGACATCGAAGAAACCCAGAAAACGCTGGCTTACAAGCTCAAGGCCGACTGGAACAGTTTCAATTGGCTGGGGCTTGATCACTCCGTACAAACCGGCCTTGAACTGTCACAGAACTCGGCCAGCTATGAACGCAGCAAACCCCACAGCAGTTACACCGTGGCGTCCACCGGCACATGTGTGGGCAGCGATCCTTACTGCTCGATTGGCACCACCAAAGAGGGGTGGCCCGGGCAATACGCCAACAAGATGACCGTCAGCCAAGGCAAAGTTGCCTTTGACACGCGCTCTTGGGCGTTATACCTGCAAGACGAAATGCGCTATGGACGCCTAACCGTAAGACCCGGCGTACGGATCGACGGCGATGACTACATGAGCCAGACCACTATCGCGCCGCGCCTGGCCATCGAGCTGGACGTGTTCGGCGACAACAAGACCCGTATCACCGGCGGCGCCAACCGCTACTACGGCCGCAACCTGTACGCCTATCGCCTGCGCGACGGTATCGCCGCCATGGGCACCGAATACAGCCGTGCCAGCCAGTCTTCTGAATGGGTCAAAGGCAAGCAGAACGCCAATGACAGCAAGTTCAACCAGCTGAAAGTGCCCTATGACGATGAGCTGACCCTGGGCCTGAGCCATGTGCAATGGGACACCGAATTCGCCGTCAAATACGTCAAGCGCATGGGCCGCGAGCAAGTCAGCCGCGCGTGGGGCTCGCAGATTGGTGAGCCGTCCGAAGACACCAGTACGCTGGCCGCCAACTACTACACCTATTACAACGGCGGCAAAAGTGATGCCGACATCTACACCCTGACCATTACCCCGCTGCAAGCCTTTACGCTGGGCAGCACCCGCACCTCGGGCCAGTTCGCGATGGACTGGAGCAAAATCAATAACACCGGCCTGTCGAACTACAGTGCCAGCATCGGCGCAACCTACGTCGAAGACCCCACGATCCAGTACGACGGCAAGTTCATGAAGTACTCCGACATGCCCGCGACCAATTACAACCGCCCCTGGACCGCGCGCCTGACCACCATCACCGAAATCGAGCCACTGCACCTGACCTGGAGTAACTTCCTGCGTTACCGCGACGGTTACCGCCGAATCGCAGCCACTGGCAAAAAAGTCCAGCACGAAGGCAAGGACGCTTATGTGTGGGCCGAAACACCGTTTTCTGGCGCCTTGACCTGGGATACCCGCATTGCCTGGCAAGTGCCCACAGCGAAAGACCAGGCCGTGTTCGTTAACCTTGACGTGACCAACCTGCTGGATAAACAAATTGTCGGCGCTACCGAGAACAGCGGCTTGCCGACCTATGAAGTCGGCCGTCAATTCATGCTTGAAGTGGGGTACACCTTTTGAACCGCCTGATTTTCTGCTTCAGCGTGGGGGTGGCGCTGAGCAGCCTGAGTGCGACCGCAGCGTCGGCCTGCGATGAAAAGGCCAGCGATTACAGCACCTGCATAGCCCAGCTGTACCGCCAGCCTGTCGCCCAGTGGCCCGCTCCGCAGGTTGATGCCGACGTGGCCTGGCAGGAAATGGCCGCCCTGCCCGACCATGCGCCCGCGCCTCCCGAAAACCCGTTCAGCGAGGCCAAGGCCGAGCTGGGCAAAAAACTGTTTAACGACCCCAAGCTGTCACGCTCCGGGCAAATTGCCTGCGCATCCTGTCATGAAGCCGACATGGCCTTTGCCGATGGTCGCCGAGTGTCCTTTGGCCATGATCGCCAGAACGGACGACGAAACGCGCCTAGTCTGGTGATGAGCGGCTACAGCTCCCAGCTGTTTTGGGACGGTCGAGGCGGCAGTCTTGAGCAGCAAGCCATGCACCCCATCGTCGATCCGGTGGAAATGGCCTTCGATATTCCGCAATTGCTTGAACGGCTCAATACCGACGCGGCCTACCACGATCAATTTGCGCAGGTTTTTGGCGATGGCCCGATTACCACCGAACGAATCGGGCAAGCATTGGCCACGTTCCAGCGCACGCTGGTCAAAAGCACTCGCAACACCCCTTTCGAGCAATTACTGCGCGGACGCCCGCAGCGCATGACTGACGAACAACTCTACGGCCTGCATGTGTTCCGCACCAAGGCCCGCTGCATGAACTGCCACTTCGGCCCAGCCCTGAGCGACGAACAGTTCCATAACGTTGGCCTGAGCTATTACGGACGCGCTAAATACGAGGACCTGGGGCGCTATGAAGTGACGCGCAAGCCTGAAGACGTGGGCGCCTTCCGCACCCCGTCATTACGCCTGGTGATGAAAACGGCGCCGTGGATGCACAACGGCCTGTTCGTCAACATGGAGGGCACGCTGGCCTTCTACAACATGGGCATGCCACGCCCGCGGCCCAACGCGCAGCAGGTCAACGACCCGTTGTTTCCAACCACCAGTGAACGCCTGAAAGTATTGAACATGGACAAGGACGAACTGAGAGCTTTGCGCAGTTTTCTCGACACACTTTAAGGAAGGACGCATCACAGTTCGTCGTAGGAGCACAATTGGACGCTGGGTCAAGCGCACTTGAGAAACAATATCGTTTATTATTGTTTCAAGTTTTGTTGTACCCCAGCGAGGAACCCAGCGAATGATGCTCCGAAATACCCAGCTTGCAACATTTCTACTGCGCAGTTTGTCCATCGCAACGCTTGGCCTGACCCTGCTCGCTCCCGCCGCTTATGCTGCCGACCCTGTCACCCTGACCTTGTATAACGGCCAGCACAAAGAGGTTGGCGACAACCTTGCCGCCGCCTTTGAAGCCAAGACCGGCATCCACGTCAATGTGCGCAAAGGCAGCAGCAACCAGTTGGCCAGCCAGATCGTCGAAGAAGGCGACCGCTCGCCTGCCGACGTGTTTTACGCTGAAGAATCGCCACCGCTCAACAGCCTGGGTGAGCAAGGCTTGCTGGCCAAGGCTGACGACAGCACCCTGCAAGCGCTGCCCAAGGAATACGTGGCGGCTAACGGCACCTGGATCGGCGTGACGGCGCGTACCCGCGTAGTGGCCTTCAACCCCAACAAGATCAAGGAAGAAGAACTGCCCAAATCAGTTCTGGATTTCGCGGGCCCTGAATGGCAAGGCAAGGTGGGCTTCGTGCCGACCAGCGGCGCTTTCCAGGAACAGGCCGTGGCCATTATCAAAATGCATGGTCGCGACGCCGCTGAAGAATGGCTGACAGGCCTGCGCGCCTTCGGCAAGACTTACACCAACAACATGGTGGCGCTCAAAGCCGTTGAGAATGGCGAAGTGGCAGCGGTACTGGTGAACAACTACTACTGGTTTGCCTTGCAGCGCGAGAAAGGCAAGCTGGACTCCAAACTGCACTATTTCACCGACGGTGATGCGGGCGGCTTGATTACCGTGTCCAGTGCCGGCGTGGTCAAAGCCACCAAGCACCCTAAAGAAGCCCAGCAATTGCTGGCTTACATGGCCAGCGAAGAAGGTCAGCGGGTAATCACCAACACCACCGCTGAATACCCGATGCGCAAAGGCATGGTCTCGGAACGCGGCCTCAAGCCGTTTGATGAACTGCAAGCGCCGAAAATCACCCCGGCCGACTTGGGCAACGCGGATGAAGCGCTGGAGCTCGAACAAGAAGTAGGCCTGCTCTGATGCTGCTTGCCGCCCAACCTGCCCGCTTTACCCTGAAACGCAAAAGGCCATCAATCTGGCTGTTGTTGCCCGTGTTGTTTCTGGTGGGCCTGAGCCTGTTGCCGTTGCTGTATGTGGGCACCAAGGCCTGGCAAGCCGGCTGGGCGCAAGCGGTACATCTGTTGTGGCGGCCGTTTGTATTTGGCCTGATGCGCAACACCTTGATGTTGATGGTCGGCGTGACCGTCACCTGTGCACTGGTGGGCTTGTCGCTGGCTTGGTTGCTGGAACGCAGCAACTTGCCGGGCCGGCGGCTGTGGGGCGTGATCCTGTGTCTGCCGTTTGCCGTTCCGGCGTTCGTCAGCAGCTTCACGTGGGTATCGCTCAGCGCCAGCTTTGAGGGGTTGGGCGGCGCCATTCTGGTGATGAGCCTGTCCAAATATCCGCTCATTTTTCTGCCGGTGGCGGCCACCTTGCGCAACCTCGACCCGGCGCTTGAGGAGTCTGCCCGCACGCTGGGCCAGAATCGCTGGGGGGTATTCTTCACCATCACCCTGCCGCTGCTCTGGCCTTCGCTACTGGCGGGATCGTTGCTGATTGCCCTGCACATGCTGGTGGAGTTTGGCGCACTGTCGATTATTGGCTTGCAGACCTTCACCACCGCGATCTATCAGCAATTTGAGCTGGAATTCAGTAACGCCAATGCTGCCATGTTGTCAGCGGTGTTGCTGGTGATGTGCCTGAGCCTGCTGTGGCTGGAGCTGAAAGTGCGCGGTAAAGGCCGCCACATTCGCATCGGTCAGGGCGCGGCGCGGCGTGCCGAGCAAGTGCGGCTGGGCAAGTGGTCGCTGCTGGGCCAACTGTATTGCCTGGCGCTGGCAGTGATCGGCAGCGGCGTGCCTTTGGGCATGCTGGTGTACTGGCTGGTCAAGGGCAGCTCGGCGGCTTTTCCCATGGCTCAGATTGGCGAAGCGCTGCTCTCGTCGTTGTCACTGTCGCTGGGCGGCGCTGCGTTGTGTCTGGTGCTGGCGGTGCCGGTCGGCCTGCTGGTGGTGCGTTATAAAGGCCAACTGGCGATCTGGGCTGAGCGCTTGCCGTACCTGCTGCATGCCCTGCCAGGGCTGGTGATTGCCTTGGCGCTGGTGTATTTCTCGCTGCATTTCGTGCCTGTGCTGTACCAGACCTCGGCGTTGTTGCTGATTGCTTATGCGCTGCTGTTTTTGCCGCTGGCTCAGGCGCCAATCCGCACGGCGCTGAACAAGGCGGCCCCGCAGCTTGAAGAAGCGGCGCGAACCTTGGGCGCTTCGTCGTTCTCGGCGTTTTGCCGGGTGACGTTGCCGATCATCTTTCCTGCACTGGGGGCGGCGTTCGCGCTGGTATTTCTGGATGCGATGAAGGAACTGACAGCGACGTTGCTGCTGAGTCCTACAGGGCTGAATACCTTGGCGACGCAAGTGTGGTCGCACACCTCGAACATCGAGTTTGCGGCGGCGGCTCCTTATGCGGCGCTGCTCATTTTGGTGTCGGGTTTGCCGGTGTATTTGCTCACGACGCGGATGTATTTGAGCCGCTGAGTCCGCCTGCCCTCACCCCAACCCTCTCCCAGAGGGAGAGGGAGCTGGATCTAAGCGTTTCGTGAATCTGCTTTTGCCTTTAGTCCCCTCTCCCTCCGGGAGAGGGCTAGGGTGAGGGGCTTTTGATCTTAAGCCCGAAACTGCCCCAAGCTCGCCTTGAGCTGCGCCGCCAAACCATCCAGCACCTTGCCACTGGCCGTGGTTTCATTCACCGCCTGCGCCGCCCGCTCGGACTGTGCATGGATCACTTCAACCCGCCCACGCACGGCATGAGCACCCTGCGCCTGATGCGCAGCGGCTTTAGTTGCATCTCCAATGGCGGCATGCACTTGCTCAACCGAGGCTTGCACCGTTTTTTGCAATTGCACACTGCCGCGTAACACCACCAAACCCTCATTGGCCTGACGCCCCGCCAAACCAATCGCCGCCACCGCCTCTTTCGCGCCCTGCTGCAACGCCACGATGTGCGCCTGAATGTCACCCGTTGAGCGTTGCGTCTTGCTTGCCAGCGCCCGCACTTCATCGGCCACCACTGCAAAGCCACGTCCGGTTTCCCCTGCACGCGCCGCTTCAATGGCCGCATTCAACGCCAGCAGGTTGGTTTGCTCTGCAATGCCGTGAATCACCGTCAATACCACCTCAATTTGCTCGCTCTGACGGGCCAGACGCTCTATCACCTTGGCACCCTCGCCCACTTGTCCGGCCAAGGCTTCAATCAAACCGCCGACTTGCGTCGAGGTACGAGTGTTTTCATCGGTGGCCTGACGAATCTCCAGCACCTGTTTAAGCGCCGCTTGCATCGCATGGCTCTCGGACTGCGCCGCATCGGCCATGGTCGACAGCGCTGCCAGACTTTGCGCAACCTCATCTCGCTGCAATTGCGCGGCGGCATTGGCCCCGGCATTGCGTACGGTCATCGCCCCAATCTCGACCCCGGTACGCTGCGCCACATCACCGGCCTCGCGCACGATGGGCTGGAGCTTGTCGATAAAACGGTTGACCGCCGCAGCCATGTCGCCAATTTCATCCTTGCTGTGAAGGCCGACACGCTTGGTCAAATCGCCATCGCCTGCTGCCAGATCATTGAGCGCGTTAATCAACAACAGCAATTTGTTCACTACGCGCCGGCCCAGTACCACGGCCAGAAGCAACAGTACGCCCAAGCCGACTATCGCCAAGCCCAGGCCAATCCGCCAGCGCAACGTATCCGCCGCCTCACGCACGGTCTGCGAGGTATTGGCTTGCATTTGCGCAGCGGCCGCCTGAGCCGACTGCAAACGTGCGCCCAACACCGCCGCGCTGTCGCTGGCAGCACCCTGCAAGCTTTCGCCGACCAACTGCTCACTGTTGACGATCAGTTTCGCAAAACGCTTATCAAGGGCCGCCAGATCCTCTTCTAACGACGCTGTGGAAACACCCATCAACACTTTGCCGATTTCGACACCGTTAGGGCTGATGGGCGCTTCGAGGTAATACACCGCCGGGTCGTTGCGGGCCGCACTCAAGACCTTGTCCAACGCTCGCTCACTCTGGCCCTTTTCCAACAGGGCTTTGTTGATCGGGTTGTCACGGTTGAGATAGCGCGTCAGGTGCTGACCTGACGCATCGTCATACACAACAAACAACACATTGGGATTATGTTGAGCGCGGCGGGCAAATTCAGACAGGGTTGGCACGTCGTTGTCCCAAATGGCCCGCGGTGCCACAGCCGCCAGTAACTGCGCCATGTCATTGGCTGAGTCCTTGAGATTTTTCTCCATCAAATCCCACAGCTGCGTCTGCTCTTCTTTCAAGCGCGGCGCCAAGCCCGCAGTCAGACGCTGACGAGTATGAGCAGACAGCTCATCAAGGCTGTTTTTGACCTCCTCACTGGCCTGCTGCAATTCAACCGTCAACTTTTGACTGTCTGCTCCCAGACGCGTGTCCAGATCGGCTTCCAATGCGGTGACTGTGCTCCGAGTCAGTGCAACCGCCACCAACACTTGCACCAAAAGAGCGATACCCAAGGTAACGAACACGGGTCTTAACAAGCGGCTTCGTAACAGTGAGAGAACGGCAGACACAGGTAACCCCTCCACATACGTGCCATTATTTTGATGGCACTTTTATTGACGGTTTCCACAGCAAGGGTCGTGCCGTTTAATACGACGCAAACAACAAAGGGCCCCGAAGGGCCCTTTGTTTTACATCGAGACGACTTAAGCGAACGGGTGACGCAGAACGATGGTTTCGTTGCGGTCCGGACCAGTCGAGATGATGTCGATCGGTGCACCGATCAGCTCTTCTACGCGCTTGATGTAAGCACGTGCGTTGGCTGGCAGGGCTTCCAGGGTTTTTGCACCCACGGTCGACTCAGTCCAGCCGGGTACAGTTTCGTAGACCGGTTGCAGGCCTTCGTAGCTGTCAGCATCGGTCGGGGCATCAACCAGCACAGTGCCGTTAGCATCTTTGTAACCGACGCAAATGTTGATGGTTTCCAGACCGTCGAGCACGTCCAGCTTGGTCAGGCAAATGCCCGAGATGCTGTTGACGTCGATAGCGCGACGCAGGATAACGGCATCGAACCAGCCGCAACGACGGGCACGGCCCGTGGTCGCGCCGAACTCATGACCCTGTTTGGCCAGGTGAGCGCCAACGTCGTCAAACAGCTCAGTCGGGAACGGGCCCGAACCAACGCGAGTGGTGTAAGCCTTGGTGATGCCCAGGATGTAATCCAGGAACATCGGGCCAACGCCCGAACCCGTTGCAACGCCACCAGCGGTGGTGTTGGAGCTGGTTACGTACGGGTAGGTGCCGTGGTCGATGTCGAGCAGCGAACCTTGTGCGCCTTCAAACATGATGTCTTTGCCAGCGCGGCGCAGGCCGTGCAGCTCAGCGGTCACGTCCAGCATCAGCGGCTTGAGCAGCTCAGCGTATTCCTTGCACTCGGCCAGGGTTTTGTCGAAGTCGATGGCTGGCTCTTTGTAGAAACCTACCAACATGAAGTTGTGGTATTCCACCAGTTCACGCAGCTTGGCTTCAAAGCGCGGCATGTTCAGCAGATCGCCAACACGCAGGCCACGACGTGCCACTTTGTCTTCATACGCAGGGCCAATGCCGCGACCGGTCGTGCCGATCTTCAGCTCGCCACGGGCCTTTTCACGGGCCTGGTCCAGAGCAACGTGGAACGACAGGATCAGCGGGCAGGACGGGCTGATACGCAGGCGCTCACGCACCGGTACGCCTTTTTCTTCCAGCTTGATGATTTCACGCAGCAGGGCGTCGGGAGCGACCACGACACCGTTGCCGATCAGGCATTGCACGCCTTCGCGCAACACGCCCGACGGAATCAGGTGCAATACGGTTTTTTCGCCGTCGATCACCAAGGTGTGGCCAGCGTTGTGACCACCTTGGTAACGCACTACAGCGGCAGCATGTTCGGTCAGCAGATCAACGATCTTGCCTTTGCCCTCATCACCCCATTGGGTGCCCAGGACTACGACATTCTTACCCATAACACTTGTCCTCATTCGCGCAAACTTGGTGCCGGCAATTGCCGGCAGGAAAACTCAAGAAACCAGCGGCACTACTTGCCACAGGCCATTCTGCTGAATCAATTGGCGGTCGCAGTCAGCCTCTTGGGCCCCGGCCTGCTGCTGCCCAGGCAATGCCTGAACCACACGCTGACCTTCACTGCGAAGCTGGCAAACCTGCTGCCAGAGTGCCGCATCCGTGCTGTCGGGCATCCATATACCACCAGACGGCAACTCGACTTGCGCACGCCCCAGGGTCACCAGGGTTTTCAAATCGGTCGAAAAGCCGGTTGCCGGCCGGGCACGCCCGAAGACAGCACCGATGTCGTCATAACGGCCGCCCTGAGCGATGGAATCCCCAACGCCCGGTACAAATACCGCAAACACTACACCTGTGTGGTAGTGATACCCACGCAACTCGCCCAGGTCAAAGTACAACGGCAACTGCGGGAAACGCACAGACAACCCTTGCGCAATCGCTTGCAGGTCATCCAGCGCCGCCAGCACTTGAGCCGGAGCCTTTGCCAAACGCTCGCGCGCGGCAGCCAGAACCTCGTGACCGCCACACAAACCGACCAATGCCTGGAGCATGCCCGCCAAATCAGCTGGCAAACCTTCGGTCAAGGCCGTTACTTCGTCGATCGCCTTGCGTTGCAGGGCGTCGAACAATTGTTGTTCCACTTGCGCCGACAGGTTGGCCGCACGGGCCAACCCACGGTAAATACCGACATGCCCCAGGTCCATGTGGACATCAGGCACATCTGCCAGTTGCAGCATCGCCAGCATCAGACTGATGACTTCGACATCGCTGCTCGGGCTGGCATCGCCATACAACTCGGCACCCAACTGAATCGGGCTGCGCGAGGAAGACAAGCCGCGCGGCTTTGCATGCAGCACGCTGCCGGCATAGCACAGACGGCTCGGGCCTTCACGACGCAGGGTATGCGCATCAATGCGCGCCACTTGCGGCGTGATGTCGGCACGAAACCCCATCTGGCGACCCGTTTGCGGGTCAATAACCTTGAAGGTGCGCAAGTCGAGATCCTGGCCTGCCCCAGTCAGCAAGGACTCCAGGTATTCGATATGCGGGGTGACGACGAACTCATAGCCCCAGCTCTGGAACAGATCCAACACCTGACGCCGCGCCACTTCGATGCGGGCTGCTTCAGGTGGAAGTACTTCTTCGATGCCATCTGGCAGAAGCCAGCGGTCTACTGTTGCCATTACGCCATTCCCCTATGATCCGGGCGGCTTGCCAGCAGGCGAGCCTTGAGTAAAGCAGAACGTGGCTGCGTCTTGAGCGCGCACAGCAAAAAAGCCTGAAGCAACAGGCTTACACAGCACATTCCTCGAAAAAATCTGCCGACGCTGTATCAGCCGTTCGGTCAATCAAACATGCAGACGCAAAAAAGCCGGGAATTTCCCGGCTGCCGCATCATACACACGTTTTCTAAAAGGATCACCCCGCCAGGCAATTTGCCCGCCCGGCGGAATGAATGCATGCGCCCGATTGTGATGCCAGAGGCCGGCAATCGGACGGCATGACGCCTTACTGTTGCGCGGGCTTGGATTTTTCCAGGTAGCGGAAGAAATCGCTGCTTGGGTCCAATACCAACACGTCGCTCTTGTTCGCAAAGCTTTCGCGGTAAGCGCGCAAGCTGCGATAGAACCGGTAGAACTCTTGATCCTGGCCGTAAGCCTTGGAGTAGATCGCAGAGGCCTGGGCATCGCCATCACCGCGCAGTTCTTCAGACTGACGATACGCTTCAGCCAGCAGAACACGACGTTGACGGTCGGCGTCAGCACGAATGCCTTCAGCCAGTTCGTTACCCTTGGCCCGATGCTCGCGTGCTTCACGCTCACGCTCGGTGCTCATACGTTCGAAAACGCTGCGGTTCACTTCTTTTGGCAAGTCGATGGCTTTGACGCGAACGTCGACCACTTCGATGCCCAGCTCTTTTTCAGCCATTTTGTTCAGCGATGCGGTGATGTCAGCCATCAATGCATCACGCTCACCCGACACCACTTCGTGCAGGGTGCGCTTACCGAACTGGTCACGCAGGCCGGATTCCAGACGACGCGACAGACGCTCGTCAGCAATCTGCTTCATACCGGAGGTAGCGGTGTAGAAGCGCTCGGCATCTTTCACACGCCACTTGGCGAAGGCATCCACCATGACCGCTTTCTTTTCCAGCGTCAGGAAACGCTGTGTCGGCGCATCCAGCGTCATCAGACGGGCGTCGAACTTGCGCACCTGGTTGACGTAAGGAATCTTCACGTGAAGACCCGGCTGAACATCGGCCTGAACCACACGGCCAAAGCGCAGCAGAACGGCACGTTCAGTTTGCGAGACGATGTAGAAGCTGTTCCAGGCAACGATCGCCACGACAACGGCAACAATAAGGGCGATCAGCGATTTATTGCTCATCAGCGACTCTCCCTGGTACGCGGTGGTGTCGGCAGATCCGTGCTGGTGTGCGAGCCAGAATCACTGGTGCTCGACGCAGCTGCCGAACCCGTTGCCGGGGTGCTGCCATTACGGCCTTCGATCATTTTGTCCAACGGCAAGTACAGCAGGTTGCTCTGGCCGTTCTTGTTACCGGTCACGAGTACTTTGCTGGTGTTGCTGAAGACGTCCTGCATGGTGTCCAGATACAGACGGTCACGCGTCACGTCCGGAGCTTTGCGGTACTCGGCCACCAGCTTGGTAAAGCGGTCTGCCTCACCTTTGGCACGAGAAACCACTTCGTCGCGGTAACCGTTGGCATCTTCGATAATGCGCTGCGCCTGACCACGGGCTTCCGGCACTACACCATTGGCGTAGCTTTCGGCCTGGTTGCGGGCACGCTGCTCGTCTTCACGGGCACGAATCACGTCATCAAAGGCTTCTTGTACTTCACGCGGTGCGGCTGCGTTCTGTACGTTGACCTGAGTCACGGTGATACCGGTCTTGTAGGTATCGAGGAAGCGCTGCAAACGTTCCTTGATCTCGATAGCCATTTGCTCACGACCTTCGGTCAGCACCTGGTCCATCGAGGTAGAGCCTACGACATGGCGCAGGGCACTGTCGGTGGCTTGTTGCAGGCTGACTTCCGGCTGATCAACGTTGAGCACGAAATCGCGCAGGTTGCTGATCTTGTACTGCACGGTCAGCGGCACTTCGACGATGTTTTCGTCTTCAGTCAGCATTTGACCCTGCTTGGTATACGCACGCTCACGCGTCACGTTTTCCATGTACTTTTTATCGAACGGTGGGAAGTAGATGTTCAGGCCCGGCCCTACAGTGTCGTAGTACTTGCCCAGGCGCAGCACTACGGCTTGCTCCTGCTCATCGACTACATAGACTGCGCTGTACAGCCAAACGGCTGCCAATGCGACCAGGCCAATGCCAAGCAGTCCGAAACCGGCACCCTTGCCGCCCGACCCACTGTCACCACCACTGCCGCCCGTGCGTTTTTTTCCACCACCGAACAACCCATTCAGGCTTTCCTGCAGCTTTCGGAAGGCTTCGTCGAGATCTGGTGGTCCCTTGCGGTCGCCATTTTTAGGGCGTTTGCCACCCCAGGGATCTTGATTATTCGAGTTGCCACCCGGCTCATTCCAAGCCATAGCGCTCTCCATCTGATAAAGCAAAGACGCGCCCACGGCGCGCCGACCAATGCTACAGAATGCCTATCACAGCGGCACAGCCGCTTTGTCAGGCTTGTATTGCAAAGTGTGTTCTTCGATGAATTCCAGCGGCTGCATCCCTTCGCGGCTGACCAAGCGGTTGAGCTCGGCTCGCGGCAGGCGTACGTCCAACAAACTGGCCCCCTCATCGTCATGCGCTTCTTTTTGCACAACACCCAGCTCGAAGAACTGTGCCCGCAGTCGAGCAAATCGCTGCTCAAGGCGCAAGGTGCCTACGAACAAATCATTGCCCAGCAACTCGGCAATGGCTTGCTCCAGCAACTCCAGCCCCGAACCATCGCGTGCCGACAACCAGACCCGCTGGGGCTTGCCGTTGGCATCGCGCTGAATCTGCGGTTCGACCGCTTCAAGCAAATCGATTTTGTTGTAGACCTCGAGGATCGGCAAGTCCTGAGCGCCAATCTCGCCCAGAACGACCATCACCTGTTCAATCTGCTGCATGCGCTCAGGTTCGTGCGCATCAATCACGTGCAGCAGCAAATCGGAATTGCTCGACTCTTCGAGCGTAGACCGGAAAGCTTCAACTAGCTTGTGCGGAAGGTGACGAATAAAGCCCACGGTATCCGCCAGCACAATTGGCCCTAGGTCACCCAAATCAAGGCGACGCAATGTCGGGTCGAGCGTGGCGAACAATTGGTCAGCGGCAAACACGTCTGAGCCGGTGACCGCATTGAACAGCGTGGATTTACCTGCGTTGGTATAGCCCACCAGCGAAACCGTAGGAATGTCGGCGCGCTGGCGCCCTCTACGGGACTGCTCGCGTTGACTGCGGACTTTTTTCAGACGGGCCTTGATCTGGCTCATGCGAACGCGCAACAGGCGTCGGTCGGTTTCGAGCTGGGTTTCACCCGGGCCACGACTGCCGATACCCCCACCTTGACGTTCAAGGTGAGTCCAGCCACGAACAAGCCGCGTGCTCATGTGATCAAGCTGGGCCAGTTCGACCTGCAACTTGCCTTCATGGGTACGGGCGCGCTGAGCGAAAATGTCGAGAATCAGCCCGGTGCGGTCAAGCACGCGACACTCGAACACACGTTCAAGGTTACGCTCCTGACTGGGCGTGAGGACGTGATTGAAAATCACAATGTCGACCTTCTCGGCCTTGACCAGGTCGCGTAACTCTTCGACCTTGCCAGTGCCAATCAGGTACTTGGCCGATGGCCGATGACGCGGCACGTTAAAAAACGCGACGGTCTCGGCACCGGCCGATTTAGCTAACTCCTGGAACTCCTGCGGATCTTCGCGCGCCTCAGGGTCCTGTCCTTCCAAGTGAACGAGGATTGCCCGCTCACCACCACCGTGACGCTCAAAGAACAAAGGAAGCTCCTGTCTTATTTATTAGGCGTTACCTGGTTCCGCGTCAGCGAGCTCTGCTTCGGTTGCGCTAGGCAAGCGAATTGGACGCACAGGTACGACTGTAGAGATAGCGTGTTTGTAAACCATTTGGCTAACGGTGTTTTTCAGCAGAATCACGAACTGGTCGAAAGACTCGATTGTCCCCTGCAGCTTGATGCCGTTGACCAGATAAATGGAAACGCCAACCTTCTCTTTACGCAATGTATTCAAGTAAGGGTCTTGTAGCGAATGCCCTTTTGACATATGCCGCACTCCTGTAAGGAAAAAAAATAGAAACAAAAATTAAATGGCTTATGTCGCCACATCCATAGGATAGACGGCATTCCCTAAGACTCAGGTCAATATGGAGACCGATTCCAGGTATTTCAAGGCTCGTGGCAGATTGTCGCAGTCGAGGCTGTCCAGCCAATGTAGACCATCCCAGCTGCGTAACCAGGTGAACTGACGCTTTGCCAATTGGCGCGTAGCAATGATACCGCGCTCCTGCATCTCGGCTGCCGTCAGTTTGCCGTCCAGGTAATCCCAGACTTGTCGATAACCTACTGCACGTATAGACGGCAACCCGGCATGCAGGTCACTTCTATTACGCAAGGCTACGACCTCGTCAATGAATCCCTGTTCCAGCATTTGCCCGAATCTTTGTGCAATTCGTTCATGCAACACCTGACGATTCGCCGGGGCGATGGCCAGATGCGCGACAGTATAGGGCAATTGGCTGCACCCAGAAGCCGCTGCTTTAGTAGATTGTTCAGATTGTTTTTGTCGATGGGCCGTCATGGTGAGACCACTGACCCGGTAAACCTCCAGCGCACGCGTCAAGCGCTGTGGATCATTGGGGTGAATGCGCGCAGCCGACTCAGGATCAATGGCGGCCAACTGGTCATGCAACGCTTGCCAGCCGAGCTGTTGCGCTTCTTCTTCGAGCTGGGCACGCACCTGCGGGTCGGCGGCCGGCATGTCCGCCAGCCCGTCGATCAATGCTTTGTAATACAACATGGTGCCACCCACCAGCAGCGGCGTATTTCCGCGCGCAGTGATTTCGGCCATGACTTTCAGGGCATCGGCCCGAAAGTCGGCCGCTGAATAGCTCTGCGCCGGATCAAGAATATCGATCAGTTGATGCGGGTGCTTGGCCAAAATGTCTTTGGACGGTTTGGCAGTACCAATGTCCATGCCGCGATAGACCAGCGCCGAATCAACGCTGACCAGCTCGCACGGCAGCACCTTGCTCAGCTCAATTGCCAGATCGGTTTTACCGGCAGCCGTCGGCCCCATCAAAAAGATGGCCGGGGGTAAAGCGTTGGAACCTGTCATCAGCGACCGCGCAAAAAGAGTTTATCCAGGTCGTCCAGGCCCATTTGGGTCCAGGTCGGGCGACCATGATTGCATTGACCGCTACGCTCGGTGTTTTCCATGTCACGCAGCAAGCCGTTCATTTCCGGGATCGCCAAACGGCGATTCGCCCGAATGGCACCGTGGCAAGCCATAGTGCCGAGCAATTCGTTGAGGTGGGCCTGTATCCGGTCGCTGGTGCCGTACTCCATCAAATCGGCGAGCACGTCATGCACCAAACGCTGGGCCTCGGCCTGTTTGAGCAGCGCCGGAATTTGACGGATCGCCAGGGTTTCCGGGCCAAGGCGTTGCAGCTCAAAGCCCAGACGCTGAAACCACTCGGCATGTTCCTCGGCACAATCGGCTTCACGCTGGCTGACGGCAATCGACTCCGGCACAAGCAACGGCTGACCGCTCAGGCCTTCGCTGGCCATAGCGATCTTGAGGCGCTCGTACATGATCCGCTCGTGCGCCGCATGCATGTCCACCAGCACCAGCCCTTGGGCGTTTTCGGCAAGGATGTAGATGCCCTTGAGCTGGGCCAGTGCAAAACCCAACGGCGGGATATCGCCCTGCCCGTCCGGCAACGGCGCCGCATTGGCTTCAGGCAAAGGGGCGAAAAACTCCCGATATGCATTTTTGGCTTCCGCCACAGGCACCGAAGGCGCTGAGGACTGCGGGCGATATTGATACTGATAACCCGCCCCCGCACCTGAGCCCGCGACGTGTTGAGTCGGCGCCGACTGCGGCTGTTCCAGCACATTGGCTGCCAGACGCATTTCACCTTGCGGGCCGAACTCACCGGCGTCCTGCCCCGTTGGCCGCTCGGCCCCTGGCACAGGCGCTGGCGCAGCCAGTTGGTCTTCGGGCCTTACATCGCCAAGGGCGCGGTGCAAGGTGCCGTACAAGAAGTCATGCACCATGCGCCCATCACGAAAACGCACTTCGTGCTTGGTAGGGTGAACGTTGACGTCGACCACAGAGGGGTCAACCTCAAAAAACAGCACGA
The DNA here is from genome assembly GCF_022496705.1 of Pseudomonas sp. TMW22091. Lineage (NCBI taxonomy): Bacteria > Pseudomonadati > Pseudomonadota > Gammaproteobacteria > Pseudomonadales > Pseudomonadaceae > Pseudomonas > Pseudomonas sp. TMW22091. Next base: position 196,675 of record NZ_SCFI01000005.1, read on the forward strand.
AGGTAGGGTGACGGCCATTAAACAGCACGTCGCGATACGCCTGACGCACCGCGTGTGCCACCAGCTTGTCGCGCACCGCACGGCCATTCACATAGAAATACTGCAAGTCGGCCTGGCTGCGCGAAAATGTTGGCAAACCAACCCAGCCCCACAAATGCAGGCCATTGCGCTCCACTTCGATGGGCAGCGCCTGCTCCAGAAACGCCGAGCCGCACACCGCCGCCACACGCCGGGCGCGGGCCGTATCGTCGCGGGCTTCATGCAGGTTGAGAATGGCTTTGCCGTTGTGGCGCAGGTTAAAGGCCACATCAAAACGCGCCAGCGCCAAGCGTTTGATGACTTCTTGCAGGTGATCGAACTCGGTTTTCTCGGTCTTAAGAAACTTGCGCCGCGCCGGAGTGTTGAAAAACAGGTCGCGCACTTCAACCGACGTCCCCACCGGGTGGGCTGCTGGCTGAACCCTGGGCGCCATGTCGCGGCCTTCGGTTTCGACCTGCCACGCCTGATCGGCACCACGGGTGCGCGAGGTCAGCGTCAAGCGTGCTACCGAACTGATGGACGCCAGCGCTTCCCCGCGAAAGCCCAGGCTCATGACCCGTTCAAGGTCTTCGAGGTCGCGAATTTTACTGGTCGCATGTCGCGCCAACGCCAGCGGCAAGTCGTCGCTGGAGATGCCGCGACCGTCATCGCGTACGCGCAAGAGTTTGATGCCCGCCTGCTCGACATCCACATCAATGCGCTTGGCGCCGGAGTCGAGGCTGTTTTCCAGCAACTCTTTAATCACCGAGGCAGGACGTTCAACCACCTCGCCTGCCGCAATCTGGTTAGCCAGTCGCGGGCTGAGCAGCTCAATGCGTGCACTGTCGTTCAACGGCCCGTCACTCATTATTGAGCCGCCAAGGTAGTTGCCGGGATGTGCAGGCCCTGGCCGATTTTCAATTCATCGGTTTTCAAGTTGTTAGTGCTGCGCAATGCCGTCACGGGCACTTGGTAGCGGACAGCAATCATCGCCAGCGTTTCGCCGGGGCGAACCGTGTGCTCGCGTGCACCTTGGGCAATTTTGCCGGTGTCACGCAGCCAGGCAATGTAAGTGCCCGGTGGCGGATTTTGCTGGAAGAACTGACGCACGCCGCTGCTGATCGAGCGAGCCAGCGCCTGTTGGTGGCTGCTGGAGGCCAACTTCGAGGCTTCATTAGAGTTCGAGATAAAGCCGGTTTCAACCAGGATTGACGGGATGTCCGGCGACTTGAGCACCATAAATCCTGCTTGCTCAACACGCTGTTTGTGCAGCGGTGTTACGCGGCCAATGTTGCTCAGCACTTTCTGCCCGACGTTAAGACTGGAGGTCAGCGAAGCAGTCATCGACAGGTCGAGCAACACGCCTGCCAGCATGCGATCCTTGTCATCCAGGCTGACGTTGCCCGCCCCGCCGATCAAGTCAGAACGGTTTTCACTGTCGGCCAGCCAGCGCGCGGTTTCAGAGGTCGCGCCGCGCTCAGACAATGCGAACACTGACGCACCAAAAGCGGCCTTGGACGGCGCCGCATCGGCGTGGATCGAAACAAACAGGTCTGCACCCTTTTTACGGGCAATTTCGGTACGTCCGCGCAACGGAATAAAGTAGTCGCCAGTGCGGGTCAATTCGGCTTTAAAGCCCTTCATGCCGTTGACCTGACGCTGCAATTCTTTGGCAATGGCCAACACCACGTCTTTTTCGCGCTGCCCGGCGGAGCCAGAAGCCCCCGGATCTTCGCCGCCGTGGCCGGCGTCAATGACCACCACCACATTGCGCTTGCCGCTCGGAATGGGCGGCAAGGCCACGCTCGGTTGAGTCGGGGTCACAGGCACAACGGGCACCGTCGCCACGTTGGTGGCCGGTAAACTTGGCGTGAGGTCCGCGCCTTGATCGTACAAGTCGACCACCAGGCGATTACCGTACTGCGCGTTCGGCGCCAGAATAAAGCTCTTGGGGGTCACGGCCTTTTTCAGGTCGATGACCACACGTAAATCGGTCGGGGTGCGCTGCGCCGAACGCATGCTGGTGATCGGCGTATTGGCGGTCTGCACATTCAAGGGGCCAGCCAGCGTCGCCCCATTGATATCAATAACCAGACGATCAGGGGCGGTCAGCGTAAATACGCTGTGCTGCACCGGGCCTGTGAGGTCAAACACCAGCCGTGTGTTGTCCGGGGCACGCCACAAACGCACGCTTTTTACTTGTGTCGCCGCCACCGCATTCACGGCCATGACACTCAGCAACAGACCCACGACACTCACTAACGCGCGAAAGCGCATACCTAACCCCATCATTAATTGTTTTCCGATGCCAATTTGGCACACCAGGATTCACCGCGTGAACCGTGGGGCGTCAGCGTCAGCTCCCGCCCGGTGTTATGCGGCCTAATGGTAATGGTCAGGTCGGGCTTTGGCAAAAAGCCTGCACCTTTATCGGGCCACTCAATCAAGCATAGAGCGTCATCGTCGAAGTAATCGCGAATGCCGAGATATTCCAGCTCCTCGGGATCGACCAAACGATACAGATCAAAGTGAAACGCTCGGATGTCGCCGATCTCGTAAGGCTCAACCAGTGTAAATGTCGGACTCTTAACCGCACCTGTATGGCCCAGCCCCCGAATCAGGCCACGAGACAAGGTGGTTTTACCCATACCCAAGTTGCCATCCAGAAAGATCAGGCCATGACCTTCAGTAACCTTTGCCAGACGCGCTCCAAAAGCGGTCATTGCCTCTTCATCGGCCAGTTGCAGTGTTATTTCTTGCACGGTGCGTGTTCCTCCAACAACTGACGAATGACTGGAATCAAATCACTGGCCGCCAGCCCACGGCCCAATTGTCCTTGCTGCTCGCCTGCACGGGCATGCAACCACACCCCCAGACAAGCCGCCTCATAAGCGTTCATGCCTTGCGCCAGCAATGCACCGATCACTCCGGCCAGCACATCACCCAGCCCCGCAGTGGCCATGGCCGGATGGCCGTGGTTGCACTGGGCCAACTCGCCTTGCAGTCCCGCAATCAATGTACCCGCCCCCTTGAGGACGCATACCACTGAGTATTTTTTAACCAGCGCTCTGGCCGCCGCAGGGCGATCCGCCTGCACCTGCTCTGTGCTGATACCCAGCAGACGCGCGGCTTCGCCGGGGTGCGGGGTCAATACGGAGCCTTGAGCCAACGCCAAGTCGGTGTTGGACAACAAATTGAGAGCATCGGCATCCCACACCTGCGGCATTTTTGCCTGAGCGGCGGCCGACAACAGGCTGCGCCCCCAAGGCGCCTGGCCCAAGCCCGGGCCAACCACCAACACAGAGGCTTGCGCCAGCAGGCCCATCAGTTGATTGGCCGATAGCACACCCACGGCCATCACCTCCGGCAAGCGGGCCAAGGCGGCGGGTATGTGTTCAGGTCGGGTTGCCAGCGACACCAGACCCGCGCCACAGCGTAGTGCAGCTTGGGCACTCAGGGTAATCGAACCGCCAAAACCGCGGTCGCCACCGATCAATAGCACGTGACCAAACTGGCCTTTATGAGCATTGAGCGGACGAGCGGGCAGAGCTGGCAAGGTCTGCGCCATGAGCGGCTGGGGTTCAGAAAACAGGTGTTTGGTCTGCGGCATACGTGTCGTGCTCCGATGTCTGGCAGAATTATACGCATCTCAGCTCCGGTTTCTCTTGCCTCATGCCTGCTATTACTGCCGACCTCCCCGCTCTCGCTCAGTCCATCAAGGAATGGGGTCGAGAGTTGGGCTTTCAACAAGTCGCGATTGCCGGCCTCGATCTGGGCGAACACGAACAGCATCTGGAGCGCTGGCTGGCCGCCGGTTATCACGGCGACATGGACTATATGGCCGCTCACGGCAGCAAACGTTCACACCCCGACGAATTGGTGCCCGGCACTTTACGGGTGGTTTCCTTGCGCATGGACTACCTGCCTGGTGACACGCACATGGCGCAATTGCTGGCTCAGCCAGAAAAAGCCTACGTGTCGCGCTACGCCCTGGGTCGCGATTATCACAAGCTGATTCGCAAACGCGTGCAGCAATTGGCTGACCGTATTCAAGCTCAAATTGGACCGTTTGGTTTCAGGGCCTTTGTCGACAGCGCCCCGGTGCTGGAAAAAGCCATCGCCCAAAAAGCCGGGCTGGGCTGGATCGGTAAAAACACCCTGGTACTCAATCGCAAGGCAGGCAGCTACTTCTTTTTAAGTGAATTGTTCGTCGACTTGCCACTGCCTGTGGATGCGCCCCACGAGACTGAACATTGCGGGCGATGCACGGCCTGCCTGGATATTTGCCCCACCAATGCCTTTGTCGGACCTTATGTGCTGGATGCGCGCAAATGCATTTCGTACCTGACCATTGAGTTGAAAACCGCGATTCCAGTGGCGTTGCGCTCGATGATCGGCAATCGGGTGTTTGGGTGCGATGACTGCCAGATTGTCTGCCCCTGGAACCGTTTTGCCCGCACGACAGCCGAGGGTGACTTCAAGCCCCGGCATAATCTGGACAACGCGGGCTTGGCCGAACTGTTTATGTGGGATGAAGATAAGTTCTTGAGCAGCACCGAGGGCTCGCCCTTGAGACGCGCTGGGTATGAACGCTGGTTACGCAACCTGGCGGTGGGGCTGGGCAATGCGCCCTCCACCATTCCCGTGCTCGAAGCGTTGAAAGCACGGCGTGACTATCCGTCAGAGCTGGTGCAAGAACATGTGGAGTGGGCGCTTGAGCAGCATGCTAAGCGCCTGCCCTCACCCCAACCCTCTCCCGAAGGGACAGGGAGCTGATCTACGGTGATCTGGCGTACGCGTGCGGTTAGTCCTCTCTCCCTCCGGGAGAGGGCTAGGGTGCTTTTAACTAATGCTCGTCGTTGTAAACGAACTTGGGCATTTCCCAGTTAAAGCGTATCGCCAGCAAGCGCAGCAGTAACCCGCCGAACAAGGTGACAAAAATCGCCTGATCCTCAGGCATCCCAAAGAACGTACACAGCAAGAAACACCACGCCGCTGCAAACGAGACACTGGCATAGAGTTCGCGGCGGAAGATCAGCGGAATGTCGTTGCAGAAAATGTCCCGCAAGATGCCGCCGAATACGCCGGTGATCACACCACTGACCGATGCCACCAGCATGCCCTGCCCCATTTCCAGGGCGGTCATGCAACCGATCAGGGTGAAGGCCACCAGCCCTAGCGCATCCAGCACCAAGAACAGTGAACGCAGATGACGCATCAGCGGTGCGATAAAAATCGTTACCAGGGCGGCAACGGTGGTGAGCACCAGGTATTCAGGATGTTTGACCCACGTAAGCGGGTAATGCCCCAGCAACATGTCACGCACCGAACCGCCGCCCAGTGCGGTGACGCAGGCGATCAGCACCACCCCGAACCAATCCATCCCGCGCCGACCGGCAGATAGCGCACCGGTCATGGCTTCAGCCGTAATGGCCACTAAATAGAGCATCAGCAACATGTCGGCGATCCTTGCGATAAGGCGCGCAGTCTACTCATTTGCCGCATGCACCAACAGAGGGCAGAGGGACGGTCGCGCCTCAGAACTTGATGAAGTGCTTTCGGTAGTGCTGCAATTCGGCAATCGACTCGCGAATATCGTCCAGCGCCAGATGCGTGCCTTTTTTGACCAGACTGTCGCGCACTTCAGGCGCCCAGCGCGCCACCAGCTCTTTAAGCGTGGAAACGTCGAGGTTGCGATAGTGGAAGTAGCTTTCGAGGTTTTTCATGTAGGTGTACAAAAAACGCCGATCCTGACAGATGCTGTTGCCACAGATCGGTGATTTGCCTTTAGGCACCCATTGCTCAAGAAAGGCGATGGTCTGTGCCTCGGCCTCGGCCATGGTTGTGGTGCTGTCCTTGACACGCTGGGTCAAACCGCTGCCACCGTGGGTGCGGGTGTTCCACTCGTCCATGCGCGCCAGCACTTCATCGCTGTGATGGATGGCGATGACCGGGCCTTCGGCCAAGGTATTGAGGTTGCTGTCGGTAACGATGGTGGCCATTTCAATAATGACGTCGTTGTCAGGATCCAGACCGGTCATTTCCAGGTCGATCCAAATCAGGTTCTGCGCGTTTTGCATAATGGCCTCCAGTGCTTAGTCGCGCAGTTTAGCTTAGGCAGGTTGCCCACGTGCTAAACTCGCCAGCGTTTCACCCTCCTTATCGTTTTATCAACACGGAACACCCATGGCCAAACGCCAGCTCAACCGTCGCCAAAACTGGCGCATCGAAAAGATCCAGGGCGAGCGCGCTGCCCGCGCCGCTAAACGTGAATCCAGTGCGGTCGAAGCGCTCGAAGGCGGCGATTTAGGCGCTGAACAGCTGGGCCTGGTGATCGCGCACTTTGGTGTGCAGGTCGAAGTCGAAGCGCAGGAAGGTGAGCTTAAAGGCCAGATGTTCCGTTGCCACTTGCGCGCCAACCTGCCCGCACTGGTAACAGGCGATACGGTGGTGTGGCGCGCTGGCAACCAGGGTATCGGCGTTATCGTCGCCCAACTGCCGCGTAAAACCGAACTGTGCCGCCCGGACAGCCGCGGCCAGCTCAAGCCAGTCGCCGCCAACGTCGACATGATCGTGATTGTATTCGCGCCCATGCCCGAGCCGCACGCCAACCTGATTGACCGCTATTTGGTCGCGGCTGAGCACGCGGGGATTCGCCCTTTACTGCTGCTCAACAAGGCTGACCTGATTGACGAGCAAAACGCCCCGGCACTGAACGCTTTGCTGGGTGTTTATCGCCAGCTCGGCTACCCGGTGCTGGAAGTATCGGCGCATCACGGCGACGGCATGCAGCAGTTGCAGGCGCAACTTGACGGCCACATCAGCGTGTTTGTGGGTCAGTCGGGCGTGGGTAAATCGTCGTTGGTCAACAGCTTGCTGCCAGAGGTCAACCTGCGGGTGGGGCCGCTGTCCGAAATCTCGGGCCAGGGCACGCACACCACGACCACAGCGCGCTTGTTCCACTTTCCGGGCGGCGGCGACTTGATCGACTCCCCGGGCATTCGTGAATTTGGTCTGGGCCATGTCAGCCGGGCCGATGTTGAAGCGGGCTTTATTGAGTTCAACGACTTGATTGGCCGCTGCCGCTTCCGCGACTGCAAGCACGACCGCGAGCCAGGGTGCGCGTTACTGATGGCGCTCGAGGATGGCCGCGTGCAGCAACAACGCATGAACAGCTACCGCTCGATTATTGCCAGCTTGCCTGAATCAAGCTACTAACGGCAAAAGCCCCTCACCCTAGCCCTCTCCCAGAGGGAGAGGGGACTGATTTGTGGGGTATGGCACATCTGCTTTAGCTTTTAGCTTCCTCTCCCTCCGGGAGAGGGGACTGATTTGCGGCGTATGGCACATCTGCTTTGGCTTTTAGCTCCCTCTCCCTCCGGGAGAGGGGACTGATTTGTGGCGTATGGCACATCTGCTTTGGCTTTTAGCTCCCTCTCCCTCCGGGAGAGGGTTGGGGTGAGGGCAGCGCCGGGTCATCAAACAAATTCAGCTTCTGGCGCTCCTCATGCATCGGCGGCGGCTGTTGATCCGGCGGCAAGGTGATCGGGTCAACCGGCGCTTTGGGCAGCGACTTAGCCTTGACCGGCTCCGCACTCTGCCCTCCTTCAATCGCTTGCTGGGCACGCTTGTTCAGCACCACGATGTCGATACGGCGGTTGACCGGGCTCGTCGGGTTGGTCTTGTCGAACGGCACCGATGAAGCGTACCCCACTACCCTGGCGATCTGACTTTCGGGGTAACTGCCCGTAACCAGCGCACGACGGGCCGCATTGGCACGGTTTGCAGACAATTCCCAGTTACCAAAATCACCGCTCCCCGAATACTGCGTGGCATCGGTGTGACCGCTGATGCTGACCTTGTTCGGTACCGCTTTGATGGTGTCAGCCATGGCCAGCAGAATATCTTCGACGTACTGCTTAAGCCGCGCGCTGCCAACGTCAAACATCGGCCGGTTTTCATCATCCATGATCTGAATGCGCAAGCCATCCGGCGTGATTTCAAACAATAACTGGTCTTTGAATTTGCGTAACTGAGGGTTTTCTTCGACCTTGTTTTGCAACTCTTGCAACAGCAGTTCCAGGCGCTCTTTCTCCACTTGCTCAGCCACACTTTCGGCCTGATCAGGATCGATCTTCTCTTTGTTGATCATGTCGACCTGGGGTTGCAGTTTTTCTTCTGGGTTGAGCGTGTTGTCCGGTGCCAGGGCGGGTGTACCGCCCAAATCGATGGTGTACGGCGAACCGCTTTCAGTGAAGCCGACCGGGTCTTTGAAGTAGCCGCTAATAGCAAGCTTCTGCGCCGGGGTGGCCGCAGACATCAGCCACAGCACCAGAAAGAACGCCATCATCGCCGTGGCAAAGTCAGCAAAGGCAATTTTCCAGGCGCCGCCGTGATGGCCAACGGCAAAACGCTTGACGCGCTTGATGATGATCGGCTGATTGTTTTCCATAAATCAGCGACCGCGAACCACTTGCTCAAGCTCGGAAAAGCTTGGACGGTGCTTGGGGTACAGCACTTTGCGGCCAAACTCGACTGCCAGCGACGGCGGCATGCCCGAGGCAGAAGCGACCAGCGAGGCTTTGATGGCTTCATACACGTTGATTTCTTCTTTGGCATCGTGAGCCAGCGACGTGGCCAAAGGGCCGAAGAAACCATAAGCGGCCAGAATACCGAAGAATGTACCCACCAATGCAGCACCTACGTGCTGGCCAATGGCAGTTTGATCGCCTTCACCCAGCGATGCCATCGTCACCACAATACCCAGAACGGCCGCCACGATACCGAAACCCGGCATGCCGTCGGCGATACCGTTGACGGCGTGAGACGGGTGCTCAAGCTCTTCCTTGAGGTTGAACAACTCCATGTCGAACAAGCCTTCCAGCTCGTGGGGCGCCATGTTGCCCGAGGACATGATGCGCAAGTAATCACAAATAAATGCGGTCATGCGCTCATCTTTAAGAATGGTCGGGTATTTGGCGAATATCGGGCTGGCAGCCGCATCTTCGATGTCGGCCTCAATAGCCATCATGCCTTCGCGACGGCTTTTATTCAGAATCTCGTAAACCAGGCCCAGCACTTCAAGGTAGAAAGCGTGGGAGAACCGCGAACCGAACATGCCCAGCGATTTTTTCAGTACGTGCAAGGTCATGTAGCCCGGATTGGCCTGCAAGAACGCACCCAGCGCTGCGCCGCCAATGATCATGACCTCAAAGGGCTGGATCAGTGCCGCGATCTTGCCGTGGGAGAGCACGTAGCCGCCGAGTACACTCGCGATCACGACGATAATGCCGATAATTTTAGCCATAAATATAAAAGTACTTATTCAGTCGGGTTCGGGGTGATTGCAGCGTCACTAAAACTCTTCTTCTCCCTATCGGCAAATCTGCGCCAGACTGTAACGCGTAAAAGCGAAAAACATTCAGCCCGGTTCGGGCGTGCCCTCCCTTTATGATGATCGCGCTCCTTTTATGGCTAATAAAAACTCTGCATCGACATCAGTACCGACCACTCTGGACGCTTGGGTTCAGCGCCTGAACGACGCGCAGTTGCCCATCTCGCAATACAGCCATGCGCATGTGAGCGCGGCGATCAACGACAGTCGCCGCTCTTTGCGCGATATTGCCGAGATCATGCAAGACAGCCCGGCGTTGGCGTTAAGCCTGATTCGCGAAGCCAACCAGCATCTGCAAAGCAGCCTGAGTGAACCGGCTGAAAGCCTGGAAGTGGCCCTCAACCGACTGGGGTTGAAGCGCACTCTGGAAGTGCTTGAGAGCTTGCCCGCTCTGGCACCTGAGGATATGCCGCTGGCTTTCCGACAAATCCAGCTCATCAGCCAGCATGCGGCGCAACAAGCCATCGGCCTGTTCGGCAATCGCCTGGCGCGGCTCTGGCAAGAGATTTACTGGGGCAGTTTGCTGTTCCTCTCGCCCTTGTGGGCCATGGCGCTGACCCACCCTGATCAGCTCGAAGAATGGGAGCTGCGAGTGCTTCACCGAGGTGAGTGCGCCGCCAAGGTTGAGCTCAAGCTGTTCGGCGTACGCCTGTTTGAAATTTGCAGGGCGCTGGCCGAGTTATGGCAGCTGCCTGCCTGGGTACTGCACGGCTATACCGTGGTCATTGAGCAACAGCCTACGCTGGTCAGAGTGTTGCATATCGCTCGCGACCGGCATCATCCGCTTCGCCAGCAACAGCGTCTGGACGCCGATCCGGCCTTGCGCAGCTGGCTCAACCAGCCGGCCAACAGCGTGCTGCTGGCCAATGGGTTGGCACTGTCGGCCCAAGCCGCATGGGATATACCGCACAATCGGCGCTGGCAACTTCTGACCAGCCTGTACCTGCAAATGCCGCTGGACGATGTGCAACAGCTTGTTCACCAAAACGCCGTCAGCAGCGGCCGATACCACTCTTTGCCAGACCTTTGGCACCCGGCGCAGGCACTGCTCTTGCCCTGGAATGCACGCCGCACGCTGCAAGGCAATCAACCCGCCGCGCCGCCTTCAGCCGAAGCACTGGCCCTGTGGCGCAAACACTGTGCACAGCTTTTGGCCGAGCCAAGCACGTTCGCCAATGCGATGCACCTGACCACATGCGCCCGCGAAGCCTTGGTCGCCTGCGGTATGCGCAGGCTAATGGTGTTGATGGCTGACAAGACATCGAGCCATCTGCGGGTTTTTCAGGTCTGGGGACTGCCCAAAGAAGTGTTCGATCTGACTTTCAACATAAGCGAGAGCGCCGGCCTGCAGCGTTTGATGGCGCAACCGGCACAACTGCGCCTGACCCCCGATAACAATGCGGTGATCTGCGCAGCTCTGCCTGACGACCTGCGCGGCCTGTTTCCCGGTGAGCATCTGCTGCTACGCTCGCTGAGCAATAATGGCCGCGTGGTCATGCTCGTGCTGGCCGACCAGGGCGGCGGCGCGCTCAACGAGACCAGCGTGCAAGCGTTTGGCAAAACCGCGCAGTGCATTGAAAAAGCCCTGCACAGCTTTACCAACCGCGGGCGTTAGCGCTTGCGCTACAATCCCCTCTTTTTTCGCTCTGGAGAACCCATGCCTGACTTCTCTGGCTTGCCGTTGGTGATCGAACCCGGCGACCTGCTCGCACGGCTCGATGCCCCCAACTTGATTGTGGTCGACCTGACCAGCGCAGCACGCTACGGCGCCGGGCATATTCCGGGGGCTCGTTTTGTCGACCCCAAACGCACGCAACTGGGTCAGCCTCCCGCACCTGGCCTGCTGCCGACACACACGTCGCTGGAAGCCTTGTTCGGTGAACTGGGGCACACACCCAACGCGGTCTACGTGGTGTATGACGACGAAGGCGGCGGCTGGGCCGGGCGTTTTATCTGGTTGCTCGATGTGATCGGGCACAAGGCCTATCACTATCTTGATGGCGGCCTTCACGCCTGGATTGCCGAAGGTGGCCCGCTGTCCACCGACGTACCTGCGCCTGTCGGCGGCCCGGTACGGGTGACGCTGCATGAAGAACCGACCGCCACCCGCGAGTACCTGCAAAGCCGTCTGGGCGCAGACGACCTGGCAATCTGGGATGCGCGCAATCCCGCCGAATATTCGGGCGAAAAGGTGTTGGCTGCTAAAGGCGGTCACATCCCCGGCGCGATTAATTTTGAATGGACAGCAGGCATGGATAAAACCCGCGACCTGCGCATTCGGACCGATATGGCGCAGATCCTCAAGGATCTGGGGATCACACCGGACAAAGAAGTGATTACTCATTGCCAGACCCATCACCGTTCTGGCTTTACCTATCTCGTTGCCAAAGCACTCGGTTATCCGCGTGTCAAAGGCTACGCCGGCTCCTGGGGCGAATGGGGCAACCACCCCGACACCCCCGTCGAGCTGCCTGTCAAACACTAAGGACCTGTAATGAAAAAGCGTTTGTTTCTCTTGAGTCAGTACCTGCTGCCCCATCACCTGCTGTCGCGTCTGGCCGGCTGCATTGCCGAGTGCCGTGTGCGCTGGTTTAAAAATGCGTTCACCACCTGGTTCGCCAAACGCTACAACGTGGACATGTCCCAAGCGCTGGTTGAAGACGTCACCGCGTACGAACACTTCAACGCCTTCTTCACACGCGCCCTGAAAGACGGCGCTCGCCCGCTGGACCAAACCCCCGGCGCCGTCTTGAGCCCGGCCGATGGTGCAGTCAGCCAATTGGGTGCCATTGAGCACGGTCGTGTATTCCAGGCTAAAGGCCACAGCTACAGTGTGCTGGAACTGGTGGGCGGCGATGCGGCCGTTGCGTCGCAGTTCATGGGCGGCGAATTTGCCACCATTTACCTGTCACCCAAGGATTACCACCGTGTGCACATGCCGCTGGCCGGTACTCTGCGAGAAATGATCTACGTGCCAGGTCGCTTGTTCTCGGTTAACCAGACCACCGCTGAAAACGTGCCGGAGCTGTTTGCCCGCAACGAACGCGCCGTGTGCATTTTTGATACCGAACGCGGCCCGATGGCCGTGGTATTGGTGGGTGCCATGATCGTGGCATCGATTGAGACGGTATTTGCCGGTTTGGTCACGCCGCCTAAACGCGAGCTGAAAACCTTCCGTTACGACGAAGCCGCGCGTGCGCCGATTCACTTGGAAAAAGGGGCCGAACTGGGTCGCTTCAAGTTGGGATCGACAGCCATCGTGCTGTTCGGCCCAGAGCAGGTCAAATGGGCCGAAGGCCTGAGCGCAGGCTCGCCGGTGATGATGGGGCAGAACATTGGCGCCCCTGCTCACGCCGAATAACCTGCGATCCATACTGACTCCGTAGCAGCTGCCGAAGGCGGCGTTCGGCGGCGCAGCCGTCGTAGAAACTAAAATCGCGGTGAACCAAACACACCATGAATTCAGATTTCACGATCGCTTCGCAATCGGACGCGGCCTTGGACCGCTGCTACGAAATCATTTAGCCCTGGCTGTTGCGGTCACGCTGGCCCAGCAAATACAGCACGCCATCCAGCCCCAAGGTCGAAATGGCATGTTTGGCCGATTTTTTAACCAGCGGCTTGGCACGGAAGGCGACACCCAGCCCCGCAATCGCCAGCATCGGCAAATCGTTGGCACCATCACCCACCGCAATGGTCTGTTCCAGACTCAAGCCTTCCTTTTGCGCCAGTTCGCGCAGCAAATCAGCCTTGCGTTGTGCATCGACAATCGGCTCGACTGCCACGCCTGTCACTTTGCCATCTTCCACGGCCAGTTCATTGGCGAATACGTAATCGATCCCCAATTTGACCTGCAATTGCTTGGCGAAGTAAGTGAAGCCGCCTGACAAGATGGCTGTTTTGTAGCCCAAGCGCTTGAGTTCGGCGAACAGCACTTCAGCGCCTTCGGTCAAGCGCAGTGACGCGCCGATCGAGTCCAGTACGCTCACGTCCAGACCTTTAAGCAGCGCCAGACGTTCTTTGAAGCTGGCTTTGAAATCCAGCTCACCGGCCATCGCGCGCTCGGTGATTTCGGACACTTGATCACCCACGCCGGCCGCTTTCGCCAGCTCGTCTATCACTTCGGCTTCAATCAGGGTGGAGTCCATGTCAAACACTGCCAGCCGGCGATTGCGTCGGAAAAGCGTGTCTTCTTGCAGAGCGATATCGACACTGAGTTCCTGGGCCAGATCAAAAAACGCTGCTCGCAGAGCGTCGATATCAGCCACGTCACCGCAGACGCGCAACTCGATACAGCTTTTGCTCAGTGCAGTGGGCGCGTCCAACGACACTCGACCCGACAGACGATCTGTTTGTTCGATGTTCAACCCATGCTGACTGATGACCGACGTCACGCGCTGCAATTGCAGGGCCGTCACTTGGCGGCCCATCACGGTCACGACATGGCGTTTCTGACTTTGCCCATTGACCCACTGTTGATAGCGCTCTTCAGTAATCGGGTCAAACACCAGCTGCAGCCCTTCTTTAGCGATCAAGGGCTGAAGGTCTTTCAGCACAGCCGACACTTGATCGGCGTGAGGAATGTCTACCAGGAACCCCAACGACAAAACGCCGTGAATGGCGGCCTGACCGATGTCGAGAATATTCACCCCATTGCTGGCCAGCACGCCAGTAATGGCAGCGGTGAGACCTGGACGGTCTTCACCAGTGATGTTTATCAGGACGATTTCGCGCAAGGCACACCCCCATTCGCTAAAAAAAACGCATTCTACCCCCATTCAGTGACCATCGGGCATCGCCAAGGCTTTGCCGCCTCAGGGCTGATCGCTATACTGCGCTCCAACTTAACGGACTAAGAGCCGCGCTCAGTGAACCGGCCATTGCCTGTCAAAAACGATAATTTCTTTCTGCTGATCTTCCGGGCCTTGCGCGATCGTCGCGTTCCGATAGCTCTGCGCATTGCCACCCACAACGTGATTCTGGTCGCGTTGGCGCTGGTCATTTATGCCGTGGTCATGGGCCTGCAATTCAAGCAGGCCATGCACGAGCAGGCCGATGCGTTGGGGCAGAGCCTGACCACGCAGACCGCCACGTCGGCGACCGAGTTGCTGGTGTCCAACGACATCCTCAGCCTCAACGTGCTGCTCAACAACCTGACCAAAAATCCCCTGGTGGCGCACGCTGCTATTTATAGCGTGGATAACCGCATCCTCGCGGAGGCCGGGCAACGCCCTAAAAACAGCCTGCTGGGTGAAACCGAAGGCGTGTACCAGACCAAGATCACCTTTCAGGATGTGACGGCCGGGCACCTGCGTATCAGCCTGGACATGAACCAGTTCGAACAGCCGATGACCATCAGCTTGCAGAGCATGGGCATTCTTAGCGCTATTTTGCTGGCCCTTGCCTTGGCGCTGAGCCTGCGGCTGGGCCGCAACATCACGACGCCCCTGTTGCAACTGCGTGTGTGGTTGCGCGAACCGGATCCTTACACGCCGGCGATTACCCGTCAGGATGAAATCGGTGATCTGGCCCGCCAACTGCACACCCGCCTGGCGCCGCCTGCTCCAGAGCCTGAGCCGGAACCCGAAGAAGCTTTCGACGACAGCGAGTATGAAGACGCTGACGACAATGAGCCTACCTTCGAAGTCCGCAACCTGAGCGACCCGACCTTCGATGAAAAACCGGCTGTGCCAGCACCCAAAGCGGCACCTCGGCAAGTGATCAGTACCGAAGAAGACGAGGGCGACGAAGACCCGTTTTCTGATTTGCGCGATACCGGCGCCGCCAGTGTGGTGCCAAAAGCCGAAGTCAAAGCTGAGCCGACTGCGCCGCAGCCAAGCGCGGTACTGGCCGTGCAACTGGGGGCGCAAGAGCAACTGCGACGTTTGCCTCGCGCACGTTTGATGGAGCTGCTGGAGCGTTATCGCGACTGCCTGAACCAGGCGGCGTCGCTGTATCAAAGCGAGTTGCATACGCTCAATGATGGCAGCACGCTCATGCTGTTCCACAGCGAAGACAGCGGTGAGGACTACCTGACCAATGCGATTTGCTGTGGGGAGTTGCTGCGTGCCTTGGGTCATGCCTTGCAGATCGAAGTGGCTGACAGCGGCATTACGCTGCAATTGCAGTTGGGTCTGGTGCTGGGCGAAGGCCTGAGCGGGTTGAGCCAGATTGATTTGTTGCTGACTGAAACGGCGCAGGATGCACTGGCGCTGTCGCAACACAGCCGTAACTTGTTGCTGGTAGAGCGCAAGATCAGTGACGACCCGCTGATTCGCCAACGCGCCCGCATCCGCCCGATTGCCAGTCCTGAAGGGGCGTGCTGTGTAGAGCGCCTGATGGAGCCTTACCCTTCCATGCTAGAACGCCAGTTGGCGCGCATGCATGAGAATCGTGGGTAAGGCGCACAGCCCCTCACCCTAGCCCTCTCCCAGAGGGAGAGGGGACTGATTGGGGGATGCTTTAGGTTAGCTGCAGCCTGACTGATTACCGGTGAACTCGAAAACACATAGCTCGGTTCCCTCTCCCTCCGGGAGAGGGCTAGGGTGAGGGGATGCTTTAGGTTTGCTGCAGCCTGACTGATCACCAGTGAATTCGAAAACACATAGGCCGGTTCCCTCTCCCTCCGGGAGAGGGCTAGGGTGAGGGGCTTTTGCCCTGACCAAAAAAAATCCCGCACACGTGCGGGATTTTTTGTTATCGCCAAACACTCAGAACCTGAATACTTCCATATCCGTGCGAATCGGCGACGCCATCGGTATCTTCGGTTTTTCGCTGTCCTGCTTCGGTGCCGCTTTCTTTTCCGGTGCACGGGGTTCAACCAGTGGCGGCTGGTTAGCCAGCGGCTTGAGCGCCACGGCTAATTGCTCGCTCAACTGTTGCAACAACTCACCCTGAGCCTTGACCTGATCTGCAGTAGTCCCCGCATGCGGCTTTTCAAGGTGAACCATCCGGTTGTCACGCACCTGCCCACGGCGGTCAATCAAACGCCATTGAGCATCCAGAATTGCTGGCTGGTCTTTACCCGAATCCAACCGAGTAATTGACAACAGCACTTGCACATCTGGGCTGAAACCCGCAGGCGCAGGGGCCAGCACTACACGCTGGCTGTCCAGACGCCACGCCAGCTGACGCAACAGCAACTGATCGATGTCTGACGACAAGCTGCCCGCCCAACGCCCGTCCGGTGCTGCACTCAGGCTGCCATCGGTCTGACGTTGCAGCAGGGTTTCACGTTGCAGGTAATCGGCCACAGTCACCGGGCCAAGTACCACCGACATGCCCGCACTTTGCTTGGGCTGGCCGGGGGTGCCGCTGTCCAGCTGGTACAAGGCCGCGGGCTGGTGCACGCTGCACCCCACCAAGCCAAGCACGCCAGACAGCAGCGCAATTAAAGGAAGACGTAGAACGTTCATCATTCCATCCAGGTGGCCGCCATGTGGCGCGCCTCAATGTGATTCCAATTCATAGGAAGTTTCTTACACGTCGTTTCACAATCGCGGCATATCATCCGCGAATATCGACCGTGACTCCAGTGCTGTTGCGCCGATCTACGCGATAAAACGCAGACCGGGCGCTCTAAACAACCTTAATTGGGCACTTCTACCAGCAAAGCATCAACACGCTGGAAGCCTCGCGGTAACTTGTTACCACGCCGACCACGCTCACCTTTGTAATGTTCAAGGTCGTCAGCTTTGAGCGACAACGTACGTTTACCCGCCTGTAACACCAATGTGGCGTTGTCTGGCAATACGGCAATGTCAGTCACATATTCATCGCGGCTGGCCACGCGATCGCCGGGAATACCGATGATTTTATTGCCCTTGCCTTTGCCCAATTGCGGCAGGTCGCTGACTTTGAAGATCAGCAGGCGCCCTTCGGTGGTCACCGCTGCCAGCCAATTGTGCTCACGGTCTGCCACAGGCCGTGGCTGCATGACGTGCGCGCCCTTTGGCAGGCTAAGCAGCGCTTTACCCGCCTTGTTTTTGGCTTGCAGGTCTTCACCTTTGACCACAAAACCGTAACCGGCGTCGGAGGCAATCACGTACAACGCGTCGTCTTCAGGCAACAACACGCACTCGAACGTCGCGCCCGGCGGTGGCGTAAGGCGACCGGTTAGCGGCTCACCCTGACCACGGGCAGATGGCAGCGTATGTGCCGCCACCGAATAACTGCGCCCGGTGGAGTCAATAAACACGGCAAATTGGTTGGAACGCCCCGCAGCAGCGGTTTTATAGCCATCGCCCGCTTTATAGGACAACCCGGTCGCGTCCAGATCGTGACCTTTACCACACCGAACCCAACCTTTTTCTGACAAAACAACCGTCACCGGCTCGGTGGGTACCAACTCGTTTTCCGACAGAGCTTTGGCTTCAGTCCGCGCAACGATCGGTGAGCGGCGATCATCACCGTAGGTTTTCGCGTCTTCAATCAGCTCAGTGCGCACCAGCTTTTTGAGCTTGGCTTCGCTGCCCAGCAACGCTTGCAACTTGGCTTGTTCTTTACGCAGTGCATCTTGTTCGTCGCGCAGCTTCATCTCTTCAAGACGAGCCAACTGGCGCAAACGCGTATCGAGAATGTAGTCGGCCTGGGTTTCAGTCAGGCCAAAGCGCGCAATCAGCTCGGCCTTGGGGTGTTCCTCGGTACGAATAATGTGGATCACTTCGTCGAGGTTCAAGTAGGCGGTGAGCAAACCGTCCAACAGGTGCAGACGACGCTCGACTTTATCGAGGCGGAACTGCAGGCGGCGGCGCACGGTGTTGATGCGAAACTCAAGCCATTCAACCAGCAGGGCTCGCAGGTTTTTCAGCTGCGGCTTGCCGTCCAGGCCGATGATGTTGACGTTGACACGGAAGGTGGACTCCAGCTCGGTCACGGCAAACAGGTGCTGCATCAGCTCATCGAGATCCACCTTATTGTTGCGCGGGATGATCACGATGCGGCACGGGTTTTCGTGGTCCGATTCGTCACGCAGGTCAGTCACCATCGCCAACTTGGTCGGCTTGGCCTGCATCAGCGCAGCAATCTGCTCCAGCACCTTGGCGCCCGAGACTTGATGCGGCAACGCGGTGACGACAATATCGCCATCTTCAACGTGATACACCGCCCGCATGCGCACCGAACCACGACCCGTCTGATAAATCTTCAGCAGATCAGCGCGCGGTGTGATGATTTCGGCTTCGGTCGGGTAGTCAGGACCTTGAATGTGTTCGCACAGTTGCTCGACCGTGGCTTTCGGCTCGTCGAGCAAACGCACGCACGCCGCCGCCACTTCGCGCAGGTTGTGCGGCGGCACGTCGGTGGCCATGCCCACGGCAATGCCGGTGGTGCCATTGAGCAGGATGTTGGGCAAGCGCGCCGGCAATACAGCCGGCTCGTCCAGCGTGCCATCAAAGTTCGGTACCCAGTCTGCGGTGCCCTGCCCCAGCTCGCTGAGCAGCACTTCGGAGTAACGCGACAAACGCGCCTCGGTGTATCGCATGGCCGCGAAGGACTTGGGGTCGTCCGGCGCACCCCAGTTGCCCTGACCATCGACCAAGGTGTAGCGGTAGCTGAACGGCTGCGCCATCAGCACCATTGCTTCGTAGCAGGCCGAGTCGCCGTGGGGGTGAAATTTACCGAGCACGTCACCGACGGTACGCGCCGATTTTTTGTGCTTGGAGTCTGCATCCAGCCCCAGTTCGCTCATGGCGTAAACAATACGCCGCTGTACAGGTTTAAGACCGTCACCGATGTGCGGCAAGGCCCGATCCATGATCACGTACATGGAATAGTTGAGGTAGGCCTGTTCGGTGAAGTCGGCCAGTGACCGGCGTTCTACGCCGTCCAGGCTGAGATCAAGGGAGTCGCTCATGCGGACCTCATTCAGTTCGTTGTCTGGCGCAGCAGCATGGTGCCACCGCGCTGGGTAAATTCGAGTTTGTTCAACGCACTCATGCCCAAGAGCACTTGTTCGCCTTCAAGCCCTGGAGCGGCCACTGCACGCACGTTGCGCAGCACAATGGCCCCCAGTTTCAGGCGGTCGATTTGAGTGCGATAGCCCTGTGCGCGGCCATTGGCCGTGCTCAAGGTGACAGGCGCGCCTTTGGGCAGCGCCAGTTGTTCTGCCAGATCCAGCGGAACCGCCACATCGGTGGCTCCGGTATCGAGTAAAAATTCCACTGGCACGTTATTGATACGGCCACTGGCAACAAAGTGCCCCTGCACATTGGCGAGCAGTTTGACTTCGATGAAGCCCTCGCCTTGTTGCGAGATGACTTCAGTGTTGGGGTTGTCCTGACGCTGTTCCCAGCGCCCGAAAAATTGTGTCGCCAGATACAGGCCGGCGCACCAGGCGACGATCATGAACACGCGCCCCATGCCTTTGCCCGGTGCTTGCTGGCTCATGGCTTAGCGCTCCAGCCACCTTGCGGGGCAGTAAAACGCCAGACGATGGGGCGCTTTTCGCCATCGGCACGTATGTGATTGCCATTGTCCACCCCGACCCACGCGCCTTTCGCGTCCAGACTCAGCGCCTCGGCGGTGCCATAGCCGGAGTTGTAGCGCCGCGGTTCGGTCAATGCATCGTTGGCAAACGACCAGCAACGCTCTACCTCACCGGTGGCTGGCGTACGTCGGCAAATACGGTAGGCCATGCGCTCAAGGGTAAACAGCTTGCCATCGAACAGCGCCAGATCGGCAAAGTCCTTTTGTTGCGCCTTGGCCTTTAATTGAGCAGGCGGCTGTTCAAGCCCGCCCTCACTCATCACCACACATCCGCCTTCGCAGTTCCATACGCTTTGTTGCTTGCGCAGGGTCATCAAGCCACGGCGTTCACGCTCGGCCGCCAGCCACAGTTGGGTGCCTTGCGGGTTGACGGCAATGCCTTCAAACAACGCATTGAAATGCAGCAACATGCCACTGCCACGCGCCTGACGCACCAACGCCGGGTCGATCTTGAGCCACAAAGGCTCACCGATGGGGGGCACTTGCAGTACCGCCGCATGGGTTTCGCTGACAACATAACGGTTGCCCGCCGCGTCACAACTGATGCCTTCGAAATCCAGATTGCCGCCCCGCAACGGGCTGACGGCTTTGTGCATCATGCGCACGCCCCACGGCAAACCGCTTTCGGGAGGCGGTGGCACTTGGATACTAACCGCTTCGGCTTGCCATTCGGCATAACGGGTATCGAGACGGTAAATCTGATCATCATCACGGTCAGACACCGTCCACATCTCGCCTTCACAGAGCGCCAGCCCGGACAGATTGCCCCCGCGCATGCCTTCGACAGGATGCTCAGTTTGAAGCACCAGCTCAGGCCATGTATCGGCCATCACCGGCGCAGCGCTCAAGCACAGGCCCAGCAGTAACGCTCTGCCCATCAAGCCAGAACCTGCGCCAGGTTACCTTTGGACTCCAGCCAGCTTTTACGGTCACCCGCGCGCTTTTTGGCAAGCAGCATGTCCATCATTTCAGAGGTGGCAGCGAAGTCTTCCAGCGTGAGTTGCACCAGACGCCGAGTGTTCGGGTCCATGGTGGTTTCACGCAGTTGCGGCGGGTTCATCTCACCCAGCCCCTTGAATCGAGTGACTTGTGGTTTGCCGCGTTTTTTCTCGGCCACCAGACGATCAAGAATCCCGTCGCGCTCGGCTTCATCGAGGGCGTAGTAGATCTCTTTGCCCAAATCGATACGGTACAGCGGCGGCATCGCGACGTAGACATGACCGGCATCCACCAACGGGCGGAAATGCTGCACGAACAAGGCACAGAGCAAGGTGGCGATGTGCAAGCCGTCGGAGTCGGCGTCGGCGAGGATGCAGATTTTGCCGTAGCGAAGCTGACTAATGTCAGCAGCGCCCGGATCGACGCCAATGGCCACGGCAATGTTGTGCACTTCCTGGCTGGCCAGCACTTCGCTGCCATCGACTTCCCAGGTATTGAGGATCTTGCCGCGCAACGGCAGGATCGCCTGAAACTCTTTGTCCCGCGCCTGCTTGGCCGATCCGCCAGCGGAATCACCCTCCACCAAGAACAGCTCGGATCGCATCGGGTCCTGCCCGGCGCAATCAGCCAACTTACCCGGCAAGGCCGGGCCTTGGGTGATGCGCTTGCGCTCGACTTTTTTACTGGCCTTGAGACGACGACCGGCGTTGTTGATCGCCAGCTCCGCCAATTGCATGCCCAGTTCAGGGTTGGCATTGAGCCAGAGGCTGAATGCATCCTTGACCACGCCGGACACAAATGCCGCCGCTTCGCGCGATGACAAGCGCTCCTTGGTCTGACCGGAGAACTGCGGTTCCTGCATTTTCATCGAGACGACGAAGGCAATGCGTTCCCAGACATCTTCGGGCGCCAGCTTGACGCCACGGGGCAGCAGGCTACGGAATTCGCAAAATTCACGCATGGCGTCAAGCAAGCCCTGGCGCAAACCGTTGACGTGCGTGCCGCCCTGGGCCGTGGGGATCAGGTTGACGTAGCTTTCCTGAACGCTGTCGCCGCCTTCGGGCAACCACAGCAAGGCCCAGTCGATGGCTTCTTTGTTTCCGGCCAAGCTGCCGCAGAACGGTTCATTGGGCAGGCGTTCGAACTCGCTGACCGCGTCCACCAGGTAGGAGCGCAAGCCGTCTTCGTAATGCCACTCGATCTTTTCGCCAGTGTTTTTGTCTTCAAAGCTGACCAGCAGCCCCGGACACAACACGGCCTTGGCCTTGAGCACATGCTTGAGGCGGCTGACCGAGAACTTGGGCGAATCAAAGTATTTTGGGTCCGGCGCAAAATACACGCTGGTACCGGTGTTGCGTTTGCCAACGGTGCCGACGATTTCCAGGTCGGTGGCTTTATAGCCATCGGCGAAGGTCATCTGGTATTCGTTGCCGTCACGCTTGACCTTGACCCTGACCTGCGTCGACAGCGCGTTGACCACCGAAATCCCCACGCCGTGCAGGCCGCCGGAGAACTGGTAGTTTTTGTTGGAAAACTTGCCGCCCGCGTGAAGCTTGGTCAGGATCAGTTCGACACCTGAAACACCTTCTTCGGGGTGAATGTCCACGGGCATGCCGCGCCCGTCGTCACTGACTTCCAGCGAGTGGTCCGCGTGCAGAATGACTTGCACCGATTTGGCGTGACCGGCCAAGGCCTCGTCGACACTGTTGTCGATGACTTCCTGAGCCAGGTGATTGGGCCGGCTGGTGTCGGTGTACATGCCGGGGCGCTTGCGCACCGGGTCGAGGCCCGAGAGGACTTCGATGGCGTCGGCGTTATAAGAGCTAGCGCTGGGAGTGGCCATAAGGTCTCGTCGTTAGTCGTAAATTAAGAATAAAGGCCATTACCGGGGCGCCTAAAGGGCCGCAAAGTCGATGGCTTGATAACGGTGTGCACTGATCCCGGCAAATGTCAGGAGATCGGGCAGTTGCTGGGCGAAACCTTGGTAGCTGTGATCACCGCCTGCCTGAATACGTAAGGTGCACGCCTTGTAGTACTGCTCAGCGTAGCGGTAGTCCAGGGTTTCATCGCCTGTTTGCAACCACACGTGATAACGCTGCGGGTCCTGAGGGGCTGGCACTTCAAGCTCGGCGAGGGCCGCCACGTGGTCGAGAGTCAGTTCCCAGGTTTCGCCGCTGTAATGATTGGTTTGCGTACCCAGATAGCCGTCGAACATCCGATGCGGGCTGACGGCCGGGTTGATCAGCAAGGCCTTGAGGCCCAACTGTTCGGCCAGATACGTCGCATAGTAGCCGCCGAGCGAGCTGCCGACCAGCAGCGGCCTGCCAAGCTCATCGATTGCCGCCCGCAATTGGGCAAGTGCCTCACGTGGATGGTGGTGCAAAGCCGGCACATGCAATTGATGACCGAGGCCGATGCGTTGCATCACCGAGGCAAGCTGGCTGGCTTTCGTGGACTCGGGCGCACTGTTGAAACCGTGGATATACAAAATGGAACCGGACATGCAATCACTCCCGAGTACAGGTTAGCCAACGCTACATCAACAAAGACGCGCAGTTTAGCCTGACTCGGCATCTGGATATATCCGGTCTGCAACACTCAGTAATTATTGGCGCTGTAATCGGGCTCGAACGTGAAATCTGCTAGCCGCGAGATACCCGTCTGCACATCGCCATCCGGCAGCAGGCGCAACCAACGATAACCCGGCGCCTGGTTGCTGACCTTGAAGTCCGTGCTGCCTGGTTCGAACTGAAGACAGGTTGAGGGGGTGGCCAATAGCCTCACATCGTTGCGCTGCTGATCAAATGCTTGGTGCACATGCCCCCACAGCACCACTCGCACCTGCGGAAAGCGGTCAACGACGGACCAGAACGCAGTGGCATTGTGCAAACTGATCCCGTTCATCCACTCACAGCCGATAGGCACGGGGTGGTGGTGCAGGCAAACCAGATGATGACGCTCGGGCGCCTCACTCAGGGCTTGGGCGAGCAGTTGCAGTTGATCGTCTTCCAGGTAGCCGTGAGCTTTGCCGGCAACAGACGAGTTGAGCAGCGTAATGCGCCAATTGCCAATATCGACCACAGGTTCCAGCAAACGGCTTTGCACGGCGGCTTCGGCCATGGGGGCGAGGTCATCGTGATTGCCAGGCAGCCAGCGCGCAGAGGCTGCAAGCGCTTGAGTCATCTGACGAAAGCGCTGATAGGCCTCAACGGTTGAGTCCTGAGTCAGATCGCCCGTAGCCAATAGCAGGTCGATCCGGGGTTGTTCGACGCGCACAAGATCGATGACCCGTTGCAAGCTTTCAGCCGTTTTAAGCCCCAGCAGCGACCCGTCTGTGTCGGCAAACAAATGGCTGTCTGTCAGTTGCACCAGCAGCACCGGATCGTCTGTGGTCAGCGTGGAGACATTCGGCAAGAGGATTTCTCCGGAGCACGTTTATAAAAAGAGCGAAGACATGCGATAAATCGTTATCGGACTTGCGCGTATTCATGACCGCAGGTCAGGCAATGACTGAGCCACTCGCCCAAAAAGATATTGAGCTGGGCCTTTTCATCAGGCTGATGCATGGCCACGTTGGGGTAAGGATAAATACTGCGAAAACGCCGCGCATGCTCTGCGCCGATCACTTCGGCCATGCGCGCATCGTGGTAAACCTGCACCTGCAATTCCGGCACGGGCAACCAGGGCAAACTGTGTTCCTGGCGCACGCGCAGGGTGCTGGTGTACGGGCAGTCGAGCATCACTTCAAGGGTCAGGACGCCGAGCATCTGGTCGCCCTGAGTCACCGCAATTCGCCGCGCGCTGGGCTGTTCACGCATATCGGGCAACAAGCGCATCAAGCGTGCAAAGTTAGCCTCGCAGGCGGCCTGCAAGCCAATCAAATCGACCCTGTATCGATCACGTCGCGCCGTTACTGCCATAACCCCCTCACTTCAGCGCGATTAAGCGCCAGCCATTGCAGGGCAATAATGCTCGCTGCATTGGAAATACGTCCATCCCGTACTGCTTGAAGCGCATCTTCGTACGCCCAAACCGTCACTCGAATATCTTCGGCCTCCTCTTCCAGTCCATGCAAGCCGCCCACGCCTTCAGTGCTGCAACGGCCCAGGTACAAATGGACAAATTCGGTGCTGCCGCCTGGCGACGGGAAATAGCGCGTGATGGGCCATAGCGACGTAAACGTCAGCCCCGCCTCTTCTTCGCCTTCGCGATGAGCCACTTCTTCGGGCTCTTCAGCCTTGTCGATCAGCCCGGCGACCAGTTCGATCAACCACGGGGTATCGGTCTTGCCCATCGCACCGACGCGGAACTGTTCGATCAGCACCACTTCATCGCGTTGCGGGTCATAGGGCAGCACACACACGGCATCGTGGCGCACAAACACTTCGCGACTGATCTCACGGCTCATGCCGCCGGCAAACAATTCATGGCGCAGGTGTACGCGATCGAGCTTGTAGAAGCCTTTGAAGCATTCTTCGCGTTTTACGACCTCGACAGCGCTGGGCGTGGCGCGGGTGATATCAGTCATTGCAAACCTCTGGCTGGCGAATTCTTACCGGGGCAAACCCCAAGCATCGCGCATCCTAACGCGCCTGAGGTTCAGCATGTAGCCTCTTTTTTGCCACAGGGATAGACGGATCGCCTGCAAACCCTCTCTAATTGACTGGCTTAAGCTTAGTGTCGAACTGACGCCTTTGTTGGCAGTCGAACACGCATAATTTCACCTTTTATTCGTTAATGAAGGACGACCATGTCGCTTTTAAAATTTGCCTCCATGGCGTGTATAGCCCTGACACTGGGCGCTTGCCAGAGTGTTTTCCAGCCCAAGCCAATGGCATTCACCCAGGACGCTTCGGAGCAGGTCAAGACAGGTTGCGAGGGCCAGGATTGCCCGCTGGTGAATATTGACACTTTGCACTTTGCCAATGCGCCGCAGCTCGACGCTCTGATCGAAAAGCGCCTGCTGCAAATGACCGTGAACTCGCCTGACGAGAAACTGGCGCCGTCACTGAATGCCTACCGCGAGCAGTTTCTGCGCACCGCGCAGCCTCGCAACAGCACCTACTTGCAGGCCAAAGTACGCGAACAGCATGACGACCTGGTGGTGATCGAGCTGTCCAGCTACCTGGACACCGGCGGCGCACACGGCATGCCGGGTCGCGGGTTCATCAACTACTCGCGCACCGCCCAGAAAGAAGTGACCTTGCAGGACATGCTGCTGCCGGGGCAGGAGCAAGCCTTCTGGGGCGCGGCCAAAGTGGCTCATAACAACTGGCTGATCAAAACCCACTACGGCAGCGACCCGGAATACGTGAAGAACTGGCCTTTCCAGAAAACGCCGAACGTGGCCCTGCTCAAAGACAACGTGGTGCTTAAATACGACGTGTACAGCATTGCACCGTATTCCGAAGGGCATGTTGAGCTGAGCATCCCTTACTCGCGCCTGCGCGGAATTTTGAAGCCTGAGTGGGTTCCAGCGCAGGGTTAAACCTGAGCGACCCTCACCCCAACCCTCTCCCAGAGGGAGAGGGGGCTGATTTGCAGTGTGCTTGAGGCCGTGCTCGGTCAGTCCCCTCTCCCTCCGGGAGATAGGTGGTGAGGGGCTTTTAGCGTTGACGCCCCAACACCCACTGCAACGCCCCCGCCAGTAACAGGGCCGGCAAGGTCGCGCCCACATCCGGCAGCAGATTGGCCAGCACGTGATACGTCACCACCCCGCCCAACCAGGCCAGTAACGCCGAACCGCTAAATAACGTGGGCGCCACCTGAACACTGCGTTTACGCACGATAAAGTGGTCCACCAGCACCACGCCAAACAACGGCGCAAACACTGAGCCAATCAACAGCAGAAAGTTCTGGTACTGCGCCAGCGGCGCGAAACAGGCAATCAAAGTACAGATAACACCGATGATCAACGCCAAGTGTTCAACCTTCAACCGCAGCAACAACCCACTGGAGACCGCCGCCGAGTGAATATCGGCAAAGGCGTTTTCAGACTCGTCCAGCAGAATCAGCAATAACGGAATCCCCAACCCGGCCCCGGCCAGCGCCAGCAATAGGGCATTGACTTCACCGCTCGGCGCGAATGCCAGGGTGTAGGCCACACCCAGACTCATCAGCCAGAAGTTGCCAATCAAAAAGCCCAGCGCGGTGCCGCCAAACACACTTTTGGCGCGCTTACCGAAACGTGAATAGTCGGCAATCAAGGGCAACCACGACAGCGGCATGGCGATGGCAATATCAAAGCCCACGGCAAAGGGTAGCGAACCATCACCCTTATGCGCCCACAGCGCAGGCAAGTCAGCTTTGCTGAAGAGGTTCCAGGTCAGCCACAGGCACGCGCCCAACAATAGCCAGATACCCCATTTGCGCAGAATTTTACGCACAAAGGTCAGCGGCCCACTGACTGCCAGCAAAGTTGCCAGAGCACCGAAGAACACCGTCCACAACAACGGCTGGCTCCACAGGCTGGTGTCACTGAATGCCCGCGCGCCCAACAGGCTGGCGGCGTCACGCATGACAATGATTTCAAACGAACCCCAACCGATCAGTTGCAGTACGTTAAGCAATGCCGGGAGCATTGCACCACGGCTGCCCAGACTGAGTTTAAGCGCGGCCATGGACGACAGGCCGGTGTCGCTGCCGACCACGCCCACCGACGCCAGCAACGACACGCCCACAAGCGTACCGAGAAAGATTGCCAACAATGAACCCGATAGCCCCAGACCTGGCGCCAGTAGCGCGCCGGTCTGCAACACCATCAAGCCAATGCCGAGGGAAAACCACAGAGAAAACAGATCTCGACCGCCGAGGACCCGCTGACTGGCAGGTACCGCGACGTCCGGTGAGTAAGTATTGGGTGTGTTCAAGGCATGAATCTCAAGGAGAGCAGGATAAACACTTATCTCGTAGCAGCTGCCAAAGGCGGCGTCCGATTGCGAAGCGATCGTAAAACCTGAAAATGCGGTCTAACAGATGTTCCGCGATCTCTGAATTTACGACGGCTACGCCGCCGAACGCAGCCTTCGGCAGCTGCTACGGAGTTTGCGGTTTAGATCACACTTTTTTGTAGAGCTGGCTGCCTTCTTGCTTGAAGCGCTCTGCTTGCTCGGCCAAACCTTTGGCCACGTCGACGTCGATGGCCTCGATACGCTGGTTGGCCGCGTAAATACGCACTTCCTGTGTGATTTTCATCGAGCAGAATTTCGGCCCGCACATGGAACAGAAATGCGCGACCTTGGCCGAGTCTTTAGGCAAGGTTTCGTCGTGGTACGAACGCGCGGTGTCCGGATCAAGGCCCAGATTGAACTGGTCTTCCCAACGAAACTCGAAACGCGCCTTGCTCAGGGCGTTGTCACGGATTTGCGCACCGGGATGGCCTTTGGCCAAGTCGGCGGCGTGGGCCGCAATCTTGTAGGTGATAATCCCGGTCTTGACGTCATCTTTGTTCGGCAAGCCCAAGTGCTCTTTAGGCGTCACGTAGCAGAGCATGGCGCAACCAAACCAACCGATCATCGCCGCGCCAATGCCCGAAGTGATGTGGTCGTATCCCGGCGCAATGTCGGTGGTCAGCGGGCCGAGGGTGTAGAACGGCGCCTCGTCGCAGCACTCAAGCTGCTTGTCCATGTTCTCTTTGATCAACTGCATTGGCACATGGCCCGGGCCTTCGATCATGCATTGCACGTCGTGCTTCCAGGCGATTTTGGTCAGTTCACCGAGGGTTTCCAGTTCACCGAACTGCGCCGCGTCATTGGCGTCGGCGATCGAGCCGGGCCGCAAGCCGTCACCCAGCGAGAAACTGACATCGTAGGCCTTCATGATTTCGCAGATGTCATCGAAATGGGTGTAGAGGAAGTTCTCTTTGTGGTGCGCCAGGCACCACTTGGCCATGATCGAGCCACCACGGGAAACAATGCCGGTCACACGCTTGGCGGTCAGCGGCACATAGCGCAGCAAGACGCCGGCATGAATGGTGAAGTAGTCAACGCCCTGCTCGGCCTGTTCGATCAGGGTGTCGCGGAACAATTCCCACGTCAGGTCTTCGGCCACGCCATTGACCTTTTCCAGTGCCTGATAAATCGGCACGGTACCGATCGGTACGGGAGAGTTGCGGATGATCCATTCGCGGGTTTCGTGAATATGCTTGCCGGTGGACAAGTCCATGACCGTGTCCGAGCCCCAGCGAATGCCCCAGGTCAGTTTGGCCACTTCCTCTTCGATGGAAGAACCCAGTGCGCTGTTGCCGATATTGCCGTTGATCTTCACCAGAAAGTTACGGCCGATGATCATCGGTTCCAGCTCAACGTGGTTGATGTTGGCCGGAATAATGGCACGACCACGGGCGATTTCATCGCGCACGAATTCGGCGGTGATTTCTTTAGGGATATTGGCGCCGAAGCTGTGGCCTGCGTGCTGCTGGTCGAGCAGACCCGCTGCGCGGGCTTCCTGCAATTTCATGTTTTCGCGGATAGCGACGTATTCCATTTCCGCCGTGATGATGCCCTGACGCGCGTAGTGCATCTGACTGACGTTGGCGCCCGCCTTGGCCCGACGCGGGTTCTTCACGTGGGCGAAACGCAGTTTGGTCAATTCAGCGTCTTCAAGACGCATTTGGCCAAAATTCGAACTCAGGCCCGGCAAACGCTCGGTGTCGTTGCGGTCATCAATCCACGCTGAACGCACATCGCCCAGCCCTTTGCGCACATCAATCTGCACAGACGGGTCGGTATACGGGCCGGAGGTGTCGTAGATCAATACCGGGGCATTCACTTCGCCCCCAAAATCGGTGGGCGTGACATCCAGGCTGACTTCACGCATCGGCACCAGAATGTCAGGGCGCGAACCTTGTACGTAGACTTTTTGCGAGCGGGTAAACGGCTTGACCGACTGTTCATCGACCTTGGCCGAATCACTGAGGTTGATTGCGTTTTTTAGTTTTGTACTCATCACGGCTCTCCAGACTGCATCCAGGCGGATTGTCGGAGGAAGAACCTGAAAAAAGCACGGATGCACCCCATGACTGGGTGCTGAGTGGCGGCCTCGAACAACTGATCATTTTTTGATCAACTGATCCCGGACAGCACTCAAGAGGACTCGCCGGGAGACGAGAAATCTTGTTCCCTACGCAGGCGTTAACCTGATCAGGTTCAACGGGATCCGAAATTATTCGATCTCAGCCTCATAGCAAGGCACCCCGACAAGAACGTGGCCAGTCTAGGGGAGTGGTAAGTATTTTGCTACACGTTGCCAGCTACAAGCGGCAAGCTTTAGATGTTGATCCAACTTGTAGCTTGCAACTCGCAACTTGCAGCTGCCCTCTATCTACAAAACTACTACACTCGCTACGTCTTGAAACCGCGAGTCGGACTCGGGCCATCATTTTTCGCACTCTTGAACTAGGGATCGCTCATGCTGCGCAAACTATCACTGGCAATCGCCGTGTCTTGGGCGACCAGCGCAATGGCTCTGGACACCATTGCCCCGTTGTCCAGCCAAAACGGCCTGGTCAGCGTTTACCACGAAGCGGTCGACAACAACGCTGATCTGGCCGCTGCCCGCGCCGATTACGCGGCACAAAAGGAAGTGGTGCCACAGGCCCGCGCCGGTTTGCTGCCTAACTTGTCCGGTGGCGCCGAGTCCAGCAATGTGCGCACCGCCATTGACCAGCCCTCGCTGACCACCAACCGCAGTGCGATGGTGTATCAGGCAACGTTGGCACAGCCGCTGTTCCGGATTGATCGCTGGTTCCAGTTGAAAGCCGCCGAATCGATCAATGAGCAGGCTGCTTTGCAACTGTCGGCGACCGAACAGAATTTGATTCTGCAATCGGCCAATGCCTATTACTCGGTATTGCGCGCCCAGGACACGCTCGCCGCCACCAAGGCTGAAGAAGAAGCCTTCAAGCGCCAGCTGGACCAGTCTCGAGAACGCTTTGACGTGGGCCTGTCGGACAAGACCGACGTGCTGCAATCCCAGGCCAGTTACGACACCGCACGCGCCAACCGGATGCTGGCTCAGCGTCAGGTGGAAGATGCCTTTGAAGCACTGGTGACGCTCACCAACCGCCAATACAACTCGATTGAAGGCATGCGCCACACCTTGCCGATTCTGCCGCCATCACCCAACAATGCCAAATTGTGGGTCGACACCGCCGGGCAGCAGAACCTTCAACTGCTTGCCAGCAACTATGCGGTAGATGCAGCAGAAGAAACCCTCAAGCAGCGCAAGGCCGGCCACGCGCCGACGCTTGATGCCGTGGTGCAGTATAAAACCGGCGATAACGATGCCTTTGGTCTGAGCAACCCCAATGCCCTCAACCAGCGCTATGGGGGTGACGTATCGCAACGCAGCATTGGCGTGCAACTGAATATCCCGATCTACAGCGGCGGGCTGACCAGCTCACAAGTGCGTGAGTCTTATTCCCGCCTGGATCAGACCGAGCAACAGCGCGAGCAATTGCGCCGCCAAGTGGTCGAAAACACGCGTAATTATTTCCGCGCGGTCAACACCGACGTTGAGCAGGTCTCGGCACGCAAACAGTCGATCATCTCCAACCAGAGCGCACTGGAAGCCACCGAAATTGGCTATCAGGTCGGTACACGCAACATCGTTGACGTACTCGACGCCCAGCGCCAGTTGTACAACTCGGTGCGCGACTATAACAACAGCCGCTATGACTACATCCTCGACAACCTGCGACTCAAACAGGCAGCAGGCACGTTGAACCCCGGCGATCTGCAAGCCTTGGCTCAGTATTTGAAAGCGGACTACAACCCGGACAAAGACTTCCTGCCACCCGACCTTGCCAAAGCGGCTGAAGCCAACTTTCGCTCGCCGGGCAACTGAAGCGCTGATTTCTTCGCAGCAAGCGCAGAGTCACCATAACCCGCTACCACCGTTCCTTGAGAGCACCAGAGGTTAATACGACATCACGGTCGTTTGACCTCTTGGAACTCAGTACAGGAACACTCATGCCTACCTCAACCTCACAGCAAGTTGTGCCCCCGGAAAATGCCGTGCGTGCGCAATTCAGCGGTTCGCCGACACTCGAATCCATCACTCAACAACTGCTCGCCGATGCCATAGCCCAGCAATACCCGTCACTTGTGATTGACCTCGATCACACCCGACTTGCCACCCCTCAACCGATGGGTGGATGGACACTTGAACCGTTTATGGCAAGGGTCAAGCAGTTCCTGGGCAGCGGAACAGACCTTGATTTCAGCCCGATTTACGGCGAATCCTACTATTTAAGCGATCAACACTACGCATGGCTCACCCTGCAAGAGGGTGAACTGGATATGAAGGTCATTGAAAAGCTAGTCAAAGAACTCGCCTGGCGTTTACCCATTGGCCTGCAAGACGCGCTGAACGAGTTCTGGGGGCAAGATTGCGGAGCTGGCGGTAATCGCTGGAGCTGGCTAAGTGATGTTATTAAAGACACCCAAACCATTCGTGCACTTCAACAACCCGACCTGAATAAAGAGATACTTCAAGCCATTAGCCAAGTGATCAACGCGCCGGTGCGCGAGGATCGAATACGCCTGTATCAGGACAATGCGGTTAGGGCTTACTGGATTAAGGTTTCATTGATTAGCGCTGGCGTCATGAGTTCAGGGTTAAGTGCGCGCATTGCATTGGCTACCCGGGATCGGGTTTTTGTGTTCCAGCCCAACGGCAGAACCCGCACCTATAAAGACATTGACGCCCTTAGCCAGAGCTGGAGTGCAGGCGTCAAGCGCCGTTATGCCGCAGAAGAAATCCGGCTCACACGCTTTGAGCTTGAAGGCAATGTATTTGAGGCCAGCGCCGCCGCCATCCTCAACCAACAACTGGAACGCATCGGCTTGTTGAATCTGCCCGCCAGCATTGGATGGCAAGCGCTGGACAATGTGTATAGGGATATCACCGACACCGCAGCACTGTTCGAAGATTCACCACAAGCCGATCTCGACACACTTGAAACACTCAAAACTCAACTGCCCGACTGGCTGGCCAATGCCTCCCCCGGAGATCAGGCACTCTATCGCCAATACAGTTTGTCACTGTCCGCAACCAAAAAAATCAACAAAGGGCAGACTTATCTCTACGGCATTACCGATCTGCACACCTATGCCGTCGATGTACTTCGCGAGCAAATGCGAGCCGACCAGTTACGACTCGAACTGAACACCGACAAGCATGTATCGGATGCCGTACTGGACCCCGAGGCGCTTGAGCTGACGTTTACCACAGCAACAGGTTTGCCAGATGCAGTGGGCATCATAGAGTCAACGGCCATGAGCCTGACCGAACTGGCGTTGAACAATCTGAAGGGACGCCCCAAAGGCAGCGTGAGACTGCGTCATCGCTATGGATTAACGCTACCTGACTGGCTCACAACCGACTACATCACGCGCCGAAATGGGCTGATTGAACAGGTGAATATTGGCAAAGCGTATCCCGAGAGGCTGGAGGATCTACTGCTCAGCAGTTCGGCGCTAAGCACGCGTGAAAAGATATTCGCCGAACACCTGAGCGCGCAACTGCCCCTGGAAGCACTGGAACACAGCCTTAAAAAAGAAAACGGTGTGACCGCTCAGGGCGCGCGGTATGTCGCAGCATTGGTACAACCGGGAACCAGTGACAGGGTCGTCGACGAAAACATCATCGTCATTCGCCACCTGGCGCTGGTGCGTAAACACGAGGCGTTGCCTGATGTCGTGGCTAACATGTTCATCATTGAGCCCCAGGACGTAGAGCAAGGACCGCACCTGCTTTACCGCCCCTTTTACGCCCAGTCATTACTGGAATACCCCACCCGCGCGGCACTGCTGGACGCTATTGCGCAACCGGGTGAGTTGCAAAAGAGCGTATTGACCTGGTTAAGCGACCGTGCACGTCCCGTTTATGATTATGGCGGCTTCAAAGAACCGCATATCGTGCATTTCACGCTCGGCGATGAGTTCGCACCGATTGATACGCCAGCCCCTGCGCAGCTGGCGACTAATGGCACCAGCAATGAGTTGATGCAATATCTGGCGAACGGCCAACTGATGCTGTTTCTGTATGGCAGCAATGCCAGAGGACTGGTGGAACAAGCCAATGCAGAGTCCGTTTCCAACAGTGAAAGTCGCTGGGCAGTACTCCTTGAAGGTGCCAGTCTGATTTTTAACAGCTTGCTGTTGCTCCCGGAACTGCCCCGCCCCCTCATGCTTACAGCCGGCCTCAAAAGTTTGGCAGAACTGGCCGTCAGGAACATTCCAGCACTGGCCAGTCCCGATAAGGCCGTGCGCGAAAATGCGGCAGCAGATGTTCTGATCAACCTTAGCCTGCTGCTGTTTCACCCGATTCTGGATGCTCTGCCACGCCTCACAAAATTACCGCCTGGCCTGAAGTCCAGCATCATGCGGCCCTTTGCTCCCCCACACTTCAAAGAGAACTGGCCCGCCTCCCCTCCACCCCTGATCGATGCGGGGCTGGTGGCGCTGCCGGGGGTATTCCCCAACACCGAAAGTACCCCGGTCGACTTCAGCTTCGCCAGTGCCCGCAACCAGCTGACACCCAGCCAACGGGAACGTCTGGCGGGTTTTAAAGTGACTACCGCTCAGCCTCTACCGCCCGCACAAGCCAGTGGTCTGCACAAAGGGCTTTATCGCTTTGATGACAAGTGGCACGTACTGATTGGGGAAGACCTTTTCCCCGTGGACGTGGACCCTAGTGGCGCAGCCGTGATCGTCAGCGCTTCGGACATCAGTCTGTACGGCCCCGGTGTAAAACCAGACGGTCGAGGCAAATGGTCGTTGGATCTGCGACTGCGCCTGCAAGGTGGTATGCCGCCCCGGCGGATCGCCTCCCGCCAGCGAGAAAATGAAGCACGAATCCTTGAATTGAGGGGTGAGCTGAACGATTTTTATGCAGCAGAAGAATCGCTGTTCAGAAAGGTTAAAGTCACCTCCGAAGCGCTTCAATCTGCCTCAGCGGACCTACGTTTCCCACGGGCGCAGATTGCATCCCTGCGAGAAAGGCTCAACACAGCGTTGCAGGAACAACTGAATGCTTACTTAAAAATGCTCAACACCACAGAGGAGCGCATCCGGCTACATGTTCCTTTTACGACCTCCTCCTTAAACACGCTGCTTGAGAAAGCCTTCAATAACAGAGTCGTGGCCTTGTACCTGTCATCACTTGAGCGAAAAGCACTAACAGACAAATGGCCACAGTTCAGCACTCCCGGTCCCGAGCTTGACTGGGCGGGAGAGGACGACCCACAAGGCTTCAACCAGTTCCTTCACGAGATGATAAGCCTCAACGGGCGCGCGATTGAGCGTGTTGAAAAAAGAAACTCATTGCTGGATGAGTTGTATAACCAAGGCCCATCCGGCGTGACCTCCGCCACGCCCCTGCTCGAAGAAATTTCCAGAGAAGGTCTTACCCCGTTGAGCCTCAAAGCGGTTCAACTGAGTTGCCTCAAATTGGCCAGCACCAAAATACGGGTAGAAAGCGCTGTTGAAGAAAGCCTCGACCATACGATTGACCCCCTTCAGGAACACGTGCAAACCCACAATGAACTCAACGTGCAGACGTTAGATAGCCACAAACGCCTCGAAGTCCTGGACAGCCTGGTGGAAAACTACGGTCAGGCGCTGGATGCTTTGCATGGCATCCGCATCGTGAACGCCGAGGACCTGGAGCCAGAATACTTCAATAAACTCGTGCAATTGCTGACAGAGCTTTACCAGGACGCCAGAACGTTACTGGCAGCCGAAATCAAACCTGAGCCGAAAGCGCGAAAAAAACCTCGTAGCCGTCCCTCCTCGGGGGGTACGCCCAAGAAGAAAGTCATCAGCGTAAAGGGTAGAGGCAAATTGATTGGCGAAATCAAACCCGCGGGTAAGGACTGGCCCATCGAGGTCATAGAAATACGCGATGGTTTCGAAAATAAATTGCTGTCGACCTACTCCCAACATGGCGACGAATGGCGAGAAATCAAAGAAGCGGTGCGCCCTGTCACAGCCCCCTCACGCGCACTCAGCCTCATCAAGGGTGAAGCCCGCAAACTCTATCGCTTGTATGACGAAAATCTGTTCAAAGCCCGAGAGTTTCAAAAGCTCTGCCGGTATCCGGTAGAAATTGAAGAGCTGTTCACTAACGAAGGCAAAAAACTCGACAAACTGGCAACTGAAATGGACGTCGCCATGCAGAGTATCCCTGCCGAATCCCGCCGAGCCGATGATGTGTCACTGGTGGACAACATGCGCACAGCAGCCCGTAACTTTTTCAGCGAGGGCAAGGCATTTCGTACTCAATTAAGCAGGGAACTCCCACCCACCCACAGCAACCTTCAATATCTGCTTGGCGAGAACCTTGTACAAATTGCAGGTCTTGGGAAGCGCATCAAGTTACAAGGACCACGCCAAGACTTTATCCAGGAATACGCCGTCAATGACAGGGGAGGTTTTACGCTGTGGTATGCCCATTTTCACTACGCCGAAGCCCGAACACCAAAGCTCGAATTTGAAGTCGCTCACCTTAAAACAAAGGAACAGCGCAAATTGAGCTATTACTCACAATTGGCGGACGCGCGTAGCGAGCAAGCGGTTGTCGATGTGCACTATGGCCGGATCGGCAAGGAGCTGGCTGAACGCTGGTTTCTGCCTTTGGCGGGTGATGAATAGCCCTGTTTAACTCGATGACTCAAGGTGGCAATAAGCGCCCCAAAGCATTCAGTAAACGTTGAAGTGCGCCTTGGTTGGCCTGCATTACCTTCAGGCCCGCCTCGGCCATTCGGTGCGCGTCTTGCGGCAGCTCAAACAAGCGCTGCACCGCCAAGGCCAAGCCTTGGGCATCTTCCACTTCCAGCAACGCACCGGCATCGCGTAACAACGCAGCGATGTCGAGGAAATTGAACAGATGCGGTCCGCTCAACACAGGCAAGCCCAAGGCGGCGGGCTCCAGCAGGTTGTGCCCGCCGTTGGGCACCAGACTGCCGCCGACAAAGGCGCTGTCTGCCAATGCATAGAGAAACAGCAACTCGCCCATGGTGTCGCCCAGCATAACCTGCGTTAGAGGGGTCACTGCCTCGCCACTGGAGCGGCGCACCGTGGCAAAACCTTCCCGCTGGCACAGCTCAAACACCGCGTTAAACCGCTCGGGATGACGCGGCACCAGAATCAATAGCGCATCAGGGTAACTGACCCGTAACTGCCGATGAGCCGCGAGCACGATTGAGTCTTCACCTTCGTGGGTACTGGCGGCGATCCAGACAGGACGGGCTTGTGCCTGCCAGTGTTCGCGCAATGCCCGGGCCTTGACCACCAACTGCGGATCAATACTCAAATCGAACTTGATGGACCCTGTCACCTCAACGCACTCAAGACGCGCGCCGAGCTCAAGGAATCGTTGCGCTTCAGCTTCTGTCTGCACGGCGATGAGGCTCATTTCCTCAAGCATCGGGCGAGTCAGTTTGGCAAACCGTGCGTAGCCTTTAGCCGAACGGGCCGACAGCCGCGCATTGGCCAGCGCCACCGGAATGCCTCGTTTTGCGCATTGGTGAATATGATTGGGCCACAACTCGGTTTCCATGATGACGGCCAGTATCGGCTGCACGCGATCCAAAAAGCGCGCCGCCGCCCAAGGCAAGTCATACGGCAGGTAGCAATGCTGGATTCGCGGCTCATCGGCAAACAGGGCCCGAATGCGTTCTGATCCAGTGGGCGTCATGCAGGTCACTGTAATGGGCAACTGCGGGTAACGCTTGAGCAGCGCACGAATCATGGGCGCGGCGGCGATGCTTTCGCCCACGGATACCGCATGAACCCAAATTCCGCCCGGCTGCATAACCGGCAGATTGAGGGCGAAGCGTTCACCGATACGTTTGGCATACGCTGGCGCCTTGCGCGCCCGTAGCCACAACCGAATCGCCACCAATGGCAGCCCCAGATGAAACAGCAAGGTGTAGAGGGTTCTATTCATGGGCGCAGAGTTTACTTGAAAACGGGCGTTACGATGATGGCGCTTGATGGGCAGTCGTATTGTCGGAACGGCCCCTGAACAGGTCGCAATTAAAACCCGTACAGACTTTTACAACCACTAGACTGCCTTGCTGGTAAATTGCCCCGCCCCCATTCAGGACTTCTCCATGAACGCTTACTACTATCTGGCTATCGCCATTTGCGCCGAAGTGATTGCCACCGTTTCGATGAAAGCGATCAAGGGGTTCAGCACGCCACTGCCACTGGTGCTGGTGATTGCCGGTTACGCCACCGCGTTCTGGATGCTGACGCTGGTGGTGCGCACGATCCCGGTCGGTGTGGCATATGCCGTCTGGGCAGGCATGGGGATTGTAATGGTGAGCGTCGCCGCACTGTTTATCTACGGCCAGAAACTCGATGTTCCGGCCATGCTCGGTATGGGTTTGATCGTGCTGGGTGTGGTGGTGATCCAGTTGTTCTCTAAAACAGCGGGGCACTAAGCCTGCCCCTCAGCGGCGCCGACAGAACGTCAGACTCTGGATCACGTTGTATACTCCCGACCTTGTCTTTTAACACTGAGGTCGCCCATGCCATCCGTTATTTCCACCGACGTGCTGATTGTCGGCGCTGGTGTTGCCGGCCTCTGGCTCAATGCCCGCCTGCGTGGCCAAGGCTTCTCCACAATTGTGGTCGAGCGCGAAAGTCTGGGCGGCGGGCAGAGTGTGAAGTCCCAGGGCATCATTCATGGCGGTGCCAAATACGCGTTACATGGCGCGCTAACCGGCGCGTCCGAAGCCATTGCCGATATGCCGCGCCGCTGGCGCGAAGCCCTGGCCGGTGAAGGCGAACTGGATCTGCGCGGTGTGCGCATCCTTTCCCAAGCTCATTACCTATGGTCGCCCGGCACGCTGGCGGGCAATCTGACCAGCTTCTTCGCCAGCAAGGCTGTGCGCGGCCGGGTTGATCAGGTGAAAGGCGATGAACTGCCCCCGGCGCTGCAAGACCCCCGTTTCAAGGGTAAGGTCTATCGACTGGCCGAGCTGGTGGTCGATGTGCCAAGCCTGATAGAGCGTCTTGCCGAACTCGCGCAAGACGGTTTATTGGCAGCGCAATCCATCGAGCCACTGATTGAAGACGGTGAAATGATCGGTCTGCGCATTGATGGCCGCGAAATTCACGCTCAGCGCATCGTGTTCAGCGCGGGCGCTGGCAATGCCGAGCTGCTGGCCAGTGCCGGTATCAGCGTGCCTGCGCAACAGCTGCGCCCTCTGCATATGGTGATGGTCAAAGGCCCAACGCTTAAGCCGCTCTACGCCCACTGTCTGGGTGGCGGCCCCAAGCCACGTATTACGGTGACCACCCACCCCGCTGCCAATGGCGAGTGGGTATGGTATCTGGGTGGGGACATTGCCGAAGCCGAGGGTGTCGCTCGCGAACCGGCCGAGCAAATAGCGGTGGCACGCAAAGAACTGGGCAATTTACTGCCATGGATCGATCTGAGCCAAGCCCAATG
The DNA here is from genome assembly GCF_022496705.1 of Pseudomonas sp. TMW22091. Classification (NCBI taxonomy): domain Bacteria; kingdom Pseudomonadati; phylum Pseudomonadota; class Gammaproteobacteria; order Pseudomonadales; family Pseudomonadaceae; genus Pseudomonas; species Pseudomonas sp. TMW22091. Next base: position 235,976 of record NZ_SCFI01000005.1, read on the forward strand.
GGCCACGCTGCGGGTCAACCGTGCCGAGCCGGCGCAATCGGGGCTGGTACGTCCGGATAACGCCTTTGTCGCCGACCAAGGTCGTTTACTGGTGGGCTGGCCGACCAAACTGGCACTGGCGCCGGACTTCTCGGATCGCGTGCTGATGGCGCTTGAACAAGATGGCATACAGCCAGGCAATCCCCCTGCCTTGCCACCATTGCCTCGCCCGCCTCTGGCGAAAACGGCCTGGGAGCAATTGTTGCCATGAGTCAGCCCACTCTGCACGATTTCCATCGCCCACTGGGTAGCACCGGCCTTGTGGTTTCACCGCTAGGGCTGGGAACCGTCAAACTGGGCCGCGATCAGGGCGTGAAATACCCCAGCGGCTTTCAGATCCCGGATGACGACGAAGCACGCAGGCTGCTCAAGCTCAGCCGCGATATGGGCATCAACCTGATCGACACTGCGCCGGCCTATGGCCGCAGTGAAGAGCGCCTTGGTCCTCTGTTGCGCGGCCAACGCAAGGACTGGGTCATTGTCAGTAAAGTGGGTGAAGAGTTTACCCACGGTGAGTCCAGTCATGACTTCAGCGCCGCCCATACCCGGCTGTCGGTTGAACGCAGCCTGAAACGTCTTGAAACAGACTTCATCGACATGGTGCTCGTGCATTCTGATGGCAATGATATGGCCATTCTTGAACAACAGGATGTGTATGAAACCCTCGCGGCCCTTAAACGCGAAGGCAAAATCCGCGGGTTCGGCCTCTCGGGGAAAACCGTTGAAGGTGGCCTCAAAGCGCTTGAAGTGGGCGACTGTGCGATGGTCACCTACAACCTGAATGAGCAGGCCGAGAAGCCGGTCATTGATTATGCCGCGGCCCATGGCAAAGCCATTCTTGTCAAAAAAGCGCTGGCCAGCGGGCATGTTTGTCTAAGTCCGGGGGTTGATCCGGTGCGCGCCAGTTTTGAACTGGTATTTGGCCATCAGGGTGTTGCCAGTGCTATTGTCGGCACCATCAACCCGTTGCACCTGGCCCATAACGTAGTCACCGTGGCGCAGATTCTGCGTAAACCTTGATGCCGCCGACGCGGCCGACCCCGACGCAAGAAGGAGCCGACATGCCGCGTTCGCTCATCCGCAAGAACCCCAACGACTTTAAAACCCTGTCCCTGTTTGTCGAGGCCACGCCGGAAGGCTTGAGCTATCAAAGCATTGGCATGCCACTCAACTTTGCCCAGACCTTGCATAAACGCCGTCAAGTCAACGTGACAGACACCCAGCGCTTTGGTGTGGAGTTGGCCAATCTCGGGGTATCGGTACGCCTGACGTTGAACTGGCAGGGCCGTGATTATTGGGTGCTGGTTCGCCAACGCCGTCAAGACCGGGGCGACGTGGTGCTCAAGTTGATCTCTGGCTATGTGCCGGCCCACGAGATCAACTTGCCGCTGCATACCGCCATCCAGGAAGTCGCTGAAGAGTGCTTGCTCGAAACCCCTGAAGGTTGGCTCAGCGGTCGCTTCAAGGAAACCTGGCTGCCTGCACCTTATGCCAGCGCGCTACATTATCGCGAGGCCCTGCCCTTTTTACTCACTCCGTTGTCGGGCGCTGCGCTTGCGGTTCGTTGTGGCAGCCAGACGTTGCTGGAGCGCCCACGGGCGTATGTGCATTTGCCGACAGCTTCGCTGCAACTGATTTACGACTTGCGGCTGGAGGTCCCCAAAGAGGCTAAATCGCTCAGCCTGCTGCATGTCGATGAACGTCTGGAAGGCGACCAACTGGTGGCGCGGCTCAACCGCAAGCGTCCAGATCTTTACTTGATGCCGTTGACTGATGGATTGCCCTGCGCCGAGCTTTACACCCTGCACAAGGACAGGCTGCACTCAGTCAGTACGCGCGGGATACATTTGGCTGAAAGTTTTGCGCCGCAGGTGGGCTGGGTGGTCAGCGATGAACGTATTCGCTGGAAAGACTGGCTCAAGCAGCAGGGCTTGAATGCGCCTGAGAAAGAATCAGGACTCAAGCGCCTGACGGGCAAGGCCCGACAGATATTCAGGAAGGTGGTGAAGCACAAAGCCCCTCACCCTAACCCTCTCCCTGAGGGAGAGGGGACTGACCGTACGAGCATTCAAGATCAACACTAATCAGCCCCCCTCTACCAACGAGAGAGGGACTGACCGCACGCAGATTCAAGATCACCGCTAATCAGCCCCCTCTACCAACGAGAGAGGACTGACCGCACGTAGATTCAAGATCACCGCTAATCAGCCCCCTCTACCAACGAGAGAGGACTGACCGCACGCAGATTCAAGATCACCGCTAATCAGCCCCCTCTACCAACGAGAGAGGGACTGACCGCACGCAGATTCAAGATCACCGCTAATCAGCCCCCTCTCCCTCTGGGAGAGGGTTGGGGTGAGGGCAAGCCTCACTGACCGCGTATTTTCTCGACAATAGCAGTGGTCGAGCTGTTCTCAACCAGCCCCAGCACTTTCACGGTGCCGCCATAAGCCGTCACGATGTCCGCACCGACCACTTGGTCAATACCGTAGTCGCCGCCCTTGACCAAGACATCAGGCTTGACCTGAGCCAGCAAGTTTTCCGGTGTGCCTTCAGGAAAGCTGATCACCCAATCCACTGCACCCAAACCGGCCAGCACCGCCATGCGACGGTCAACACTGTTGATCGGACGCCCCGGCCCTTTCAGACGGCTTACCGACGCATCGTCGTTAACCGCAACGATCAAACGATCGCCCTGGGCCCGCGCCTGTTCCAGGTACGTCACATGCCCGGCGTGCAAGATGTCGAAGCAACCGTTGGTGAAAACGATCTTTTCGTTGTGAGCACGAGCATCGTCAATCGCCAACAGCAATTGATCGAGGGTCACTACGCCTCGCTCCGAACCTTCTGAACGTTGAATCGCACGACGCAGCTCAGGAGCACTGATGGCCGCCGTACCGAGCTTGCCCACCACAATGCCGGCCGCCAGATTGGCCAACGCAACCGCGTGAGGCAGCTCTTCACCGGCAGCAATGGCCGCGGCCAAGGTAGAGATCACCGTGTCACCGGCACCGGTCACGTCAAACACTTCCCGGGCACGAGCTGGCAAGTGCATGGCCGGAAAACCCGGGCGCAACAAGGTCATGCCTGATTCACCGCGAGTCACCAGCAAAGCACCCAGATCCAGTTCTGCCATCAGCTTGGCGCCCTTGGCTACCAAGTCGCCTTCATCCACACAACCACCGACGATGGCTTCGAACTCGCTGAGGTTAGGCGTGATCAGGCTCGCCCCTCGATAAATCGAGAAATCTTTGCCTTTCGGGTCTGCCAGCACGGGAATGCCACGGGCACGTGCGGCCTGGATAAGGACCTGATGGTTCTTTAACGCGCCTTTGCCGTAGTCGGAAAGCACCAGTACCTTGATGCCTTCAAGCAAGTTTTCAACTTCAGCCCCCAACGCCAGCGCGTCGGTGGCGAACGGTTCTTCGAAGTCGATACGCAGCAGTTGCTGGTGACGGCTCATGACCCGCAGCTTAACGATGGTCGGCTGATGCGCAATGCGCTGAAACAGTGCACGCACCCCCGCGCCTTCAAGGCTATTGGCCAAGCTATTGGCCGCCTCATCGTCGCCGGTCACACCCACCAGAGAAGCCGGTGCACCCAGGGCAGCGATGTTCAAAGCAACGTTGGCAGCACCGCCCGGGCGGTCTTCGATTTGCTCGACCTTGACGACCGGCACCGGCGCCTCAGGGGAAATCCGTGAGGTCCCGCCATGCCAATAACGGTCGAGCATGACATCGCCTACCACCAAGACAGGGGCTTGATCGAATCGCGGCATGGACAACTTCATGGAGAACCCACATACAAAATGAACAGGGGCGCGATATTAACACAGGGTGAACACAGGTCAGTTCACCTGTTAATCGCAGCGAATGAGAATCAGAGGTGGGCCTGGCAGCCCGACGAATCTTAATCAAACCTGCGGGAGTCAGCCCCCGCAGGTCTGGTTTACATCCTAGGTCATATCACCCGAGGTTTGCGGGGCATCAAGGCCCATCGAATGCAACCGTGCGTAATATCCGCTCAGCTCCATCAATTCAGCATGGGTGCCGCGCTCGACGATCTGCCCCTGATCCATGACCAGAATCAGATCGGCTTTTTCGATGGTCGTCAGGCGGTGAGCAATCACCAGTGTAGTTCGACCTTTCATGACATGGTCGAGGGCCGCCTGAATATGACGCTCGGACTCGGTATCGAGAGCCGAGGTGGCTTCATCGAGAATCAGCAACGGGGCGTTTTTAAGCAATGCTCGCGCAATCGCCAAACGCTGGCGCTGACCACCGGAAAGCAGCACACCGTTCTCACCTACCTGAGTATCCAGGCCGTGGGGCAGTTGCTCGATAAAGTCCATCGCATAGGCATCGCGCGCAGCTTTTTCGATCGCTTCGCGCGGCGCTCCAGCCAAGTCACCATAAGCGATGTTGTTGGCCACCGTGTCACTGAACAGAGTTACGTTCTGGGTTACCTGAGCAATATGGCGACGCAGGTTAAGCAAGCGATACTCTTCGATTTCCACGCCGTCGAGCAGGATTTCACCCGAAGTGTGGTGATAAAAGCGTGGGATCAGGTTGGCCAATGTCGATTTGCCACTACCAGAGCGACCCACCAACGCCACCATTTGCCCAGGCTCAACCGAGAACGTTACATCCTTGAGTACCTGACGGTCGGTGTCCGGGTAGGTGAAGCTCAGGTTGCGCACATCAAGACGACCAGTCACCTGGTCACGCTCGATGGTGCCCTTGTCGACTTCAGGTTCTTCGTCTAATTGTTCGAAAATGCTTTCTGCACCTGCCACCCCTTTCTGGATGGTCGAGCTGACCTCCGACAACTGGCGGATCGGCTTGGGCAGTAAGCCGGCCAAGGTGATGTAGGCAATCATGTCGCCCGCCGAGGCGTCACCGCGCAGGTACAGCACCAGAAACATCAGAATGCCCATGGCGATGTAAATCACCAATTGCAGCATGGGCGTGTAAATCGCTCCGGTCCGCGTCATGCGCAGTTGCTTTTCGGTGTTGCTGAGGCTGGCCTGAAGGAAGCGCTTCTCTTCGTAAGTCTCGCCACCAAAGCTGCGTACTACGCGATAGCCCTGGATGGTTTCAGAAGCCACGTGAGTCACATCGCCCATCGCGACCTGAATTTTCTTGCTCTGCTTGCGAAATTTCTTGCTGGCCGTGCTCACCATGACCGCAATCAGCGGCAAGATGGCGATCATCACCAGCGTGAGACGCCAGTTCATCCACAGCAAGGACGCGAACAGGAAGATCACCGTCATGCCTTCACGGATAACCACTTTGATAGCATCGGTTGCAGCACCGGTGACCATGGTTACGTTGAAGGTGATACGCGAAATCAGATGACCCGAGTTGTGCTTGTCGAAATAGCGATTGGGCAATGTCAGCAGGTTATTGAACAATTGAACCCGCAGATCATGCACCAACCCCAACGACACCTTGGCCAGGAAGTAGTTACCCAGAAACGAACCAAAACCTTGCCATGCTGCGATCAGGACGATCAATATCGGCACAGCCTGTAACAGGCGCAGATCACGCAGGTAGGGAATAGTCGGGAACAACACCGCATCGGGGTTGGACAGGCCGTCGACGAAATACTTGAGGATGTAGCCAAGCATTGGCTGCGTCGAAGCGAAAATCAGAAACCCGACAATACTCAGCAGGAAGAGGCCGATATAGGGCCGGACATAACCTAAAAGGCGCAGGTATATTTTTACGCTCGATTGGCTTTCGCTGGGGCTGGATTCGGTCATATCACGCGGCGGTTAAGAAAAAAGGATGCTGACTTTATCACAGCTTCTCTGGTGTACTGCGTGCCGGTTAGGACGACGCCCCGTAGGGCAGCCAAAACGATATTAAAAGGCCACTACGCTAGTATGGCCGTCAAACTATGGAATGAACTTTACCGCATGCAATTCCGCGACTTGAGCTATTCAAAAAATCGGCTGTTTGACTTTATTTGCCTGTGGCTGCTGCCCATCGGCCTTTTGTTGCTGTTATCCGACCTATATTTTCTGCCTAACCGTAGCCTGCATCACAAACTGTATTACGGTTTTTTCAGCATTCCGACCCTGATCGCACTGGTCTTGCGTCCGCGCGAGCTGAAAGACTTTTTGCGTGAACCCATAATCCTGGGTTTTCTGATCTTTTGCGTCTGGGCCATGTTCAGTCTGATCTGGAGCAACACCGACGCCGGTTTCTGGAGCCAATTGCGTCCATCCCTGCACCTGCTCATGCTGTTTCTGGGCTGCTCACTGCTGCTCAAGTACCGGGGTGAAATCGTCCAGCCAGTCATGTTCGCCGCGGCGGTCATCGCCTTGATCGCCACCTTTTATAACCTTTACCTGTTTGTTCCCATTTATAACTCGCATATGCGCATGGTCGGCGCGGGAGCCTTCGACAATCCGCTGCTCAGTTCACACGCCTTCGGCTTCTTTTGTGTTTACTGGCTAACGCTGATCATGACCTGCAAGCGTGCGCCCATTCTGTTGATAGCGATCCCCGGCTTTATTGCCATGTTCGCGGCACTGGTCGCCACCGGCTCAAGAACCCCGCTAGTCGCAATCGTTCTGGCCATGGGCTGGCTGAGTTTTATGTGCTGGAACCGTCGCTCGGTCGTACTGATCGGCGCCTTGGTCGCAGGTGGCATTGTGGCCATGACCCTCTTCAGCGACATAATTCTGAGCCGTGGCAGCTCCTTTCGCTTTGAAATATGGGCCATGACACTTGACCTCATTGGCCAGCACCCCTTGCTCGGCCATGGTTTTGACGCGCACTTGTCCCTTATGCCGGCTGGTGCCGCTGAAGCCCTGAGTGAACCCCATAACTTCGCTTTGGGCGTGCTCTATTACGTCGGTATCTTCGGTTTGCTGCCCTGGCTGTTTATTCAGGTGTGGGCGCTATACAGCAGCTGGCGACATCGGGTGCAACCGTTGTTCATACTGGCATCCGCCTGGCTGGTGTACGGCATCGGGGCAGGCTTGACCGAAGGCGGTGGCATTCTGCCAAGACCTAAAGAACACTGGTACTTACTCTGGATTCCACTGGCCCTGATCGCGGCCCTGAGCATCAACCTACGCCTCAAAACCCTGCGCGACCGCCCCGTAAATCGGCTATCTGCGCCTGCGCTGAACAGCCTGATGACCCACGCTCAGGTGATAGAAGAGGACGGCCTTGGACCTAAAGTGCTGCGCCTGGAAAATGGGCATTTCCTCAAGATATTCCGCGCGCGCCCCTTCTACACCTCCGGTTACTTCAACCCCTATTCCGAGCGCTTTGCCGTTAACAGCGAGCGCCTACAGGCCATGGGCATTCCTGCTCCGAAAATCCTCGACCTGTACCTACTGACCGAGGGCAGCACTGCAGTGCTTTACGAGCCACTGCCCGGACAAACGCTGCGTCAGGTCTTGCAGTCGATGGGATCGCCTTCCGTACGGCAGGCGCTGGTGGAACGCTTCGGTAAATTTCTGGCCCAACTCCACAAACAAGGGGTGTACTTCCGCTCCTTGCACCTGGGCAATGTGTTGTTGATGGACGATGGCGAATTCGCATTGATCGATATCGCCGACATGCGAATCTTCCCTTCACCGCTCAGAATTACCCTGCGCCAAAGAAATCTGCGGCACATGCAGCGCTACCCTGAAGACCGCCGCTGGTTGTTCGAAGAGCAACTGCCAGAATTGTTGAAGGGGTACGCTACGCTGGCTTCGCGGGCTGAAGTTGAGAGTCTGCGCCTGCAAGTTGCACGCCTGCGGCCTGCGCAGGTGGCCACCTCATGAGCATGAGCAGCAACAGCGTCCTGTGGGCCGTAATGGCTTATGCCTTGGCGATTGCCACCTCGAGTCTGTTGCTGCGCTTTTTCCCGGTAGTCAGACGTAACCTTGAGCACACCTCCAAAAACCGTTTTACCAGCGTAGATGGCCTGCGCGGTTATTTGGCATTCGGCGTATTTATTCATCATTCGGCAATTATCTGGGTCTTTGTGCGCACCGGCGTGTTTGATATGCCCAAAGACCCGTTTTACGCGCAAATCGGGCTGGCCAGCGTGGCGCTGTTCTTTATGATCACCGCTTTTCTGTTTTGGAGCCGACTGATCCAAAAAGGACGCGATTTCGACTGGCTGGGTTTCGCGGTATCCCGTGTTTTCCGCCTTTATCCGCTGTACCTGCCGTTGTTGTTGTTGGTTATTTTCAGCGTTTTTTATGTGCAGGACTGGACCTTCCATGACTCTGTGCTTGAAGTGGCGGGTCAGGTTTTAGCCTGGCTGGTTTTCGACCGGCCCGACATCAACCAATTCACACAAACCGGCGGGATGATCGCCAATGTCACCTGGACACTGAGCTATGAAGTGTTCTTCTATATGACGTTGCCGCTGTTCGCCATGGTGTTTTTGTATCGCCAGGGCTGGCAACAGACGGTGCTGTGCCTGATTGGCATTTATGCGCTGTATCAGTTGGTGGGTTGGGAACATTCGCTGAAAAAGCACATCCTGATGAGCTTTCTCGGTGGCGTAGCGGCCGCCTATTGGGTTCGGCGCCCGGCGCTGGTGGCCTGGAGTCAGACCCGTCAAGCAGGGGTTATTGCGCTACTGGTCTTGCTGATAGTGTTGACCCTGTTCCGCAAAAGCTTTGCGTTCTTCCCGTTGCTATTGCTGACCCTGCCCTTCTCGATCATCGCCTCGGGCAACATGTTGTTTGGGGCATTGGCGCTGCGTAGCATTCGCTGGATGGGAGAAATCAGCTACAGCACGTATCTGCTGCACGGCTTCCTGCTCTGGCTGATGATGCAGCGCTTGCCGCTGCTGTTACCGATCGATAGCAAGCAACCGCTCACTTTTGTGTTGCTGGCTGCACTGTGCAGCTGCCTGCTGATGGTGATCAGCACCCTGACCTTCCTGTACATCGAAAAACCCGGCATGGCGACCGGCAAGAAGGCCGCGAACTGGTTGCGCCAAAAAATGCAGGCTAGAGTGCAAGTCTTGTAGGTGCTGCCCTCGCGGGCACACTTGCACCCACCTGTCAGAGAGGGCTAGCTCTTTTCCAGCGGCGAAAAGAATAGCCGCCCCAGCCCGCGCCAGGTTTTGCCTGTCCATTGCTTGAAAGGGATCTGTGCCAACAACTCCCGCGCTAAAGCACGGTCGCGATTGGCCGTTTTCAAAAACATGGAATTGAGAAATTTGTACCGCACCTCGTCGTACAACGGGTGATCGCTGTACTGCGCGTAAATGCGCAGAATGCTGTCGATCATGAACCGGTGGTTCTTGTAGGAATTGGTCGCGTGCTTGCGATACTGCGCCATCACCACATTCAAGCCGTCAATAAAGTACCCGGCATGGGTGATCTTCAGTTCGATATACAAATCCTCCAGGCGAATGCTCGGGTCAAACCCGCCTACCTTGTCCAGCGCCTCGCGACGGATCATCAAGGTGGTCGCCGGTGGATAAGGCTTGCGCTCCAGAAACATGTCGTCAAAGTCAAGACGGCGGAACGGCACATCACGGCGCTGACGCTTCTCTGGGTACAAGTTGCCCTCAGCGTCGATCAACTCGATGTTACCCGCACAAATCCCCACTTCAGGTTTGTCGTACAGGTAGTTGACCTGTATCTCGATACGCTCGGGCAGCATGATGTCGTCCGAACCGAACGGCACAATCAGGCTGCCCTTGGCCCGTGCTATCGCGCCGTTAAGGGTGTTGGTCAGCCCCTGATTCTGTTGCACCCGAAAATCAAACCCGTGGGCTGCTTGCAGGCGCTGAATGCGTTCCACACTGTCATCGGTCGAGCCGTCATCAATGACCAGCAACTCAATATTGGGGTACGTCTGATTCAGAACACTCTGGATGCTCTGTTCGATATACGGCCCGTGGTTGTAGGAAGCAATGATTACCGTAACCAGCGGTTGCGACTCTGTCATGGGAACTCCTTACGCGCCTGACTCAGGCCATCCTCAATCAAATCCAAATACGCCTGCCGGAACACTTCGATGTCATGGTGTTCCTGCAAATAGCGGTAAGCCTGCTCACCCTTGGCCTGTAACGCTTCATCGGACAACCCCAGATACTCATCCAGTGCAGCCGTCAGTGTCGCGACATCGCTTGGCTTAACGGCCAGACCGCCGGCGCCTTCAATCAGGGGCAGCATGGCCGGCACGTCTGTGGCAATCACAGGCAGATGGCCGCTCATGCCTTCGAGCAGCGCCAGCCCAAGACCTTCAGCCAGTGAAGGCATGGTCCAGATGTCGAACGCTCTGACGTACTGCAATGCATTCTCTTGAAACCCCAGCAAGTGCGCACGCCCAGTGAGGCCGAGCTGTTCGATTTGCTCACGCAAACGAGCTTGCTCACGCCCCGCGCCAATAATCGCCAACTGTGCTTGCGGGTATTTGTCCTTGAGCGCTGCAAAGGCCTGCAATAAAAAACGATGCCCTTTGATCGGCACCAGACGCCCCAACGCTCCAATCATCCGCGCATTCTGATCCAGGCCAAGCTTTTCACGGGCCTGCTGGCGAGGCAGCTGCAAGGCTTCGGCTTGCTCGATGTCGATCGCATTGGTGATTGCGAAGGTATTTTGCTCGGTGAACCCGCAGTTACAGTCGAGCAAGTACTGCTTGACTGCAGGCGACACGCCCACAAAGCGCCAGGCTTTATCAATCAGGCGTTTGGCCTGACTACGACGATAAAAGCGGTCATATTCGCCGAAACCGTGAGATATACCCACGCACAACGGCACTTTCAGCCAGCGATTGAGTTGCAGCATCATGTTCACCGGCTTGAAGCGATTACAAATCACCACATCAAACTGCTCTTTGCGGCAAAACTTGTACAACGCCCACATGGCGCGCAGGCGCATGCCCTTGAGCGATTTGTCACTGAACTCGAAATACACCGAATGATCGGCTTTGCTCACTGGCTCGCCGGGGCCGGGGCGGCCGCGCAAAAAGGCTGCCGTGATTTCATAGCGCTCGCTGGGCAACGCCCGCACGATCTGTTCAGCGAGATCGGCAAAGTCATGGGATTTGACGTTGTAGTCAGGTTGCAACTGCAAAACCTTGGAACGCTTCATATCTATCCCTGCTGAAGTCCGGTGGTATCGATAACCCAAAACAGCTCATGGCGCCGCACTGCTTTACGAAAGAATTCATTTTCGCCGTAGGGCGAGGGCTTTCTGCCCGCGAAGAGCGTTTGTAACAAACGCCGAAGCCGCCGTTTGAACGGCGCGCGCGGTTGCAGGTCATGCATCATGCCCAGCGCCATGGCTTTGTCGCGTTGATGTGCGAGGTTCAGCGATACGCTGTAGGGCTGTAGCACCTGCTCAGGATCAAAAACCGGGGGCAAGGTGATCCCCTCCCCGCTACTCCCCATCGGCCAGCGGTCATTGTCGTGCAAGTGGTTGGCATACCCCAGGACAGTCAATGGCTGCCACTCAAGCCCTTGAAGCGCTTCGAGCACGGCCGCCTGTGCGCAGACATGATCCGGGTGCGGATCCAGAGTCGGGTGCGGCAAGACGATCACCTCAGGGCGAGCCTGCAGGATTAATGCACGCAAGTCCGCCAGCAGATTGTTCCAGGTGGGTGCACCGTCCACATCGCCGGGCAGCGGGAATGCGTTGAACTGGCGAAACAGGCGCGTATCGCACAGGTCCGCTTCGCGAGAAACGATCGCTTCGTCTGGCGCTGCCTGCATGGCTTGCAGTTGCATGCAAAAGTAGCCCAGTTGCGCACACTGGGTTTCGGGTACGCCCGCCCAACGCGGCACGGCCAAACTGTCCCAGGCGCGCAGACGCCCTTTTAGACGCGCAGCCTCGACATGACACAGGCCCATGTCCTGATAATGCTCAGTTTCGATTTCGCCTGCCGTCAGCGTGACGATCCAGGCCTCTTTAGCCTGGCTGTACAGCCCGTAGGCAGCCAACTCGGCATCGTCGGCGTGAGGCGCAATGACCATCACCCGCTGCTGACGGTAATCAGGCTCGCGAAAAATCCAAAGCTGCGGGGTTTGAAAACGACAAAAATGCCCGCGAAGACTCAGCTCCCCGGCGCTCAGCGCTGAAGCACTGCCACTCAAATTCAGATAACGCAGGCCATTGACCCCACGTTCGAAGGTCTGCTGATCGTAAGTCTCGCCGCCCGTAATCGTCACATACGGGTCGAGAAAACGTCCAAGCCAACCACTTTTAACCGTGAGCGCAAGGATAAGGGTTTCATCACCCTCCAGACTCAGAGGCTGATCCGCACGCAAGCGACCGTTCTCCAGCCGGACCCCAGGGCCCTGGCTGTGCGCCGCAAACTGATACTGGTAATCATCCTTGGGCGAGTAAAACAGGTGGTCGGCAAACCAGGCTTCATGAGCCACCCAACTCAGCACCGCTACCAGAACGCTCACCCACCAGGGCAACAGCACGGCACAGACGGCTAACACCAACAAGGCTACCAGCAGGCCAAACCGTTTGTTTCGCCGATGACGTTTGAGGAGTTGTTGCTTGCGACTGACAGGTTGGCTCATGAAATGGCTCTTGTAATGTGTCCCGTAGCAGGCGCTGACTGCCAGCGCCCGCCAGTTTTACGTTGCCTCGACTCACACTCGGTAGACAGGCACCGGGTTGCACCAACGCTCCTTGTACTCTCGGTCAGCACGACCGAAGGAGAAACGCAGAGGTTTGTCGACGTTGCGCGCCTGCTCCCAAGCGGACTGGGTGTTGAGAAAGCTCAACACGCTACCGGGGCTGAAGGCTCGTGTTTCGGGGTCTACACCACCGTTGACGTATTCGACGCTGATCCACTGCGGCGACTCGACCCGATACACCAACTGAATGGCTATGGGCGCATCGTTGAGGTAGATCACCGAGCCGATCAGCAGTTCACGCAAAAGCTCGATCACCTCGGCCATACGTTCGGCCCCGGTCGCTACAAACCCCCAGCGGCGCAGAAACAGATCGCAGTAGATCGTCGCCAGTTCGACGCTGGACAGCTCGCTAACAGGACGTATTACGCCTCCGGCCTCTTCCAGCAATCGCAATTCACGCCGTTGGTTGTAACGGAATTTCTTCGACAGTTCTTCCGGAGTGCGTGACATCGCCAGTTGCTCGGCTTGCAGCACCAGATGACTGAAGCGCCCTTCATTGAGCTGCGACAAATAACGGCCACGATGACGTAAAGGCGCGGCCGCATCAGCCGCCGCAGGCAAGATAATCTCGGCGTTGCCGAGGTCAAACAGGCCTTTTTTGCCCTGACGCTTAAGCACGTCCTTGGACAATGCCAAATCCCGCCCCCAGGTCGGGATAGCCGCTTTCAGATCGCCGCCTTGCTCCCACGCCAGATAGCGCACCGGGATCCCGGCCAACTGGGCCAAGCGCTCAACCACCATAGGATGGGTCGCGACGCTGCCGCCAAAACGCTGCCAGGCATCGGCATAGGCTGGCGCGTCAATCACGCTCCAGCCACGCTCGCGCCAGCCTTGAAAACGATTGAGCATCAAGACTCCGCAGTCAGGTCGGTGACTTGCGGCAAGCGCCAGAACGCATCGCGAACGGCTTCATCACTGAAGCGCTCATGCAGGCGGCCCAGCATGCGCTCGGCGCAGTCTTCTCGCTGCTCTTCGGTGAGCACTGCCAGATGTTGCAGGCCTTGGGCCAAACGCTCGGCATCGCCCAGCGGGAACAAAATGCCCACACCTTCAACCACTTCGATTGCCCCGCCGCAGGCAGTCGCCAGCAAGGGGACACCGGCCGCCATGGCTTCAAGCAGCACCATGCCAAACGGTTCATGGTCGGAGCTGAGAGCAAATACGTCGAACGCACGGAAAAAACGACGGGCCTCGGGAACCTGGCCAAGGAATTTCACCTGATCGCCAATGCCAAGCTCGTTGGCCAGTTCTTTAAGGTCCTGCTCCAGACGGCCTTTGCCCAAAATGGCCAATAGGCTGCCCGCAGGCAAGTTCGCCAGAGCGTTGGCAAACCCCTTGATCAGCGTGGCCTGATCCTTGTCAGGATGCAGCCGCCCGACGTTACCGACGATAAAGGCAGCGGCAGGCAGGCCCAAGGCCTCTCGGGCCTCAAGGCGGGGCAGTTGGCTGTCCTGAACGGCGTCGATATCGATGCGGTTATAGAGCGTGCTGATGCGGCCTTTCGGCCACTTTGGCAAGCTTTTACGCAGGTCATCGCGCACAGCGTTGGACACACCGAGCAGGCTCAAGCGTTTGCGGAACAGGTGGGCAAACAGCCGGCGGCTGCGGCGCTGATAGTCGCCAAACGCGTGATGCACACCAATCACCGGCAGGTTTGTTGCCAACAAGGCAACATAAACCGGCTTGAAGCGATGGGCGATGCAAAAGCTGAAATCACGCGAGGCCGCGATTTTACGCAGCTTGCCAATGGCACCCAGCTTCAGGCCACGAATGTCCCGAGAGCTGAATTCCATAAACAGCACTTCGTCAGACGCGCAGCCCTCGGCCACCTCGGGATCGGCCGCCCCGGTCAAAAAGACCGTGGTGACCCGATACCCGCTGCCGGCAAACAGGCTGGCGTACTGGCGCGCGCAGTCCAGAAACGGCCCGTCATAGCCGTGACAGAACTGCAGCACATGACGCTCAGTCGAGCGATTCATAAGTCGGCGCACCTTCTTTAACGACCAGAATGTCTTCCATGATCAGGTACTGAAGATCGGAACCGAAAAACATGTTCAACGCATCGGTCGGCGAGCAAACCATCGGCTCACCGCGACGGTTGAGCGAAGTATTGAGCGACACACCGTTGCCGGTCAGGACTTCAAGCGCCTTCATCATGTCGTAGTAACGAGGATTATATTCGCGTTTGAGCACCTGGGCACGGGACGTACCGTCCTCATGCACAACCTCGGGCACGCGGGTCTTCCACTCTTCAGCCACTTCAAAGGTGAAGGTCATGAACGGCGCCGGGTGATCGACCTTGATCATCTGCGGGGCCACGGTGTCGAGCATCGACGGGCAGAAAGGCCTCCAGCGCTCGCGGAACTTGATCTGCTCGTTGATCCGGTCAGCCACGCCCGAGCTGCTTGGGCAGCCAATGATCGAACGCCCGCCCAACGCACGAGGACCGAACTCCATACGGCCCTGGAACCAAGCCACCGGATTGCCGTCGACCATGATCTTGGCGATGTTCTCCGGCGTGTTGTTGATTTTGCGCCATGCAGGGTTGCCCGGATGACGGGCACACGCGGCAATCACGTCTTCGTTGCTGTACGCAGGGCCGAGGTAGACATGCTCCATCTTCTCGACCGGCACGCCACGTGCGTGGGACACATAGGCCGCAGCGCCGACCGCGGTGCCGGCATCTCCGGATGCAGGCTGAACGAACAGTTCTTTCACGTCAGGACGGGCAATGATCTTCTGGTTCAGCTTCACGTTCAACGCGCAGCCACCCGCAAAAGCCAGCTTGCCAGTCTCTTTGAGAATGTCGCCCAGATAATAATCAATCATTTGCAGCGACAGCTTTTCAAACAGCGCTTGCATGCTGGCCGCGTAGTGGATGTACGGCTCGTCGGCGATATCGCCTTCGCGCTTTGGCCCCAGCCACTCGATCAGTTTTGGCGAGAAGTAGAACCCCTTGCCGTTTTCTTTGTAGCGGCGCAGGCCGATGACGTTGGCGTACTCGGTGTTGATCACCAGTTCGCCGTTTTCAAACGAGGCCAGACGCGAGAAATCGTACTTGCTGGCGTCGCCGTACGGCGCCATGCCCATGACCTTGAACTCGCCGTCGAGCATCTCGAAACCGAGGAACTCGGTAATCGCGCCATACAGGCCGCCGAGGGAGTCTGGATCGAAGAATTCCTTGAGCTTGGTAATCTTGCCGTTTTCGCCATAACCGAAGAAGGTCGTGGCGTATTCGCCCTTGCCATCGATG
This sequence comes from Pseudomonas sp. TMW22091, assembly GCF_022496705.1. NCBI lineage: Bacteria > Pseudomonadati > Pseudomonadota > Gammaproteobacteria > Pseudomonadales > Pseudomonadaceae > Pseudomonas > Pseudomonas sp. TMW22091. The sequence continues at coordinate 251,898 of NZ_SCFI01000005.1, forward strand.
CCCAGAATCGCGGTTTTCTCTTTGAAACCCGAGCAGTGGTAAGCGCTGGAAGCGTGGGCCAAGTGGTGCTCAACCGGTTCGATCTTGATTTTCTTCGGGTCAAAACCCAATTGCTCAAGGCAGAACACAATCTTGTTGCGATAGCGCTTGTAACGACGGTTGCCCATCAGGATCGCGTCAAGGGCGCGGTCCGGGGCGTACCAGTAACGCTTGGCATAGTGCCAGCGTGCCTTGCCGAACAAGCTGATCGGGGCGAACGGAATCGCCACCACGTCAACGTCAGACGGTTTGATACCCGCTTGCTCAAGGCAAAATTTTGCAGACTCGTAGGGCATGCGGTTCTTTGCATGCTTATCACGTACGAAGCGCTCTTCCTCAGCCGCCGCTACCAGCTTGCCGTCGATATAGAGGGCTGCGGAGGGATCATGGCTGAGGGCGCCGGACAGGCCAAGAATCGTCAATGCCACTGGGTTAGCCTCTTTAGAGTGCAGGCAGGCGGCAGGCGCCTGAAAAAAGGGTGCACTGCGCGCAAAGCGCAGAAACAACTAAAGGGCGGGATTATAGCGTAAAGACGCCAAGAATGACCCAGCGCGATTTGCCACGCCCAACCCATCCATCGTATGCACGTTCCCACGAGCGTGGGGCTACCCCCCAGCGAGCACATTGAGCGAGCACAATACGTATATAGGCCCTGTTCGCCCGAGCTTTGCGATTCCCTGTGAGGACATCCTCACGTGCATCTGCACACGTCTAAAACAGGAACACGCAATGTCCACTTACCTGGAACAATTCAAAAACGCTCATCGCGAATTACTCGAACTGCACAGCGCTACCCCTGACCTGACCCTCTCACTGAATCACCGACTGCGGGCGTTCTTCCCGAGACTGCCTGAAAAAGCGCACACCGATTTGCTTTACCTCACCCATGAACAACCACCGCTCCCGGGACAAGCCCCGGTTATCGTCAGCCAAACGCTTGGCGCGATGATTGAAGAGTGTTACCTCACAGGTCAGGTGCCTACTTTCGAGCAAGGCTCGGTTCATATTTACAATCAGGCGCTAACGCTGGATGAGCGGCATCGCACCCGGGGGATCACCCCGCACGAACTCGAGCGGTATCTCGATTACGCGACTAAATACCTGGAGCGATGTGTAATTGATGCACTGAAAGATTTTTGGGAAACCCCACAGGCAGACTTCGATGGGCTCACTGCGAAAAACAAACTGGACCAGATTTTTCTCGATTTGCTCGTCGCCGAAAGCCACCTGCGTCATCAGGACAAAACCCTGAGCAAGGCCGCTCTGGACGCCATCATTCAGGTCTTTGATCCACCTATAACGCTCCCACCAACCCCTCCTCAAGACACACTCGGCCTCTACAGCGTGGCCTTGAAAAGCGATCAGCAGCAGATCGGCACACCGCTCAACGGGGTCTTTATCATCAGCGATGCAGACCTTCCGGGGATACACCCCCCGAGACGAGCCGCAGGTATGGACGATGCCTCTGACGAAAAGTCAGCAGATGATCCAACTGCTCGCACGGTGGTCCTTTTCACCCCGGCCAACGGACTGGAAACCTTCGAGTCCCTCAAAGACCTGACGCAAGAGTTAAAGGCAAGACTGCGTGACGTCCATCAACGCGAGGCCTTGCTTGACTGTGTGTTAGCCCAGGACCGAGCGCGCGCCGTCACACAAGGTGTCGTGGAGTACCGCACGATCACCCAGAATACCGGGACGTTTTACAGTCAGGATCTGATCCATAAACAACACCACGATATGCGCCATGCCTGGGCAGAGGCGCGGACAAATAAAGCAGACCTCAGCCTTGAGCAACTGTTTGAGTGCGTCAAACACTCCCTGCACTCAAGCCTGCCCCTCAAACCCGAGCGCATCTTGCGGGCGCGCCAAACCCGTCTGATTGAGGCGCAATTGCCGAGCTGGCTTAAAAACGCCTCCGATGCCGATAAAGTTCAGTGGCGGCTGGCCGTTGAGCGCCTCAATTTCGAACGTCTGGCCTCGGAAAGCTCACAGGCTCAGTCCATCACTGAAAGCGGGAAAAAAAATACGCTGCTGGGTTATGCCCGCCTGCAACTCAAGCAAACAATAAAAGCGGATCACAACATAGAGGTCGACCCCGACACCATTATCATCTCGACCACCGAAGCATTGCAGACAGGCGCCGTAGTTAACCCGTTCGGTGGTTCCGCGTTCGCCGCAGGGTTCAGCACTGATCGAACCGGACCAACCATTACCTATAAAAATACGCGTCACCGCTTGACCGAACTGGCGCTCCTCAATGTGGGGCAACTCGACACCACCTTTTCCCTGACGGCACAGGTGCTTGACGCCAACGGCAATACACACCCGATACTCACCCACAGCTACATCAAGAATTTAGTCCGCAAGATCGATGTGGGGGAACGCTACAAAACCAAACTCAACAACTTGCTAGTCAGGTCCCCGCATGCGCACTGGCGCAAGGAACGCTACGTCGCACTCAAGACCGCGCAATTGAAGTTGGACCTGATAGAAGCCCAATTATCCGGCACCCTTAACAATGAACAGGCGGCATGGGTCAGGACGGCAATGGAGCACCCCGTCGACAGCACTCGACCTCTGTTCAACGGCGCAAAAATAAAAGTTCATCTGCCGATGTTGCGCTACAAACCCTTGCCAGGGTTACTGGCCTTTAGCTCTACAGGCTCGAGTGGCCTGGTGTGTTACCTCCCGGACGCACCTGACCGAAACTGGTTCGTGGTCGCCACATCGCGAAATGAGTTGGCGCGCAAGCTGTCGTCGCAGGTTTTACGCCCCTACCTCTTGAACCGCGTGACAGCCTCTCAACGGCCCTATATTCAGACGCTCCTCAATGACGGCCTGACTGATACCGACCTGCGTTTTCAAATAGTCGAGCACCAGCAGTTTTATGAAGCGTCGTACGACACCGAGGCCATGTACGCCATCAGGGAGGCCGACGAGCAATCGACCTCAACCTATGAAAGCAATCTCAACACGGCCAAGGAAACAATTCTGACAGCGATTGATGTGGTGTCTTTTGTCTTGCCCACCAAAGTGTTGCTGCCCATCGTGATGTTGCGTTTTGCTTACCAGATTGGACTCGGCCTGGATGCACTCGCGCGCGGAGAAGAGCACGAGGCATTTCTGAACTTCATAGAGTCCATCGCTCACCTGACAGATGGTGCTTCAGACTTCGCTGGCTCAGCGGTGTTTGGGCGAGCCATTCGCCAACGTGCCCGGCTGCCGGCACCTGCCCTCAACCCCAACGCAGCCACTCCACCTCCCCGCAGCGGGCTCACGTTACGCACAGGTGAGGAGTACGGCACTGGCGTCTACGAGCTCACACGGGTGAGCGATGGCCGAACCCAGAGCACGCACTACCTAAAAGACAGCCGTAACAACTACTACCGCTGCCAGTACGACAACCTGGACGCGACCTGGCGGGTGATTGATGCCCGTGAACCCAGCGCGTTTTATCGCCAGCCGGTCAGTCAACTGTCGTCGGGAGACTGGGATCTAAACCAGACATTGGCAGCGATCAGGCAAAGGATCGCGATAGAGGAAGTCATCGAGAGCGCTCAGGTTTCAGGCATCAACCTGGCCGGTAAAACGCCTGATGAACAAGGTATCTATCGTCTGTCCAACATGAGGTATATCGAACAAAGTGGCTTGGTGTTTGAAGTCCGCAGTGGCTGGTTAGGACGCGACTGGTACTTGCACATACCAGGAGGGTCTAGCCACACGACCTCCTATAAAGTTCGGCGTGTATCCGATCACTGGGAAATCAAACACCGCCTATCACCCACCACAAAACGCTGGGAACTGCTGGTACGTCAAGGTGTACAGCTGCCCCCTGCGCCCGCTGTCGTACTTCACACTCCGCACGACGTAGCCCTTGAATACAACACCGATGTGCAAAACTTGCTGACACACAGCAGAAAACTGCTGATCAATGGCGTAACTTCAAGCGACCCCAAACTTCACGACGCTGCTACGTTCTTCAAAAGGCACCGGGCAAACCTGCTAGCGGATGCACAGGCGTTCCTCAACACGTCACCCACCAAACCACGCCCCTTAAAGCCTGATCTTGCGGCCAATGAAAAGGCGAGCGTCATATTTGACCGTTTATATGAAAACACCCAAGGCGTGATCATTGGGGAAGCACACGCCAGTCAGTCAGGCAAAAAAATACTGATCGAACAGATGGCCCATCTGGCCAGAAACAAAGTCGACACCCTATTTTTAGAACACCTGCAAACAGATGCACATCAAAGCTACCTGGATGATTTTTCTGCACGTAAAAAAATACCTGCCGGGCTGGACAAATTTCTCAAAGAACAAGATGCAGGCCACGGAGTTGACACCGCCAGCGCCCATAATTACAGCAACCTGGTGCGCTGCGCCGTGCAACACGGCATTAAAATCAAAGCCCTTGATTGCATGGCCAGTTACCACCTGAACGGCCTCGCGCAAGGTCATCAACCCCGGGTGCGCTACGAAATGTTCAGCTATACCGCTTCGCAGATCATTCGAGCGCATACCGCACAAAACCCTGGCCAAAAATGGATCGCCCTTGTGGGCAACTCTCACGCCAATACGTTCTTGGGGGTTCCAGGACTGGCAGAGCTGGAAGGCGCCATAGGGCTGCGTGTACTGGATGCGCCCCCTGGCAGCAGCCCCACATTAAAGAAAGATTTCAGCGAGGTGATAGCGCCGCAATACCCGAAAACGGATTACTTTTATTTGAAAAACGACTACGTGATGGAAATGGAAATCCCCGGGACAACACCACAAAAAGCGCCCCTGTCGCCCGCGCAAATTGAGCAGAAACTCAGCCAGCCCGGCCTTTACATAGTTGAAAATAACCCAGTCGATGGTGCTCAGCTCATCCACCGTTCAAACAACAATCAAATCATCCGTACCCGACTGCAAGCCGATGCTCATGGCGAGCTTTTTATAGAGCGCCCTAACTGGCAGGGTATTCATTTGGTTCGCTACAAAGACATGAATGAACTGACCATAGCTTTGTATGAATACGGTCTGCGCCAGCTCAAATAACCTATAGAACTCAGTCACTCACACCTTCGCAAGGACGACAGAACGTCGTCCTTGCCTGTTACTTTTACTGGCTATAAGACCCTCACCCGTTAAACTTCATCTTCTCTGCTAGCCTGATACCCATCGCCCAAGACGGGTCGCGTCCCACGGAACTCCGATATCCCTCATGAATTTTTTTGTTCCCGCTCACTTTGCCCTGCTTCTGCCGTGCCTGGTGCTCACCCAAAACAGCCACGCTGAACCCGCACCGCTGGAGCTCGACCCCAGCGTGATTACCGGTTCACGCAGCGTCAGCCCAAGCTTTGATCTGCCGTACTCAGTCGATAGCATCAGCCAGGCGCAAATCCAGGATGGCCAACTGGGCATCAATGCCTCTGAGGTGCTGACCCGCGTACCAGGGCTGGTTGTGCAGAACCGTCAGAACTACGCACAGGACTTGCAAATTTCGTCCCGTGGTTTTGGCGCTCGCTCAGCGTTCGGGGTGCGGGGGATCAAGCTGATTGCCGACGGCATCCCGGCCAGCACTCCGGATGGGCAGGGCCAGGCGGCCACCTTTAACCTCGACACCGCCGAGCGCATAGAAGTGCTGCGTGGCCCGGCTGCCACGCTGTACGGCAGTAATGCGGGCGGGGTGATTCAAATGTTCTCCCGCGACGGCGAAGGCCCGCCACGCATCGGTGCTGAAACCCTCGTGGGCAGCGACGGCATGAGCAAAAACCACCTGACGGCCGAAGGTGCGGTTGATGACGTGGGCTTTGTGCTCGACGCTTCGCGCATGGACACCGACGGCTATCGCGACCACAGCGCCGCCCGCCGCGATCAGACCTTTGCCAAGCTCAATCTGAAGCCCGACGAAGACAGCAAGCTGGCCCTGATTTACAGCAGCCTTGAGCAAAACGGCACACAAGACCCATTGGGCCAAAGCTGGGCCGCTTATAAAGCCGACCCCCGCTCAGTGACGCCCTACGCCCTGATCTACAACACCCGCAAAAGCATCGACCATCAGCAAGTGGGCATGAACTACGAACGCTACATTGGCGATGCGACGTTACAGGTCAATGCGTACACCGGCACACGAAGCGTGATTCAGTATTTGGCTATTCCCAAAGGAACGCCGGGTAATGAACAAGGCGGGGGCGTCGTTCAATTCGACCGTAAATTCTACGGCGGCAGCCTGCGCTGGATGCAGCCGGTGTATGGCGTACCGGGTAACCTTACCTTGATCGGCGGCCTAGATTTCGACCAAAGCCAGGATAGCCGCCACGGCTACAACAACTACATTGGCGATCAACTGGGTGTTAAAGGCGCAATGGTTCGTGACGAAGTCGATACCGCCCGCAGCCTAGACCCATACGTGCAGGCAAACTGGGAGCTGGACAACTGGACGGTGCAGACGGGCTTGCGCTACAGCACCATGGAAATGGATGTCGATGATCAGTTCATAACGGCCACCAATGGCGACGACAGCGGCACTAAACGCTACGAAAAAGCCACGCCGTCGATAAGCGTGATGTATGCCTTCACACCTGAACTACATGGTTATGTCAGCGCAGGTAAAGGCTTTGAAACGCCGACTCAGGCCGAGCTGGCGTACTCGCCAAGCGGACAGGGTTTTAACTTCGGCCTTAAGCCGTCTGAAAGCACACAATACGAAATGGGGTTGAAAGCCCAGCTTAACAACACACGAATCAATGCAGCGGTGTTCCAGATCACCACGGAAGATGAACTGGTGGTTTTAGACAACAAGTTTGGACGCACCACCTACCAAAACGCTGGCCGCACACTGCGTCGTGGCTTTGAACTGGGGATCGAAAGCCAGCTTAGCGAGCATTGGACCACTACCCTGGCTTACACCCGCCTGCAAGCGACCTACGATAGCGATTTTGTTAGCGGTAGCGGAACTTCAAGAAAAGAAGTCGCCAAGGGCAACTACCTGCCGGGCGTGCCGCAGACTACATTGTTTGCTGAAGTGAACTGGAAACCGGCCGACTGGGTCAGCACGGCGATCGAGGGCATGTACCGCAGCAAAGTCTATGTCGAAGACACTAACACTGCCAAGGCGGCCCCAGCGTATAGCGTGTTCAACTGGCGGGCGAAGTTTGAGCAGAAGGTCGAGCACTGGACCTTCCACCAGACGTTACGCTTGGACAACTTGCTGGACCGTCAGTATGTGGGCTCGGTGATTGTGGCGGACGGCAATAGCCGCTTCTACGAAGCCGCGCCGGGGCGTTCGTGGTATGCGGGAGCCGGGGCGCAGTACAGCTTTTGAAGCCATAACACCACCCCTGTGGGAGTGAGCGGGCTCGTTCCCACAGAAAATATTGGTTACGTTTCAGCCAAGGTCTTTCGGCAGGCGCGCATCAATCACTTGATGCAGCGCACTGTCCGCAGGCCAGTTGCGCATAAAGCGCGCACGGTCACGGGCATAGGCCGGCGCGAAGCTGCCTGGGGATGAGTGTTGGCACATTGAATCCAGATCAATCAACGCCCAACGCCCATCATCCCAGAACACGTTATGACCCTTGAGGTCACCGTGGCTGATGCGCTCTCGAATCAAACTGGCAAACAATTGATCCAGCGCCTGTAACTCGGCTTCTGGTGCATTCCCGTGTTCAATATAGGGGGCAAAACGCGCAATGATGTCCGGGCCCGACAGGTAATCGGTCACCAGAAACGCTTTGCCGCGCAACCACAAAAATCGGGTTTCAAGCAGTGCCAGCGGCTTGGGCGTGGCGATGCCAAGGAAGGCCAGCCGATTGCCTTCACGCCACGAATGCCAGGCCCGGCTCGGCCGCCAAAAGCGGCTCAGCCAATGGGTGAAGCCTTTGATGTTGTAACGTTTGAGCACCAGCGGGCGCCCTGCCATTTCGATTTTGCCCACCGTGGCTGTGCCACCGGTTTTGTACAGATGGCTTTTATCGAGCAAAGCATCGGCATGCACCAGTACAGGCAACATGGCCGCCTCCTCTTCGCGGCGCACGGCGCGCAAGGCAAACGCCCCGCGTTGCACGCTGAACAGGGTGCAATCACGGCCCGTCTTGTTCAGAAAATCATTCAAGCGCCAACTGCGCACTTTTTCGACCTGCTTAAGCAGGGCTTCAAGTGGCAATGCGTTTTCGCCGTTGCTCAGCAGGTAATGCACCAGCAGCTCTTCGGTAAACGGCTCAAGGGATTTGGGCAGTTGCGCAAAAAACACCCCGAGGTTTTCCAGCACTTTGTCGCGTGACAGGGGTTTGCCGGCCTGCTCGACACAAATACCGGCGCCATCAATCAGATACAACTGACCGTTGTGACGCAGCAGGTTGTCCAGGTGCAAATCTTCCTGCCATACGCCTTTGAGGTGCATCTGGCCAATCGCCGCCAAGGCTTGCCCCAGCACCGCTTGCTGTTCATCGGCCAGCACCGGCAAATCCTGCACCGCCTTCCAGGCCTCATCGAGGCTTTGCGCGCCGTCCAGAAACTCGAACAACAACCAGCCGCCCTCACCTTCCAACAAGCCATCGGCCAGCAATTGAGGCGTGGTCAAACCTTGCTCGGCCAGCAGTTGCACACCGGCCAGCTCACGCCCGAACTCACGCGCCGCTTTGCTGCCGACCATCAACTTGGCCAGCACCGTACGCCCACGCCAGACGCCTGCACCGACATAACGCTGACCCGGCAGCACACGCAGCAAAGTCAGCATCTGCAACTGCGCAGGCCCCGCAGCGTCTGCCAGTTCAATGCTCAGCGGCAAGCCCGGCGTACGCCCGGCGTGTTGCAGTTCGGATAAGCGCATCAGCGAGTTTCCTTATGTGTGCGACGACCGTTCAAACGTTCAAGCCAGGTGTTCACCAGAGCGCTGTCGTGCGGCTGATCGAGATAGGCGGCCAACAGCGCGCGCACTTCAGCCTCGCCCCAGGCATGGGCGCGGCGCAGCAACGGTTCGAGGTCTTTGACACGGTCGCGCTGGCCCAGCAGCAATGGCCGGGTTTTCTCCAGGTCGATCAGTTGCGCGCGGTAGGCATCGCCGTTGGGCTGCAAGAAAATATGCTTGGGATAGAAACACCCGTGAACCTGACGCAAGCCGTGCAGCTGGCGCGCCAGTTGGCCGCAGGCCAATACAATCGCCTGCTGCTGTTGCTCGGTCAGTTGCGGCCATTGGGCCAACAGCGAATCGAGGTCGTTCCAGCCATCCAGCGCACGGGTCATCAAAATGGCCCGACGCTCACCCGGCACTTTTCGCTCACCAAAAAAGACCGCTTCGAGCGCAGGAATACCTAACTTCTGATAGCGCTGGATATTGCGAAACTCGCGGGCAAAGCTGGGCTCGCCCAGTGGGCTGTGTAACGTACGGGTCAAGTAGTTGCTCTGGCGCTTGAGATAGAAACCCTGACCTTCGCAATCCAGTCGAAACACACTGCTCCAGCCATCGCCACTGGTGTTGGGTTCGTCCACCGCATCAAGCTGCACGTTCCACAAGGCATCAAAATTGGCCAGACCATTGCGCTCTAGCAAGGCGCGGTCAGCGGGCGCCACAAAATCAGTCATTCCCGGCCCTCAAAAAAACGCACGATATGGCGGACTCGTTCCTTGTCTGCGGCGTTGAGCGTCGTACGCCCGGTGTATTGAAAATAAAAGCGTAAACGCTGAGTGTAAGACAGGTGGTATTTAGCCACTTTATCCAGGCACGCCAAATCTTTGGTAATGCGGTACTTGAGCCAAAAACCGCGCCAGAAATCACCATTCGGGCAATCGATCAGGTACAGCTTGGGCTGGTCGTCGATCAGCAGGTTGCGCCACTTCAAGTCGTTATGCGTAAAGCGGTGGTCATGCATGGTCTTGGTGCAATGCGCCAATTGGCGACTCACGCAATCGACCCAGGCACGGTCCTTGAGCAACGGATCGTAGTTGTCCGCCAAGTCCGACAGGTCTCGGGTGTTGGGCAATTCGCGAGTGATCATGGCGCCACGGGAGTAGGCAAAGCCACTGCGCTCAAGACCCCACGCCACCACTTCAGCCGTGGGAATACCCCACTTGGCGAAGCGTTTGAGGTTCTGCCACTCCGACTTCACCCGCGGGCGCCCCACATAGCGGCGCAAGCCTTTGCCTGCGCCGGTGTAGCGTTTGACGTAGTAATTGACCCCGCCACGCTCCACACGAATCACTTCAGACAAGGGGTCACGGGTCAGGTGCACGCCCTGTAAGGCAAACACCGCATCCAGGCTGCCAAAATCCGCGGCCAACTCACTGTAAGCGGGGTCCAGATTCCATCCCGCCATTACAGTGCATCTCCGTGACGCAGTTTGCGTGCGTAAAGTTTGCTCGCCTTGCTTTCCAGCCATGTCAGCAGTCTGGCTTCATCGCGCAGAATCTGACGCAACGGCTGCTGAAAATAACCCCGCAGGAAGCGCAACTTGTCACGTTGCGTCAGACCAATGTCCAGTGCCGAGAAATACAACGCAGCCAGATCCTTATTGCGCCAGCGGTTGCTGAGCACCGTGTGGATCTGCGCGCGATGCAGATCAATGATCGACAGGCGTAGCTGAGTCACCGTGACCGGTGTGTCGGTGTGCAGCAAAAAATGGCAGATGTAACAGTCGCGATGGTTCACACCTGCGCGGTGCATCATGCCGGTCATGCGTGCCACTTCAGCAATCAGTGCGCGCTTGAGCGGCGGCTGTGGCGGCTGCTTGACCCAATTGAGGGTGAAGTCCTCCAGGCTGATAGTCGGCGCCAGCTCTTCAGTGACAATGAACGAATGCTGGGTCGCCGGGTTGCTACCTTTTTCGCCATACGCGACAGCCGTCATGGTGGGTACGCCGACTTCTGTCAGGCGCTGGATTGCCCGCCATTCCTGGCCTGCACCCAACACGGGCAGCTTGGCCGACAGCAGGTTTTTGAACACCTCACCCCAGCCAATGCCACGGTGAATTTTTACAAAATAACCACGCCCGTCGACGACGGTACGCAAGGTACGACGCCCTTCCAGCTCGCGGTATACCTCACCCTCCAGGCGCTCGACTTCGGCAAAGGCATCGCGCCCGGCCCACAGGCTCTTGAACGGTTCAGCCAGTATCAGTTTCATCAGTGTTGCTCCGCCAGAATCACATCCGCAGCATGTTGCGGCATGCTATAGAGGTCGGCCGTCTGCGCGTAGGTCAGGCCGTTACGGCTCCAGGCTGCGCGCGCAGCATCATCGGACAACATGTGAGTCAAATAATCATTGAGTTGCGACTGTTCGAACGGCTCGTCCAGTACGCGGCCTGCGTCAGCATCGGCGATGTAATGGGCATAGCCGCACACCGCGCTGACCAACACAGGCAAGCCCGCCACCAATGCTTCCAGGAGTACGGTGCCGGTGTTCTCGTTATAGGCCGGGTGAATCAGCAAGTCTGCACCTAACAGGAAGCGCGGAATATCGCTGCGCCCTTTGAGAAACTGCACATGCTCGCCCAGCCCCAGCGTCGCGCTTTGCAATTGGAAAACCTTGGGATCGTCCTGACCAATGACAAACAAACGCGTACGTTTTTTCAGCTCGGCCGGCAACGCCGCCAGCGCCTTGAGGCTGCGGTCGACACCCTTGGTCTTGAACCCCGAGCCGATCTGCACCAGCAGCAGATCGTCGTCTGCCAGCTTGAATTCGCGGCGGAACTCGGCACGAATCTCGGCCGCATTGGGCGGCGCACGACGGTCCAGCGCAATACCCGGCGGCAGCAAGTGAAAGCGCTCCACCGGGGTGTGGTAATGCTTGATGAACAGCGGTTGCTGGACTTCGGAAATCATCAGGATTTCAGTCTTGGCGTCCTTGTCGAACACCGCACGCTCGTACTCGGCAAAATGCTTGTAGCGCTTGAAATAGCGGTAGAACGAATGACGCAGATTCTGCGCCTTGTCTTCAAAACAACCATCGGCGGCGTAGTACACGTCCAGCCCCGGCATTTTATTGAAGCCAATCAGGCGGTCGACCGGGCGTTTGGCCAGATCGGCCTGCATCCAGGCGAGCATTTTCTCGTTGCGGGTGTGATTGTGGAACGCCTTGACCGGCGCGACCAACACTTCAAAACCGGGCGGAATGTCACCTTCCCAAATCATCGTGTACACACGGATTTGATGGCCACGCTGCTGGCATTCCAGCGCGATGCGCATGAAATCGCGTTGCAGCCCGCCAAACGGGAAATATTTGTACAGTACAAAAGCCAGTTGCATCAGCGCAGTTCCTCAGCCAGTAACAACGTGCTTAATCGACTCGCGACACGCTCAGGGTTCAAACGGGTGAAGCACAAAGGCCACTCGTTTTTCAGATCAAACCGCTGCTGGTCCTGTGCAGTCGGAGTGTAGGTGCATTTTTTTTGCAGGCACGGCGCACACGGAAAATCGCTGGCCAAATGGATTTGTGCCTTGCCATAAGCACCGGTCAAGCCGGGATTGGTCGGGCCAAACAGGGAAATGGTGGGCACATCCAGTGCCGCCGCCAAATGCCCCAACCCGGTATCCACTGCCACACACGCGCTGGCACTGGCCAACACTTTGGCAACGCCCGCCAGGTTCAACTTGGGCAACACCACGGCATGCGGCAGACCGCTGGCAATGCGCTCGGCGCGGGCCTTTTCAGCCGGGTTGCCCCAGGGCAAACGCACCTCGACACCCAGATGGCCCATGCGAATGGTTAAATCGCGCCAATACACCTCCGGCCAGTGCTTGGTGTCCCACGTGGTGCCGTGCAGAAACAATACGTAGGGTTTCTTGCGCGGTAATTCAACCAAGCGATCAACGTCGAGGCCGTAATCACCCAGCCCTTTGGGCAGGTCGTAACCCAGCGCAACGGCAAATAACTGACGCAAACGCTCAACCGCGTGCTGCCCGCGAGCCACGGCCAGGCGACGCTGATAAAAACGGCTGGCCAAGGGCTCCCGCGCCGAGTTTTTGTCCAGCCCGGCCACCGGTGCGTTGACGTAACGGGTCAGCCACGCGCTTTTTACCAGCCCTTGGGCGTCAATCACGAGGTCGTATTTTTCGGCGCGCAGGCTTTGTTTAAACCGCTTCCACTCACCGCTCTTGAGGGTTTGCCAGATATTTTTGCGCCAGCGACGAATGGCCACTGGGATCACCTTACCCACCGCCGGGTGCCAGGTCGGGATCTCGGCAAAGCCTTCTTCCACAACCCAGTCAAAGGTAATGCCCGGAATCGCCCGCGCCGCATCGGTCAACGCCGGCAGCGCATGAATCACATCCCCAAGGGATGAGGTTTTCACCAACAGAACGCGCACCTAGTTGACCTCGACCACAGAACCCTGCAACCGCTGCAAGGCTTCAAGCACAGGCGCAGGCAGCAGTTCACGCAGGCAGTTGTAGTGCCCGAAACGGCAGGTGCGATCAAAACAAGGGCTGCATTCGAGACCCAGACGCACAATCTCGACCTTGTCGGCCAAGGGCGGAGTGAAACCCGGCGAGGTCGAACCGTACACCGCCACCAGTGGGCGATTAAGCGCCGCAGCCACGTGCATCAGCCCGGAATCGTTGGACACCACGGCGTCCGCGCACGACAGCAAGTCGATGGCTTCAGCCAGTGACGTCTCGCCACTGAGGTTGACGGACTCTTCACGCAGGCCGGGAATCAAGCGTGCGCGAATGTCTTCACCCACGCCATGATCGTTTTTGGAGCCAAACAGCCAGACTTGCCAGCCTTCGCGGATCTTTTGCTCGGCCACTGCAGCGTAGTGCTCGGACGGCCAGCGCTTGGACTCACCGAACTCGGCGCCAGGGCACAGCGCCAGCACTGGTCGGTCCATCGTCAGACCAAACTTGTTCAGCGCGCCGTCGCGGCTTACCGGGTCAATTTGTAAATCAGGGCGCGGGTATGGCCGGGGCAAGTCTGCGCCCGGCTCATACGCCAGCGCCATAAAGCGCTCGATCATCAGCGGGTAACGCGCTTTATCGAGCGTGCGCACATCGTTGAGCAGGCCGTAACGGAACTCGCCGCGCCAGCCCGTACGTTTGGGGATGCCGGCGAAAAACGGCACCAGGGCCGATTTCAACGAGTTAGGCAGCAGGATCGCCTGATCGTACTGGCCCTTGAGGGACTTGCCGATCTTGCGCCGCGTAGCCAGTTCCAGCGCGCCGTGGCCGAGCGGAAAGCTCAAGGCCTGGCGCACTTCAGGCATGCGCTCAAGGATGGGCCGGCTCCACTCGGGGGCCAGCACATCGATTGCACACTCTGGGTGACGCTGTTTCAGGCACTGGAACAGTGTCTGCGCCATCACCATGTCACCGACCCAGCTGGGCCCAACGATCAAAATATTCATAAGTTTCCATAAACAAGCAAGGGAGGCATTCGCCTCCCCGCTGTGATGCCATATCGCTTTATTTGACCAGTGTACGCCACTCTGGGTGGTTCGATGTTTTACCGGTCACTAGATCAAAGTAGGCTTTTTGCAGTTTTTCAGTAATCGGGCCACGACGGCCGATACCAATTTGACGACCGTCCACTTCGCGAATCGGCGTTACTTCAGCGGCGGTGCCGGTAAAGAACGCTTCGTCGGCGATGTACACCTCGTCGCGTGTAATACGTTTTTCAACAAACTTGTAGCCGTGCTCAGTGGCCAGCGTCAGGATCGTGCTGCGCGTGATGCCGTTCAGGCACGCCGTCACGTCCGGGGTGTAAATCACACCGTCTTTGACCAAAAACACGTTCTCGCCTGAACCTTCGGCCACAAAGCCTTCCGGGTCCAGCAACAGCGCTTCGTCTGCACCGCCGGAAATCGCTTCCTGCAAGGCCAGCATCGAGTTGATGTAGTGACCGTTGGCCTTGGCGCGGGTCATGGAAATGTTCACGTGGTGACGGGTGAAGGAGCTGGTGCGCACCTTGATCCCGACTTCCAGTGCTTCGGCGCCCATGTAGGCACCCCAGCTCCACGGCGCAATGATCACATGAACCTTCAAACCGGTGGCGCGCAGGCCCATGGCTTCAGATCCGTAGAACACCATCGGGCGGATGTAAGCGCTGTCGAGGTTGTTTTCACGCACCGCCAGGCGGGTCGCTTCATTGATTTCGTCTTTGCTGAACGGGATCTTCATGCCCATGATGTGGGCCGAATCGAACAGGCGGTCAGTGTGCGCCTGCAAACGGAAAATCGCCGCGCCTTGCGGGGTTTCGTAAGCGCGCACACCTTCAAACACGCCCATGCCGTAGTGCAATGTATGGGTCAGCACGTGGGTTGTGGCATCGCGCCACGGCACCAGCTTGCCGTCATACCAGATCACACCATCACGATCAGCCATCGACATCATTACGCTCCTCAAAGAATCCAGCACCTGCACCACACGGCATCAGGCAAATTGGACGGGCCTTATGGACCCGCCGGATACGTTCTTACAGCTTTAACTCTGTGTGTGAGCCAACTCACTCGTTAGCTCAATCCTAGCTCGGACCAAATGCGCCGTACGTGTTGGCGTTCGACCACAAATTGATCCCCCGTGACCACCCCGGCCTCCTTCTGCAAGGCTTGCCGGTGGGCGACGGCGCGAAAGGCTTTGTAAGCCTCGCGCAACAGACTGGCATCAGCAGCAGGCATCAGCCCGGCGTCTTCCAGCCCTTCCAGAATGCGGATGTTATCGGTGTAGCGCAGTAACGCCGGGTGTTCCCTGGACCACGCCAGGGCCGCGTATTGCACCATAAATTCAATATCGACGATACCTCCGGCGTCCTGCTTGAGGTCGAAGGGCACCGTGGGCTGGAAGGCATTTTGCGCCGTACCGGCAACCGTGATGCGAGTGCCCAGGTTGTCACGCATTTTGGCGCGCATCTCGCTGACTTCCTGACGCAGCGTCGGCAGGTCGCGCTCACGCTCCAGCACATGGGCGCGGACCTTCTCGAACGCCGCACCGACCTGTTTACACCCCACCAACACGCGCGCCCGCACCAACGCTTGATGCTCCCAGGTCCAGGCTTCGTTTTCCTGATAACGCTCAAAGGCGCCCAGCGAGCTGACCAACAAGCCCGAAGCCCCTGAAGGACGCAAGCGCATGTCAACTTCATACAGCTGACCGGAGTTGGTTTGTGCAGTCAGCAAATGAATGATTCGTTGGCCCAGGCGGGTGAAAAACTGCGCCCCGTCGATCGGTTTGACACCATCGGTTTCGGCATTGGGGTCGCCGTCGTGAATAAACACCAGATCCAGATCCGAGCCATGCCCCAATTCGATCCCGCCGACCTTGCCGTAGCCGACAATAATAAAGCCGGGGTCGCACAGGCTGCCGTCGCTGCGCAGCGGCGTACCGTACTTGGCCACCGTCTGGCGCCAGGCCAGTGCCAGCACTTGCTCCAGAATGGCTTCAGCCAGCCAGGTCAGGTAATCACTGACTTTCATCAGGGGCAGGCTGCCCGCGATTTCCGAGGCCGCCACCCGCAAACGGTGCGCCAGCTTGAAGTTACGCAGCGCTTCCATTTGCTGTTCAAGGTCGTCTTCAGGAATGCGGGTCAAACGCTCGCGCAGCTCGGCAGCCAATTCAGGCGCCAACGGTGGCTTGAACAATCGGCCCTCGTTAAGCAATTCGTCGAGCAACAGCGGGAAGCGGGTAATTTGCTCGGCAATCCACGGGCTGGCCGCGCACAGGGTCAGCAAACGGCGCAGTGCATCGGGGTTCTCTGTGAGCAACACTAAATAAGCTGAACGTCGCGCCACTGCTTCAACCAGCGGCAAGACCCGCTCCAGCACCAGATCGGGATTGGCGTGCTCCACCGCCTGAGCCAAGAGCCGCGGGATAAAGGCATCGAGCCGCTCGCGCCCCAAACGCTGCATCGCACGCAATTGCGGGCTGGCACGCAGGGCGGCCAGTTGCTTCAAGGCTTTGGGGGCATCGACAAATCCGGCTTCTTCAAGTTGGGCGCAGGCGGCAGCATCGTCTTGAACCTCTTCCCACAAGGGCAGCCACTCACCGCCAACGATCAGCTCACCTTCGTCGATGTCTTCATCCTCATCCGGGTCGGCAATGACCTGACGGAAATGCCAGTCGATACGCCCTCGCCATACCATCAGTTGCTCATGGAAAGCAGCCCAACTGTCGAAGCCCATCATAAAAGCGATGCGCGCCTGATCCTGCTCAGTGTCCGGCAACATCTGGGTCTGGCGGTCAGCAATGGCCTGTATCGCGTGCTCGGTGTAACGCAAGAATTCGTAGCCTTCGCGCAACTCGCTCACCACAGCGGCTGGCAAATAGCCCTGCCCTTCGAGGATTTTCAGCACTTTAAGCAGCGGACGCTGCTGCAAGCTGAGGTCGCGCCCGCCGTGAATCAGTTGAAACGCCTGCGCAATGAACTCGACCTCACGAATGCCGCCCGCCCCCAGCTTGATATTGTCGGCCATGCCTTTGCGCCGCACTTCCTGCTGAATCAGCTGCTTCATGGTGCGCAGCGCTTCAATGGCCGAAAAGTCGAGGTAACGCCGATAAACGAAGGGCCGCAGCAAATCGAGCAACTGTGCGCCCATCACCTGATCGCCGGCCACCACGCGGGCCTTGATCATGGCGTAGCGCTCCCAGTCGCGACCTTGATCCTGGTAATACTGTTCCAGCGCATTAAAGCTCAACACCAGCGCACCCGACGAACCATACGGGCGCAGGCGCATGTCGACGCGAAATACAAACCCGTCGACCGTCATCGGGTCCAGTGCTTTGATCAGGCGCTGCCCCAGGCGGATAAAAAACTCCTGGTTATCCAGCGGGCGTTTGGCACCCACCGTCTCACCGCCCTCGGGATACGCAAAAATCAGGTCGATGTCGGACGACAGGTTCAGCTCTACCGCACCGAGCTTGCCCATGCCCAGAATCACCATCTGCTGCGGCTCGCCGCTGCGGTGCCCCGTAGGCGTACCGAATTGTTGGCAATGGCGCTGATACAACCAACGGTAGGCCTGGTCGATAGAGGCGTCAGCCATGTCCGACAGATCGCGACAGGTTTCAATCAAATCGGCCTGACGGGTGAGATCACGCCAAATAATCCGGATTTGCTGGCGAGTACGCTGACGACGCAGCTCACGGCCCAACTCGTCATCAGTGCTGGCCTGCTCAACCGCACCGCCAATCTGCCCGCACAGTTCACCGGGGGCATAACTGCGATCCAGCTCACCGGAGCTCACCAACGCCAGAAACATCAAAGGGTCACGTAAGGCGTGCTCAATAAAGAAGTCACTGGCAGCACTGACCCGATTAAAGTCAGACCACCGATCCGACGACCAGTCATCCAGCCCGTGCCCGCCCGCAAGATCTGCGACCGCTGCGCGCCACGCGTGCTCTGCGCGGCTGGCAAGTGGCAACAAAAGGCTTGGAATGGGGACTAGCGAGGGAAGGCTCATGGTCTATCCTTGATCGGCGATAGGGTTGCCGGGTACCGTGACAGGAAGAAACAGCGGTCAAACCCGACTGTCTAACAAAGGTTATAAATAGCTTAATTTTTATCTTTATTGGCAGCAAACATGTACGCCAATCGCTTTCAAGTCAATATCCAACCAACATTATCGATTTTCCGCACAACACAACGGACCGCCAGCAGAGCACTTCGTGTAGTTTTACTACTGACCTGAACACTCGAAAGGCTGAAATGGCCGACGATTTGTAGTAAAACTACACAACGCCGGAAAACAAGCTTTCGGCGATCCAAGAATTTATGTCGTCTGCCCACAAGGCCAGTCGCAAACTCAGGCAACCGATTCTGGAAGCCTTTCCGCCCTGGAGCAAGCCATGCAAGACCTCGATCCCGTCGAAACCCAGGAATGGCTGGACGCCCTCGAATCGGTTCTCGACAAAGAAGGCGAAGAACGCGCTCACTACCTCATGACCCGTATGGGTGAGCTCGCTACCCGCACCGGTTCGCAATTGCCGTACGCCATCACCACGCCATACCGCAACACAATCCCCGTTACCCACGAAGCACGCATGCCTGGCGACCTGTTCATGGAACGCCGCATTCGCTCGCTGGTACGCTGGAACGCAATGGCGATGGTTATGCGCACGAATCTGAAAGATTCTGACCTGGGCGGTCACATCTCCAGCTTCGCCTCCAGCGCAACCTTGTATGACATCGGCTTCAACTACTTCTTCCAGGCCCCGACCGAAGAACACGGCGGCGACCTCATCTACTTCCAGGGCCATACCTCTCCAGGCGTTTACGCCCGTGCGTTCATGGAAGGCCGCATCACCGAAGACCAGATGAACAACTTCCGCCAGGAAGTCGACGGTCACGGCTTGTCGTCTTACCCGCACCCTTGGCTGATGCCTGATTTCTGGCAGTTCCCAACCGTCTCGATGGGCCTTGGCCCGATCCAGGCGATCTACCAGGCACGCTTCATGAAGTACCTGGAAGCACGCGGCTACATTCCAGCCGGCAAGCAAAAAGTATGGTGCTTCCTGGGTGACGGCGAGTGCGACGAGCCAGAATCCCTGGGCGCAATCTCCCTGGCTGGCCGTGAAAACCTCGACAACCTGATCTTCGTCATCAACTGCAACCTGCAGCGCCTCGACGGCCCGGTTCGCGGCAACGGCAAGATCATCCAGGAACTCGAAGGCGTGTTCCGCGGTGCTCAGTGGAACGTGACCAAAGTCATCTGGGGCCGTTTCTGGGACCCGCTGCTGGCCAAAGACGTCGACGGCATCCTGCAACGCCGCATGGACGAAGTCATCGACGGCGAGTACCAGAACTACAAAGCCAAAGATGGCGCATTCGTGCGTGAACACTTCTTCAACACGCCAGAACTCAAGGCGATGGTTGCTGATCTGTCCGACGACGAAATCTGGAAACTCAACCGTGGCGGCCACGACCCGTACAAGGTCTACGCGGCGTACCACGAAGCGGTCAATCACAAAGACCAGCCAACCGTCATTCTGGCCAAGACCATCAAAGGTTATGGCACGGGCGCCGGCGAAGCGAAAAACACCGCGCACAACACCAAGAAGGTTGATGTTGAAAGCCTGAAGCTGTTCCGCGATCGCTTCGACATTCCGGTCAAAGACGACGAAATCGAAAACCTGCCGTTCTTCAAGCCAGAAGCAGGCAGCGCTGAAGCGCGTTACCTGATGGAGCGTCGCACAGCACTGGGTGGCTTCGTGCCGCAGCGTCGCGCCAAGAGCCTGAGCATTCCGACCCCGCCACTGGACACCCTCAAGGCCATCCTTGACGGCTCCGGCGACCGTGAAATTTCCACCACCATGGCCTTTGTGCGCATCCTGGCACAGCTGGTGAAAGACAAGGACATCGGTCAACGCATCGTTCCGATCATCCCGGACGAAGCCCGTACCTTCGGTATGGAAGGCATGTTCCGTCAGTTGGGCATCTACTCGTCCGTTGGCCAGCTCTACGAGCCAGTCGATAAAGACCAGGTGATGTTCTACAAGGAAGACAAAAAAGGTCAGATTCTCGAAGAAGGCATCAACGAAGCAGGCGCCATGAGCTCCTTCATCGCGGCCGGTACTTCGTACTCCAACCACAACCAGCCGATGCTGCCGTTCTACATCTTCTACTCGATGTTCGGCTTCCAGCGTATTGGCGACCTGGCCTGGGCTGCTGGCGACAGCCGCACCCGTGGCTTCCTGATCGGCGGCACCGCCGGGCGTACTACGCTCAACGGTGAAGGCCTGCAACACGAAGACGGTCACAGCCACATTCTGGCTTCGACCATCCCGAACTGCCGCACCTTCGATCCGACCTACGGCTATGAGCTGGCGGTGATCATTCAGGACGGCATGAAGAAGATGACCGAAGAGCAACAGGACGTCTTCTACTACATCACCGTGATGAACGAGTCTTACCAGCAGCCTGCCATGCCGGCCGGTGTTGAAGAAGGCATCGTCAAAGGGATGTACCTGCTTGAAGAAGACACCAAGGAAGCTGCTCACCACGTACAACTGATGGGCTCCGGCACCATCCTGCGTGAAGTGCGTGAAGCCGCGAAAATCCTGCGTGACGAATTCAACATCGGTGCAGACGTATGGAGCGTGACCAGCTTCAACGAACTGCGTCGCGACGGCCTGGCCGTTGAACGCACCAACCGCATGCACCCGGGCCAGAAGCCTAAGCTGAGCTACGTTGAAGAATGCCTGACAGGCCGTAAAGGTCCGGTCATTGCTTCGACTGACTACATGAAGCTGTTCGCTGAACAGATTCGCCAGTGGGTACCGGTCAAGGAATTCAAAGTATTGGGCACTGACGGTTTCGGCCGCAGCGACAGCCGCAAAAAACTGCGTCACTTCTTCGAAGTAGACCGTCACTTCGTGGTGTTGGCAGCCCTGGAAGCATTGGCTGACCGTGGCGACATCGAACCCAAGGTGGTTGCAGAAGCCATCGTGAAGTTCGGTATCAACCCGGAAAAACGCAACCCACTGGACTGCTGAGGAGAATATTTGTGAGCGAACTCATTCGAGTACCTGACATCGGCAGCGGTGACGGTGAAGTCATCGAACTGTTTGTAAAAGTCGGCGACCGTGTAGAAGCGGACCAGAGCATTCTGACGCTGGAATCGGACAAGGCGAGCATGGAAATCCCTGCTCCCAAAGCCGGTATCGTCAAAAGCCTGAAAGTAAAGCTGGGCGACCGCTTGAAAGAAGGCGATGAATTGCTGGAGCTGGAAGCCGAAGGCGACGCTGCGGCACCTCAAGCGCCAGCCGCTGCCCCAGCGGCCGCTGCTGAAAAGCCAGCTGCCGCACCAGTAGCCGAGGCCCCAGCGGCCCCGGCTGCTGCACCTGCAAGCTCGACAGTTCAGGACATTCACGTCCCGGACATCGGCTCGTCGGGCAAAGCCAAAATCATCGAGATTCTGGTCAAGGCTGGCGACACCGTTGAAGCTGATCAATCGCTGATCACCCTCGAATCCGACAAGGCCAGCATGGAGATTCCATCGCCGGCGGCCGGTGTGGTGGAAAGCATTGCGGTCAAGCTGGACGACGAAGTCGGCACTGGCGACTTCATCCTCAAGCTTAAAGTGGCGGGCGCTGCTGCGCCTGCTGCACCGGCCCAAGCTGCGCCAGCACCTGCTGCCAAAGCTGAAGCGCCTGCCGCTGCTGCACCTGCGCCAGCCGCCAAAGCCGAGGCTGCTCCTGCTCCGGCCGCAGCGCCTGCGCCAAAAGGCGGCAAGGTTCACGCCGGCCCTGCCGTGCGTCAACTGGCCCGCGAGTTCGGTGTTGAACTGAGCGCCGTGCCGCCAACCGGCCCGCACGGGCGCGTCATCAAAGAAGACGTACAGGCTTACGTCAAAGCCATGATGCAGAAGGCCAAGGAAGCACCGGCTGCCGGTGCAACCGGTGGCGCGGGCATCCCGCCAATTCCGACCGTCGACTTCAGCCGTTTCGGCGAAGTGGAAGAAGTGGCCATGACTCGCCTGATGCAAATTGGCGCGTCGAGCCTGCATCGCAGCTGGCTGAACATCCCGCACGTGACTCAGTTCGACCAGGCTGACATCACTGAGCTGGAAGCCTTCCGCGTTGCGCAGAAAGCCGTCGCAGAAAAAGCCGGTGTGAAACTGACCGTACTGCCTCTGCTGCTCAAGTCCTGCGCGCACCTGCTCAAGGAAATGCCGGACTTCAACAGCTCGCTGGCGCCAAGCGGCAAAGCGATCATCCGCAAGAAGTACGTCAACATCGGCTTTGCCGTAGACACCCCGGATGGCCTGCTGGTACCTGTGATCAAGAACGTTGATCAGAAGAGCCTGTTGCAACTGGCAGCTGAAGCCGCGGCACTGGCTGCCAAAGCCCGTGACAAAAAGCTCACCGCAGACGACATGCAAGGCGCCTGCTTCACTATTTCCAGCCTCGGCCACATTGGCGGTACCGGCTTCACGCCGATCGTCAACGCGCCGGAAGTAGCGATTCTGGGTGTTTCCAAGGCAACCATTCAGCCGGTTTGGGATGGCAAAGCCTTCCAGCCGAAACTGATGCTGCCTCTGTCGCTGTCCTACGATCACCGTGTGATCAACGGCGCCGCGGCTGCACGCTTCACCCAGCGTCTGAGCCAGTTGCTGGGCGACATCCGCACTATCTTGCTGTAAGCCACGTCCCGGCCTTCCTCACCGAAGGCCGGGGCTGCGCACTGTTTTCCGAGCGCCACGCTCGTACCTCAACCCCGCTCTTTTGGCGGGGCTTTTTTTGCCTGCGATTTATGAAAGCCCCTCACCCTAACCCTCTCCCAGAGGGAGAGGGGACTGATTTGGGGATAACTTCAAGACCGCACGCGGTCAGCCCCCTCTCCCTCCGGGAGAGGGTTGGGGTGAGGGCCAAGGTATAAAGAAACTCCAGAATGCTGAACACCTGCCGATAGCCTTCTATAGCACTTAGCCTCCTTGCTGACTTGTCAGCGCAGCGAGCTTGATGCAACCTTGCCGCATACCACAGGATCAGGGCACCTGCCCGTGCGCCATCCGCATTTGTGAAGCGAGTGTTCAATGAAAAGCCAGCCCGATGCTGCCGTGCGCATGGCATCCGAGGTCGTGACCCAGTTACCCGTGCCTTCTCGGCTCGGCATGCTGCGTTTCGAGCGGCTTAATGACGCCAGTTGGGCACTGCTTTATCTCGATCCTAACTGCGAACGCCATTTCGGCGCGTCAGCGAACGATCTGTGCACGCAGGTCATGTCGCCCTATGCCAGTTTGATGGAGCCCAAAGCCCGTCATCACCTGCATGAGTCCATTACCCGGCAACTCACCAACGAGCCTCACTACGTCGTGCATTACACCTTGCACACGCAGCAGGGCCTGCTGAAAGTGATGGAAGCGGGCGAAACCTACAAACACCACAACCGCCAGTTACTACGTGGCTACCTGTTGGTGCTTGAAAACCCGCCGCCTTCAGCCCTGACTGAGCCAGAATCCCAGAACAGCCGACTGCATATGGCACTGGAGCTCAATCAACGCGCCCAGCAAGAACAACTCCAGCACCTGGAGCGCGTACGCGCCCAACAGGATTTGATTCTGCTGCTCGCCCGTCACCGCTACAGCCAGCACAACTCGCTGCAAGAGGCGGCTGAACTGATCACCCGCAGCGCTTGCGACATGTATCAAGTTGATGCCGCGAGCCTGTGGAACCTCGAAGGGAACTACTTGCACCCGGTTTCTGCCTTCCAGCGTGAAAGCCAGAGCTTTGTGCCGCTCGACACCCTCGACATCAGCAACTTCCCGGACTACCTCGAAGCCCTGCACACCAGCCGCTCCATCGATGCGCACAACGCCAACCGCGACCCGCGCACCCGTGAACTCATCGCCACCCAGAGCCGTCACGACACCAATGCCATGCTGGACGCCAGCATCCGTATCGACGGGCAGGTCGTGGGCGTGCTGTGCCTTGAGCAAACCGGTAAAAGCCGGGTGTGGCAATCGGACGAAATAGCCTTTGCCGGGGAGCTGGCCGACCAGTTTGCGCAAGTCATCAACAACCACAACCGGCGCACTGCCACCAGCGCCTTGCACCTGTTTCAGCGGGCTGTCGAACAAAGCGCCAACGCCTTCTTGCTGGTCAACTGCGAAGGCGTGGTGGAATACGTCAACCCCAGCTTTACCGCCATTACCCAGTACAGCTCCGACGAAGTTCAGGGCCAGAAGTTGAGCGAGCTGCCCGCACTGGAGAACCTCAGCGACCTGTTGTTCGATGCGCATTCGAGCCTGAGCAAAGGCAACAGCTGGCAAGGTGAGTTCAAAAGTCGACGCAAAAACCTCGAACCGTACTGGGGTCAAATGTCGATCTCCAAGGTGTACGGGGACAACCGGGAACTGACCCACTACATCGGCATTTACGAAGACATCACCGAGTCAAAGCTGGCGCAGCAGCGCATTGAACGTCTGGCCTATACCGATAACCTGACCAGCCTGGGCAATCGTCCAGCCTTCATCCGCACCCTGGACGAGCGCTTCGCCCGCACCAGTACCGACCCTATTTGCCTGCTACTGGTCGATATCGACAACTTCAAGCGCATCAATGACAGCCTCGGCCATCAAACCGGCGACAAATTGCTGATCAGTCTGGCCCGACGCCTGCGCAATACCCTTAGCCCCGCAGATATTCTGGCGCGGTTCGCCAGTAACGAATTTGCCGTGCTCCTTGATGACACCGGTGTAGAAGCGGGCCAGAACACCGCCAACCAACTGCTCATGACCCTGGACAAACCCATGTTTGTCGACAACCAGCTCATCAGCGTGACCGGCTCTGTCGGCGTTGCCTGCGCACCCGTGCACGGGCTCGACCCGCAAACGCTGATGCGCAATGCCGGGCTGGCCCTGCACAAAGCCAAAGCCAACGGTAAACATCAGGTACAAGTTTTCACCGAGGCCCTGAACGCTGAAGCCAGCTACAAACTCTTCGTCGAAAACAACCTGCGCCGCGCGCTCACGCAAAACGAACTCGATGTGTTCTACCAACCCAAGCTATGCCTGCGTTCCGGGCGCTTGCTCGGCATGGAAGCCCTGCTGCGCTGGAACCACCCTGAAAAAGGCATGATCCGCCCGGACCAGTTCATCAGCGTGGCTGAAGAAACCGGGTTGATTATTCCGATTGGCAAATGGGTGGCACGTCAGGCCTGCCGCATGAGCAAGCATCTGAGCGACAACGGGCTGGGCAATTTGCAAGTGGCGATCAATCTGTCACCCAAGCAGTTCTCCGACCCCGATCTAGTAGCCTCTATCGCCAGCATCCTCAAGGAAGAACAACTGCCTGCTTGCCTGCTGGAACTCGAACTGACCGAAGGCCTGCTGCTGGAAGCCACAGACGACACCCGCTTGCAGCTCGATCAGTTGAAAGAGATGGGCCTGACCCTGGCGATGGACGATTTCGGCACCGGCTATTCCTCGCTGAGCTATCTGAAAAAATTCCCGATCGACGTCATCAAAATTGACCGCAGCTTCGTCAAAGACATTCCCGACAACCAAAACGACATGGAAATCACCTCCGCAGTGATTGCCATGGCCCACAACCTCAAGCTCAAAGTGGTCGCCGAAGGGATCGAAACCGCCGCACAGCTTGCGTTTCTGCGTCGCCACCGGTGCGATGTGGGCCAAGGTTACCTGTTCGACCGCCCGATCCCGGGCGACGACCTGATGGAAAAGCTCAAACGCTATCCACGCGGCCCTTCGGCCTGACAGCATTGCAACACTCGGGCACACTGCTAGCCTGACTTCCACACTCACTCTGACTGAGAGGACATGAACAATGGTCTTGCGCTCGGAAATTTTGGTGAATAAAAACGTGCTACCTACTCAAGAACAAGCCCTGCCGGGCCGCGAAACACCCATGCAACTGCCTGAGAAGCACTACGTATTCAAAAACACACCCTTGCTGGGGCCGTTTCTGGACAATGTCGGCTTCGCCATTTTTGGTCTGGGCTGCTTCTGGGGCGCTGAACGCAAGTTCTGGGAGCGTGAAGGCGTAGTCAGCACCGTCGTAGGTTACGCCGGTGGTTACACACCTAACCCAACCTACGAAGAAGTGTGCTCGGGGCTGACCGGCCATACCGAAGTGGTATTGGTGGTCTACGATCAGGACAAAGTCAGCTACGCCGACCTGCTGAAAATGTTCTGGGAATTGCACAACCCGACCCAAGGCATGCGTCAGGGCAACGACATCGGCAGTCAATACCGTTCAGTCATCTACTGCACCACACCAGAGCAACTGGAAGAAGCAAAGGCCAGCAAAGACGCTTATCAGGCAGAACTGGACAAAGCCGGCCTTGGCCAGATCACAACAGAAATCGATGAAGCGCCAACGGTCTACTTCGCCGAGGCATACCACCAGCAATACCTGGCGAAAAACCCGCAGGGTTATTGCGGCATTGGCGGCACTGGCGTGACCTGCCCTATTTGACGAAAACGATCTGCGTAGCCGCTGCCGCAGGCTGCGTCCGGTTGCGAAGCAATCGTTAAATCAGACAGCTCGGTTGTGCTGAAACACCGTGCTTCCGGATTTTGCGACGGCTGCGCCGCCGAACGCAGCCTTCGCCAGCGGCTACGAGGCCCATTGCAGCTTACTCAGCGATCAACCATTCCATCTGCCAGCCACCCTGGGTTTGCCCCAGTTTCTTGGCCAGCCACGGCATCAGCTCACGCAGCTCTTCTTCCAGACCCCACGGTGGATTGGCAATCGCCAAGCCAGAGCCATTGAGGCTGTTGGGGGTGTCCAGTGGGTGCACGAACAATTCGACCTGCAACAGCTTC
Organism: Pseudomonas sp. TMW22091; assembly: GCF_022496705.1. Taxonomy (NCBI): domain Bacteria; kingdom Pseudomonadati; phylum Pseudomonadota; class Gammaproteobacteria; order Pseudomonadales; family Pseudomonadaceae; genus Pseudomonas; species Pseudomonas sp. TMW22091. The sequence continues at coordinate 279,128 of NZ_SCFI01000005.1, forward strand.
GGCGCGCCAGAACCTGCCAGGTCCTGATAAAAACGACGCAGCTGGCGCTTGTCCTTGATCGGGTACCAAATTGCTACCACGGTCTGACGCATACGGCTGATCGCATCTTTCAACGATTCAGCGCAGCGTTTCATCTCGTCCAGCTTTTCAAACGGCGGGTCAATCAGCATCAGCGCGCGCTTTTCGGCCACCGGCAGCAACGCCCGCGGTACATGCCAGCCTTCACCCAAATGCACGGCCACGCGACGGTCGCCTTTCATGTTGTCTTTGAGCATCACACCGTCTTCGGGGTGTTTCTCGTTCAACAAAATACGGTCTTGAGAACGGGTCAGGCGCCGCGCCCACTCAGGCGAACCGGGGTAATAACGCAACTCGCCGTCCGGGTTCATCTTGTGCAAGACCTGCATGTAATCCGCGGTGATAGCGGGCAGGTTTTTTTGATCCCACAAGCGGGCAATGCCTTCCAGGTACTCGCCGGTACGGTTGGCCTGATCACCTTTAAGGTCATACAAACCAATCCCGGCATGGGTATCCAGATAGGCAAATGGCTGCTCTTTACGCGACATTAAGGCGATCAGTCGGGTCAAGACAATATGTTTGAACACGTCGGCGTGGTTGCCGGCGTGGAAGGCGTGACGATAGTTCATGGTTGCTCCTGCGCAGGGGGCGAAGTTTACCCTGCGCAGCGAGCCGCGTCAGGCGTTAAGCCTGAGGTGGCGCCAGACGGCGGTCTTGATCAAATGTACTGAGGCTGCAAGACCAGTTGTTGCACCGTGGGTGCGTCGCCTTGACTGTCGACCGGAAAACGATGATCGGCATCCGCGATCAAGACCTGACCATCCAACACCTCAACGCGAAGATCGTACCTGTGGAGGTCATGAGCCATCAGATGATCATCAACATGAAACATAAAGGCCCACGGCTCTTTGATTTCGGTGGGCTCACTGATGAAGCCCAGTTGCTTGCGGCTGCCGTCTGCTTTCACGCCAGTGAGCTGTATGGTCCAGACGTATTGACTCTGGAACTGGAAAGGAATCTCACGAAGCGAGATCTCTCCTTTTATAGTTTTGCTGCCCATAGAAATACTCCTTGATAAGGCGTCCGAAAGCGGACGCTGACGCAAGGCTAGCCGTACTTTAACGCTCGTCAGCACGCTCAGACCTTTCTCCACAAACACCCTGCCTGTTCATGCAATGAGCACTGAAAAAGCTTACGGCTTTGGGCAAGACCCAAACAAAAACGGCCCGCATCCATACAGGAGCGGGCCGTTTTTTATGCGCTGTTTAGCGAGCCAAGGCTCAGGCCAATCAGCTGTTCTGCTGGAAATCTTTCTCGGCAGCGTCGAAACGCTCGATCATCTTCTTGCTTGGGCCTTGGCCCAGTGCGCTGACCAACCAAATGGCCAAGCTGGCGAAGATAAAGCCCGGAATAATTTCGTACAGGCCGAACAAGGCAAAGTGTTTCCACACGATCACGGTGATTGCACCGACCAGAATACCGGCCAGCGCGCCATGACGGGTCATGCCTTTCCACAGTACCGAGATCAGTACCACCGGGCCGAATGCAGCACCGAAGCCTGCCCACGCGTAGCTCACCAGACCCAACACACGGTTCTCAGGGTTAGCGGCCAATGCAATCGCGATCAGAGCAACCACCAGCACCATGATCCGACCGACCCATACCAACTCGACCTGGGAGGCATTTTTACGCAGGAATGCTTTGTAAAAGTCTTCAGTCAGGGCGCTGGAGCACACCAGCAACTGGCAGCTCAAGGTACTCATCACCGCCGCGAGAATAGCCGACAACAGCACGCCGGCAATCCACGGATTGAACAGCAACTTGGCCAGCTCGATGAACACCCGCTCAGGGTTCTCAGTCACAGGGCCGGCCAGCTCCGGATGGGTCGCGAAGTAGGCAATACCGAAGAAACCTACGCCAACCGTACCGGCCAGACACAGGATCATCCAGGTCATCGAAATGCGACGCGCCTTGGCAATCGACTTGACCGAATCCGCCGCCATGAAGCGAGCCAGGATATGCGGCTGACCGAAGTAGCCCAAGCCCCAGCCCATCAACGAGATGATGCCAATAAAGGTGGTGCCCTTAAGCATGTCGAAGTTGCTTGGGTCTTGCGCTTCGATCGCCAGGAATGTGGTGTCCACACCGCCCGTTGCCAGCAGCACGATGATCGGCGTGAGGATCAGCGCAAAGATCATCAGCGTGGCTTGAACCGTGTCGGTCCAGCTAACAGCCAGGAAGCCGCCAATAAAGGTGTAAGCAATGGTCGCCGCAGCACCGGCCCACAAAGCTGATTCGTACGGCATGCCGAACGTGCTTTCGAACAGACGGGCACCGGCCACGATGCCAGAGGCGCAGTAAATGGTGAAGAACACCAAAATCACGATGGCCGAAATAATCCGCAGCAGACCGCTGTGGTCTTCAAAACGGCTGGAGAAATAGTCTGGCAGCGTCAAGGCGTCGCCGTTGTGCTCGGTTTGAACCCGCAGACGACCGGCCACGAACAGCCAGTTCAAGTAGGCACCGGCCACCAGACCGATGGCGATCCAGCTTTCGGACAGGCCGGACATGTAGATTGCACCGGGCAACCCCATCAACAACCAGCCGCTCATGTCGGAAGCGCCAGCAGACAATGCCGTCACAACGCTGCCCAGGCTGCGGCCACCCAGAATGTAGTCAGAAAGATTGTTGGTGGAGCGATAGGCCATAAGGCCGATGAGGACCATTGCCGCGATATAGATCACAAACGTGATCAGGGTTGGGTTACTCACACTCATTACATTAAGCCCTGGCATTGTTTTTATGTTTAGCAGCGGTCTGGTTGAACGCTCACAAACGTCCTGTTTGAGACGATGAACAAAGCCCTGCATTTATGACTGACGTTCCCCCAGGAAAACCATCAGTTGGTGCCCCGGCATTAAAGCGGTTGCACCTTGGCTGCGAATGCTATGCAACAAAGCAAATAAGGTGCAACCAGTTTTTTCCAGGCAAGTTGCACCTTGTCGCCTTTTCGTCTCAATTCAGGAGTTTTGCGCCTTTTCGGAGCAAGAAACCCGCAAGACAGACTTGGAAGCACCAAGGATGTGCACGCAACTCCTCCGCCAGGAAAAATCCTGACGAAGCGCAGAAAAAAACGGGTTGCACTAGGTTGCACCTCTCTCAGCGCAGCGCTAATCTTGCCGCCAGCTGCTGCCGCGCAACTGCGGCACCCATGAGGATAAAAATATGGCTACCACCACCCTTGGGGTCAAACTTGATGACCCAACTCGCGAGCGCCTCAAAGCTGCCGCGACCTCGATTGATCGCACGCCTCACTGGCTGATCAAACAGGCAATTTTCAATTACCTGGAAAAACTCGAGGGTGGTGCAACCCTGACCGAGTTAAGCGGTGTACCTGGCGACGACGCCGACGATGCCCCCACCGATCACACCCATCAGTGCTTCCTCGAATTTGCCGAAAGCATTTTGCCGCAGTCCGTCCTGCGTGCGGCAATCACCTCGGCCTACCGCCGTCCGGAACCTGAAGTCGTGCCCATGCTCATCGAACAGGCTCGTCTGCCTGCGCCGATGGCTGCGGCCACTCAGGCCCTCGCCGCCTCGATCGCCGAAAAACTGCGCAATCAGAAGAGCGCGGGGGGTCGTGCAGGCATCGTTCAAGGCTTGCTGCAAGAGTTCTCCCTGTCGTCCCAGGAAGGCGTGGCCCTGATGTGCCTGGCCGAAGCACTGCTGCGCATCCCGGACAAAGGCACCCGTGATGCCCTGATCCGCGACAAGATCAGTACCGGCAACTGGCACCCGCACTTGGGCAACAGCCCGTCGTTGTTTGTAAACGCCGCGACCTGGGGCCTGCTGCTGACCGGCAAACTGGTCTCGACCCACAACGAAGCGGGCCTGACCTCTTCGCTGAGCCGCATCATCGGTAAAAGCGGCGAGCCGATGATTCGCAAGGGCGTCGACATGGCCATGCGCCTCATGGGCGAACAGTTCGTCACCGGCGAAACCATTGGCGAAGCCTTGGCCAACGCCACGCGCTTTGAAGCCAAGGGCTTTCGTTACTCCTACGACATGCTCGGTGAAGCGGCACTGACCGAGCATGATGCACAGAAATACCTGGCCTCTTACGAGCAAGCTATCCACTCGATTGGCAAAGCGTCCAACGGCCGTGGCATTTATGAAGGCCCGGGCATCTCGATCAAATTGTCGGCCCTGCACCCTCGTTACAGCCGCGCCCAGTACGAGCGCGTGATGGACGAGCTGTACCCGCGCCTGCTGTCACTCACCGTGCTGGCCAAGCAATATGACATCGGCCTGAACATTGACGCCGAAGAAGCCGATCGCCTCGAAATCTCCCTCGATCTGCTTGAGCGCCTGTGCTTCGAACCGCAACTGGCGGGCTGGAACGGCATCGGCTTCGTCATTCAGGCATATCAGAAGCGTTGCCCGTACGTGATCGACTACGTCATCGACCTCGCGCGCCGCAGCCGCCATCGTCTGATGATCCGTCTGGTAAAAGGCGCGTACTGGGACAGCGAAATCAAACGCGCCCAAGTCGAAGGCCTGGAGGGTTACCCGGTTTACACCCGCAAGGTGTACACCGACGTGTCTTACCTTGCTTGCGCGAAAAAATTGCTGGCCGTGCCTGAAGCGATTTACCCGCAGTTCGCCACGCACAACGCCCAAACCTTGTCGGCGATTTACCATATTGCCGGTCAGAACTACTACCCCGGCCAGTACGAATTCCAATGCCTGCACGGCATGGGCGAGCCGTTGTACGAGCAGGTTGTCGGAAAATTGGCCGAAGGCAAGCTGAACCGTCCGTGCCGCGTGTACGCACCCGTCGGCACCCACGAAACCCTGCTGGCATACCTGGTGCGTCGCTTGCTGGAAAACGGCGCGAATACCTCGTTTGTTAACCGCATCGCCGACCACACCATTTCGATTCAAGAGTTGGTTGCCGACCCGATCTCGCAGATCGAACACATGGCGGCGCAAGAAGGCGGTTTCGGCCTGCCGCACCCGCGCATTGCCTTGCCCCGTGATTTGTACGGCAGCGAACGCGCCAACTCCAGCGGCATCGACATGTCCAACGAACATCGCTTGGCGTCGTTGTCCTGCGCCTTGCTGGCCACCGCGCACAACAACTGGAAAGCGGCACCGATGCTGGGATGCGCTTCCAGCAGCGAAACGCCTGCGCCGGTACTCAACCCGTCCGACCTGCGTGACGTCGTTGGCCATGTACAAGAAGCCACGGTTGAAGATGCCGATAACGCAATCCAGTGCGCACTGAACGTTGCCCCTATCTGGCAAGCCACGCCACCGGCCGAACGTGCCGCGATTCTGGAGCGCGCGGCTGACCTGATGGAAGGCGAAATCCAGCCGCTCATGGGCCTGCTGGCACGTGAAGCGGGCAAGACCTACGCCAACGCCATTGCGGAAGTCCGAGAAGCCGTCGACTTCCTGCGTTACTACGCAGTGCAGGCGCGCAACGACCTGACCAATGACGCCCACCGCCCACTGGGCCCGGTGGTGTGCATCAGCCCATGGAACTTCCCGCTGGCAATTTTCAGCGGCCAAGTCGCTGCCGCACTCGCTGCCGGTAACCCGGTATTGGCCAAACCCGCGGAGCAAACACCGCTGGTGGCTGCGCAAGCCGTACGCATCCTGCTCGAAGCCGGCATCCCTGAGGGTGTGCTGCAACTGCTGCCGGGGCGTGGCGAAACCGTGGGCGCACGCCTGGTGGGTGATGATCGCGTCAAAGGTGTGATGTTCACCGGTTCCACCGAAGTTGCGCGCTTGCTGCAACGCAATATCGCGGGCCGCCTGGACGCACAAGGTCGCCCAATCCCGCTGATCGCAGAAACCGGCGGCCAAAACGCAATGATCGTCGACTCCTCGGCGCTGACCGAGCAAGTGGTCATCGACGTCGTGTCTTCCGCGTTCGACAGCGCTGGTCAGCGTTGCTCGGCTTTGCGTGTACTGTGCCTGCAGGAAGATTCGGCAGATCGCGTGATCGAAATGCTGAAAGGCGCCATGGCTGAATCGCGCATGGGCAATCCGGAGCGTCTAAACGTGGACATTGGCCCGGTGATCGACGCCGAAGCCAAGGCCGGTATCGAGCAACACATTCAGGGCATGCGCAACAAAGGCCGTAGCGTCTACCAAATGGCCATCGCTGACATTGAAGAGTGCAAACGCGGCACCTTCGTCATGCCGACCCTGATTGAACTGGAAAGCTTCGACGAGCTGGAACGCGAAATCTTCGGCCCGGTGCTGCACGTGGTGCGCTACAAGCGCAAAGATATCGACCAGTTGATCGCGCAAATCAACGCATCGGGTTACGGCCTGACACTGGGCGTGCACACCCGCATTGACGAAACCATTGCCAAGGTGGTCAACAACGTCAATGCCGGTAACGTCTACGTTAACCGCAACATCGTCGGTGCCGTGGTCGGCGTGCAGCCGTTCGGCGGCGAAGGCTTGTCGGGCACAGGCCCTAAAGCCGGCGGCCCGCTGTACTTGTTCCGCCTGTTGTCGACCCGCCCCGCTAACGCGATTGAGCAATCATTCGCCAAGACCGACGCCGTCACCGTGCCTGATACTCAAGCGCGTGAAGCGCTAAGCAAACCGCTGAAGGCTCTGCAAGACTGGGCCAACAGCCATCAGCAAGCGGCGCTGGCCGAGTTGTGCGACGAGTATGCCGCCCACTCGCAAAGCGGCATCACTCGCCTGCTCAATGGCCCTACCGGCGAGCGCAACAGCTACGCCATCCTGCCGCGCGAACATGTGTTGTGCCTGGCCGAAGTCGAAGGCGACCTGCTCACCCAACTGGCTGCTGTGCTGGCAGTGGGCAGCTCGGCGGTACTGCCGGACAACGAGCTGAGCCAAACCGTGATAGCGCGCCTGCCTCAAGCCGTGCAAGCACGCATCAAGCGGGTTGCAGACTGGACCAAAGACGATGTGATGTTTGACGCCGTCCTGCACCACGGCGATTGCGATCAACTGCGTGACGTCTGCCAGAAAGTGGCTAAACGCGCAGGCGCCATTGTCGGTGTGCAAGGTCTGTCTCAAGGCGAAACCTCTATTGCCCTGGAACGCCTGGTGATCGAGCGCGCACTGAGCGTCAACACCGCTGCTGCGGGGGGCAACGCAAGCTTGATGACCATCGGCTGATAGCAGGCTGAAACATCAAGAACCGGGCACCTGAAAAGTGCCCGGTTTTTTTGTGCGCCACCTCCGGGTAATTAGCTGGTGCGCACCAACACGCAGAACCCCAGAAGTGTTACTGACACCGCCCCGACTAACGTCCAGCACACATTGCTCACACTAAAATTGCAATTACTGAACCCCAGGCTGTCATCGGCCAAAAGATTGATGGCGCGTTGAGCGCCGACAAACAAGAACACACTCAGCGTGATCAGCAAGGTATTGGCTATGAAAACCAAACCGGCGTCTGCCGGGCTATCAAAAAACATCGCAAACAGGGTCGAGATCATGACCATTAACATAATCAGTAACGCCCTGGGTTCGGGGTGCCACCGGCAGGGCCGGCCGGCCAGTTCCAGACCGTTCTGAATTTTGTCGAACAGCTCAAGAATAAAAAACGGCCACAACACAGCGCGTACAAGCGGGCAGATGTCAGCCCCGACTCTTTGTTTATAGGTCGCCCAGTTGCGGTATGACCAATAGACGATGTACCCACCGCCCGTGAGTAAATACATCACAACAAACTTGGTGACAGACACGACGTACAACGCGCTTGGACCCAGACCCAAGAGTCGATTTTCATCAGACACCGGATCACTGGTCAAAGGGGTAGGTTTCATGACTCATCCATTGGCATTAGAAATGTGACATAGAGATACAATTTGCCGGGCCAAAAAAATGCAGTCTTAATCCCTCTCTCTTGTAAGAAAAAGCCTCAGACCTAACTGCAATCACTTTGCAATGCCGTAGGTGCAACCCATTCAATGGGCGTGAAAAACGGCTGCGCGCACGCAAGTTCATATCCTGAAAACCTTTTTGACAGCTGGCCAATCGCGCAGGTTAGAATCGCTGGCACGTAGACTGCATACGTCGTCTACGCCTCGTCTTTTAAGCCTTCTGGAGTACTGCCTTTGAATGCAACGACCATCAACAGCCTGTTCTTGATCGGCGCGTTGCTGGTAGGTGCAAGCATTCTCGTCAGTTCACTGTCCTCACGCCTGGGCATCCCGATCCTGGTCATCATCCTGGCGGTCGGTATGGCCGCAGGCGTCGATGGCGGCGGAATCATTTTCGACAACTACCCCACCGCGTACCTGGTCGGCAACCTCGCTCTGGCGGTGATCTTGCTCGACGGCGGCTTACGCACTCGGGTGTCGAGCTTTCGCGTAGCGTTATGGCCGGCGTTATCGCTGGCCACGGTCGGGGTCATGATTACCACGGGCCTGACCGGCTTGATGGCCGCCTGGCTGTTCAACCTCAACCTGATTCAAGGCCTGCTGATAGGCGCTATCGTCGGTTCCACCGATGCCGCGGCGGTGTTCTCACTATTGGGCGGCAAAGGCCTGAACGAGCGGGTGTCGGCCAGCCTTGAGATCGAATCCGGCAGCAACGACCCGATGGCGGTGTTCCTCACGGTGACGCTGATCGACATGCTCGCCAGCGGTGAAACCAACCTGCACGCCAGCCTGCTGCTTAACCTGCTGCGAGAGTTCGGTATCGGCGGCGCGGTCGGTCTGGCCGGTGGCTGGCTCTTGCTGCAAATGGTTAACCGCATCCATCTGGCCAACGGTCTGTACCCGATTTTGGTCATTGCTGGCGGGCTGGCGGTCTTTGCCCTGACCAACGCCCTGCACGGCAGCGGCTTCCTTGCGGTCTACCTGTGCGGCCTGGTGATCGGCAACAGTCCGATTCGCAGCCGCCACGGCATTTTGCATATGCTTGACGGCATGGCCTGGCTGGCCCAGATCGGCATGTTTTTGGTCTTGGGCCTGCTGGTCACCCCCCATGACTTGCTACCCATCGCTATCCCCGCCCTGGCCTTGGCGCTGTGGATGATCCTGTTCGCCCGTCCCCTGTCGGTGTTCGTTGGCCTGCTGCCGTTCAAAGCCTTCCACGGTCGCGAAAAGGTCTTTATCTCCTGGGTGGGGCTGCGCGGTGCGGTGCCTATCATTTTGGCGGTATTCCCGCTAATGGCTGGCTTGCCCAACGCGCAGCTGTATTTCAATCTGGCGTTCTTTATCGTGCTGGTGTCCCTGCTGGTGCAAGGCACCAGCCTGCCGTGGGTGGCCAAGTTGCTCAAAGTCACCGTGCCACCTGATTTGGCGCCGGTGTCTCGCGCAGCCCTCGAAGTTCACCCCACCAGTGAGTGGGAACTGTTTGTTTATCGTCTGGATGCACAAAACTGGTGCGTCGGCGCTGCGCTGCGGGAACTTAAAATGCCTGATGGCACCCGCATCGCCGCCCTGTTTCGCGACCAAAAACTGCTCCATCCGTCGGGTAGTACTACCCTCGACATCGGCGATTTGCTGTGTGTTATCGGCCACGAACACAACTTGCCGGCCCTCGGCAAACTGTTCAGCCAGCCCCCTACTCGCGGCCTCGATCTGCGCTTCTTCGGCGACTTCGTTCTTGAAGGTGACGCCCGGCTGGGCGCGGTCGCGGCTTTGTATGGCTTACAGCTCGACGGCATCGATCCCGATTTGCCGCTCAGCCGTTTTATTGCACAAAAAGTGGGCGGTGCTCCCGTGGTCGGCGACCAGGTGGAATGGAACAACACCATCTGGACCGTCGCGGTCATGGACGGGAACAAGATAGGCAAAGTGGGCGTCAGATTCCCCGAAGGAAGTGCCCCGGGTCCCGGGTTGTTCCTCTAAACTCCAATTTTCCTACGCTTGTCTGACCGGTATCTATGTCACTACTGCGCACGTTATTCGTCACCGCACTGCTCGGCCTGAGTCTTTCTGTTGGCACACTCCAGGCCGCCGAGCCCCCGTCGCCCGAGTCGGTACAGCAAAGCCTCGACAAAATTGCCGATCGAAAACTGCCAGAAGCCGACCAGAAAGCCTTGCAAGGAGTGTTGCAACAGACACTCACCTTTCTGAGCGACAAAGCTGGCTACGAACAGCGCCTGACCGATATCAAGCAGCTACTGGCCACGGCACCTGACCAGACGGCAGAGAATCAGCGCGAACTGGCCCGCCTTAAAGCCAGCCCGGCCGTGCCAGTCGCCCAACGTTATAAAGACCTGTCCGTTGCGCAACTGGAGCAAATGCTCGCTGATCGCACGACGCAACAAGGTGAGCTGCAAAAAGCCCTGGCCACGGCCAACAGCCAAAGCATTGCCGCCCAAACTCGCCCAGAGCGGGCGCAGGCTGAAATCAGCACCAGTCAGACACGCATTCAGCAGATCAACAACATCCTCAAAACTGGCCGCGACAATGGCAAGTTGATAAACGCCGATCAACGCAATCAGCTCAATGCCGAAATCGCCGCACTTAACGCCCTCATCGCCTTGCGCCGTCAGGAGCTGGCAGGCAACAGCCAACTGCAAGACTTGAGCGGCAGCCAACACGACCTGCTGCTGGAAAAAACCACCCGTCAGGACCAAGAAATTCAGGACCTGCAAACCCTGATCAACCAGAAGCGCCTGGCTCAATCGCAACAAACGGTGACCGAGCAATCCATCGAGGCACAAAAATCAGGCAGCAGCAGCCTGCTGGCCACTGAAAGCGCGATCAACCTAAAGCTTTCTGACTATCTGTTGCGCAGTACCGACCGCCTCAACGAAGTCACGCAGCAAAATCTCGAAACCAAGCAGCAACTGGATAACGTGACCCAGAGTGATCAGGCGCTGGATGAGCAAATCAGTGTGCTGAAGGGCAGTTTGCTGCTGTCCAAGATTCTCTATAAACAGAAGCAAGCCCTGCCGCGCTTGCAGAAAATGGACAAAAACCTGGCAGACGAGATTGCAGACATTCGCCTGTATCAGTTCGAAATCAACCAGCAGCGCGAGTTGATCAGCAACCCGACTACCTACGTCGACAACCTGCTCAAAACCCAACCCGCCGATCAGGTCACCCCGCAACTGCGTAAAACCCTGATCGATCTGGTCAATACCCGCAGCGACCTGCTAGACCGTCTGAACCGCGAGTTAAGCTCACTACTCAACGAATCGATCACCCTGCAGCTCAACCAGAAACAACTGCTCAGCACCGCGCAAAACCTGCGGGCCACCCTCGATGAACAAATGTTCTGGATCCCCAGCAATAAACCGCTGGATCTGGAGTGGCTGGAAGGGGCGCCCCGTCAGCTGGAGCTGCAAGTCATCACCCTGCCCTGGACCTCCAGTTTCAGTGAGCTGGCCGATGGTTTGCGCCAACGCCCGCTGTTGTTTTTACCGCTGGTGCTGCTGATTGTTGCCCTGCTGTGGAAGCGCAAATACCTGTACGGCAAATTGAACGAAATCCATCAGGACATTGGCCACTTCAAGCGTGACAGCCAATGGCATACACCGCTGGCGATTTTGATCAACATCCTGCTGGCCATGCCGGTGGCACTGGCGCTGGCGCTGTGCGGCTACGCCTTGCAAATTGACGCCCGCGGCATGAACGCCAACACCGGCGCGGCCTTGATTCAAATGGCTGAAGCCTGGCTGGTGTTCTATACGGTCTACCGAATTCTGGCGCCGGGTGGCGTGGCCGAACTGCATTTCCGCTGGGAAAAACCGCTGGTCGAGTTTCTACAAAACTGGATCCGCAAACTGGGCTTCGTCGTCCTCGCCCTGGTGGCCGTCGTTGCGTTTGCCGAACAACAGCCTGCGGCACTGGCCGATGACGTGCTGGGCATCCTCGTCGTCCTGAGCTGTTACGCAGCCATGAGCTGGCTGCTGTTTCGCCTGCTGATCAACGACCAGACCGACAAAAAAGCCTTTCGCGTGCGTAAAACGCTGGGCTTTTTGTTCGCCCTGCTACCGCTCGCCTTGTTTGTGGCCGTGTGTTTTGGCTATTACTACACCGCGCTCAAACTCAGCGACCGGTTGATCAACACCCTCTACCTCCTGATGTTCTGGCTGGTGGTCGAGGCAGCTTTCGTACGCGGCCTGGCGGTTGCAGCACGGCGTCTGGCCTATCAGCGTGCACTGGCCAAACGCCAGGCGGCCAAAGAAGCCGGCGAAGGCAACGACGTCGTCATTGAAGAACCGACGCTGGACATCGAACAGGTCAACCAGCAATCGCTGCGCCTGATTCGTCTGGCCTTGCTCGCAGGCTTTATCGGCGTGTTGTATTGGGTATGGTCTGACTTGATCTCGGTGTTCTCCTACCTGGATAACATCACCCTCTACGAATACACCAGCGGCACCGGCGCCAACATGAGCATGGTGCCCATCAGCATCGGCGACGTGATCGGTGCGCTGGTCATCATCGGTATCAGCATTGCGCTGGCGCGTAACCTGCCTGGCCTGCTGGAAGTACTGGTGCTGTCACGGCTCGACCTGGGCCAGGGCAGTGCCTACGCCACCACGACCCTGCTGACCTACGTGATCATCGGCGTAGGCTTTGTGTCCACCCTCTCGACACTGGGCGTGAGCTGGGACAAGTTGCAATGGCTGGTGGCCGCGCTGTCGGTAGGGCTGGGCTTCGGCATGCAAGAGATCTTCGCCAACTTTATCTCCGGCATCATGATCCTGTTTGAGCGCCCGGTGCGTATTGGCGACACCATCACCATCGGCAACCTGTCGGGCACGGTGAGCAAGATCCGCATCCGCGCGACCACCATTACCGACTTCGACCGCAAAGACATTATTGTTCCGAATAAAACGTTCATTACCGGGCAACTGATCAACTGGTCGCTGACCGACACCATTACCCGCGTCACCCTGAAACTGGGTGTCGATTATGGTTCCGATCTGGACTTGGTCAAAGATCTGCTGCTCAAGGCCGCGCAAGAAAACCCCCGCGTCCTCAAAGACCCTGAGCCGCACGTGTACTTCCTCAGTTTCGGCCAAAGCACACTGGACCACGAACTGCGCATGCACGTACGTGATCTGGGCGACCGCAACCCGGTCATCGATGAGGTCAACCGCTTTATCAACCGCGAATTCAAAAACCACAACATCAACATCTCGTTCCAGCAGATGGAGGTGTACCTTAAAAACCTTCATGGCCAGGAATACAAACTGGTGCCAATAGACCCGCAAGCGCCGGCCCAAAAGCTGACGCTGGATAAGCCCAACCCGACGTAGCAGTTGCCGAAGGCGACGTCCGATTGCGCAGCGATCGTAAACCCGGAGTGTCAAATTCAACTGATTCACGGGGGTGTCTGAATTTACGACGGCTGCGCCGCCGGACGCAGCCTCGTACCTCGGCAGCTGCTACGGAACCTGTTGCCCCCAATGCTGGAGCCACACCTTGAAAACGCTGAACGAACTGACCTTCGATAATCGCTTCGCCCGCTTGGGCGACGCGTTCTCGACCCATGTGCTGCCCGAACCTATCGAAGCACCGCGCGTCGTTGTGGCCAGCACCGCCGCCATGGGCCTGATCGATCTCGACCCCGCCGTGGCTCAAGACCCCGTCTTCGCTCAGCTGTTTGGCGGCCACACCCTGTGGGCCGACGCCGAACCCCGCGCCATGGTCTATTCGGGCCATCAGTTCGGCTCTTACAACCCGCGCCTGGGTGATGGCCGAGGCTTGTTGCTGGGCGAGGTCTACAACGACGCCGGCGAGCATTGGGACTTGCACCTCAAGGGTGCCGGCATGACCCCTTACTCACGCATGGGCGATGGCCGCGCGGTATTGCGCTCTTCTATTCGCGAATTCCTGGCGTCCGAAGCCTTGCACGCGCTGGGCATCCCCAGCAGCCGCGCCTTATGCGTGATCGGCTCAGACACCCCCGTGTGGCGTGAAAAACAAGAACGCGCCGCCATGGTGTTGCGTATGGCCCCGAGCCATATTCGCTTCGGGCATTTCGAATATTTCTACTACACCAAACAGCCTGAACAGCAAAAGCAGTTGGGCGAACACGTATTGGCCCTGCACTTTCCCGAATGCCTGGAACAGCCGGAACCCTATCTGGCGATGTTTCGCGAAGTGGTCGAGCGCAACGCTGAACTGATCGCCAAATGGCAGGCCTATGGCTTTTGCCACGGCGTCATGAACACCGACAATATGTCGATTCTGGGCATCACCTTCGACTTCGGCCCGTTCGCCTTTCTGGATGATTTCGATGCCAACTTCGTCTGCAACCACTCCGATCACGAAGGTCGCTATTCTTTCAGCAATCAAGTCCCGATTGGTCAATGGAACCTCAGCGCACTGGCCCAGGCACTCACTCCGTTCATCAGCGTAGAGGCCCTGCGAGAAACCCTTGGCCTGTTCCTGCCGCTGTATCAGGCTCATTACCTTGACCTGATGCGCCGCCGGCTGGGCCTGACCACCGCCGAAGACGGTGATCAACAGTTGATCGAAACCCTGTTGCAACGCATGCAAGGCAGCAGCATCGACTACACCTTGTTCTTCCGCCGTCTGGGTGATGAGCCCGCAGCCACCGCCGTGGCGCGATTGCGTGACGAATTCGTTGACCTCAAGGGGTTTGACGAGTGGGCAGCGCAGTACCTTGCTCGCGTGGAGCGCGAAGGGGTCAGCGACCAAAACCTGCGACGCGAGCGCATGCACGCCGTCAACCCGCTGTACATCCTGCGCAACTATCTGGCGCAAAAAGCCATTGATGCCGCTGAGGCAGGGGACTACAGCGAAGTGCAACGCTTGCATGATGTGCTGACCCGACCCTTTACCGAACAACCGGGAATGGAAAATTATGCCGAACGCCCGCCTGAATGGGGCAAGCATCTGGAGATTAGTTGTTCTTCATAACCTCACTGCAGCTTATTACCTGTGAGCGCTGTGGATGATTCTACTGCGCTCACTTAGATGTTTTGAAGCCCACCCATTCCCATAGGCTATTAGTAATAACTAAGTTATCGCCATAAAACATACCCCTGCGGTAGAACCCTGTTAGAAATGACAGTAGACGCACATTGCTGTAACGCTTACTTTCATTAGGAAGCATTTAGCAATATTTGCACCTCACTCTCATACAGGAAATAAAGCAATGGCAAACTTAGTACTCAATGGCGACTTCTCTTCCAACGGCGACCACTGGACTTATCAATCAACCAACTTTTACAACGGTACGGCAAACGTTTCCAACATTGGCCACATCAAACAAACAATCACATTGGATGCCCCACTTAAAAAAGGCGACACCGTTCAAATAAAATTCAAAGTTAGCGCCATGTACGGAAGTGCCGTAACGGTGTCTGTGAGTAACGGGTCATACCCAGCTATCACACAAGAAGGCGAGTATGACATTGCAATTACACTCACCAGCGACATGTCAACCAATGAACTGACATTAAAATTCCAGGCATCGAGCGCGTTTACGTTAGACAACGTATGGCTAGAGCTTGAAAATAAAGCGTGCACACCAAAAGATGTTATTCAACACGGTGACTTCTCAAACCCTGCCGAAGCAGGTAAATACTGGACGGGCAACAACATTTCATTGTCTAACGGTAAAGCTAATGTAGCCAACATCGGTCACATTCAACAGAAAGTCACTTTGGATCGACCGCTGGTGAAGGGCGACATTGTTAAACTCATCTTCACCATCTCGGACCTCTATGGCGCCGTGACGGTCAGCTTGCATAGTTTATCGTACCCATCGTTCACAACGGCTGGCACAAAAGAAATTGCATGGGTTATCCCCACAGATCACACAACCAATGAGATCACCTTGAAGTTCCAAGCGTCTAACGCCTTCGGGCTTGATAACGTCGAAATGATTGTCTGCCTGTAAGCATTTAAATAACATTGATTGAGCCCCCTGTTCAGGCATCTCATCAATCGCCAACTCAATACCTGTATTGAGTTGGCCTTGCTGTTTTAAGGCCGAAACCCTGGAGGCTTATACCTACCCGCACGCGCCCCAGAATAGAATGATGATCGCCATTGGGCGTGAGTAGAAAAGGTGCGGCTCGCTTATACGCCCCCCTTTAGAGTCAGCGGCACAGGACAGAAACTATTGATTGGTGCTTATACGGATATCCCGCTCCACCTCAGTGACCTGTTCAAGGCAAATAGCATCATGAATAACACGAGAAGAATTTTTAATTGCGAAGCCTATCACCAGACCCACTGGCATCATTATCAATGAAAACTGTGGCTCCAGGAAAATGGCTACCAGACCCGCCCCCAAGAACCACACAACACTAAAGGGGAGCATAAATTTGCCAACACGAACTTGATCTTTATGCACCTCAGCCAGACTTGCTTGATCATCGGCCGATGCATTGAGTGTCACCTTGCAATGTTGACACCCAACGGATTTGCCCTCGGCCAATAAATGCACATCCATAAGGCTTATTTCCACCTCAGCTTCACACACGCTACATATAAAAGCTGCGTAGGTGCACTTCGACGCCAACAGTTCTTCGCTCTTTTCATTCACATCACTCATCGGTCACTCCTTGAGATATAACTAAACTGGGCTGTCTTACTCAACGGTTTTGTATGGGCTCGACCTGACACCATTCAATTCAAAAATTTGCGCACCCTGATAAAATCTCGAACGTTTATTGCGCCATACGCCACTGACGCCTGTAACGCTTTTTAACTTCAGGCACAAACCGTTTAAGCACAATCTGCAAGGGCGGTCTTTCGGCCTCCATTCGCGTGACAAAGAACATGACCAGCCAAAAGCACAACCACATCCATTTCCCCGATGGATCACCCGTCAACATATAACCAGATGCAGTGGTTAGCCAAGGCCCGCCAACCCCCCATAAACACTGATCGCGCACAGTTAATCGACTGATCAAGGCAGACAACAGTTCACGGTCACTGTCATCAATGAAAAGAGGGCAACTGCAAAATATACATTTGAGCACGTCACGATTTTCTAAGCGCTCAAGGTGCTCATAATTAATGCTGAGTTCACGCCCACAGCAATCACACCTAAAGTGCCCCTCCTTAAAGAGAGGCGAGACTTTGCGCCCCGCAGGAACTCTCAGATATTCGTACATACGCGAACACACCCGCAGGGCCAGTGACTACTTCGAAAATAAGTGGCGAAAAGAGTAGTGCCAATAAAGTCATGGCAATGTCAGACAAACAACAAGCAACGCGTAAGTTTTTTCGTTAAATAAAGAGGGTTTTTCAAAAAGCTACGACCCGCGCTCTTCCTGCCCGATTGACCCTCACGCAGTCAGCCCCTATCCTCGCCAGCGTCACGACACATTCGTGACCGGATTTGACGGTCTGACCCCTAAAAGAAGAATCAGCGATTTCGTCGCTGTGTTCACGCCTGCCTGTGCTCGATTTGATCGTGTTATGGCAGCTGTGTGTGGGGCACTCTCGGGTGCGCCGGGTTTCTTCTTTTTAACCGGTCCGTCAACCCGCACACAGTTGCCACCCATTCGGTTGACGGCGATCGGTGGCTACTCCAATTCTAAAAAGGAGAGACACCATGTGCATTAGTAGCCCTACCCCCTTCGGCCAAAGCTTTACGGGCGAACCCTTATTCAGCGTAAACCCCGGTATCCCGATCAAGCTTGCGCTTGAGCTAAGCGCACAACTACTCGGCAGCGCAGCGGTATTGAGCGCAGAAAGCCAGCTCGCCTCCCCTCAAACCAGTCACAGCTTGACCTTCGCCAGCCTGCAGCTGGTTGAAATGAGTAAAGGGTTGATCGATGCCATGCTGGACAGCGTGGTGCAGGCTCAAAGCGTTAAATAAACATATCCACAGGTACGTTGAAGTAATCGGCCAGCCAGCGAATTTGCCGTACGTTGAGCTGGCGTTTTCCGCTGAGAATTTCGGACACTACAGACTGAGTGCCAACACCCGGCAGATCACTTTGGGTCAAGCCATGCTCTTGCATCACTGAACGCAGTACATCGACACCACTGGCCTTGGGCATCGGATGATGCTCCAGGTCATAGGCCTCAACCCAGTCGCCAATAATGTCCACCAGCCCCATTAATGGATGGCTTTCGTCATCGCCTATCAGGTCGGTCAGTTCATCAAGGACGACGACCAGCGCGTCGTAATCCGCCTCGGTTTTGGGTTTGCGCAGCAGCGGCGCTACAAATGGCCAGTGCTGTATAGCGTTTTCAGTTTGTGCATTCATGGGGTCATTCCTTCCATTTGCCCCTTGTAGATTAGACTCTAGGGTTAGATATCGCAATTCGCGATATTTACCTCTGACCTAAGTGTTTTAAATTCTGGCTTAACAGCCTAGCGACGGCGTTTGGCATAAGCGCCAGCCATGTATGAACAGATGCATCACGCATCAGTGGCAGGTTGCGTAATGATCTGCTGAACTGCACGCCATATAGAAACCGCTTTGATGGAGTGCGCCATGACCGACCCGCTGCTGATCCCCTGCCCCCACTGCAACGGCCTGAACCGAATTCCTGCCGAGCGCGTGGGCGACCACCCCAAGTGCGGGCGCTGCAAAAACGAGGTGTTGCTGGCCAAGCCGTTTGATATGCGGCAAACCGACTACGCCAGTCAAATCAAGGGCGACCTGCCGTTGTTGCTGGACGTGTGGGCCGAGTGGTGCGGGCCGTGCAAGGCGTTTGCGCCGGTGTTTGAGCAAGCTGCCAGCCAGTTACTGGGCAAATGCCGGCTGGCCAAGCTGGACAGTGAAGCCAATCAGCAATTGGCAACCCAACTGGGGATTCGCTCAATCCCCAGTTTGATTCTGTTCAAAAACGGCAAGGAGATCGCTCGCCAAAGTGGCGCATTCCCGTTGCAGCAACTCAAGGCATGGCTGCAGAGCCACGGGGTGCGGGCTTAAGCGTTCTGATCCAGGTAGTCGTGTAACTCAACAAATTGTTGCGTCAGCTTGTGCCGCGGGTCGAAATACACCAGCGGCTGGCTGGCTTGGTGGGACTCGCGCATTTTCACCGAGCTGCTGAGGTACACAGGCAAGACCGGCAACCCTTCGTTGATCAGTTCGTCCAGCATTTGCTGCGGCAGGCTGGCCCGCGACTGGAACTGGTTAACCACTATGCCCTCAACCACCAGGTTTTCATTGTGGTCTTCTTTCAACTCTTCGATTTCAGCCAGCAGGCCATACAGCGCTTGGCGCGAGAAACTGTCGCAATCAAAGGGAATCAATACACGATCGCAGGCAATCAACGCCGATACCGCATAAAAGTTCAGCGCGGGCGGTGTATCGACGTAAATCCGGTCGTAATCTTCAGCCAGTTCATCCAGCAACTTACGCAGCTTGTTGATCTTGTGCTTGGCCTCAAGTTTGGGCTGCAGGTCCGCCAACTCGGCGGTGGCCGTGATGATGTGTAAGTTTTCGTAGGGGGTTTCGTAAATATCGACTCGATTCTTCTTGGAACCCACACTCGCCGACAGGCTGTGTTTAAAGAAATCGGCAATCCCCATCGGGATCTCGTCGCCGGTCAGGCCGGTGAGGTATTGGGTGGAGTTGGCCTGGGCGTCCAGGTCTACCAAGAGGGTTCGATACCCCTCACTGGCGCTGACCGCAGCCAGATTGCAAGCGATGCTGGACTTCCCCACACCGCCTTTTTGATTGAACACCACGCGCCGCATTTCAAGACCTCCGTGTATCAATGAGTGCCCGAGTGTAGATGCCATTTGTGAAGCTTCGCTACCTTGCCCCGAAATGAACTACAGCTCTAGAGAACATATCGTCATTTTGGAAGTCATAAAGGCTACCCTGTAGCCCAATACTGGCAAAATGACAGCTATTGCGTTCAGTCTCGTTTAAAAATCAGTATTAAACGGTAACGAGATGTTTGCTACGAGCCAACCGCACCGGGATAATGCCGGCACTTTTCAGGGTGCCGCCCTGGGTCCAGTGCCTGGATCGCGGCCTACCGCCACATCAAGGAAGCCCGCAAGGGCGGGATAACACTCCAGTGATTACCTTTAATATTGCCGCATGGCGCGCCTGGGCTCCGGGCCTCGAAAGCGTGGCCGCTTGGCAGGCCTGGAGCCAGCAACCCCGCCTACTCCCCGCCAGTGACAACGCCCCGGACGTGTCGTTTTTACCGGCGATGCAGCGCCGCCGCCTCAGCCGGTTGGCGCGCATGGCGTTTAGCGTCGGCTGGCCGCTGGCAGAAGGCCGTGAAGCGTTGCCGCTGGTGTTTATTTCCCGTCACGGCGAAACACCGCGCACGTTCGACATCCTCAGCGATCTGGCCGCCGATCAGCCTTTGTCCCCCACCCAATTCAGCCTTTCGGTGCATAACGCGGTAATCGGCCTATGGTCGATCATGCGCGGCGAAACCAGTGAAATGACAGCCCTCGCTGCGGCGGGGGATGGCTTGGAACACGGTCTGATCGAAGCCTGCGCCCTGCTCAACGAGGGCGCGCCCGCTGTGCTGCTGGTGATCACCGAAGAACAGCCTCCTCACGCGTATGCCCGCTGGGTCGATGATGTGCCCTTCCCTTACGCCGTGGGCCTGTTATTGACGCCCGGCACACAGTGGCAGCTGTCACTGAGTACAGGCTTGGGCGATGCGGCCAAAACCCCATGGCCTCACGCGTTGCAGTTGGTGCGTCATCTGCTCGATGAGCAAACGTGCTTTCAACACGCCTGGAAACACCGCGTCTGGAACTGGCAACGCAGTGGTGAGTAATCGCCGCGACGCTTACTACTGGCGCCTGATCGCCACCGGGCTGAGCTTTGTGCTGTTCGGCTTCGGTGGACTGTGCCTGCGGCTCATCGTTTTTCCGGTGCTGGGGTGCTTGCCGGGGGGCGCCGTTCGCCGGCGCGAGCGGGCCAGAGCCACGGTCAGTCGCTTGTTCTGGCTATTTATTCGCAGCATGGCGCGCATGGGCGTGCTCACCTATGAGGTACAAGGTGCTGAACGCCTGGGGCGCCCCGGTCAAATGATCATCGCCAACCACCCGTCACTGATCGATGTGGTGTTTTTGATTGGTCTGGTGCGCAACGCCAATTGCGTGGTCAAACAAAGCCTTTGGCAAAACCCGTTCACTCGCAGCCCCGTGCGTGCCACGCAATACATCAGCAATGACGGCAGCGTCGATATGCTCGACACCGCAGCTGGCGCCCTGCGCGAAGGCCAGACGCTGATCATTTTCCCTGAAGGCACCCGCACGCAACCGGGGCTAACGCCTGCCTTTCATCGCGGCGCGGCCTCCATTGCTCTGCGCGGTGCGAAGATTCTCACCCCGGTTGTGATCAAGGTCAGCCCTACCACGCTGACCAAAGCCGAACCCTGGTACCGCATTCCCGATCGTCGCGTGCACTTCAGTTTTCAGGTCGGCGCCGATATAGATCCAAACACCTTTACCGCGCTTGGCCCGCCGCCCAAAGCTTCGCGCCTGCTCAATGACTTCGTGCATGACTACTTTATTAAGGAACTCGCCACAGATGAGCGATCTGAACACGCAAATCAAACAACTGATCATTGACGCCCTGGGCCTTGAAGACATCAGCGTCAATGACATTGACGACCAGCAAACCCTGTTTGGTGAAGGCTTGGGGCTGGACTCGGTCGACGCGCTTGAGTTGGGCCTGGCCATCCAGAAAACCTACGGCATCAAAATAGACGCCGACGCTAAAGACACCCGCAATCACTTTTCCAACGTGGCCAGCCTTGCGGCTTTCGTCACGGCCAAACAGGCAGCCTGAGACCGAACCATGCAAACCCGTGACGACATTTTCAACACCCTGCGTACCGCACTGGTCGAGCTCTTCGAGCTGGAACCCGAGCGCGTCACCCTCGACGCCAACCTGTATCAAGATCTGGAAATCGACAGCATCGACGCTGTAGACCTGATCGACCATATCAAACGTAAAACCGGCAAGAAAATCGCCGCTGAAGAATTCAAATCGGTGCGTACCGTCAATGATGTGGTGGAGGCGGTCTACCGTCTGGTTCATCCCGTCGAATGAGCCGACTGATCAGCCTTGGCCTGTTATTGGCCGGCGTGCTGTACCCCTTTGCGGTGTATTTCGGCATGGCCCATTTTGCGCCGTGGCAGTTCGCGCTGCTGCTCGGCGGCCTGTGGCTGGCCCGCGCCCTGACGGGCGAGCGACGTCCCGGTGGCCTGTGGATGGCGGTGGTCGCGCTGGTGTTTTGCGGGCTATTGGCAGTGTTCAACAGCCCCGCTTTGCTGCGTTGGTACCCGGTGCTGATCAGCGGCTTCATGCTGTGTCTGTTCGGCCTTAGCCTGCGTTTAGGCCCGCCGATCATTGAGCGCCTGGCACGCTTGCGCGAGCCGGTGCTGCCCGACATTGCGATTGTTTATACACGGCAGGTGACCAAAGTCTGGTGCCTGTTTTTCCTGCTCAACGGGCTGGTCGCGGCCAGCTTGACCCTATGGGCACCGCTGAGTTGGTGGACGCTGTACAACGGCCTGATCGCCTACGGGTTGATGGGGCTGTTGTTTGCCATTGAATGGCTGATACGGCAACAGGTAAGAGGCCGGGCATGAATTGGATAAAACTTGAGCACCTGGTGCTGAAAGGGCACGCAGACCGCCCAGTGACATTTGATCCGGTACTGGATCACCGTCAGCTGTGCGAACAGGCTCTGTGTCTGGCGGGCGGCCTGCATCGGCGCAAAATACAACAGGTGGCCATCCACCTGGATGACGCCGCTGAGCTGGCGATTGCCTTGCTGGGCGCCTGGCGAGCCGGTGTCAGCGTGCTATTGCCCGCCGACCTGCAAGCACAAACCCGCCAACGCTGGGACGCGCAGGTTGACCTGTGGATAACGTCAACGGTTGAACTGGAGGCGCTGTACGAAGCGCCACTGTGTGGCGCAGAGCTGGATCTGGACAGCTGCCACCTGAGCCTGTGTACGTCCGGTTCCAGCGGCGAGCCCAAGCGCATCGACAAAACCCTGCGTCAGATGGCCAATGAAGTTCAAGCATTGGAACAGCTGTGGGGGGCTGAACTGGGTTCTGCCTGCATCATCGCCAGCGTGGCGGCGCAGCACATATACGGGCTGTTGTTCCGCGTGCTGTGGCCGCTGTGTGCGGGCCGCAGTTTTGTGCGCAACCAATTGGCCTTCCCAGAAGACATGCAGCGTGTCAGCCGTGAACACCATTCATTTGCGTGGGTCGCAAGCCCTGCCATGCTCAAGCGAATGGCTGACAACCTCGACTGGTCAGCCTTGAGTGCCGTGCAACGTGTGTTCTCCTCCGGCGGCGCGTTGCCTCCCGAGGCGGCACAGGCTTTACACACCCGTTTGGGGCAATGGCCGACTGAAATTTTCGGCAGCTCCGAAACCGGTGGCATTGCCTGGCGCCAGGGGCACAACCTGTGGCAGCCCTTTGCCGATGTGCAGCTGAGCCAAAGCGAAGACGGCGCCCTGCGTATCGCCTCTGCCTATTTGCCTGTCGGTCATGTTGAGCTCACAGCAGATGCTGCCCGTATTGAGGCTGACGGGCGCTTCGAGTTACTCGGGCGCCTTGACCGTATCGTCAAACTGGAAGAAAAACGCATCTCCCTGCCGATGCTGGAACTCGCGCTGGCCAACCACCCATGGGTGGCCGAGGCCCGACTGGGCGTTGTTCATGAAAACCGTGCCTCGCTGGGCGCGCTGCTTGTGCTCAGCGACAGCGGTCTGTTTGCCCTGCGCGAGCACGGCCGCCGGGCGCTGACTCAAGCCTTGCGCCAGCATTTGAGCGAACACTGCGAAGCCTTGGCCCTGCCACGTCGCTGGCGCTTGCTGCGCTGTTTGCCGCTTAACAGCCAGGGCAAGCTGCCTCAGGCGCAGGTCGATGCCTTACTGCTCGCACCACGGCCCAAACAGCCCGAAGTGATGAGCCAGCGTGAAGACCAGGGCCAATGGACGCTCAACCTGTCGATCCCGCCGGATCTGGCCTATTTCAGTGGCCACTTCCCCAAAACCCCGGTATTGCCGGGCGTGGTGCAAGTGGAATGGGCAATGGCTCTGGGCCAACAGTTGCTCGACCTGCCGCCGCGTTTTGCCGGGATGGAAGTGCTCAAGTTTCAGCAATTGGTACGTCCCGGCGACGCCATTGAACTGACCCTGCGCTTTGACCGCGACCGCAGCAAGTTGCACTTCGCTTATCGCAACGCCACGGCGGCGTGCGCCAGCGGCCGTATCGTGCTGGAGGCTCACTGTGGATGACATTCACCACCTACCCGTAGCAGCTGCCGAAGGCTGCGTCCGGTTGCGAAGCAATCGTGTACCGACTTGCACGACTTCCCTGATAAACCGAGGCGCCGGACTTTACGGCGGCTTCGCCCCCGAACGCAGCCTTCGGCAGCTGCTACGCAACGTTCGTAACAGCCTGAAGGGCTCTGCCCATGCATAACCCTTGCGCTGTCATCCCGGTGTACAACCATGAAACGGCTGTGCCGGCCGTGGTCGATGCCCTGCTCGCCGCGGGCTTGCCTTGCGTGTTGGTGGACGACGCCAGCAGCCCCGCCTGCGCAGCGGTCCTCGAACAGTTGGCTCAGGGCGAAAACATCCACCTCATCCGTCTGGCCGTCAATCAGGGCAAGGGCGGCGCGGTCATGGCCGGGCTGCGCGAAGCCGCGCGCCTGGGCTTTACCCACGCACTGCAAGTGGACGCCGACGGTCAACACGACTTGCGCGACGTTGCCACTTTTATCCAGGTGTCGCAGCACCACCCCGAGGCGCTGGTGTGCGGCTATCCGCAGTACGACGCCAGCGTGCCAAAAGGTCGTTTATATGCCCGTTACCTGACCCACGTGTGGGTGTGGATCAACAGCCTGTCGTTGCAGATTCCCGACTCCATGTGCGGCTTTCGCGTGTACCCGCTGGCACCGACGCTGGCGCTGATCAACTCGGTCACGCTGGGCAAACGCATGGATTTCGACCCCGAAATTCTGGTGCGACTGACCTGGCGCAACCAGCCCATGCGCTGGCTGCCAACCCGCGTTCATTACCCGCAGGACGGCCTCTCGCATTTTCGTCTGTGGCATGACAACGCGCTGATCAGCAACATGCACACCAAGCTGTTCTTCGGCATGTTGGTGCGTCTGCCCGCCATTCTCTGGAGGCGCTGGCAGGCATGAGCGAACCTCGACAACATTGGGCCAATCACAAGGAACGCGGCAGTTTGCGGCTGATGCAACTCACTGCATTCGGCGTCAAATTACTCGGACGGCGCCTGCTTAGCCCGGTGCTGTACGGCATCGTGCTGTACTTCTTTGTCTTCGGTGGCCGTGCCCGGCGCAGCATTGGGCAGTATCAGCAACGGTTGGCCGACTGGAGCGGGCAAAGCGCCCTGCGCCCGACCCGTCGCCGGGTATTCAGCCAGTTCATGGCCTTTGCCGACGCCTTGCTCGACAAGCTCGACGTGTGGAACGGCCGCCTCAAGATCGAAGACATCGACATCATCGACCCGGCCCTGCTGCGCAATCACTTACGCGCTGAGCGCGGGCAGATGCTGGTGGGTGCTCATCTGGGCAATCTTGAGGTGTGCCGCGCCCTCGCCGAGCTGGGCGAAAAAGTCACCATGAACGTGCTGGTTCACACCAAACACGCTGAACAATTCAATCGCCTGCTGGGCGAAGCCGGGGCCAGCCATTTACGCCTGATTCAAGTCAGCGAGCTCAACCCCGCCGTCATGCTGCAACTCAACCAGCGCCTGGAAAACGGCGAGTGGCTGGCGATTGCCGGTGACCGCGTGCCCCTGCAAGGTGGGCGTCAGGTGCGAGTCGATTTTCTCGGCCAGCCAGCCGCCTTTCCGCAAGGCCCGTGGCTGTTGGCCGGGCTACTCAAGTGCCCGGTCAATCTGTTGTTTTGTCTGAAACGCGAAGGTCGTTACCGAGTCATCCTCGAACCCTTCGCAGAGGCCGTCGTGTGGCGGCGCAGCGACCGCGAACAGGTCATTGCCCATTGGGCTGGCCGCTACGCCGAACGGCTCGGGCATTACTGCCTTGAAGCGCCGCAACAATGGTTTAACTTTTACCCTTTCTGGAAGACCGATGACGACGCATCCGCATGAGCCAGTAACCTTCGGCCAACTCCCGCTGCGCATTGAAGACGTGCTGGCGCTGGCCAATCGTCAAGCACCGACCCATCTGCAAGACGACGCCGAGTACCGCGAGCGCATTGCCAAGGGCGCGCGCTTTCTCGACTCGTTGCTGGACAAAGAAGGCGTGATCTACGGCGTGACCACGGGTTACGGCGACTCGTGTGTGGTGGCGGTGCCTTTGGAGCACGTCGAAGCCCTGCCGCGTCACCTGTATACGTTCCACGGTTGCGGGCTGGGCAAGTTGCTCGACGCGCAAGCCACCCGCGCCGTGCTTGCCGCGCGCTTGCAGTCGCTGTGCCACGGTGTGTCGGGGGTGCGTATCGAGTTGCTGGAGCGCCTGCACGCCTTCATCGCCCATGACGTGCTGCCGTTGATTCCCGAAGAGGGCTCGGTCGGCGCCAGCGGCGACCTGACACCGCTGTCGTACGTAGCCGCAACCTTGGCTGGCGAGCGTGAAGTGTTGTTTAACGGTGAGCGCCGCAGCTCGGCAGACGTACACCGCGAACTGGGCTGGACGCCGCTGGTACTCAGGCCCAAGGAAGCGCTGGCGCTGATGAACGGCACCGCTGTAATGACCGGCCTCGCCTGCCTGGCGTACGCCCGCGCCGACTACCTGCTCAAACTCGCCACCCGCATCACCGCGCTCAACGTCGTGGCGCTGCAAGGTAACCCCGAACATTTCGACGAGCGCCTGTTCGCGGCCAAGCCGCATCCGGGGCAAATGCAGGTGGCCGCCTGGCTGCGTCAAGATCTGGCCATCGACGCCCCGACGGCGCCGCTGCATCGGCTGCAAGACCGTTACTCGTTGCGCTGCGCCCCCCACGTACTGGGCGTGCTGGCTGACAGCTTGAATTGGCTGCGCGGGTTTATCGAGATCGAACTCAACAGCGCCAACGACAACCCGATCATCGACGCCGAAGAAGAGCGCGTGCTGCATGGCGGGCACTTCTACGGAGGCCATATCGCCTTTGCGATGGACAGCCTCAAGACCCTGGTGGCCAACGTCGCCGACCTGCTGGACCGCCAGCTCGCCCTGCTGGTGGACGTGCGTTACAACCACGGCCTGCCGAGTAACCTGTCGGGCGCCAGCGCCGAGCGTGCGATGCTCAACCACGGGTTTAAAGCCGTGCAGATTGGCACCAGCGCCTGGACCGCCGAAGCACTGAAAAACACCATGCCGGCCAGCGTGTTCTCGCGCTCTACCGAGTGCCACAACCAGGACAAAGTGAGCATGGGCACCATCGCCGCCCGTGATGCAATCCGCGTACTGGAGTTGACCGAACAAGTGGCCGCCGCGACCTTGCTGGCCGCCAACCAAGGCGTGTGGCTGCGCAGCCGCACCGAAGATGCCCGCCCGCTGCCGCCTGCACTGGCGCAGATGCACGCTGAACTGGCCAAAGACTTCCCGCCCGTGGTGGAAGACCGGGCGCTGGAAGCCGAACTGCGCCTGTGCTTGAGCCGCATCGCCCAACAACACTGGAGGCTGCATGCGTAGCAAAGGCGTAATGCACGTTGATACCGAGGTGTTGGTGCCGTTTTTCGACATCGACACCCTGCACGTGGTGTGGCACGGGCATTACGTCAAATACCTCGAAGTGGCGCGTTGCGCGCTGCTCGACCACATCGGCCACAACTACACCCACATGCTTGAAGCCGGTTATGCGTGGCCGGTGATCGACATGCAGTTGCGCTATGTACGTGGGGCCACCTTTGGCCAGCGCATCAACGTGCGTGCCAGTCTGGTGGAGTGGGAGAACCGCTTGAAGATTAATTACCTGATTACGGATGCGGTCACGGGTGAGCGTTTGACTCGGGCGGTAACGGTGCAGGTGGCGGTTGAAATTGAGAGCCGCGAGATGCAATTGGTCTCGCCTGCGTGTTTTGTTCAAGCTGTTGAACGGGTGCTGTCATGAGTGTCTTTTTTAGATCAAAAGCCCCTCACCCTAGCCCTCTCCCAGAGGGAGAGGGGACTGAGCGCGGCGCGCATCGGCCCCCTGAGGGTAAAGCCCGCACACGTCTCGCAGCCCTGTTCACCGCACTGCTGGCGTTCACCCCTCTGGCCCACGCCTTCGACCTGCAACAGCTCAGCGAACAACTGGCCAAACCCCAGGTCATCCACGGCGATTTCGTTCAGGAAAAACACCTGCGCGCCCTGCCTCAACCGCTCACCAGCACCGGCACCTTTGTCCTGGCCAAAGACCACGGCCTGCTCTGGCAACTGAAAACCCCGTTGCAACAGGATTACCGCATCACTGCCCAAGGCATTGCCCGACGCAACGGCACCCAGTGGCAAATGCTCCCCGGCAAAAGCGCCGGGGCCGAACAAAACCGTTTATTCCTCGCCGTGCTACAAGGCGACAGCAGCGGCCTGCAACGGGATTTCGACCTGAAACTGCAAGGTGAACCCACCCGTTGGACGCTCACCCTGACCCCACGGTCCTTGCTGCTCAAGCAAGTGTTCAACCAGATCAACATCGAAGGCGGTGAGCTGGTTCAACGCATCGAACTGCAAGAAACCCAAGGGGACAGCACGCTGCTCAAACTGCAAAACAGCGTCAGCAACACGCCTTTGAGCGACGCGGAGCAACACGACTTTGCGCAGTGAACGCTGGCTGCCACGGGCTTTTTTGATGCTGCTGCTGGCCGTGTTGGCGCTGGCCGGCTGGCAATGGCGTCACGGTGCGCCACTGTCCGCCAACTTGATGGAGCTGGTGCCCGGTGACTCGCCTGACGCGCTGGAGCTCAGCGCTGAAGAGCGCATGCAAGAACCCCTGAACCGCGAAATGCTGGTACTGGTGGGCAGCGCGGATCGTCAACAGGCCATCGCCACCGCTCAACAACTGGGCGAGCAATGGCAAGCCAGCGGCCTGTTTGAAAAGGTCCAGTGGAACCTGCAAGCCGACTTGCCCGCCCTGCGCGAACAATTGCTGCGCGGGCGCTTGGCAATGCTCTCGAGCGCCGATCGCACACAGTTGATCGAACACCCCGAGGCCTTTATCCAGCAGCGGGTGCAAGCCCTGTTTGATCCCTTTACCGGGTTCAGTCTGGTGCCGAGTCAGGACGATTGGCTGGGCCTGACCGGGCGCATTCAAAACAGCCAGCCGCAACGCGGCGCTGTGCAACTGGACATTGGCAGCGGCGCCTTGATCGCTGAAGCGGATGGCAAAAACTGGGTGCTATTGCGCGCCCGCACTCAAGGCAATGCGTTCGATATGAAGCTGCCGCTGCGGGTCGCCGAGCTGCTTGAGCAAAGCCGCGAGCAGGTGGCTCAAAACGACGTGCAGTTACTTGCCGCCAGCGGCCTGCTGTACGCCGCCAGCGGGCAGCAACAAGCCACCCGCGAAATCACCTGGGTGGGCGGCGGCGCCACCGTGGGCATTCTGCTGCTGTTACTGCTGGCCTTTCGCCGCTGGCGCGTGTTGCTGGCCTTTGTTCCGGTACTGGTGGGCATGCTGTTTGGCGCTGTCGCCTGTGTCGCGTTGTTTGGCCGCATGCACGTCATGACGCTGGTGCTGGGTTCCAGCCTGATTGGCGTCGCGGTGGATTACCCGCTGCACTACCTGTCCAAAAGCTGGAGCCTGAAACCTTGGCGCAGTTGGCCGGCATTGCGTCTGACCTTGCCGGGGTTGAGTCTGAGCCTGGCCACCAGCTGCATCGGTTATCTGGCGCTGGCCTTCACGCCGTTTCCGGCCCTGACCCAAATCGCCATTTTCTCCGCTGCAGGATTGATCGGTGCTTACTTAAGCGCCGTGTGCCTGTTGCCAGCGCTGCTCAAAAACGTCGAATTGCGCCCGGCGCAATGGCCACTTCGCTTTGCGCAACGCTTGCTTGATGTACGCGCAGCCCTGCTCGGAAAAATCCCGACACCGGTGTTGCTGCTAATGCTGCTGGCCTTCTGCGCAGCCGGCCTGTGGCAGCTCACCAGCAAGAATGACATCCGCCAATGGGTCGGCGCACCACCGCAGTTGATGAGCGAAGCGCAGGCCATTGCGCGCATCACCGGCTATCAACCCACCAGTCAGTTCTTTCTGGTGCGCGCCGACAATGAGCAACAGTTGCTGGAGCGCCAAAGCGCCCTGAGCCAGCGTCTTGAACAGTTAATCGGCACAGGCAAGTTGCAGGGCTTTTTGGCCCTGAACCAGTTGGTCAGCCAGCCCGGCGAGCAACAACAACTGCGCGCCGCACTCAACGCGCTGCCTCAACACTGGCAGCCGCTGTTAGCCGTGGGGGTGCCTGAAAGCGCTTTGCAAAACGAGCTGACGCAATTGCTAGCCTTGCCCGATCAATCAATCGACGACGCTTTGAAAGGCCCCTTGGCCGAACCCTGGCGAGCGCTTTGGCTGGGCAAAAACCCCGAAGGCGTGGCCGCAATGGTCAGCCTGCAAGGCTTGAATGACGCCAGCCTGTTACGCGCGCAGGCGCAGGACTTGCCCGGCGTTACGCTGGTGGATCGCCTGGGCGACTTGAACAAGGTCTTTGCGGCCACACAAATCAGCGCCGCTGAGTTGAAACTGTTGTCGTGCGCATTGATCGTTGTGCTGTTGATTGCCCCATTCGGCTTCGGCGGTGCGTTGCGTATCGTGGCACTACCGTTGCTGGCCGCCTTGTGCAGCCTTGCCAGCCTGGGTTGGTTGGGTCAGCCACTGACGTTGTTCAGCCTGTTCGGGTTGTTGCTGGTCACGGCAATCAGCGTCGATTACGCGATCTTGATGCGCGAGCAAATCGGCGGCGCAGCCGTCAGTTTACTGGGCACCTTGCTGGCCGCGTTGACCACATGGCTATCGTTTGGCTTGCTGGCGGTGTCGAGCACACCCGCCGTGAGCAACTTCGGGCTGTCAGTGAGCCTGGGCCTGGCGTTCAGTTTTATCCTCGCCCCGTGGGCCGGTAAACAGGCGCACACCGCATGCTGACCGTCGTGTTCTGGCTGCTGATCATGGCCCTGTTTGCCGTAGCAACCCACGTGGGCCGGCGCTTTCGCCTGATCCCGATTGTCAGCCAGTTGTTGCTGGCGTCTATCGGGCTGCCGTTGTTGATGCTGTTCTGGATCGAGCCGCACTGGCAACTCAACGGCGCCCAACTGGTGGCGCCGGTTTGGCTCAAAAGCCTGTACGGCCTGAGTTTCGCCCTGCTGTTGGGCACCATTTTAAGCGACGTGATCGATCTTCAACTGGACCGTCAAAGCCTGAAAATTGCCCTGCCCAGTTTTGCCGTGCCCTTCACCTGCGGGCTGGCCTGCGCGGTCTGGGTGCTGCCAGAGCAACCCTGGCTCAGCTCGCTGGCCGTCGGGCTGGTGTTTGCGATTACCGCCATCCCGGTGCTGTACCTGTACCTGCACCATATCGATTACCCGCCGGCTGCCACCCGGCGCCTGGTGCAAAGTGCGATTGTGATCGACCTGACCTGCTGGAGCCTGTTCGGCCTGGCCCAAGGTAGTCTTGACCTCAGCAGCGTGCTGCTGCCGCTGGCCGGGGCCATGCTGCCGCTGCTGATGCGCGCCCTGCGCATTCGCCACCCGCTGTGCTACAGCCTGAGTTTTTTCGCGTTGTTGGTGGTGGCCGAACACTACCGCCTCAATGCGCTGATTTTCGGTGTCGGCTATCTGGTCTGCATGGCATGGCTCAAGGTGCCGCTGGTGATGCCGTTAAAGGGTGTGTGGCTTGAACGTGTGCAAACCACACTGGCGATCCCGCTGATCCTGACCTTCGGCATTGTGCAAATCGATGTGCACAGCGCCCTGAACCAGATCAGCCCGCTGCAACTGGCGGCGCTGTTGCTGCTGCCAATGGCCAGCAAGGTGCTGGGCAACTGGGTGGGCTTGAACTGGGCTACCCCCTCGTTTGAAGGCGCCAGCCAATGGCGTGAAAGCCTGTTACTGAACATTCGCGGGCTGAGTGAGATCGTCTTCCTCAACCTGCTGTTGCAACAACACCTGATCAGCCCTGCGCTGTACGTCGCGCTGATGCTGATGAGCCTGATAGCCACGCTGTTACCGGCGCTGGCAGGCATGAGTAAACCCCCTTTGAAGTCTGCCGTAGTACCCGGCAAGGAGCGCCTGTGTCAGGAATAGAAATGGAACGTCGTCAGGTGGTCGTGATTGGTGCAGGGCCCTCGGGCGCCATCGCTTCGGCCTTGCTTAAACGCAACGGCCACGATGTGCTGGTCATTGAGCGCCAGCACTTCCCGCGTTTTTCCATTGGCGAGAGCCTGTTGTCCCATTGCCTCGATTTCGTCGAAGAAGCCGGCATGCTGCCAGCCGTGCAAGCCGCCGGTTTCCAGCTGAAAAACGGCGCAGCCTTCGCGTGGGGCGAGCAGTACAGCGCCTTCGATTTTGGCGACACGTTCAGCAACGGCAAGCCCACTACCTTTCAAGTGCAACGCGCCACGTTCGATAAGTTGCTGGCGGATCAGGCAGCCCTGCAAGGGGTAGAAATCCGCTACGGCGAAAGCGTTATCAGCGCCTGCATTGATGGCGCCCGGCCCCTGCTGGAAATTGAACGCGAAGACGGCAGCCGCTATCGCATCGAAACGACCTTTATGCTCGACGCCAGCGGTTATGGGCGTGTGCTGCCGCGCCTGCTTGACCTCGAAGCACCCTCGAACTTCCCGCTACGCAAGGCGGTGTTCACCCACGTCGAAGACCGCATCGACTGCCCGAGCTTTGATCGCAACAAGATCCTCGTCACCACTCACCCGACCCAACGCGATATCTGGTTCTGGAGCATCCCGTTCAGCAACGGGCGCACCTCGGTGGGCGTGGTGGCCGCGGCAGAACACTTTGCCGGGCGCAGTGAGCACCTCGACGACTGCCTGCGCAGTTTTATCAACGAGACCCCCAGCTTGCAGCGGGTACTGGCCAATGCCGTATGGGACACACCTGCGCGCACGATGGGTGGCTACTCGGCCAACGTCAAAACCCTGCACGGCCCCGGTTTTGCCCTGTTGGGCAATGCCGCCGAGTTTCTCGACCCCGTGTTTTCCTCGGGTGTGACCATTGCCATGCGCTCGGCCAGCATGGCCGCTGGCGTGTTGCACCGCCAACTGCAAGGCGAGGCCGTGAACTGGCAAACCGAGTTCGCCGACCCGCTCAAGTGCGGGGTCGACACTTTCCGCTGTTACGTCGAAGGCTGGTACGCCGGCACTTTTCAGGACGTGATTTACCACCCCGGCAGCTCGCCGCAGATTCGCCGCATGATCAGTTCGATACTGGCAGGGTATGCCTGGGATCAAAACAATCCCTTTGTCAGTGAACCCAAGCGCCGTCTGCGCATGCTCTCGGACATCTGCGCCACGGAGACCGCATGAAACCTCTGAGCGACACCTACGTTGAAGAAACCCGTTTCGGCTTTTGGTTTTTACGTAGCCACACTTGGCAACACCACGTACTGCGAGTGGCCATCAACGATCTGCGCAGCCTGTTCAGTCAGCCGCTGCCGAACGCGCCGGTGATTCTCGATGCGGGTTGTGGTCAGGGAAAATCGTTCCAGTACCTGCAAAAAACCTTCGCCCCGCAGCGCTTGATCGGTCTTGATGCCGACCCGCTGAGCCTGCAAATGAGTCGTGAAGAGGCCGAGCGGCAGGGCATCGACATCGAGCTGATCGGCAGCGATTGCGCCGAGCTGGAGGTGCCGGACGCCAGCGTTGACCTCCTGTTCTGCCACCAGACCTTCCACCACTTGGTGCAGCAGGACAGGGCGCTGGCCGAGTTCTATCGCGTGCTCAAGCCGGGCGGCTATTTGCTGTTTGCCGAATCCACCGAAGCCTATATCGACACCTGGGTGATTCGCTGGTTGTTCCGCCACCCCATGCACGTGCAAAAAAGCGCAGCGCAGTACCTTGAAATGATCCGTGATCAGGGCTTTGAATTTGAGGCGCAGAACGTCTCTTACCCATACCTGTGGTGGAGTCGCTCCAAAGATTTCGGCCTGCTGGAACGCACAGGCCTGTTCAAGCCAAAACCGGTCGGCCAGCGCGAAGAAACGCTGGTCAACGTCGTGGCGCGCAAACCTTTAAATGGCCTACCGCAATGATGAATACGACTCCTGTAGCCGCTGGCGCAGGCTGCGCTGGCGTGCGCCGCAGGCCTGTTGTTCTGAAGGCCCTGCGGGCCTTATCGCAGCCTGGCGGCAGCGGCTACAGATTTCGCGCTTTGTTAGTGTTCTTTGTAGTTGCCTTGTTCAGCGGCTGCACCAGCCTGCCCTTGCCCAAGCACACGCCCACACTGGCGTTACCGATGCAATTGCATATCCTGCGCGAGCAGGCTGAACAGCGCCAGGACTGGTTACTGGTGATTCAGCAACAAGACGCCGGACTGCGCTGGTCGTTGATGGACCCGCTGGGCATTCCGCTGGCGCGTCAGCTGCTGCAAGACGGTCGCTGGCACGCCGACGGCCTGTTGCCACCCAACCCCGAAGCCCGCGAGTTGTTTGCCGCGTTGTTGTTTGCACTGACGCCGCAGGAACAGCTGAAGGCGAATTATCCACAGGCCAACGCCGAAGCAGACCTGCGGTTTCTGGCGCAGCGCTGGCAGGTGCAGTACCAGCAGCCGTCGGTGTTTCGCATTGATATGAAAGGCGACCTGCACTACCGCGTCAGCCCCCTGGAGGTGACGCCATGACCGCTTATCTAAATGCCTTGGGAGTGATTTGCTCACTCGGGCGTGGCCCAGACGAAGTGGCGCGCACTCTGTTTGCCAGCGACTGCTCGGGCATGCAGCGCGAAAGCGGCTGGGTGCCCGACCGCTCGCTCACGGTCGGCGCTGTTAAAGGCAATTTGGCGGCTATTCCAGCTGAACTCCAGCAACAAAAAAGCCGCAATAATCAGTTGCTGCTCGAAGCTGCCTTGCAGATACGCGACGACATCGACCACGCCATTGAGCGCTACGGCCGTGAACGTATCGCCGTTGTCCTGGGCACCAGCACCTCGGGCATTGATGAAGCCAGCCGCGGTATTGCCCATTACTTGCAGGCACAGCAGTTCCCGGCCGAATACGATTATCAACAGCAAGAACTCAGCGCCCCAGCCACCTTTCTCGCGGACTGGCTGAACATTGGCGGCCCCGCCTATGTCATTTCCACCGCCTGCACCTCCAGCGCCCGCGCACTGATGAGCGCTCAACGCCTGCTCGACCTGAACCTGTGCGACGCAGTGCTGTGCGGCGGCGTCGACAGCTTGTGCGGGCTGACGCTCAACGGGTTTAGCGCACTGGACGCGGTGAGCGATGAACGCTGCAAGCCGTTTTCAGTTAACCGCCAGGGCATCAACATTGGCGAAGCGGCGGCGTTGTTCATCATGAGCAAACACCCTGCGGGCACTCAAACCATCGCCCTGCTCGGGGCAGGTGCCAGCAGCGATGCACACCACATTTCCGCCCCTGAACCCAGCGGACGCGGCGCCGCTCAAGCCATGCACAAAGCGTTGAAACGGGCCGGTTTACAGCCCGAACACATCGGCTACCTGAACCTGCATGGCACCGCCACCCAGCACAACGATGCGATGGAAAGCCACGCGGTCGCGCAGGTCTTCCCTTTGGGCGTGCCGTGCTCATCGACCAAGCCCATGACCGGCCACACCCTGGGTGCGGCCGGTGCTCTGGAAGCGGCGTTTTGCTGGCTGAGCCTGACCCATGACAATGCATTGGCACCGCACCTGTGGGATGGCCAGCCCGACCCGGCCTTGCCCGCGTTGCAGTGGGTAATACCCGGCCAAACCCTCGCCGCCTCGCCACAACGCTGCCTGATGAGCAACTCGTTTGCCTTCGGCGGCAATAACGTCAGCCTGATTATTGGAGACGCTCCATGACGGATTGGCCGCTCGCCGAACTGCTGCCCCACGCTGGCGACATGATCCTTATCGATCAGGTGCTGGCGTTTGATGAAGAACAAATTGAAACCCGTCTCACGGTGCAGGGCGGTGGTCTCTTCAACCGCGAAGACGGCAGTCTGCCCGCTTGGGTGGGCGTCGAACTGATGGCACAAAGTGTTGCCGCCTTTGCGGGTTGCCATGCCCGCGTGCAAGGCAATGAAGTGGTACTGGGGTTTTTGCTCGGTACCCGCAAATTTGAATGCAACGTCGAACACTTCCCGCTGGGTGCCGAGTTGCGTATCCATGCGCAGCGCTCGCTCGAAGACGACAACGGCATGGGCGTGTTCGAATGCCACCTCACCGGCCCCGGCATCCATGCCAGCGCCCGCCTGAACGTGTTTCGACCGCCTCAGCCTGAACAGTACCTGACTCAAACAACCGAGGAGACCCGCCATGACTGAGTCCATTTTGGTCACAGGCTCAAGCCGTGGCATTGGCCGCGCTATCGCTTTGCGCCTGGCACAGGCCGGTTTTGATCTGGTGCTGCATTGCCGCAGTGGCCGCCGCGAAGCCGACGCGGTCATGACCGAGGTTCATGCCTTGGGCCGCAAGGTTCGTGTCTTGCAGTTCGATGTGTCGCAGCGCGAAGAATGCAAAGCCATTCTTGAGGCCGACGTAGAACAGCACGGTGCTTATTACGGCGTGGTGCTCAATGCCGGACTGACCCGCGACGGCGCTTTCCCGGCGCTGAGCGAAGACGACTGGGACGTGGTGATGCGCACCAACCTCGACGGCTTTTACAACGTGCTGCACCCGGTGATGATGCCGATGATTCGGCGTCGCGCCGCCGGGCGCATCGTGTGCATAACCTCGGTCTCGGGCCTGATCGGTAATCGCGGCCAGGTGAACTACAGCGCTTCCAAAGCGGGCTTGATCGGCGCAGCCAAAGCCTTGGCCATCGAACTGGGCAAACGCAAAATCACCGTCAACTGCGTCGCCCCGGGGTTGATCGACACCGCGATGCTCGACGAAAACGTTCCCATAGACGACCTGATGAAAATGATCCCGGCTCAACGCATGGGCACCCCGGAAGAAGTCGCCGGGGCCGTTAACTTTTTAATGTCTGCCGAAGCTGGCTACATCACCCGTCAGGTACTGGCCGTAAACGGAGGGCTGTGTTGATGAAGCGCGTTGTCGTCACCGGCATGGCCGGCATTACCTCGCTGGGCAGTGACTGGGCCAGCATCGAAGCGCACTTTGTGGCCGGGCGCAGCGGCATCCGGCGCATGGACGAGTGGGATCGCTTCACCGAACTCAACACGCGACTGGCCGGCCCGATTGATGATTTCGTCGTGCCCAAACACTGGACCCGCAAGCAACTGCGCAGCATGGGCCGGGTGTCGAGGCTTGCCGTGGGCGCCGCGGAGCAAGCCTTGCAGGATGCCGGCTTGCTCGGCAACCCGATCATCCGCGATGGCCGCATGGGTGTAGCGTGCGGCTCATCCACGGGCAGCACCGACGAAATCAAAGCCTTTGGCAATATGCTGCTTAACTCGGTGGCCGATGGCCTTAACGCCAACAGTTACGTGCGCATGATGCCGCACACCACCGCCGCCAATATCAGCATCTTTTTTGGCCTGACCGGGCGTTTGATCCCTACATCCAGCGCATGCACCAGCGGCAGCCAGGGCATTGGTTACGCGTACGAAGCCATCAAATTCGGGCGTTTGCCCCTGATGCTTGCCGGTGGTGCAGAAGAACTGTGCCCCACCGAAGCGATGGTGTTTGACGCGCTCTACGCCACCAGCCTGAAAAACGACGCCCCGCACACCAGCCCGCGCCCCTATGACCTGGGCCGTGACGGTCTGGTGATTGGTGAAGGCGGCGGCATGTTAGTGCTTGAAGAACTGGAACATGCACTGGCCCGAGGAGCGCACATCCACGCTGAAATCGTCGGCTTTGGCAGCAACGCCGACGGCCAGCACACCACCCGCCCCGAGGTCAGCACCATGCGCCGGGCCATGGAGTTGGCGCTGGAAGACGCGGGTCTTGGCCCGCAGGCCATCGGCTATGTGAACGGCCACGGTACGGCGACCGAACAAGGCGACATTGCCGAGACACTGGCCACCAGCGAGTTGTTTGGCAAAGACATGCCCATCAGTTCGCAGAAAAGCTTTCTGGGCCACACGCTGGGGGCCTGTGGTGCGCTGGAGTCGTGGTTCAGCATCGAAATGATGAACCGTGACCGCTACGTGCCAACCCTCAACCTCGATGAGGTCGATCCCCGCTGCGGCGAACTGGACTACCTGCGTGGCGAGTTCCGGGTGATGCACAACGATTACGTGATGAACAACAACTTTGCCTTTGGCGGGGTCAACACGTCGTTGATCTTCCGTCGCTGGTCGTGATTGACCGTTTAACCCTAACAACGCTGTTCTTACCCAACGTCAAGGAGACAACAATGCAATTCAAGACACTGGCAACTGCCACCGCATTGCTACTGGGCACCCTGCCTGCCATTAGTCAGGCGCGCGACACGGCGCTATTTTTACCTTTTGATCAGGTTGTGACCGAAGCCATCAGCACCGGCAAGATCGATGGCAGCGTCAAATTTTACTTGGCGGGCAACACGCCAGCGGGCAAAGCCAGCGTCGTCACACCGGGGGTGGTGACCAACAAAAAAACCAATGCCTTTAACAAAACCGATTATCAAGCCTGCTCTTGGGCGTTGCAGTCAGCGTTGATCACACTGCATCAAGCGGCGAAAAACGTCGGCGCAAATGCAGTCACTGACATCGCCAGTTACTACAAAAAGAACGAACGCAAAGATCCGAAAACCTACGAATGTCATGCCGGCGCGGTCATTGCCGGGGTGGCACTGAAAGGTAACCTGGCGAAGGTGGATTGAGAAAAACCTGTTAGTGCAGAAACGACAAAGGCGCCTTTCGGCGCCTCATTCACAAACAGACTGGCTTGTCATCGCACTGTGTCTGTCCGGCTCTGCGATGGCTGGTTGCCCAGGATCCTCAGAGTCTCACAAGCCCCTTTCGGGAACGAGGCGAGTATCGCGCCGAGCCTAATTTTAGGCAACCGCCTATTTACCCGCTCATCGTTTTTTCCGGTGCCTCACAACCCCAATGCGCACCGTACAGCGGCTTTGATGGCTATGAATTCATGTGTTTCAAGTTGTGAAACCATATAAATACGACGACCTTGCCTGTCACGCGTTTTTATCCGGTCCAGTCGAGACAAGCTAACGGTGGCCACCATGTCACATTTTGCCCAGCAGACAGGGCTCGCTCCCTGCAAATGACTTTGCAACTGAAGATGATGGTCCAACATGTATTGTGGCTCGGTGGTGCTTAAGGGAATGACCGTCACCAAATGACGATTGGTGCGGTGTTTACGCACGACCACAACGGGCCGAACCTTGATCATTTCCGGCACTTCGTAGCCCCTGAAATCACAAATAAGCACACTGCCTTCTTTCGGCTGATAGAGGAGGGACATTGGCTGAACCCGAAAAAAGAAGCGATTTTGCGCAGCTTTACTTTCAACATTCCAAGCCCGTTGTATGACGGCAAATGTCCTGTTTTATCACTCGGTAACAATGCCTGCGGGCGCGGTCCCTTTCCTTTGCAGGACGATTCCTAGAGAATCCTTTGGCCTTGCGCCTGCCTCTTTCGATCACTAGCCTTCGATGCGTCATCCCCCATGGGTGACCGGACGTGCAAGTTCGAGTCGAGTCAGGAACATGGAAATCACCGCCAAATATCCAGCTTTATGGCGGCTGTACGTGGGAGGTCTTCGCGCCTGCCGGGATTGCGTTCCTTTCGACCGGTCTTGCACACCCGCGTACAGCTGCCACCCTCTTTGTGTGCAAGCAAATGGCGTCAGCTCTTAACTAACGAAAGGAACTGCACCATGACTCCCGCACCCGACTACGATCAAACCTTCGAACACACCCATGAACTGCTGCGGTGCGCCCTCGCGACCGCGTATGCATCGGCCGATAACCTACAAGGACTCAACCGCGACGTGGCGTTGGCTGTCGTGCATTTGATTGCTCAGGTGAAAGTGTCTGTGGATAAGTTGATGACCGGGTGATCCGCACGACCCTCACCCTAGCCCTCTCCCAAAGGGAGAGGGGACTTGATCGGAGGCGCTGCGGCAATGCCTGCGGGCGCGGTCCCTTTCCTTTGCAGGACGATTCCTAGAGAATCCTTTGGCCTTGCGCCTGCCTCTTTCGATCACTAGCCTTCGATGCGTCATCCCTCATGGGTGACCGGACGTGCAAGTTCGATCGATATAGTGCAGCAACCTCAGCCCGCCTTATGGCGGCTGTGCGGGGGAGACTTTCGAGTCTGCTGAGTTCTATATCCTCGGTCTTGCACACCCGCGTACAGCTGCCACCCTCTTTGTGTGCAAGCAAATGTGCGCAACACCACGATCAAGTCCCCTCTCCCTCTGGGAGAGGGTTAGGGTGAGGGCTGCAACGTCTTGCGCCGCAACAACTGCGCAAACGCACTCGCCATCGGTGAGCTGGAGCCTCTGCGTTGCACTTGCCACACGGCCGTGTTCGCATCTGCATCCAGCAACGGCCGGTAAACCACCCCTTTGATGCGCATGTGCTGAAAAGACGCCGGCAACACTGACACGCCCAAACCCGCCGACACCAGACCAATAATGGTCATGGCCTCCCCCGCCTCCTGTGAAAAATGCGGACTGAACCCCGCTTGCCGCGCCAGGCTGAGTAATTGCGCGTACAAACCGCTGCCGTAGGTGCGCGGGAAGAATACAAAGGGTTCGTCCGCCAACGCCGCCAACTGCAACCCCGTCTCACTGCCCTCAGCCAACGGGTGATCCGCCCGAATCACCGCCACCAATGGCTCACGGAACAACTCCACGGCCACCAACGAGTCGGGCAAGGCCAACGGTCGCATGATGCCCACTTCGATGGACTCATCCACCAACCCTTCGGCCACGTCGCGGCTGCTCATTTCCTTGAGATTCAGGTGCACCGCCGGGAAGGCCTGACGAAACGCAAAGATGGCCTGGGGAATGCTGGAGTTGAAGGGGGCCGACGAGGTGAAACCAATCTTCAGTTCGCCCAATTCCCCCAACTGCGCCCGTCGCGCCACATCCGCGGCTTTGTCGACCTGAGCCAGCACCTGACGCGCTTCTTCCAGAAACAGCCGCCCCGCTTCACTGAGCGCCACCCGTCGGTTGGTGCGGTCAAACAACCGCGCGCCCAACTCCTGCTCCAGCGCCTGTATTTGCTGACTAAGCGGCGGTTGGGAAATGCCCAGCACCTGCGCAGCCCGGCCAAAGTGCAATTCTTCGGCCACCGCTATGAAGTAGCGTAAATGACGCAGTTCCATGCACACCTCATTAAGTCGTTAAACCTATCAAACATGTCGAATAATATATTGGAAAGAATCGTTAGCCGCCTATATTCTTTTGTCATTGCCGTTCGGCTTTCCGCTTTTCCAGAGGTCCCC
Source organism: Pseudomonas sp. TMW22091 (assembly GCF_022496705.1). NCBI lineage: Bacteria > Pseudomonadati > Pseudomonadota > Gammaproteobacteria > Pseudomonadales > Pseudomonadaceae > Pseudomonas > Pseudomonas sp. TMW22091. The sequence goes on from NZ_SCFI01000005.1 coordinate 320,482, forward strand.
CGTGAAAACTGCTGTTGCTCCACTCGCCCACGAAATCCCGCCTGCGCCGCTGGATGATGTTGTCGCTCAATTAAATGATGTGTTTATCGAGAAAGGCACACCGATGTTTATGCGCACGGTGCTGGCGCTGTTCTCGGGCGGGTTTGCGACCTTTGCTTTGCTGTACTGCGTGCAACCGATGATGCCGATGCTGTCCCATGAGTACGGGATCAATGCGGCACAGAGCAGTCTGATCCTGTCGGTGGCCACCGCCATGCTGGCCATTGGTTTGTTGATCACAGGGCCTATTTCAGATGCTTTCGGGCGCAAGCCGGTGATGGTTTTTGCGCTGTTTTCAGCCGGTCTATTTACGGTATTGAGTGCGCTGATGCCGAGCTGGGAAGGCGTATTGATCACTCGCGCGCTGGTGGGCTTGTCGCTGAGCGGGCTGGCGGCAGTGGCCATGACCTATTTGAGCGAAGAAATTCACCCGCAACACATCGGGCTGGCGATGGGGCTGTATATCGGCGGCAACGCCATTGGCGGCATGAGCGGGCGCCTGATCACCGGCGTGTTGATCGACTTTGTCAGCTGGCACACGGCAATGCTGGTGATTGGCGGGCTGGCGCTGGCGGCCGCACTGGTGTTTGTGAAAATCCTGCCGGAGTCGCGCAATTTTCGCCCACGGGCCATGAACCCGCGCAGCCTGCTTGATGGCTTCACCATGCACTTTCGCGACGCTGGCCTGCCGTGGTTGTTTCTTGAAGCGTTCTTGCTGATGGGCAGCTTTGTGACGATGTTCAACTACATCGGTTATCGCCTGCTGGCTGACCCATACAACATGAATCAAGCCTTGGTGGGGATGCTCTCGATTGTCTATCTGTCAGGCATTTACAGCTCGGCAAAAATCGGTGCCCTGGCGGACAAGCTGGGCCGTCGCCGGGTGCTGTGGGCGGTGATTGTGCTGATGCTGGCCGGGGTCGCCCTGACGATGCTGACGCCCATCCCATTTGTGATCATCGGCATGCTGCTGTTCACCTTCGGTTTCTTCGGCGCCCACTCGGTAGCCAGCAGCTGGATCGGGCGCCGAGCCACCAAAGCCAAAGGACAGGCATCGTCGCTGTACCTGTTCAGCTATTACGCCGGCTCGAGCATTGCTGGCACGTTGGGCGGCGTGTTTTGGCACATCGGCGGCTGGAACGGCATCGGCCTGTTTATTGGCGCGTTGCTGGTGATTGCGCTGCTGGTGTCGCTGCATTTGGCCCGGCTGCCGGTACTGCCGGGCAATGCCAAAAAAGCGTGACCCCAAGCACTATTCCGGGTTGTTGATCAGCAGTTGAGCCTGCAAGCCTGAGTCTTGTTTTTCCAGACTCAGGTTTTCAAATTGAGCCCCTTCTTGTTCGATGCGATGCAACCAGCCCAGCACCGTGGTGGCATCGCCATTCAAGCCAATACGTATGCCTGCGGCATCGACGTCGAATTGCTGCACGTTCAACCCCGAACGGGCTGCACTTTCACTCAGGCGCGCGCTCAACGGTTGATCAAACACTTTGGTCGCCAGCGTCGGGCGGGCCTGCTGAACGTCAGCCGCTTGCGCAAGGTGTTTGAGGTAGAGCGCCTCAGCCGTTGCCAGTCGTTGCCGTGCCGGTAACCACAGCCCATAAACACTCACGACAATCAGCAAAAAAACAGCCAGGACTGCGCACAATTGACGGTCACGTCGTGGCAGTTGCAGCCAGCGTTCACGCAGGCGAGCCTTCATGATTCATCCCTCACGGTGACAATGGCCTGAACACGGCCGCCCTGCTGACTGGCGTTACCCACGGTGACCGGTATGCCACTTTGCACACCGCGTTCACGCAATTGTTCGAGCTGGGCAAAGCTGCTGGCGGTGATGTTCAGTACCCAGCCGATATTCGCTCGCCACTCCATGCGTTGCACTTCGACAGAGCTGGCGCCCAGCACCTGTTCGGTCAATTGCAGCAGTCGAACCATGTGGCCGTTGCGAGCAGGAGCGCCCTGTTGTTGCAAGGCCTTGAGTTGCGCAGATAAGTCGACGATGCGGGTTTGCTCCGGATACAGGGTTTTGAATCGCGCTTCACTCAGGGCATACACACGAGCGGCTTCGTCTTCAAGCACGCTGCTGCGCAGATGGGTAAACCCCAGTGCGAAGGCAAACGTAAGCAGTAACGCCGCACTGCATCGTCGCCACGGCCAACCTTGAGAACGCCGTGCAAACTCGCCCTGCAGCAGGTTGATGGCCTCTTTGGGCGGTACGTTCCAGTCGATGGCACGCTCAGTCAGAGGTGCCTGCAAGCGAGCCGCCACGAGATCGAGTGCTGGCCCCGACAACGCCACGCGGGCTTCCAGGGCCCCGCCGACAATCCAGCGCCCACCCCACTCGGCCTTGCACGCAGCCTCTGCGGGCAGCAGGTCAGCGTCCACTTGCACACTGACGATGTTGAAACCGCGCTGACGCAACAGCTCCAGCAATTCCTTGAAGCGCTGTTTGTGAGTAATCATCAAGGGATACCGACGCTGGGCATCCATTGGCCCTACGGCAATATGCAATTCATCAAGATCGTCAGCCAGTTGGTCTTCTACAGCGAAGGCCAGCGCTTGTGCGCCGGGCCGGCGCTTATTAGGCCAAGGCTCGGTGAGCAACCAGCTGCACCGTTCCATCGGCAGAATCAGGTTGACCTGACGGTCTTTCAATCGGGCTGCTGCTTCATTTAACGAAGTACTTTCTATGGCTGCCGGGTCGTGCCAGACAGATACGCAAGCCGTATCGACGTCTGTTTCAGCCCCCTCGGCAACGCAGTGGGCGGTGAGATAAAGCCAGCTATTCATCAAGGGATTCGCTGTGTTTGGGCGCCAACAAGCGCCGCTGCAAGAGGTGCCACTTATCGGTTTTGAGGTCGCGGGCCACATCGCTTTCAAGACGTAAGCGGCTTTGGCCCAGGCGCGCATGAGTGGTGATGCGAAACCAGCGGCTGGTGGTGCCCAAGCCTGTGGCCTGAACGCCCAGTCCGATCAGCGCCGGGGTGAAGGTGAAGTCCTGAACGCTGGCATGGCCTTGCAAGGGGCGCTCAGCGAATAATTGATTAGCCACGTGCGGCGTGACCCCTTCCAGCGTGGCGAGCACGGTGGCAGACGCGGTGTTGATATTGAGGGCCGCCTCCTTGGGCAACAGCACAACCCACGGCTGCAAAGTCTTGAGCCACGGGCCGTCAATGCCGGGCACTTGGCGCAATTGGCTGATGTCGCTCAGGTTCAAACCTTGTAATGCGCTGGCCTCAACCTCTGAGAGCTTGAGCAGTGCTTGCAGACGCCTCCAGCGTTGCGCCAGCACTTTGTCGGCCGGGCCTTTGGCGAGTAAGGCGGTGATGTTGAAACGGGCGGCCAGGTCTTCGATTTCAACCTCAATCCGGCCGTTGTCGATGTTCAATTGAGGCTGAGCGTTGGCCCAGACTTGTCCTGCCGCGACGCTGGCCGCCGGGTCGCGCAGTTGCGTCTTGAGGTGCTCAAGCGCCCAGGTTTCCCCGGCAAACGCCAGCTTTCGAAGCTGTAACTGGTGAATCTGCTGGGCACTGCTGTGCAGCGCCAGACGGTGGCTGCGCAACATACCCGCAGTGACCAGCAGGGCCAGGCTCATGACCAGTAATACGGTTATCAGGGCAATGCCTTGCTGGTTGCGCCGCATTACTCGCCCTCCGGCAGTAACAGCACCCGGCGGATACCCTCGAAGCGTCCAACCGAGAGCTGCAATTCAAGCGCTTTGGGCCCGTCAACGGAGGCGTCTTTACGGGTCGGCCACTGCTGGCGCCAGCCGTTTTTACTGTCGTACAGCCGCCAGCGAACACTGCGTACATCGCTGAGCAGCTTTTGCTGTTGCAGCGCTCCCCCTTCCAGCCCACGGCTATGGCGCCACAGCACGCCGCTTTCCAATTGATAGCTGACGTCCTGCAATTCACTGCGTGGCTGGCCCAACGGATTACGCCAGTTGGCCCGGCGCAGGGAGAGTTGATTGGCAGACAGGGTCAAACCCGGTTTTTTGGCCGAGGTTTGCACCTGCAGCACATCGCGCTCAATCAGCGCGACGGCACGTTGCACGCTTCGCAGGGCGTGCTGATGCTCAGTGCTGCTGCGCTCGGCGCGCACCACGCTGTCAAACAGGCGCCAACAGCCGATGCCCAGCAAAGCGAAGATGGCAATGGCGATCACCAGTTCAAGCAAGGTAAAACCGGCCTGAGATTTAGTCATGCTTGATGGCCAGCCAGTGGGTCACAGACTGCAAAGCCTCATCGCTGCCTGCCGGGCTGACGTCCAGCTCGACCCGCAGCAAACCGGTACCGGGCTCGGACACAATGCGCTGGTGCACGCGCCAGTCACGCTGCGCGTAGGTCACATTAAGGGTGCGTTGCCCTGTGACCAACGGCGCGCTCTGCAGCTCAAGTTCACCCAGATGATTGTCGGCCAGCCATGCGGCCAATAGCCGGGCCTCAACACGCGCACTTTGCCCCAGCACATACTGACTGGCCGACATGACAGCCGCAGCCAGCGTGGCAAAGATCGCCAGAGCAATCATGATTTCCAATAAGGTAAAGCCCTTTTCAGCCTTCATTGGCTGGCTCAGGTATTTCAATTTCAGGGTCACCGATGCCATCGCTGACAATGCTGCGCCAGCGCCGGGGCGGGCTGTCGAAGTGCAGACTGAAGGCGGTGCTTTCATCACTGCTCAACCACAACAATTGCGGCATGTCGGCCAAGGGCACGAGAGGCTGGGTCTGGCCGTCCAGGGTTAAGTTCAGCACCAGACCGAACGGCAGTGGCACTCGCGTGTCGACCGCCTCCCAGCGATTGCGCTCAAAGCGCATCAATTGGTAAGCCCCCGGTTCTAGCCGCAGGCCATATTCCTGGCCATCAAGCACGGCCTTCTCGCGCAGCCCGTGCATCAAGCTCTGCAATACATCCGCTTCTTGACGGGCATTGCGGGCGTTGTTGTCGCCCAGGTTGATATGCACCATCGAGGCCAGTACGCCGATCAGCACAATGACCACCATCAGTTCGACCAAGGTAAAACCCGACGATGCCTGCCGCATGCCCTTTTACTCCCAGTTACCGATATCAGCGGCATGTGCTTCGCCACCGGGTACGCCATCGGAACCCAAGGAAAACAGGTCATAGCTCGCGGAGTGAGTGCCAGGGTTCAGGTATTGATAAGGCATGCCCCACGGGTCTTTCGGCATGCTTTTGAGATAGCCCTGGGGGTTCCAGTTTTTAGCCACCGGCGTGCCCGACGGTTGCTTTATCAGCGCTTCGAGGCCCTGCTGGGTCGAGGGGTAGCTGAAGGTGTCGAGGCGGTACATCTCAAGGGCGGTTGAGATGGCCTGAATATCAGTCTTCGCCGCCGTCACTTTGGCTTGGTCGGGGCGGCTCATGAACTGCGGAACAACAATGGCGCCGAGGACGCCAATAATCACCACGACCACCATGATTTCGATCAGCGTAAAACCGCGTTGGGCGTATTTTGCAGAGGTTTTCATCGGTCAATTCACCAGTTGATTGAGGCTAAGAATGGGCAGCAGGATGGCCATGACGATCAACAACACCACGCCTCCCATCAGCACCAACATGATGGGTTCAAACAAACTCACCACCAGTGCGATGCGCGCTGCGAGGGTTTTTTCCTGTTGTTCGGCCGCCCGCCCCAACATGCTGTCCAGCTCACCGGCGCGTTCGCCGCTGGCGATCAGGTGCAGCATCATGGGCGGGATATCACCGCTGCGTTCCAGCCCTCGGGCCAGGGTGCCGCCTTCGCGTACCGAACGGGCGACATCAAGCATGCGTTGGCGAATGGCCAGATTCGCGATCACCGTGGCCGAGATTTCCAGCGCGTCTACCAGCGGTACGGCGCTTTTGCCGAGGATCGACAGGGTGCTGGCAAACCGCGCGGCTTCCATCGCGCGTAGCACCCCGCCCACCAGTGGCAGGTTCAGCAGCAGTACGTGCCAGCGCAGCTTCAGACGAGGCTGGCGCAAGCCCCAGCGCACCGCCCACACGGCCGCGAACAACAGAACCAGCAGCCACCCGCCGTAACTGCGCAAGCCGCTGCTGACGGCGATCATGGCCTGGGTCAATGCAGGCAGAGGCTGGCCGCTGTTGATAAATATTTTGACCACGTCGGGCACTACGTACCCGAGCAAAAAACCGACAATCGAGAACGAAGCCACCAACAGAATCAGCGGATACACCAGGGCCAGTTGAATCTTTTGCCGCGACGCATGCCGGGCCTCGGTGTAGTCGGCCAACTGCTCCAGCACATGGCCCAAATGGCCACTGCGCTCACCGGCTGCGACCGTGGCACGAAAGAGTTCGGGGAAGGCTTTGGGAAAGGCCGTCAGTGACGTTGCCAATGCATGGCCTTCGATTACCCGGCTGCGCACGGCGGCTAATAATTGACTGACTCGGCGCTTTTCACTTTGCGCTGCGACGGCACCCAATGCTTCTTCCAGCGGTAAACCGGCATGAATCAAGGTCGACAGCTGGCGTGTCAGCAAGGCCAGATCGGTCACGCCCAGCCGCGTACCCGACTGGGCATGGCTGCCCTGGGCCCGGCCCTTTTTAGGCTCGCTCAGGTGGGTCAGGCGCAAACCCCGTTCTCGCAAAAGCTGACGGGCATGGCGGGCACTGTCGGCTTCTTGTGACCCGCGGCATTTGCGCCCGTTGGCGTCCTGCGCCTGATACTCAAAGGCTGGCATGTTCAGTCCTCTTGGGTCACACGCAACAGTTCGTCAAGGCTGGTCAGCCCTTCGAGCACCAACCGCTGACCGTCCTGAAACAAACTGGGAGCGCCTTGCCGGGCTTCGAGGACCAGATCCGGTTCGCTGGCGCCCTGGTGAATCAGACCGGCCAAGGTCGGGGTGATGCCGATCAGTTCATAGATACCGGTGCGCCCCCGGTAGCCTTGCTGGCAGTGGCTGCAACCCTGGGCGCGGAACAGAGTGGGGGCGGCCTGAGGCGCGAGGCCAAGCCGAACGCTGGTGGCCGGATCGGCGCTGTACGCCGTTTTGCAGTCAGCACACAGGGTGCGCAGCAGGCGCTGGGCCAAGACGCCCACCAACGAGGACGCCAGCAGATAAGCATCTACGCCCATGTCCACCAGCCGGGTGACTGCGCCAATGGCGCTGTTGGTGTGCAAGGTCGACAATACGAGGTGCCCGGTCAACGAGGCCTGCACGGCGATTTCGGCGGTTTCCTGGTCACGAATTTCACCGACCATGACCACGTCCGGGTCCTGACGCAAAATGGCTCGCAAACCACGGGCAAAGGTCATCTGGGCTTTGGTGTTGACCGGCGTTTGGCCGATGCCCGGCAAGTGATATTCCACCGGGTCTTCGACGGTCAGAATATTGCGGGTCTCGTGATTCAGGTGGCTGAGCGCGGCGTACAAACTGGTGGTTTTGCCTGAACCGGTGGGCCCCGTCACCAGAAAGATGCCGTGGGGGCGGGCCAACACGTGTTCAAATCGGCTCAGGGTGTCGGCCGGCATGCCGAGGCATTTGAGGTCCAGACGCCCGGCCTGTTTGTCGAGCAAGCGCATCACAACCCGTTCACCGTGGGCAGAAGGCAAAGTCGACACCCGCACATCGACTTCATGCCCGGCCAGCCGCAGGCTGATACGACCATCCTGTGGCACGCGTTTTTCAGCAATATCCAGCCGGGCCATGACTTTGATCCGCGACACCAGCAAGTTGGCCAGCTCACGCTTGGGCCTTAACACTTCGCGTAACTGGCCGTCGATGCGCATGCGTACCGACAGGTAATGCTCGAAGGTTTCCAGGTGCACGTCCGAGGCTTTCTCGCGCATGGCTTCGCGCAGCAGCGCATTGATCAGACGAATGATCGGGGCGTCACCCTCCTGCTCCAGCAAGTCCGCCGTTTGCGGCACTTGCTCGGCCAGGCTCATCAGGTCAAGTTCGTCGTCCAGCCCTTGCGCAACTTGTTCAGCTGCACTTTGGCCGGTGCTGTAGCTTCTGGCCAACACTTCGCCAAATTGCGTGTCGGTGATGACCTCAACGGCCACCTCGCCGCAGGCCAGCCGCCGTGCTTCGGCCAGTGCCGTCAACGGGGTGTCGGCGCGAATCAACAAGGCCGCTGGGGTTGTAGACGTGTCCAGCAACACGCCAAAACGCCGGGCAAAGCTGAAAGGTAAACGTGCGGCCGTCGGCATCATGGGCGATCTGCTTCAGGTTTGCGCAGGTCCACGGCTGGCGGGTCTTGCAGGTTGCCTTCGAAGAGTTGATGCGGGTCGACCGGCAACAACAGCGAATTGCTGTCTTGGGAAGCAGGCTTGCTGAGATTTCGCAAAGCGTTGTAGCGTTTTTCGCTGATCTCGCGCGAATCGTGACGGCTGCGCACAATGGTCGGGCGTAAAAAAACCATCAAGTTGGTTTTCGTATGAGTGTCTTTATTCCAGCGAAACAAGGCGCCCAGATAGGGAATGCTACGCAGCAAAGGCACACCGCTGACCTGAGTACGCACGCTGTCCTTGATCAATCCGCCGATGACGATAATTTCACCGTCTTCAGCCAGGATCGTACTTTTCAAGGCACGCTTGTTGGTAATCAAGTCCGTTGAATCGACACCTTGCAGTGACGGCGCAATTTCAGAGTTTTCCTGCGCGACTTCCAGACGCAGCGAACTGCCTTCATTGATATGCGGTTTGATCTTGAGGCTGATACCAATGTCCTGACGCGTGACGGTGGTGAAGGGGCCTTCTGAGCTATTACCCGTGCCACTGTAGGAGCCGGTTTTGAAAGGCACGTTCTGCCCCACCAGAATTTCAGCCTCTTGGTTGTCCAGGGTTAACAGGCTGGGGGTGGATAGCACGTTGTTGTTGGTGTCGCTGGCCAGCGCTGATATCAGGGCGTTAAAGCGATCGGTACCGACTTGCAGTACTGCCCCCTCAGGCATTTTTATATCGCTTGAGGGCATCGCGCCGATCTGGATGCCCGTCCCCGGGAAGGTTATCCCGCCTTGTGTGCCGCCTGTGTTGACGCCCCATTGCACGCCCAGTGTTTCAACGATGTCTCCGGAGATTTCAACGATCGCCGCATGAATCAACACTTGTGAACGTGGCTGGTCGAGCTGACGCACGATATTTTCCAGCGTACGAACCTGCGCCGGGTCGGCCATGATGACCAGGGCGTTCTGGCTCTCATCCGCCGCAACCATCACCTCGCGTGAGCTGGCTTTCTGCGTCGCACCCGCCAGCGCAGTCTCTTGTTTCATACCTTGACCGACTGCAGCCAGCACCTCGGCCAATTGCTTGGCATCGCTGTGACGCAGGCGCAGCACCCGTGAGTTCTCTTGCTGAGCGCTGGCTGGTGTGTCAAGCGAGCGAGCCAGTGCGCTTAAACGCTTGCGCGCGCCATCGCTGCCCAGGATCACCAGACGATTACTCGAAAGATCAGCGATGACCTGACTGCTCGCCCCCGTGGTTTTTTTATCCAGCGACTTCTCGATAACCTTGGCAATGTCACTGGCCAGACCATGCTTGAGCTCGACCATAGAGTGGCCATAACGCGTACCGGCATCCAGTTGACGCACGATGTCAGCAATGCGCTGAGTATTGGCCGCCGTGTCGGTAATAATCAGCGCGTTGGCCGAGGCAGAGGGGCCAACGTAACCATTGCTGGACACCAAGGGGCGTAATAAACCCGCCAGATCGGCTGCCACACTGGCATTGAGTTCTATGACCTGAGTGACAAAGGCTTCGGCAGGGGCTGGCTGATCCAGCGAATGGGTTGGCCGCGCTTTGGCATCGGCGGCCGGGAGAATCAACAACCGATCCCCTTGATCGATGATCGTGAAGCCGTGGGCATCGAGTACCGAGTAGAACAGCCGACGTACGCCTTCGCGGTCCAGCGCCTGCTCGGAAATAACCGTCACGCGGCCTTGCACCCTGGGATCCAGCACCACGGTAGTGCCCAAAACAGATGACATTTCCTGCACCACATCACGTAGCTCGGCATCCTTCATCGCCAGCTGCCAGAACTGTTCTTCTGCTGATGCCCAAACGGGTGAGAGCAGCGCACAGCAGATGACACTACACGTCAAAAGATGACCGATGCTGAACGCATTGGGTTTGCTCATTGGGTTTCTCTAAGGTTGTTCGGCAACGGGCCGCAGATGAAGGGAGATCGCTGGCGAGGCTGCGCCGGGCGTACCCGAAACGGGTAAAACGTGTTTACTGGCGGGCTTGAGGGTTAACCGTTCTTCGCGGCCATTGCGCCACAGCACGACATGGCTCGCCTCAACGCGGCGTAAAACACTGCCACTGGGTAACCGATCACCCTCTGCGTAGAACCGTGTGCTTTGTGCACCCGCAAGCAACGCCTGGGAGACACCGCGACTGGACACAAAGCTGGCCCGCAGTTGCAGCGGCTCAGCGCTCTGCACCCAAGGGCTCTGAGTCGCGAAGCCCAGCACTGTGGCAATGGCTTCGGGCGTGTACTGCCGGGGGGCTGGCGGGGTCGGCGCACTGGGCGGAGCCGATACCGTCACGGCACTCAGGGACTGGCTATATACCCATTCTTGCCACGCCAAAAAGCCGCCATAGCCCAGAGGCAATGCCAGCACTATCCAACCCACTGTTGTCGCCCAATAGCGGTTGAGCGCTACTGTCGAAATATTCAAAACTGCTTCATCACTGAACCTGCAACGCCTCTGCCAAAAATAAAGAGCGCTTTAACAAAACATTCGTTTGATAACCGACTGTCCTGATAGCTGATGCTTGATAACTGCGGCCACATGCAGGGTTATCAGCGCTGCCAGCAACACGCAGGCAGGTGTATGAATGCGGCCAAATAGGCCAGTCACATCCATGCTGTTAAAGGGCTGGGTAAACGTAACAACGTTAAAAAAAATTATCGGCCTGTCCATCATTAAAACACCGGAAATGAGGACAACAACTACCGACATATACATCATTGTGTGAACAAAAAATGCCAGCCACGGCGTCAGACTCTTCTCACCCGCTAAAGCACCATATCCTCGTCCAAAAGAGACATATAGACGCAACAAAAACACAGGCGCCAGTAATAAGCTCACTGACACATTAAGTTCACCCACAAAGACTTTCAGGGCTAAATTTTCGCTTATTAATCCGACATAAAAACCCGAGATCAATAACCAGATAATTGTCAGTGCCGAGAATCCGTGCAGCACTTTTTGCAACATCGAATATTTCATGATGGTACGTACTCTCACCTGCTATTGAGCATCGGGCTGCTCATAACGAGCCGCCCGATGCTTTAACGTTGGTTACTTCTCGGTCCAGGCATCAGACCAATGCGAACCTGTACCAGGCGCATAGTAAGCAGGGGCCTGTGAGCACCAGCCGGCAATCTTGCACACATAAACCTTGTCGGTTTGTGGTTGCAGGACCGCGGTGCCTACCTTGTAGTTGGCAATATCATCCGGGTAGATGGCGTCGAACTCATGACTGCTGCCTTCACCGGTCAGAGTGAGTGCTTTAAGGTCCTGGAAATTCTCACGACCGTCTTCACTGGTGGCAATCAACTTAAGGGAGTGAGCACCCGGCGCGCTTCGTACCGCCACGCTAACGGGAGCAGTGGTAGCGTCGATGGTTTGCTTTGTGACACCAACTTGTTTGTTATTTGCGTCGAAAACGGTGGCTTCAACGTCAATTTTTTTATTGGTCATCAGCGTAAAGCCAACATCGACCTGGCCTTTTTCCAGCACGTACTCGCCCGCCACATCATGCACATGCATATAGGCTTCCGGATCGGGAACCAGCGTGGTCTGCATTTGGTAGGTGGTGACACCGCTTTCTGCCTTGGCGAAGAAGCTATTGGTGCCTTTGATTGGCTCGATCACACCCTCTTCATTGCGAATACCGGCACGTACAGGCTTATTGGCTGCGTTTACAGCTTCAGCCAGCTTGAACGACCAATTCTCAGGTTGACCCTCTTCCACAGAATCGATATTCACGCTGAAGCTGTACTCAGCACTTTCAGCACTGCCTGTGAAAGCGCGAGCCTTGACCGAGTCGCCTGGCAGCAGGGACTGGTTGGCTGTCAGCGTACCGACGTTGGCATACCCGTCTGGATCTGGCGCAGCTGCAAGGATATTGACATCAACTACGTTGTAGAAAGCAGCGCCGGTGTTATCAATGGTCCAGGCACCCAAAATGATGTGATGGCCGGTGCGATCGGAAGGGATGACGCAATCATGCTTTTGAGCGCCAGGGCCTCCAGTGCCTTCAGCACCGTCAACCGGTACACCACCCGCGCCATCGACGGCGCAAAACGGTGCCGCGTCAAAGCTTTCACGGCTCAGTGGCAGGTTAGGATTCCAGCCCGCCTTGGTGATGAAGTATTCCCATTTGGTGGTTTTATGGGCAGCGGTGTACTGCCAAGCAAACTTGATATTGCGATCAGTCACGTCACTCTGGTGCCAACGAGTCGCCGACTGAGCATCAATGGTGCCGAACTGTGTCAAGCCACCACTGGCCAGTTGGCCATCGGGAGGGCCCAATACCGGAAAGCCCTTAGCGCCTTCACCGACGGATTGCGGCTCATCAGTTGCAGGGCCACAGCCAGTATTGAGGTTGATCCGGCACGCATAGGACCGTGAAGGGGGTTCGCTCATGTAACCGTGCGCGGCTACCTGCTGGGACGCGAACATGGCAGCCATTAACGTCAATGAGGATGCACACCCCATCAAAGCCCGAGACTTTGAAAGTGCAATTGTCATAAATAAAACCCTTCAGTTCATTATTGAATCGACACTAGGTCGTTTTTTATAGAGCAACTAAGTTGGATCAGACTAAACATTTCGCGCATCTGCGCAGACATCTCTTACACATTCCAATGACAACAGACATTCACAACCTGAACTCAGGTCACATACATCAGCCACCTTCAGAAAACACTTACACCGTATTAACAAACTACGCACAAAATGGGTTCAATCGCCGTTGGATTTTACAGAGCTGAAATAATCTTTATGTAGGAAATATCTTTAAGCAAAGTGGCTTTATTCCCAATAATAAAACTTATAAGCCTGAAAATATTTGTTACTATTTAATCACCCGAAGACTTTCTCCCTATAAATTAAGCATTTAAAGTTCTCGCCAACTCCTTACCGACTTTTATACAGGCATAAAAAAACCCGGCAGTGCCGGGTTTTTAAAAAAAGATAGTGCTTACTCTTGGTGATACTGCCCTGAGAACTCATGCACCGCGCTAATAAAGGCGCCTGCATGCTCGGGTTTCACTTCAGGGGTAATGCCATGACCCAGATTGAACACATGACCTGACCCCTTGCCGTAGCTGGCCAAAATGCGTTTGACCTCGGTGCGGATCGCCTCCGGGTTGGCATACAGAACGGTAGGGTCCATGTTGCCTTGCAGCGCAACTTTATTACCCACGCGACGACGGGCTTCACCCAAATCGCAGGTCCAATCCAGGCCCAAGGCGTCGGCACCTGCATCAGCAATGCTTTCAAGCCACAGACCGCCGTTTTTGGTGAAGAGAATCACCGGCACTTTACGCCCTTCGTGCTCACGGATCAGGCCGCTGACGATTTTGCGCATGTAGGCCAGGGAAAATTCCTGGTAAGCCGCAGAGGACAGATTGCCGCCCCAGGTATCGAATATTTGCACCGCTTGGGCACCGGCCAGAATCTGACCGTTCAGGTAAGAGGTGACCGACTGGGCAAGCTTGTCGAGCAGAAGATGCATCGCCTGTGGCGTGTCGTAGAGCATGGCCTTGGTTTTACGGAAGTCTTTGGACGAGCCACCTTCAACCATGTAGGTGGCCAGCGTCCAAGGGCTGCCGGAGAAGCCAATCAATGGCACTCGGCCATTTAGCTCTTTGCGGATGGTGCTGACGGCGTTCATCACGTAGCCGAGGTCTTTTTGCGGATCAGGGATCGGCAGTGCTTCGATGTCAGCCAGGGTGCTGACCACTTTCTTGAAGCGCGGGCCTTCACCCGTTTCGAAGTACAGGCCTTGGCCCATAGCATCGGGAATAGTCAGGATGTCGGAGAACAAGATGGCCGCATCCAGTTGCGGGAAGCGATCCAGAGGCTGCATCGTGACTTCGCAGGCGAATTCCGCGTTCTTGCACAGGCTCATGAAGTCGCCGGCCTTGGCACGGCTGGCACGGTATTCCGGCAGGTAGCGACCGGCCTGACGCATCATCCAGACAGGCGTTACATCAACGGGTTGCTTGAGCAAAGCGCGAAGGAAACGATCATTCTTGAGATCAGTCATGTCAGCGTCCGGAAGAAAAGTGCGGGCATTTTCTCAGAGACGGACGCAAAAGGCACGGCAAGTGCCGTGCCTTTTATCTATCGGGGCGATTAGTCGCATCGGGGTGAGGCTTTTCCCTCACCCCAACCCTCTCCCAGAGGGAGAGGGAGCTGACCGCGCGCGTACTCAAGAACACCTTCAAACCAGTCCCCTGCACGCACGCTCAAGAACACCTTCAAACCAGTCCCCTCTCCCTCTGGGAGAGGGTTAGGGTGAGGGGTTTTCAGACGCCCAGGTAATCCATGATCCCTTCTGCTGCCGTACGGCCTTCGAAGATCGCGGTCACCACCAGGTCAGAACCGCGCACCATGTCACCACCCGCAAAAATCTTCGGATGGCTGGTCTGGTGCTTGTACTTCGACTGCTCAGGCGCAATCACGCGGCCCTGACTGTCAGTCTGGATCTCGAACTGGTCAAACCACGTGGCCGGGCTTGGGCGAAAACCGAAGGCAATAATCACGGCATCCGCCGCAATGATTTCTTCAGAACCCGGAATCGGCTCAGGACTGCGACGACCACGGGCATCCGGCTCGCCGAGACGCGTCTCGACCACTTTCACACCCTGCACCTTGCCTTCCCCAACAATGGCAATCGGCTGGCGGTTGTAGAGGAATTTCACGCCCTCTTCTTTCGCATTCTTCACTTCTTTACGTGAGCCCGGCATGTTGGCTTCGTCACGACGATAGGCACAGGTCACCGATTTAGCGCCCTGACGAATCGACGTGCGGTTGCAGTCCATCGCCGTGTCGCCACCGCCCAGCACCACAATCTTTTTGCCTTTCATGTCGACGAAGTCTTCCGGCGACTTTTCAAAACCCAGGTTGCGGTTGACGTTGGCGATCAGAAAATCCAGCGCATCGTGCACACCGGGCAGGTCTTCACCGGCAAAACCGCCTTTCATGTAGGTGTAGGTGCCCATGCCCATAAAGACCGCGTCGTACTCGGCCAGCAGTTCTTCCATGCTGATGTCTTTGCCGATTTCGGTATTGAGACGGAACTCGATACCCATGCCGGTGAAGACTTCTCGACGGTGGCTCAGTACGGTTTTTTCCAGCTTGAACTCGGGAATGCCGAAGGTCAGCAAGCCGCCGATTTCCGGGTTCTTGTCGAACACCACCGGCGTCACACCGCCGCGCACCAGCACATCGGCACAGCCCAGACCCGCAGGCCCCGCACCGATGATGGCAACGCGCTTGCCGGTCGGCACCACCTTGGACATGTCCGGGCGCCAGCCCATGGCGAACGCGGTGTCGGTGATGTACTTCTCTACCGAACCGATAGTGACGGCCCCAAAGCCGTCGTTGAGGGTGCAGGCACCCTCGCACAGACGGTCTTGCGGGCACACCCGGCCACACACTTCAGGCAGGGTGTTGGTCTGGTGTGACAGCTCGGCGGCGGCGAGGATGTTGCCCTCGGCCACCAGCTTGAGCCAGTTGGGAATGAAGTTATGCACAGGGCATTTCCATTCACAGTACGGGTTACCGCAACCCAGGCAGCGATGAGCCTGCTCGGCCGATTGCTGGGGCTTGAAGGGTTCGTAGATTTCCACGAACTCTTTTTTGCGTTGCCGTAACAGTTTCTTCTTCGGATCTTTGCGCCCGACATCGATGAATTGGAAGTCGTTGCTGAGACGTTCGGCCATCTTCTAAACCTCTTTACAACAGCTGCAAGCTACAAGCTCCAAGCTGCAAAAAAATCGTATAAACCCGACATACCGCGCGCTGCTTTGAGCGGGTCGCTCAAAGCTTGCCGATTGCTGCAGCGTCACTGCGGACTGCCCAAAGTACTGGCAAGCAGAGACTTCAACGTCGCCGCTTTAGGTTTAACCAGCCAGAAACGGCGCAGGTAATCATCGAGGTTTTCCGAGAGGTTGCGACCCCACTCGCTGTCAGTCTCTTGCACGTATTCGTCCAGCACGTGCTGCAGATGGTTGCGGTACGCCTCCATCGCTTCGCCGCTGATGCGCTGGATTTCCACCAACTCGTGGTTAACCCGGTCAACGAAGGTGTTGTCTTGATCCAGCACGTAGGCGAAACCGCCAGTCATGCCCGAGCCGAAGTTGTAACCCGTTTTGCCCAGTACACAGACGAAACCACCTGTCATGTATTCACAGCAGTGATCGCCCGTGCCTTCAACCACGGTGTGAGCACCGGAGTTACGCACCGCAAAGCGCTCGCCCGCCGTGCCCGCTGCAAACAACTTGCCGCCGGTGGCGCCGTACAGACAGGTGTTGCCGATAATTGCGCTGTCTTGAGTCTTGTACACGCTGCCGGTAGGCGGAACGATCACCAGCTTGCCGCCGGTCATGCCCTTGCCGACGTAATCGTTGGCATCGCCTTGCAGGTACATGTTCAAACCACCGGCGTTCCACACACCAAAGCTCTGACCGGCAGTGCCTTTGAAGCGGAAGGTGATGGGCGCTTTGGCCATGCCCTGATTGCCGTATGCGCGGGCGATCTCACCCGAGATTCGAGCACCAATGGAACGGTCACAGTTGCAGATGTCGAGTTCGAACTCTGCGCCGCTCATGTCATTGATGGCAGCCGTAGCCATGTCGACCATTTTCTCGGCCAGCAGGCCTTTGTCGAACGGCGGGTTGCGATCCACTTCGCAGAACTGCGGCTTGTCAGCCGGCACGTTGTCGCTGCCCAGCAGCGGCGTCAGGTCGAGGTGCTGCTGCTTGGCGGTTTCGCCGGGCAGAATGTCGAGCAAATCGGTGCGGCCAATCAGCTCTTCAAGGCTGCGAACGCCCAGCTTGGCCAGCCACTCACGGGTTTCTTCAGCCACGTAGGTGAAGAAGTTGACCACCATGTCGACGGTGCCGATGTAGTGGTTTTTACGCAACGATTCGTTCTGCGTGGCCACGCCTGTGGCGCAGTTGTTGAGGTGGCAAATACGCAGGTATTTGCAACCCAGAGCGATCATCGGTGCGGTGCCGAAGCCGAAGCTTTCAGCGCCCAGAATCGCCGCTTTGATCACGTCCAGGCCGGTTTTCAAACCGCCGTCTGTCTGCACACGCACTTTGCCACGCAGGTCGTTACCACGCAGTGTCTGGTGGGTTTCAGCCAGACCCAGTTCCCACGGTGCGCCCGCGTACTTGATGGAGGTCAGCGGCGAAGCGCCAGTGCCGCCGTCATAGCCGGAGATGGTAATCAGATCGGCATAGGCCTTGGCCACGCCCGCGGCGATAGTACCGACGCCGGCTTCAGCCACCAGCTTCACCGATACCAGGGCTTTGGGGTTGACTTGCTTCAAGTCAAAAATCAGCTGCGACAAGTCTTCGATGGAATAGATGTCGTGGTGTGGCGGTGGCGAAATCAGGGTCACGCCCGGAACGGCGTAGCGCAATTTAGCGATCAGGCCGTTGACCTTGCCGCCCGGCAGTTGCCCGCCCTCGCCCGGCTTGGCGCCTTGAGCGACCTTGATTTGCAGCACCTCAGCGTTGACCAGGTATTCCGGCGTTACACCGAAACGACCCGTGGCCACTTGCTTGATTTTCGAGCTTTTGATGGTGCCGTAACGCGCCGGGTCTTCGCCGCCTTCGCCGGAGTTTGAGCGTGCGCCCAAGCGGTTCATGGCTTCGGCCAGCGCTTCGTGGGCCTCAGGCGACAAGGCGCCCAATGAAATACCTGCGGAGTCGAAACGTTTGAGAATCAGCTCCAGCGGTTCGATCTCTTCGATGGCCAGCGGCGTATCGAGGGTCTTGACCTGCAACAGGTCGCGGATCATCGACACCGGACGCTTGTCGACCAGTGCGGTGTATTCCTTGAACTTGCTGTAGTCGCCCTGCTGTACGGCGGCTTGCAGGGTGGCGACCACGTCCGGGTTGTAGGCGTGGTATTCGCCGCCGTGTACGTACTTGAGCAGACCGCCTTGCTGAATCGGCTTGCGCGCGCTCCAGGCTTCAGCGGCCAGCAGTTTTTGCTCGGCTTCAAGGTCGACGAAACGCGCGCCCTTCAAGCGGCTCGGTACGCCACGGAAGCTCAGGTCGCAAATTTCTTCGGACAGGCCAATGGCTTCGAACAGCTGCGCACCACGGTACGAAGCAATCGTCGAAATGCCCATCTTCGAAAGAATTTTCAGCAGGCCTTTGGTGATGCCTTTGCGGTAGTTCTTGAACACTTCATAAAGGTCGCCCAGCACTTCGCCGGTGCGGATCAAGTCGCCCAGCACTTCGTACGCCAGGAACGGATAGATCGCCGAAGCCCCGAAACCGATCAACACGGCAAAGTGATGCGGGTCACGACAGGTAGCGGTTTCGACCAGAATGTTGCTGTCGCAGCGCAGGCCTTTTTCGGTCAAGCGGTGGTGAACTGCACCTACCGCCAGCGAGGCATGTACCGGCAGCTTGCCAGGCGCGATATGACGATCGCTCAGGACAATTTGCGTACGCCCGGCGCGGGCCGCTTCTTCAGCCTGATCAGCGATGTTGCGCACAGCCGCTTCAAGGCCAAGGGTCTCGTCGTAGTTGAGGTCGATGATCTGACGCTCGAAACCCGGCAGATCGAGGTTCATCAACGAACGCCATTTAGCGGGCGAGATGACGGGCGAGCTGAGGATCACACGCGAGGCATGCTCGGGCGATTCCTGGAAAATATTGCGCTCGGCACCGAGGCAGATCTCCAACGACATGACGATGGCTTCACGCAGCGGGTCAATCGGCGGGTTGGTGACCTGCGCGAACTGCTGACGGAAGTAGTCATACGGCGTGCGCACACGCTGAGACAGCACCGCCATCGGGGTGTCATCGCCCATGGAGCCGACCGCTTCGTAGCCTTGCTCACCCAGCGGGCGCAGCACCTGGTCGCGTTCTTCAAACGTGACCTGATACATCTTCATGTATTGCTTGAGCTGGTCAACGTCATAAAACGCCGAACCGTGGTCGTGGTCGTCAAAGGTGGCCTGAATGCGCAGGGCATTCTTGCGCAGCCATTGCTTGTACGGGTGGCGCGACTTCAAGCGATTGTCGATGGCGTCGGTGTCCAGCACCTGGCCGGTTTCGGTATCGACCGAAAGAATCTGACCCGGGCCGACACGGCCTTTGGCAATCACCTCCTCCGGCTTGTAGTCCCATACGCCGATTTCCGAGGCGATGGTGATGTAGCCATTGGTGGTCGTGACCCAGCGCGCCGGGCGCAGGCCATTACGGTCGAGCAGGCAGACGGCGTAGCGGCCGTCGGTCATGACCACGCCCGCAGGGCCGTCCCACGGCTCCATGTGCATCGAGTTGTACTCATAGAACGCCCGCAGGTCGGGGTCCATGGTCTCAACGTTCTGCCACGCCGGTGGAATCAGCATGCGTACGCCACGGAACAGGTCGATGCCGCCGGTGACCATCAACTCGAGCATGTTGTCCATGCTGGAGGAGTCAGAACCCACGCGGTTGACCAACGGCCCGAGTTCGTCGAGATCGCCGATCAAATCATTGGCGAACTTGGTGCGACGGGCCTGCGCCCAGTTGCGGTTGCCGGTGATGGTATTGATTTCGCCGTTGTGGGCGAGAAAGCGGAACGGCTGAGCCAGCGGCCATTTCGGCAAAGTGTTAGTGGAAAAGCGCTGGTGGAACACGCAGATTGCGGTTTGCAGGCGCTCATCGCTCAGGTCTGGATAGAAGGCGGTCAGGTCCGCCGGCATCATCAGGCCTTTATAAATGATGGTCTTGTGGGAAAAGCTACAGATGTAGTGATCGCTGTCAGCCGCGTTGGACACCGAGGAGCGGCGACGGGCGCTGAACAGTTTGATGGCCATGTCCTGATCGCTCAGGCTGTCCCCACCAATGAACACTTGTTCGATTTGGGGCAGACGCTCCAGCGCCAGACGACCCAGCACGCTGGTATCAATCGGCACTTTGCGCCAGCCAACCAATTGCAGGCCGGCTGCGAGAATCTCGCGGTTCATGTTGGCGCGCGCCGCTTCGGCTTTGATTGGGTCCTGATTAAAGAACACCATGCCCACGGCATATTGCTTGGGCAAATCGATGCCGAAATGGTCTTGGGCGACTGCACGCAAGAACAGATCCGGCTTTTGAATCAGCAGACCACAACCGTCACCGGTCTTGCCGTCTGCGTTAATCCCACCGCGGTGGGTCATGCAGGTCAGGGCCTCAATGGCAGTTTGCAGAAGGGTATGACTGGGTTCGCCCTGCATGTGGGCAATCAGGCCGAAACCACAGTTATCCTTGAATTCATCGGGGTGGTACAGACCTGCTTTCATAGACACTTTCTCACCAGGCTGCCCCATAAAAGGGCAAATTTCTTTTAATTCAACCACTTGCTTCCCGCGCTGAACGTACGCCAGCTTGGCAGGGGCAAAAGGGTGGTCATTCTACACACCGTCATAAAGACCCACAAATTAAGCGGCGCTTTGCCATAAATTCGTGTCGCATTTATGAAAGGTTTAAAGCGATTGCTCGTGCTAGTCAAAACATTTTTGATGTTGACTGCTGCGCGGCACAGACACCAAGAGGCATGCGGCTTAAAGGCCGCATGCACAATCAGGAATTTTGATGGCGTAGAACGGCGACCTGGGTAAGGTCGCCGGATCATCAGCGAGCGGTTGCCAGCTCTTGTTGGACGCTGGCGACAGTGCGAGGCCAAGGTTTACCAGTCTGGATCTTCGCTGGCAAGTTCTTGATGGCCGCAGTTGCTGCGGCATGGTTCGGATAATTGCCGTAAGTCACAACGAACAGGGGTTTGCCGTTGAGGGATTTTTTGAAATAACGGGCTTCGCCGCCCAGCTCTTTCGCAACGCTTTGCGCAGAGGCTTCGGAGCTGGTGCCGACAATCTGCACCACGTAATTACCGGCAGGCTGGCTGCTGTACCAGCTACCACCAGGGGCGGCTTTGGCCAATGTCACCGGCTTGTCGGCTGGTTTGACCGCAGGCTTGGCAGCAGGCGCAGGCGCCGGCTTGGCCACTGGAGCAGGTGCTGGTTTAGCGGTAGCAACCGTGGGTGCTGGCGCAGCTGCCGGGCCTGCTGGCACACCCACAGGTGGCGCTGTGGTGGTCACGGTCGGTGGCTGAGCCACACCACCGTCTACGGCAGGCACACCGCCGTCATCGCCTTCAGCGATGCCACCGGCTTCTTCAGCCAGAGGGCCGCGCACGACAGGTTGTGACTGCCCCACCAGCGGCAAGGGCATAGGCTGCGATTTGCCGGCAAAGTCGATGGACGGGTTAGCACCGTCAGCCGAAGCTGCCTGCCCCAATTGCGTCTGCTCGGTACCCGGCGCAGTCGGCGTTTTACTGCGGCCCGGTATCAAGAAGGCGGCGGCCACAGCCACTACGACTACGGCACCAATGGCCAATACGTGTTTCTTAGGCATGTTGAACCCCATACTTGGACGCTTGACCGCTGAGCGGCTCGCTATCATGGCTTCGATCATTGCATCGCGGGCGACCTGATTGATGATGCCAGGCCAACCCTCGGAGCTCTCGTGTATATCTGAGATCTGCTGGGCGCTAAAGAGTTCGATCCCGCGACCCGCCCCTTCAAGGCGCTGGGCCAGATATTCGCGGGTTTCTTCCTCGGTGTAAGGCTGCAACTCGATCACGTGGAAGCGTTCTTCCTCCGCGCTCAGGTGCTCAAGCCCGTCAATCATCGACGGCTCGCCAAACAGGAACACATGCGGACGGCCTTCCGGAGCACCGGCAGCCAGCGCCAACAGGGCTTCCAGAGCGGATTCGTCAAGCTGCTCGGCATCATCGACCAGCAAGTAGACTTCCTGCCCGGTCAGCGCCAACTGCACCACTTGCGCCAGAATCGCCCCGACATCAGCGCTGGCGGCATTCAGGGTTTGCGCGACCTGACGCAAGATACCCGCTGCATCCATCCCGCCCCGCGCCGAGACGACGACACTTTGCACAGACTGTTTATTGGTGCTGGCGACCAGCGCCTGACGCAGCAAGGTCTTGCCGCTGCCCTCTGGGCCAGTCACCACCAACAGCAGCTGGCTGTAGCGGGCCAGGTGATGCAGCTGCCCAAGCACGGGCTTGCGCTGGGCCGGGAAAAACTTGAAACCCGGCACCCGTGGCGCAAAGGGGTCGTGGTTGAGCTGGAAGTGACCGAGAAACGCCTCGTCGGCATGCAAACTTGTCATCGGGATTTTATTAACCTTTAAGCTGAGCCAGCGCACGGTAATCCGCACCCAGCG
Source organism: Pseudomonas sp. TMW22091 (assembly GCF_022496705.1). Lineage (NCBI taxonomy): Bacteria > Pseudomonadati > Pseudomonadota > Gammaproteobacteria > Pseudomonadales > Pseudomonadaceae > Pseudomonas > Pseudomonas sp. TMW22091. The sequence continues at coordinate 342,957 of NZ_SCFI01000005.1, forward strand.
TGGCCTGTAGAACTTCTTGTGGATAATCGTCAGTCACAATGGCTTCGCCCATGTGCCGCAGCAGAACCAGTCGCATACGACCGTCGATCACTTTCTTATCTACTGCCATGTGTTGCATAAAGTCGGACACGCTCATTTCAGCAGGCGGCACGACCGGCAAACCGGCCCGCTGGAACAGCCGAATGCCTCGATCACGCTCTTGTGCGCTGATCCAGCCCAAACGGCAAGACATTTCAAGCGCCATCACCGTGCCCGCAGCGACGGCTTCGCCATGCAACCACACGCCGTAGCCCATGTGGGTTTCAATGGCATGACCAAAGGTGTGGCCCAAGTTAAGCGTAGCGCGCACGCCAGACTCACGTTCATCAGCGCCGACGACTTCGGCCTTGGCCGCGCAGGAACGATGAATGGCTGCCGTCAGTGCAACCTGATCAAGCCCACGCAGCGCGTCCATGTTGTCTTCAAGCCAGGTCAGGAACGGTGCGTCGCAGATCAGCCCATACTTGATGACTTCAGCCAGGCCTGCAGACAGTTCGCGAGGCGCTAGCGTGTTCAGCGTTTGGGTATCGATCAGCACCAGCTGGGGCTGATAGAAAGCACCCACCATGTTTTTACCCAACGGGTGATTGATGCCGGTTTTGCCGCCCACTGACGAATCGACTTGCGAAAGCAAGGTGGTCGGCACCTGAATAAAGTTGACGCCACGCTGGTAGCAAGCGGCCGCAAACCCGGCCATGTCGCCCACCACACCGCCGCCCAGAGCGATCACCGTGGTGCGCCGGTCATGACGTGCCGTCAGCAGGCCATCGAAGATCAGTTGCAGGGTTTCCCAATTTTTGAAGGCTTCGCCGTCGGGCAAGATAATCGGCACCACAGAATACGACGCAAGGCTGCGGGTCAGACGCTCAAGGTAAAGAGGCGCGACCGTTTCATTGGTCACAATGGCCACTTGGCGACCGACAATGTGCGGGGCCAGCAACTGCGGCTGATCCAACAAACCTTCGCCAATATGAATCGGGTAGCTGCGCTCGCCTAGATCAACCGTCAGTGTCTGCATGAATCCCCGCGTTGAAACAGAGCCCGGCGCCCTGTTTCGCAATTATCAAATGATGGGACCCTGCGAACAGGCAGGGTCGGCGCCGAGAATAGCGCATTTCGTATCGCACTTTAATGGCTTGTAAAGCGAAGCCGCGACTGAGTTAACGCGGCGCCAGTTGCGCCAGACGTTCGAGAATATCCAGCACCACCATGCGCGGTGGCCGCTCGTCGGTTTCAACGATGATGTCGGCGATTTCCCGATAGAGCGGATCACGAATGGCCAGCAAGTCGCGCAGGATTTTCTCGGGGTTGGCGTTGCGCAATAACGGCCTGTTGCGGTCGCGCGCGGTTCGGGCCACCTGCTGCTCGATGGAAGCATGCAAATACACTACCCGTCCGCCTGCACGAAGCGCCTGCCGGTTTTCCGGGCGCATGACCGCGCCCCCACCGGTAGCAAGCACCACGCCATCAGCCTCGCACAACTCGGCAATCATTGCCGTTTCACGCTCACGAAACCCCGGCTCGCCTTCTTTATCAAAGATCCACGGGATGTTGGCACCGGTGCGCACTTCAATTTCCTTATCGGAATCTTTGAATGGCAAGTGCAACTCTTTAGCAAGTAAACGTCCGATGGTGCTTTTTCCAGCCCCCATTGGCCCAACAAGGATTAAATTTCGCACAGAATCAATGGCTCACAGCAATCGCCTGGTTGTTCATGATACGCGGAGTCAGGAACACCAGCAGTTCGGATTTTTTTTCGAGCACAGCATCTTTTCGGAAAAGCCGGCCAACATACGGCACATCGCCCAAAAATGGCACTTTATCTACCACTTTGCTTTGAGAATTTGAGAAAACGCCCCCAATCACAATGGTTTCGCCATCTTTAACCAACACCTTGGCCTTGACCTCATTTTTTTTGATCGGCGGCACATCGTTGATCATGTTGAGGTAGTCGGGTTCGTCCTTGGTGACGATGACGTCCATGATGACGCTGTTGTCCGGTGTGATTTGCGGCGTGACCTGCAGTGACAGCGAGGCTTCCTTGAACGACACCGAGGTGGCGCCGCTGCCACTGGTCTCTTGGTACGGGATTTCAGTGCCCTTGAGGATTTTGGCGGTTTCCTTGTCTGAAGTGACGACTTTGGGTTGAGAGATGATTTCGCCATTGCCGGTTTTTTCCATGGCGCTCAGCTCAAGGTCCAGCAACACATTGTTGGTGATAAAGGCGATCCCCACCCCCGCGGCCTGGCCCTTGACCCCCATATCGACAAACGGGGCGCTCACCTGGCCCGCCTCCCCCGTTGAAGAAGACGGTGCGCCCATGCCGCCAGCGCTCCATTTACCGCCTTTATTGACTGCGCCTCCCCAACGCACCCCGAGGTTGCGCTCAAAGTCCACGCCCGCCTCAACAATCCGGGCCTCAATCATCACCTGGCGCATCGGCACATCCAGTTGCGCCACGATGCGGCGTAACTCCTCCAGTTGCTCGGCTGACTGGAGCGCGATGATGTGATTGGTGCGTTCATCCACCGTGATCGAACCGCGCCCCTCGACGCCTGCCGGGTGAGCGGTGACCGACTGGAATAATTTGGCGATGTCGCCCGCCTTGGCATGATTGACCTGCACCAGCTCTCTACGCAACGGAACCCGATCGGCCAGTTGATCGTACATCTCATGGCCCTGCCCCTCGCGGGCGGCAATTTCGTCAAAGGGTGCAACCAGCAATACATTGCCCTCCTTGCGCTTGCCCAGACCCTTGCTTTTGAGCACCACATCCAGGGCCTGATCCCATGGCACTTGCTGCAAATTGAGAGTCATGTTGCCTTGCACGGTGTCGCTGACAACCAGATTGAATTCGGTGAAGTCGGCCAGCAACTGAAGCACCGTGCGCACTTCAATGTCCTGGAAGTTAAGCGATATGGGCTCCCCGGTGTACAAGGGTTTCGCTGCTTCAATAGGTGGGGGCGCAACGGGACTGAATGGCGCAAACGCCAGTAACTGCTGTGAATTCAGCGCACTCCATAGCGCCAGTCCACAGACCGGGAAAATCCTTTTCATGGTGTACTTCCGTTAAGACTGCTGTTTTAGAGGGATCGTCAGGGACCTTTCCAGCCAACCGCCCTGACCATCCGAAATCACTTCAAACACTTCAACGTGTGCCTTGTCGATCCAGGCAATTTGACCGTTATTGCGCCCCAGGTAATCGCCCACCTTCAGGCGGTGTACAACCCCCTTGGCGCGCAGCAAGGCGTTGCTTTCCCTGTCGTTGGACAACGTGCCAACCAGCTCAAACTGTTCTAGGTCAAAGCCCTCCAGAAATGCCCTGGCACGACGGTCATCCACTCCATCTTCAACCAGGCTTGCTTGCCAGCTCCCGGCGGCACCCTCATGCAACACTTGAAACGGACTGCGCAGGTTCGCCGCGCCATAGACGAATACAGGCGGGCGCACGAGCGGTGGAACCGAAGCACTGGCAGGCTCTTCGTGAAGCTGGGTTACCTGTAAAAATGCCTGTAATTGCGCTGTGCTCTGTGGGTTGTCGCACCCGGCAAGCCCTGCGCACAAGCCCATCGCACACAGCCGGGCGGCCCGGTTCACGGGGTCAGCCCCGAGGTGTGAGCATGGTAGGTTTTGGCAAGCAAGGTCATGCGCAACCGACCATCGCCCGAGGAATTGAGAGGCACCAACGCAAAATCATGTGAGGTGACAATGCGTGGCAGGCTCGAAAGGGTGCTCAGAAACAGGCCAACATCGTGATAACGCCCGACCAGAGACAGTTGCAACGGCTGCTCGATGTAAAGCTTATGCCGCACCGGCGGGGACCACTGAATCTGTTCGATCACCAGGCCGCTGGCCAGCCCCATGCGCGACAGGTCATCCAGCAGCCCGGGCACTTCTGCTTGTCGGGGCAATAGGGTCATGAGCGCTTGATAGGCTTCTTCCAATGCCTGCACGTGCAACCGGTATGACCCGAGGGCCGGCAACCTCCTCGCCTTGGCCTCGAATTCTGTTTTCATGGCCACTTCAGCCTCGCGCTGCAGTTCAAGCCGGGCCATCGAGCCCGCCAGCAGCAACCAATACCCAAGCCCCAGCAACACACTCACCCAGGCCATTGCCACCAGCACCTTATGCCTGGGTGACCAGACTCCCGCATTCCTCAACCCAAGGTCCTGTAACTCAACACTGCGCAGACGATCCAGCCAATGCGACGCCATCAGAGGTGCCCACCCACAGGAACAGGATGGCGGGTCTGAGCGACGGTCATCTGAAACCAACGCTCCTGCCCGCCAGCCGGGGCAGCTTCTGCTTTCACATCAATCAGCACTGGAGCCTCTAACCAATGGGAGGCATCCAGATTGCGCATCAGCTCGGCCACGAGACTGGGAGACTGGGCAGTGCCGGTTATCACGATGATGCTATCGCTCATTTTCACGTCGGTGAAATACACGCCTTGCGGCAAGCTGCGGGCCAACTGCTCCAGAATGATCCCGTTGTCAGAGCGACTGCCCTGCAGCGTCTCGATCGTTTGCATGCGTTCAAGCAATTGCTCACGGCGCACTTTTAACTGGTCAATTTGCTCGGCTCGCCCGTCCAGCTGCACGGTGGCACTTCTGATCAAGTCATTGCGCATCAATTGCCGCTCAACGGCACGGTCGATGAGCTGGTCAAGCGCAAGAAGCCCGGCTACCACGAGCACAGCCAGCGCCAGCAACACCATCAAAAAACGCCTGTAACGCTGTTCACGCATCATTGCCCGCCAGGGCAACAAGTTGATTCTCGCCATCAATCAAATCCCCTCAAGGCCAGGCCGCAGGCAGTCAACAACATTGGGGCATGACTGCACAAGGCTTGAGGGACAAGTGACGGATTAATGTCCATGTGCACAAACGGATTGGCCGGTTGAGTCGGCATACCCAGTTTCGCCTGGAGCCACTCACTCAACCCCGGCTGGCCCGCAGCCGCACCGGCCAAAATGACCCACTCGGCCCTCGGGCTGGCAGCTACCTGTTCAAGGCCGTGCCTGATGTGCTGCAGGGCGGTGGTTTTGAAAGTGTCCTGATCCTGTTGGCCATCGCCGAAGTGAAGTTCAAGCGACTCCATCACCCTACCTTGGTGCAGAATGCTTAACCGCGTGGCAGGCGTGGCGAAATCGACCACGGCCACGGCACCTGACGAAGGCATCATGGCGTCAATTCCTCGCACTTGAGCATGGGACTGCACCTCAATAACTTTGGCCTTGAGCCCCGCATGGCTCAACACTGCTTGATACCAGTCCAATGTTTCCATGCGGCACGCCACCACAAGTACGCTCATCAGCTGCGGGTTCAAGGGTGAAACGCCTTGAACCTCGAAATCCAGTGCGGCGCTCTCCAGCGCATAAGGCACGTGCTGTTCGGCCTCCAAGCGCACGCTAAGCTCGAGTTCATCACCAGCAAGGCCTGCATCCAGCTCCAGGTTTTTACAGATCAACTGGCCGTCGGCAACCGCCACCACCGCATCGCGAGCGAGCATTGCCTGCTCACCCAACACCCGAAGCAGTACCTGAGCGACACTTTTCGGATGAGCGCGGGTCTGATCCTCTGCCAACTGTCTGGGCAAGGGTTCAATGGCATAGCCATGAAGCGTGAATCTGGTGTTCAAACGGCTTAATTCGACAATATTGACAGCGTGGGCACTGATATCAATGCCGACACAACGGTGGCGGCGAGTGGTCAAAAATCCTGGCACTGTTATTTTCCCTAATGCATTCCGTGACTTACGGAGGGTAAAAATTGAGATCCGTTCAAAACCCGTTCTGACATGCGGTCCATGACGCCTATGAGCGAAAAATGCTTATAATGCCGGGCGTTTTTTTCCGCATTGTCGACCCGTCGCACCTGCGCACTGCCCTGACGTGCAAACCCATTTCTTAATCTGGAAATCCAAAAGCCTTGATTCGTCTGCTGAAGTTTTTCGGGTGGTCTTTCGTTGCTGTGTTCTGCGGGCTGTTGCTCGTATTGAGCGGCGCGTTTCTCTATCTTAGTCCTGGCTTGCCGTCCGTAGAGTCGTTGAGAAGCATCCAGTTGCAGATTCCTTTGCGGGTCTACACCAGCGACGGCAAATTAATCGCAGAGTTTGGCGAAATGCGCCGCTCTCCCATCAAGTTCGCCGACATTCCGCCCAATTTCATCAATGCCCTGCTCTCGGCAGAAGATGACAATTTCGCCAATCACTACGGGGTCGACCCGAGCAGCCTGATGCGTGCCGCTACCCAACTGGTAAAAAGCGGACACATTCAATCAGGGGGCAGCACCATCACGATGCAGGTGGCGAAGAACTACTTCCTGTCGAGTGAGCGCAGCTTTTCCCGCAAAACCAATGAAATTCTGTTGGCCCTGGAAATTGAACGCGAACTGACCAAGGACGAAATCCTTGAGCTGTACGTGAACAAAATTTACCTGGGCAACCGGGCTTACGGCATCGAAGCGGCCGCACAGGTTTACTACGGCAAGTCGATCCGCGACCTGAGCCTGGCGCAGATGGCCATGATTGCCGGCCTGCCCAAAGCCCCGTCGCGCTTTAACCCACTGGCCAACCCGGTGCGCAGCAAAGAACGTCGCGACTGGATTCTGGGTCGCATGTACAAATTGGGCAAAATCGATCAGGCCAGCTATGAAGCAGCTATCGCAGAGCCGGTCGACGCCAGTTATCACGTGCCAACCCCGGAAGTCAGCGCGCCGTACATCGCCGAAATGGCCCGCGCAGAGATGGTCGGCCGCTATGGCAGCGAGGCTTACACCGAAGGCTACCGTGTGACCACCACCGTGCCGAGCAACCTGCAAGAGCTGGCCAACACCTCGGTTCACGAAGGGCTGATGACCTACGATCAGCGTCATGGCTACCGCGGCCCGGAATCCCGCTTCCCCGGTAAAACCCTGGCGGTGTGGACTCAAGAACTCGCCAAGCAGCGCCCCATCAGCGGTCTGGAACCGGCCATCGTCACCCAGGTCGATAAAGACGGCCTGCACGTGCTGACCCGTAACGGCGAAGGCCGTGTGTCATGGAACACCATGAAATGGGCACGCAAGTTCCTCAACACCAACAGCATGGGCCCGATGCCCAAGCAGCCTTCCGATGTGGCACAAGTGGGCGATCTGATCCGCGTGCAACCGCAAGCCGATGGCAGCTTGAAATTCAGCCAGGTACCGAACGTACAAGGCGCGTTGGTCTCGCTTGATCCGAACAACGGTGCCATTCGTGCGCTGGTCGGTGGTTTCGCGTTTGAGCAAAGCAACTACAACCGGGCGATGCAGGCCAAGCGCCAACCCGGCTCAAGCTTCAAACCGTTTATCTACAGCGCAGCGCTGGACAACGGCTACACCGCCGCCACGCTGGTCAACGACGCCCCCATCGTGTTTGTCGACGAATACCTCGACAAGGTCTGGCGCCCGAAGAACGACACCAACACCTTCCTGGGCCCTATCCGTGTGCGCGAGGCGTTGTACAAGTCGCGTAACCTGGTGTCGATCCGCTTGCTACAGAGCCTGGGCGTCGACCGCACCATCGACTACATCAGCAAGTTCGGTTTCAACAAACAAGACTTGCCGCGCAACCTGTCGCTGGCGCTGGGTACAGCTACGCTGACGCCGATGGAAATCGCCACCGGCTGGAGCACCTTCGCCAACGGCGGGTACAAAATCACACCGTACCTTGTGGACAAGATCGAAAGCCGCAACGGTGAGACGCTGTTTGTCGCCAACCCGCCCAGCGTGCCTAAACATGACAGCAAAGATGTGCCGTCAGAAGCTGCAGCGCTGACCATCGACACCATCAACGCTGCACCGGGCTTGCCGACCACCGAAACCCAGGCCGTTGCCGAACGCATCGTTGACGGGCGTACCACGTACATCCTGACCAGCATGCTGCAAGACGTCATCAAGCTGGGCACCGGTCGCCGCGCATTGGCCCTAGGCCGCACAGACCTGGCGGGTAAAACCGGTACCACCAACGAATCCAAGGACGCCTGGTTCTCCGGCTACAACGCCGACTACGTGACCACCGTATGGACCGGCTTCGACCAGCCTGAAAGCCTGGGCCGCCGCGAATATGGCGGTACGGTCGCCCTGCCGATCTGGATGACCTACATGGGGGGCGCCCTCAAAGACAAGCCGGCGCACACCCAAGCTGAGCCTGAAGGCATCCTCAGCCTGCGCATTGACCCAACCAGCGGCCGTATCGCCTCACCGGGTACACCGGGCGCCTACTTTGAGTTGTTCAAAAGCGAAGACACGCCGCCGACCAATAGCGAACTGGGCAATAACCCGGCACCGGGCAGCCCGTTGCCCGCTGATGACGGGGCACCTATCGACCTCTTTTGACCCCAGAGCAGCAAGTCGCACGTTGAAGCGCGTGCGGCTTGCCCCGCTTAAAGATCGAGAATATCGCCGTAATACGGCCCAGTATTGCGGGCAAACCCCATGGACATATCAAACTCGGCCATCGACATGCCCAAGGGGGCCATGGCCAGTTGCACCGTGCGAGTGTTGTCGGCGTGGCCCAGCCAACGCTTGAGTGCTTGCGCCAGACGCTCTGGGTGCGCCGCGTGGGTGCCGTATACGTCTTGAGCCGAGACCACGCTGTAGGTCAACGAAGACAGGCGCTTGGCGGTCATTTGTATTTTTGACAGCTCTCGAGTCATGGCTTGAACGGTGGCCCGGGTGATCCGCGGAAAGGGGTCATTGGCCTCTTTGAGATGGCCGACCCGCTGTTTAAGTTGCTCCTCGACGCGTGACAGCATCAACCGCACCCACTCCACCTCACGATTGGTCACCCGTGGCCGAGCGCCCTCTTGTGCTTCTTGCCAGCGGCGTAGCGTGGCCCAGCAATTAGGCACGTAGCTGCTCACCATCGAATGATCACCTGCATCCAGCAACTGGCGCCCCAAACCATCGCGAACAGGCAGCCCTTCATACTGATCAAGGGCCATTGAACAGGCGGCGTGCTCGGCCAATGTGTCGCAGCCAGGCATCCAGAGAATGTGGGAAACCTCATTTCCGCCAAAATTCACCCGCATGAAATGCTGCACCTTCCCGTGGTGGGCGTAGGGATCGGCGTCCATATTGATCATGCCGGCGACATACGCAATGAACTCCGCGGGCACATTCTTAAAGCGAATCGCAGCACCGTAATCAAATTCTGAAGGCTTAAACTTCATCCACGGCGCGGGCACACTGGGCACCGGGTCGTTGTGATTGACCATACGGTGATGGACGAGAGGTTTGGCGGCTTCGACAAAGGTTGAATCCCCCGCGCGGGGGGCGCCGTAGGTGTAGAGGAGGATGTCGTAATTAAAGTTTCGTCTGCGCCGAAGCATTTCCGAAAGAATCAGGGCGATGGCACCGCCGAGGCTATGGCCGCAGATCATCAGCTTTTGGCCTGCGTAGAATTTGTCGAGGTACTTAAATGCGAAATCATAGGCCTGCTTGGCGGCCTCATAAAACCCGCGATGTACTGTCCCTACACCTTCCTCAAAGGGAACCTGAAACGCATCGAGGTCTCGAAGTCCATCGCGCCAGATCTCACTGGTGCCGCGTATCACGATCAAAATGATTTCATCGCTATGCGTCGCAAACGCTTGGGTATCGGTGTCGACTGTATCGCCGCGATCATCCAGAAAATGGATTTTGATGGGACTTTCCTGATCGGGGCCTCGTTGCGGTTTATTTTTGGGGTATAACCCAGGATCAAAGGGCACAACTTCAAAACGTCTGGAATAGGCCACGTCCTCAAACAACGGATAATAGGCCTGAGTTTGGCCAGCATCGACTTTCCATACTTCCTTGAATTTGGCTAGCGAATCGGCAAACCAGTTGCCCGAACTCGGCTCTTCGGCAAAAGAGACAACCGGTACCTGTATGGGATGTTTGTCTGGGGCCTGACCAAACGAGCAATAACTCAGCGTCGACATCAGCGACAACTGATACAGGTTCAGCGCACAGAATTGCGGGTCCGTCGAAAGCATCGGTCGCAACGCCCGCAGTGGCCGAACTTGAAGAACCGTGTGCCGATTACCCGCGATGCAAACGCCTCGCAGGCCGTGCTCCCCCATCAATCGACGGGCACCCGTACTGGGCGGGTAATGACGCTCAACCGCGGGCGGCAAATGTGACACATGCTCGACCAAGTCGCGGACTTCGACTTGGCAAAAGTCGGCGTCTGAAAACTGAGATGTGGGCAGTTCCCGGGGGCAGCTGCCATCTTCATTGACGTAACGGGTTTGTTCTGCTCTGACTTGAAGTGCTGTTATTTTTAAAGGGTAGTCAGTCCTTTCCCGAAGTAACTTGTAGGCCCTATCCATCCCACCGTATGACTCATCCAAGATTAAGGCTATAGGACCCGCAAAGTGATTACTGACCCGACCGATGCCGGAAGAATCTAAAAACCCGTTATAGTTCAGGCCTTCCGAATCTACTACTGCATAAGCCAATCCTGCATAAGGCTTACCAAAGCCAAATTCGTCGACCAACTGAAAGCTCGACTCTTTTGTTTGTAAAGGACATGAGAGCATCCTCCCATTTAAAGCTACACCCTCTTCTAAAGCCATCATTCTAAAACCCTCCTACTCAGTACAACCCGGATAGATGGTGCATTGTTTGCCGTCAGGCATTAGAAAATTGCTAAATCGCTTATAGTCGCCATTACAGAAAGCATATTGATCTTCAAAGCTATCGCCCATACAACGCTTCCAACCGCCAGAAAACTCAACCCATGTATCACCCACAGCAGGCGTTTCTTTGTCAAGTATTGATATCTTCATCTTTATTGTTTTTCCCGGCAGTTGATCTAATGTATATCCCGCCACAGGCCCCTCACCCGTTGTAACCTTGCCAACATTTACATCATTACACCTCAAAAGCTTAACAATTCGCCTCTTCTCTCCTGACGTCTTAAACATCCATCCACACTCGCCATAAAAAGAACTTTCCCCTTCTGTATTAAAAGACCCTACATCAGAATCTTCCATCTTCTCTTTAATAACTACTTGCGCCCCATCAGAACCTACATCTGCGCGCGCTCTGCCATAAGCCGCAAATATCTCAAGCTTGATATTGTAAACAACCAAAGGACATCCTTTGCGAGCCCTGCGAATTTCTATTACCGAGTCAGGATTATAATCTTCGCGCCACCAATAATTAAAAACGAGTGCTAAATTATCCTTCGTTGCGACCCTGCACGTCTCGCCGGGCGCAGGCACGTAGTACACCGTTGCCTTATATTTAAACCCCGGCGGCATATCGACCGTGAAGGTAAAGGTGTTGGGCTCCTTGAAATACCAATAGGCACTGAAAAGCCCAATCAAAACAACGAACACACTGGGTGCGATAATTTTATACTTGGCCACGGCACTCACTCCGTACATCCCGGATAGATAGTGCACTGTTTGCCGTCAGCCATTATGAAATGACTAAAATCCTGTGTGTTACCACGACAAAATGCGTATTGATCTTCAAACCCTTTTCCCATGCAACGCTTCCAACCATTAGGAAACTCAACCCATTTATCCCCCATATAGGGGCGCTCTTTTTTGGCCAGATCAAGTTTTAACCTCACCGTCTTTCCCGGTAATTGATCAGGTAAATACCCCGCCACCGGCCTGCCACGCGCTGCAGGGCGCCCGATATTGACATCCTTGCAGTCGAGCAATTTTCGGAGCACCCGTGTCTTTCCGGAGGTTCTAAAACTCCATGAACACTCACCAAAAAATACACTTTCTCCTGCCTTATCAAATTTCTCAATATCTACTTCATCCAAGCCTTCCTTAATAACGACTTGTGCGGTAGTCGTACCAAAATCTCGCCATGTATTGCCGTATACCGCATAGATATCCAACCTGATGTTATATACCACTAGAGGGCAGCCTTTACGGGTTCGACGAATTTCTATAACCGCGTCTGGCTCATAAGACTTCCACCACCGGTAGTTGAATGTGGGCGCTAAATTATCCTTCGTTGCCACCTCGCACGTCTCACCCGGCGCAGGCACGTAATACACCGCTGCCGAATATTTAAACCCCGGATGCATATCGACCGTGAAGGTAAAGGTGTTGGGCTCCTTGAAATACCAATAGGCACTGAAAAGCCCAATCAAAACAACGAACACACTGAGTGCGATAATTTTATACTTGGCCACGGCACTCACTCCGTACATCCCGGATAAATAGTGCACTGTTTACCATCAGGCATTATGAAATGACTAAAATCTTCTTGATTGCCATTACAAAATGCGTATTGATCTTCAAATCCATTACCCATGCAGCGCTTCCAACCGTTAGGAAACTCAACCCATGTATCACCTATTGAGGGACGCTCTTTATTGGCCAAATCAAGTTTCAACCGCACCGTCTTTCCCGGTAATTGAGCTGGTAAATACCCAGCCACCGGCCTACCACGCGTTGCAGGACGTTCGACATTGACATCCTTGCAGTCGACTAATTTTCGGAGCACGCGGGTTTTTCCGGAGGTTCTAAATCTCCAATCACACTCCCCAAAAAAAGTACTTTCTCCGGCATCACTGAAACTTTCTATATCAATTTTATCCAATCCTTCCTTGATAACGACCTGTGCAGTAGTCGAGCCGAAATCTGCCCATGTAGGCCCATAAACCGCATAAATCTCCAACTTGATGTTGTACACCACCAACGGGCAGCCTTTACGGGTTCGACGAATTTCTATAACCGCGTCTGGCTCATAAGACTTCCACCACCTGTAGTTGAATGTGGGCGCTAAATTATCCTTCGTTGCCACCTCGCACGTCTCACCCGGCGCAGGCACGTAATACACCGCTGCCGAATATTTAAACCCCGGCGGCATATCGACCGTGAAGGTAAAGGTGTTGGGCTCCTTGAAATACCAATAAGCACTGAAAAGCCCAATCAAAACAACGAAAATACTGAGTGCGATAATTTTATACTTGGCCACTGCACTCACTCCGTACAACCGGGATAAATAGTGCACGGCGTTCCATCATGCAAAACAAAACTTCTGAAGTCTTTATCATTCCCATTGCAAAATCCATAAGGATCTTCAATGCCTTTACCCATACAGCGCTTCCACCCCCTGGGAAATTTTACCCACTTTTCGACAACAGAAGGTTTCTCTTCTCTATCAACTGTTATTTTCATTTTAATAGTCTTTCCCGGAAGCTGCTCAGGCAAGTAACCCGCCACAGGCCTGCCACGCGTTGCAGGACGCCCAATATTGACATCCTTGCAGTCGAGCAATTTTCGGAGCACGTGCGTCTTTCCGGAGGTTCTAAAACTCCATGAGCACTCCCCAAAAAATACACTTTCTCCAGCATCACTAAAACTTTCTACATCTATCTGATCCAGCCCTTCTTTAATCACTACCTGAGCCGTTGTAGAACTAAAATCGCCTCTCGCCTTTCCATAGACCGCAAATATATCCAACTTTATATTGTAAACAACCAACGGACACCCTTTGCGGGTCCTGCGAATTTCTATTACCGAGTCAGGTTTATAATCTTCGCGCCACCAATAATTAAAAACGGGGGCTAAATTATCCTTGGTTGCCACCTCGCACGTCTCGCCGGGCGCAGGCACGTAGTACACCGCTGCCTTATATTTAAACCCCGGCGGCATATCGACGGTGAAGGTAAAGGTGTTGGGCTCTTTAAAGTACCCATAGGCTGCCGCCCCAATACCTGCTATCCCTGCACAAGCCACTAACCAGCGCTTCATGCTGCGCCTTTGCCTTGTAATAACTTCGCGTCCTGGTACACCCGTTTAAAGTGCTCACTGGGTTCTTCATAAGGACGCGGATGCCATTGCACGGGCATTTCGAATTCAGGGGTGCTCAAGCTGCTGGCCAATAACAATTCCAGCTGGCGGGGCGCATGCCATCCCCAGCCTTCGGCCTTTTCCCGCTGCTGGCGTAGCCAGGCGAAAGGGTCCCGATGCTCGGCCAATTGCAGGTAGGCAACCTGATGATGGGCCAGCAAAAAACGATGGGCGTTGGTTTCTCGTATGCGCGCCCGTTGCTCGGGCGGCAAAGGCACTTGTAACCATTGCGGTTGCTCAGGCAAAGGGTGCTGACCCGGGGTCGGGTTATCGGCGCTGAGCCAGTGTTCGCCCTGCCAGTAACACAGGCTAATGGCTGGCCCCATATACGCCGGCAGCGCCTCTGGCGACAAAAACGGCAGTGCCCTGCCCAGTACCCGGTTGTCGTGAAAGCGATAGATGCCTTGATCAGGCCGCTGACCCACCAGGATGCGCTCGCGCCAATGCTGTACCAGTGCGGCAAAATCCTGCGCGGCGATGCTCACCAGCCAGCCCCAGTGACGTTCAGGGCTGTTTAACAGTTCGGTGAGGGGTTGGGTGTCGCCGCTGTCGAGCACAATCAGAAAAGGCCCGATGCTGGCCAGTTCAGCGATAGGCGTCTGGCTATAGAGGCTGCTGTAACGGTCATGGGCGCGGCCATTCAAGAGCGCCTTAAGCACCGGTTTCTGATCGAACGTGTCCAGCATCAAGCACAGTTCATGACCCCGCTTACGCTGTACTTCTATCCATTGAACGGGTGACGGCAATTTCATTGCGCAGCTCCTTCAGGCACACACAGGCCGTTTCGACAGGCCTCGCATAACGGGCAAATATCGGCACCAAGGGCATGTGATGCCGTCATCAGGGACAGTTGCGAGGGGGCGATGTGCAGCGGCAGGGCCTGCGGGGGCAAGTCATGGGCGAATTGGCCGGGCAACAAGGGCATGGCAGGTACACCCCGCACTGGCTTGCCGCCTTCTTGGATGGGGCTGCTGCTAAAAATACCGCTGGGGCCGATGACGAGATGCTGACCGCCCGCCATCAAGGTGATATTGGCCCCGGCGTCGAGCACAAACTGGGCGCCTGCCTGAAGATGCACGTGCTGCCCGGCCTCGACTGTCATTACGTTGCCTACACGGGTATGGCTGCTGCCCGCGACCTGCAGGTGATCGCTGCCCTTGATGTGCTCTCTGCGGTCGCATGTGATGGTGAGGTGATCCTCGGCCTGGAGCACGGTCACGCTGTCGCCGACCACCGTGACCTGTTGTTGACCCTCGATGTGTAACCGGCTGTCGTGCTTGATGTGCTGTTTCATATCGCGCTGGGCGTGCACATAGATCAGCTCTTGCCCTTGACGGTCATCGATGCGCAGTTCGTTGCGGCCCCGGCCGCCGGGGGTGCTGCGGCTGCGAAAGACGCTTTGGCTTTGTTCGGCGGGCAGATCAAGCGGGACCGGGTTGATGCTATTGGCCAGGCACGCCGAAATAACCGGAAAATCTGGATCACCTTCGATGTGATTCACCAGTACTTCCATGCCCACTCGAGGGGTCGTCACGACCCCGTAGTATTCCCCCGCCCAACTGGATGACACCCGCACCCAGCAACTGCTTTGCTCGTTTTCAATGCCGCTGCGATCCCAGTGAAATTTCACCCGAACCCTGCCGAACTCATCGCAGTGAATCTCTTCGCCCGCTGGCCCAGTCACGCGCGCCGTTTGGGTGCCTATGCGCGGCTTGGGGTAAATTTCCTGCGACCGGAAGGTGACGTCCGCGGGAATCACCTCAAAGGTATTGCGATAGCCCTGCGTCCATTCACCCGGCTCGCTGGGCGGAGAAACCCGGCTCTGCTCTTCCAGAACCTGCGGCTGCCTGCCCTCATGCTGAACCCGGGTCAGCAGCCAGCGGCAGTTCCAGTCCACGCGCGGGTATTCACTCATCTGCAAAAAGTGCCCACTGCTCAAGATCGGCTGATCGCTGCTGCCTCTGCCCCGGTAGTAACCGGTTTGGTGCTGCTCAAGGGCGATCTGGCATAGATGCTCGCCCCGGGCCTTGTCCTTAAAGCCACCGGGGTAGGTGTAGCTTTCAAAGGGGGGCCCATTGAGTGGGCCACTGCTGTCAGCCTCGAGTGTGCGACTGGCTGTCTGGAAGTCGTAATCACGCTGTACGGTGCGCTTGATGCACTTGCTCACGCCCGCTGCAAAGTGATTGATCGACGGCCCTGCCGCCACCATCCCGTTGTTATGGATGAAAGGCGTGACCTCTTTTAACGGGGTAAACGCCTGCTGCTTATCGCCAAATACCAAGAGGTGGCCGTCAGGCGAATGCTTGAAGTAATAGTGAAAACCCTCTTCAAAACACAAACGCTGAAGAAAATACAAATCGGACTCGCCGTACTGCACGCAGTACTCGCGCGGGCGTGAAGGGGAGAAGGCAGCGAAGGTATAGGTATCGCTGAGAATGCCGTGCTCGCTTAACAACTGTTCGATGATTTGCTGAACAGTGAGGTTCTGGAAAATCCGGTGATTGGTGCGGTGCTCCAGGTAGGCCAGGCTGGGCACCAGGGTCAGGTCGTAGCGGGTCAGCCGGGCATCAGGGCTGTAGCGTTTAACGCTGTGGATCTGCCCGTGAATGCCGTTGAGACGCTCATCGAACGCCAGAAAGGCGGTGTGGTGCATCAAGATCTCGACGTCCAAAGTCGGGTGCTCGCTCACCAGTTCAAGCTCGAAGCAATAAGGCCTGCTGATGGCCTCATGGCCTTTAAAGGCTAATACCCGAAGCTCATGCGGGGAGCCTGGGATTGTCAAACTGAAACGGTGCTGGCGGGCTAATGCTGACATCCTGAATTCCCCCTCGATAAAGGAGGAACACTAACGGACAGACCGGTAGTCACGTTGTAGGGGGATTCTGAAACTTTAAAAGAAGTTGCTAGTTCGGTTCTGCGATTTATTTAAGCAGCGGCTAACTGGGAGCAAAAACCAAAAAGCCCCGACACTTTTCAGTGCCGGGGCTTTGGTTTGACGCTAGACGGGGTTAGCCGTTGAACACGTCATCCACGCTTTTGAGCGGGTAGTTTTTCGGGTACGGCAGGGTCGCAACGCCGGTTTCGATGGCCGCTTTGGCTACCGCATCCGAGATCAGGGTGATCAAGCGCACGTCCATCGGTTTCGGGATGATGTACTCACGACCGAATTCCAGTTTGATGCCGCCGTAGGCGTCACACACTTCTTGTGGTACCGGCAGTTTGGCCAGTTCACGCAGTGCGTTGGCCGCTGCAATTTTCATTTCTTCGTTGATGCGCTTGGCGCGAACATCCAGTGCACCACGGAAGATGAACGGGAAGCCCAGTACGTTGTTGACCTGGTTCGGGTAGTCCGAACGGCCAGTGGCCATGATCACATCGCTACGGGTGGCGTGAGCCAGCTCTGGCGAGATTTCCGGATCAGGGTTCGAGCAAGCGAACACGATCGGGTTAGGCGCCATGCGCAGCAGGTCTTCAGCGCTCAGCAGGTTTGGACCCGACAGGCCAACAAACACGTCTGCGCCGTCCATGGCGTCAGCCAGGGTGCGTTTTTCAGTGGCGTGAGCAAAGACCGCCTTGTACTGGTTCAGGTCGTCACGGCCGGAATGGATCACGCCGGTACGGTCGATCATGTAGATGTTTTCGATCGTGGCGCCCATGCTCACCAGCAACTTCATGCAGGAGATGGCCGCAGCGCCAGCACCCAGGCAGACGATTTTGGCGTCGGACAGGGTTTTGCCAGCGATTTCCAGCGCGTTGATCATGCCGGCTGCCGTTACGATGGCGGTACCGTGCTGGTCATCGTGGAACACCGGGATGTCGCACTGTTCGATCAGTGCACGCTCGATCTCAAAGCACTCAGGTGCCTTGATGTCTTCGAGGTTAATGCCGCCGAAGGTGATGGAGATGCGTTTAACGGTGTCGATAAAGGCTTGCGGGCTTTCGGCGTCAACTTCAATGTCGAATACGTCGATACCGGCAAAGCGCTTGAACAGGACGCCCTTGCCTTCCATTACAGGCTTGGAAGCCAACGGGCCGAGGTTACCCAGACCCAGAATGGCGGTGCCATCAGAGATAACGGCGACCAGGTTGCCCTTGCCAGTGTATTTGTAGGCAAGTTCAGGGTCGCGGGCGATTTCACGCACTGGTTCGGCTACACCCGGGCTATAGGCCAACGCGAGATCGCGGGCAGTAGCGGTAGGCTTGGTGAGCTCGACACTCAGTTTCCCTGGGCGGGGCTGGGCATGGTATTCGAGAGCAGCGGTTTTCAAATCAGACATAAGGGCGTTCCGCTTTTTTGCTGTTGGACAGACGGATCGCCGAGCATACGCGTGTCGCAAAGTCCCGACAAGACTGACCGGTCAGCAGTGTCAAGCGCTTTGCCCTACTACTTTGGACCAAGACCCGCGCTGCGCAAGGGCTGTAGTGTCCACAATTACGCTTTAAAATTGTCTACAATTTTATTTGGAAATGATCTTGAGCATCCCCGGATGAGTCAATGGCAACATCCAGCGCGCTTGTCCGGTTTTCAATCCGCCGCGGCGCGAACGATCCAGCACCCAGCCACGCACCTCGACCTGAGCGCCTTGTAGCTTACCGAAGGTTTTCTGATCGAAATTACCCAGGTCATTGGGTGCAATGTGCGCGACCAATCCGCCTTGCAGATCAATCCAAAGCCCGCCGCGATTGCGTTGCACCTTACTGACCTTACCCCCGACCACGGCAAAACCTGAGCGGTTAATGTTCTGGGCTGAGACAACCGGCGATTGCCGCCATAGCCCGACACCGTTCGTCCGGGCGCGGCGTTCGGCGGCTTGCTGACAATCCAGCAACTCGACATTGGGTGCTATTGCGACTTGATAGGCCAGGCCATCCGCCAACAACTGCGCCTCCAGATTACTGCCGTCGGCACCAAAGACATGGGCCAGTGTTCGCCCGTAACGGTCCTTGGCCTGCTTGCCGGGCAACAGCCCTACGCGCCCGTCACTGAGCGCCACCAAGCTTTGCAGACGCTTGCGGGCGGCGTCGGCAAAAGGTTCGGCACTCTGGCCCTTTTTGCCGGTTTCGGGTGCATTGAGGCCGATCATGCGCACGCTGCGACCATCCTTGAGGCGCAGGGTGTCGCCATCGACCACGCGCTCTACCTGCGCGTACGACACCGGCTGAGGTGCGGGGCACAGCGCTTGCGCCTGCACCACCGAAAGCCAAATCGCGGGCACAAAAAAGGCGCCCGCAAGGGACGCCTTTTTCAATAACCCGGCCAGACTCGAAAGGCTGCCCAAGGTCATCAGCCTTACTCGGCTGCTTTTTCTGCTTCTGCTGCTGGAGCGGCTGCTTTAGCGCCGAAAGCACCAAAACGAGTCTTGAAGCGATCAACACGACCGCCAATGTCCAGAGTTTTTTGCTTACCGGTGTAGAACGGGTGGCACTCGTTGCATACGTCAGTGCCCAGTGGTTTGCACAGGTTCGAACGAGTTTCGAACTTGTTGCCGCAGCTGCAAGTTACCAGGATTGTTTCGTACGCTGGATGGATATCGGCTTTCATGGGGTATTCCTCAGGCTAGCGTGCCGCCACTCAACACCATTGTTGAATACCGCACGTAAATTTAGGGCGCCGATAATACCAGACCTTTGCATTGACGCAAGCGGCCAAGCATGCTCCACCTGATTTCTTTCGTATTTGCCTGACATGGGTTTTAGTCCCTGCCCCCGTTGTCTGCTAGGCTCCGGGCCATCTTTGCCGTTCATCACTTGAGAGCCCCGCGTGCCCGACGCCATATTGCGCCTTGCCCTGCCTTCCCCCCTGCGCCGCCTGTTCGATTACCGGGCGCCTGCGGGCG
Organism: Pseudomonas sp. TMW22091; assembly: GCF_022496705.1. Lineage (NCBI taxonomy): Bacteria > Pseudomonadati > Pseudomonadota > Gammaproteobacteria > Pseudomonadales > Pseudomonadaceae > Pseudomonas > Pseudomonas sp. TMW22091. The sequence continues at coordinate 362,667 of NZ_SCFI01000005.1, forward strand.
TTCGACGTGAGCAATTGCAGCCCGGGATGCGCTTGCGGGTGCCGTTCGGGCGGCGCGAAATGATCGGCATTTTAGTCGAAGTGGTTGATCACAGCGACGTGCCAGCCGACAAGCTCAAGCCCGCCATCGCCCTGCTTGACGCGACGCCACCGCTGCCAGCTTCTTTATTTAAGCTGTGCTTATGGACCTCGCAGTATTACCAGCACAGCCTGGGCGACACCCTGAGCTGGGCGCTGCCGGTTTTACTGCGCCAGGGCGAACTGGCTGAGACCCGTCAGGAACGCTTTTGGCAAATCGCCCCCGGCGCGCAGCTTGACGACCCGCGTGTGGCCCGCGCGCCGCGTCAGCGAGAAGCTCTGGCCACGCTGGCGCAACACCCCCATGGGGTGGCGCATCAACTGCTGAGCAAATTGATGCTGAGCAAAGACAGCCTCGACCTGTTGCTGGCCAAGGGGCTGGTGACCGTCGAGGTACGCCGCCATGCGCCAAGTGAACGCCATGAGCACTGGCTGGCCCAGCCCGAGCTGCCGCTCAACCCCGAACAGCGGGCCGCCTACGAGGCTATTCGTGCAGGATTCGATCACTTCCATGCCTTTTTATTGGCGGGCGTCACGGGCAGCGGCAAAACCGAGGTGTATTTGCAGCTGATTCGCGAAACGCTGCAGGCTGGCAAACAAGCGCTGGTATTGATCCCGGAGATCAACCTCGGCCCGCAAACCCTGGCCCGCTTCGAGCAACGCTTTAATGCACGCATCGCGCTGGTGCATTCGGCGGTCAACGATCGTGAGCGGCTGGAAAGTTGGCTGGCCGCTCGTGATGGCGAGGCCGACATTATTATTGGCACACGTTCGGCGCTGTTCACTCCGATGAAAAACCCGGGCCTGATCATCATCGACGAAGAGCACGACGGCTCGTATAAGCAGCAGGAAGGTTTGCGCTATCACGCTCGCGACCTGGCACTGGTGCGCGCCCGACAAGAAAACATACCGATTGTGCTCGGCTCCGCGACCCCTTCACTTGAAAGTTTGCATAACGCCTACACGGGCCGCTATGGCCTGCTGCGCTTGAATGAACGGGCGGGCGGTGCCAAGCAGCCACGCTTCCTTCGGCTGGATGTCAAAAGCCGCCCGCTGGACAGCGGTATTTCCGGCCCGATGCAACAAGCCATCGGCCAAACCCTGGCGGCGGGCCAGCAAGTACTGGTGTTTCTCAACCGCCGCGGCTTTGCCCCGACCTTGTTGTGCCATGACTGCGGCTGGATGTCGGAGTGCCAACGCTGCGATGCACGCATGACGGTTCATCAGCGCTCGGGCGAGCTTCGCTGCCATCACTGCGGCTACGTCGAACGCGTGCCGCGCAACTGCCCGCAGTGCGGTAAAGTTGACTTGCGACCGGTAGGTGCCGGCACCGAGCGGGCGGAAGAACGGTTAGGGATTTTATTCCCTGACTACCCCGTGCTCCGGGTCGATCGCGACAGCACCTCGCGCAAAGACGCGATGAACCAGCTGTTTGCCACCATTCAAAAAGGCCAGCCGTGCATTTTGATCGGCACGCAAATGCTCGCCAAAGGTCATCACTTCCCCCGGGTAACGCTGGTGTCGATTCTGGACGCCGACGGCGGTTTGTTCTCGGGCGACTTTCGCGCCAGCGAGCGCATGGCCCAGCTTATCGTTCAAGTCGCGGGCCGTGCGGGGCGCGCCGAAGAGCCGGGCAAGGTGATCATCCAGACCCATCTGGCCGACCATCCGCTGCTGATTCAGCTGACGGAGCAAGGCTACTTCGCCTTTGCCGAACAAGCCTTGAGCGAGCGTCGGGCCGCAGGCTTGCCGCCCTTTGCTCATCTGGCACTGTTGCGCGCCGAGGCTCACAAGCCGGGGCAAGCTGAAGGTTTTCTGGACGAGGCGTGCAGCGAGGCCGAGCGTTTGCTGGGCGAGCTAAACTTGAGCGGTATCGAGCTGCTCGGCCCCGTACCAGCGCCGATGGAGCGCCGCGCCGGACGCTACCGTGCCCAACTGTTGCTTCAGGCCAATGCCCGGGCACCGCTGCATCGACTGCTGAACCAGTGGCTGCTGGTGCTGGAGCAAATGCCCAGCGGTCGACAAGTACGCTGGTCGCTGGACGTGGACCCGGTCGATCTTTATTGACACGCGTCCATGTAGCCGCTGCCGAAGGCTGCGATAAGGGCCGCTGGACCTTCGCTTTTATTCAAAAGCAGGTTTGATACGCGCCCCATCGCAGCCTGCGGCAGCGGCTACAGATTTAACAAAGCCCGGCTGCTAAGGTTGGCAAGGCCGACCCGGCAACGGATAATGCCCAGTTTTTCCACCTGCGCACTAAAGCGCTACCGCGCTTGCGGTTGAAAGAGAAGACCATGAAAGACACCATTCGCCAGCTTATTCAAAAAGCCCTGGATCAACTCGTCACAGAAGGTGTGTTGCCTGAAGGCCTGACGCCAGCGATTCAGGTGGAAAACGCCCGTGACAAAACCCACGGCGACTTCGCCAGCAACATTGCCATGATGCTGGCCAAGCCTGCCGGCATGAAGCCGCGCGACCTGGCTGAAAAAATCATCGCCGCCCTGCCGGCCGATGAGCAGATCAGCAAGACCGAGATCGCCGGTCCGGGCTTCCTGAACTTCTTCCAGAACACCCAAGCCCTGGCTTCGCGCCTCGATGCGGCACTGGCCGACGAGAAAATCGGCGTGCGCAAGTCGACACCCGCCATGCGCACCGTGGTCGACATGTCCGCGCCTAACCTGGCCAAAGAAATGCACGTGGGCCACTTGCGCTCGACCATCATTGGCGATGGCGTGGCACGGGTACTGGAATTTCTCGGTGACGATGTAATTCGCCAAAACCACGTTGGCGACTGGGGCACCCAGTTCGGCATGTTGATGGCCTATCTGGAAGAAAACCCGATCACCAGCGACGAGCTGTCTGACCTCGAAAACTTCTACCGCGCCGCTAAAAAACGCTTCGACGAGTCGCCCGAGTTTGCCGACCGTGCCCGCAGCCTAGTGGTCAAGCTGCAAGCCGGCGATCCGGAGTGCCTGGCGCTGTGGACCAAGTTCAAAGACATTTCGCTGTCGCACTGCCAGAAAATCTACGAGCAGTTGAACGTCAAATTGACCATGGCCGATGTGATGGGCGAAAGCGCCTACAACGACGACCTGATCAACGTTGTCAACGACCTCAAGGCCAAAGGCATGTTGGTCGAGAGCAATGGCGCCCAGTGCGTGTTCCTCGACGAATTCAAAAACGCTGAAGGCGAGCCCCTGCCGGTGATCATCGTCAAGGCGGACGGCGGCTATCTGTATGCCACCACCGACCTTGCGGCCATTCGCTACCGCAGCGGCGTACTGAAGGCCGATCGCGCCCTGTACTTTGTCGACCAGCGTCAGGCCCTGCACTTCCAGCAAGTGTTCGCCGTCGCCCGTAAAGCCGGTTTCATTACCCACCCGATGGAAATGGAACACATGGGCTTCGGCACCATGAACGGCGCGGATGGCCGCCCGTTCAAAACCCGCGACGGCGGCACGGTCAAACTGATTGACCTGCTCAACGAAGCCAAAGAACGTGCTTACGCGCTGGTAAAAGAGAAAAACCCGGAGCTGGCCGAAGAAGAACTGCGTGCCATTGCCAAAGTGGTGGGTATTGGCGCGGTGAAATACGCCGACTTGTCCAAGCACCGCACCAGCGATTACAGCTTCAACTTCGACCTGATGTTGAACTTTGAAGGCAATACCGCACCTTACTTGCTGTATGCCTACACCCGTGTTGCGGGCGTGTTCCGTAAGCTGGGCAAGAACTTCGATGAAGTTGAAGGCCACATCATTCTTCAGGCACCACAGGAACAAGAACTGGCGGCCAAATTGGCTCAGTTCAGCGAAGTACTGAATCACGTCGCCGAAAAAGGCACCCCGCACACGCTGTGCACGTACCTGTACGAAGTGGCCGGCCTGTTCTCCAGTTTCTACGAGAACTGCCCGATCCTGAGCGCAGAAGACGAAGCACAGAAGCAAAGCCGCCTGCGTTTGGCTGCCTTGTCGGGCCGCACCCTCAAGCAAGGCCTGGAATTGCTGGGTCTGGAAACTCTGGAGCGCATGTAAGTTGGCCGCTAAAAAGAAGCCTGCACCCAAGCGAGGCGCCAGTCGGTACCAGGCGCCCGCCAAACAGCCCATTCCGGGTTGGCTGTGGATGGCTATTGGCCTCACGGTGGGCGCCTTTATTGTGTTCTTGATGAAACTCGAACCCGGCAAGGGCGACGACGTAAAACGGGTCAAGCAAGAGCAGCAAAAAGCCTCACAGGTCGAGCACGCCAATAAAACGGCACCTAGCCCGACCCAGCCGGCCAAGCCCAAGTACGACTTCTACACGTTGCTGCCCGAGTCAGAAGTGATCGTGCCACCTGATGCCGTGCCGGAAAAAACCCCGCCAACGCCACAAGCGGCGCCCGTGGTACCGGTCACGCCTGCAGAGGCCGCGAAAATCGACACGGCTCGCGCCCAGGCAGCGCTAAGTGGCGTCACGCCACCACCGGCGCCGCCTGTGATAAAAGCGGCACCCGTCACCAAGTTCTTCCTGCAAGCGGGCTCGTTCCGCAAACAGGCCGATGCTGAACGGGTACGTGCGCAAATCATCTTGTTGGGGCAAACCGCCACCGTTGAGGCCGGCACGGTCAAGGATGAAACCTGGTACCGCGTGCTGGTCGGGCCGTTCACCAACCGCGACCAGCTGACCGTTGCTCAAAAGCAATTGGCCGGCAGCGGGTTCAATAATTTGCTGTTGCAACAGCGCCGCTAAAAACGCTCACAAGCTCGCCTCTACAGAGATGCATGGATGCTGTAGAAGCGAGCTTGCTCGCGATGCTTATCCCCTCCCCGCCTTGCTCCACTCATCGACATTCCCTCCCCACGGTTGAAAAACCGACTACAACCCCCATATGTATTTCCATCAGGCATTTTCGCCCCGCTGCGTGGAGACTCTCCCTTGACCACCATCGTTTCAGTACGCCGTCACGGCAAAGTCGTCATGGCTGGCGACGGCCAGGTTTCCCTTGGCAATACCGTGATGAAAGGCAACGCGAAAAAAGTTCGTCGCCTCTATCACGGTCAGGTTATCGCCGGTTTTGCCGGTGCCACCGCCGATGCATTTACCTTGTTCGAACGCTTTGAAGGCCAGCTTGAGAAACATCAAGGCCATCTGGTTCGTGCCGCTGTCGAGTTAGCCAAAGAATGGCGTACCGACCGCTCGCTGAGCCGCCTGGAGGCCATGTTGGCGGTTGCCAACAAAGACGCTTCGTTGATCATCACCGGCAACGGTGACGTGGTTGAGCCTGAAGACGGCTTGATCGCAATGGGGTCTGGCGGTGCATTCGCCCAAGCTGCAGCCCGCGCCCTGCTGATGAAAACCGACCTTTCGGCCCGCGAAATCGCAGAAACCGCACTCGGTATCGCTGGCGACATCTGCGTATTCACTAACCACAACATCACTATCGAGGAGCAGGACCTCGCTAATTAAGACGCCTGCCGGGACAGCATGCCTGCCCGTTTGTGACCCTTACTTTAGCTAGAGGAACGCCAATTACCATGTCCATGACTCCCCGCGAAATTGTCCACGAACTCAATCGCCATATCATCGGCCAGGACGACGCCAAACGCGCCGTTGCCATCGCCCTGCGTAACCGCTGGCGCCGGATGCAACTGCCCGAAGAACTGCGCGTTGAAGTGACACCGAAAAACATTCTGATGATCGGCCCGACCGGTGTAGGTAAAACCGAGATCGCACGTCGTCTGGCCAAGCTGGCCAACGCACCGTTCATCAAAGTGGAAGCCACCAAGTTCACCGAAGTCGGTTATGTCGGCCGCGACGTTGAGTCGATCATTCGTGATCTGGCAGATGCCGCCATCAAACTGCTGCGTGAACAGGAAATCGTCAAGGTTCGCCACCGTGCTGAAGAAGCGGCCGAAGAGCGCATCCTCGATGCCCTCTTGCCACCGCCTCGCACCTTTGGCGAAGAAGCCGCAGTGCCGCAGGACTCCAACACGCGCCAACTGTTCCGCAAACGCCTGCGTGAAGGTCAACTGGACGACAAAGAAATCGAAATCGAAGTGGCTGACGTCGCCGGTGTCGATATTTCTGCGCCGCCTGGCATGGAAGAAATGACCAACCAGTTGCAGAACCTGTTTGCCAACATGGGCAAAGGCAAGCGCAAAAACCGCAAGCTGAAAGTCAAAGAAGCCCTGAAAATGGTGCGTGACGAAGAAGCCAGCCGCCTGGTTAACGATGAAGAACTCAAAGCCAAAGCTCTGGAAGCCGTAGAGCAACACGGCATTGTGTTTATCGATGAAATCGACAAAGTGGCCAAGCGTGGCAATGTCGGCGGTGCCGATGTATCTCGCGAAGGTGTGCAGCGCGACCTGCTGCCGCTGATCGAGGGCTGCACCGTCAACACCAAGCTGGGCATGGTCAAAACCGACCACATCCTGTTCATCGCATCGGGTGCCTTCCACCTGAGCAAACCAAGCGATCTGGTGCCCGAACTGCAAGGCCGCCTGCCAATCCGCGTTGAACTCAAGGCTTTGTCGCCTGAAGACTTCGAGCGCATTCTCAGCGAGCCGCATGCTTCTTTGACTGAGCAATACCGCGAGCTACTGAAGACCGAAGGTTTGAACATCGAGTTCATGCCAGAAGGCATCAAGCGCTTGGCAGAAATTGCCTGGCAGGTTAACGAGAAAACCGAAAACATCGGTGCTCGCCGCCTGCACACGCTGCTTGAGCGGCTGCTTGAAGAGGTGTCTTTCAGTGCCGGTGATATCGCCAGCGCTCATCAAGAGGAACCGATTCGCATCGATGCCGAGTATGTGAACAGCCACTTGGGTGAATTGGCCGAGAACGAAGACCTCTCGCGCTACATCTTGTAAACCTCTACCCGCAAGGGTGTACACAGCACTTGTAGCCGCTGCGAGGGCTGCGATAAGGCTAAAAAGCCTTCAGTGATCCCTGGATCCTGCGCCGATACGATTGGCGATCGCGACCTGCGTCAGCGGCTACTGTGTTTGTGCCTGGGCTTAAGGCACATTAACTCTGACGGACCCAAGGCAATGACCAAGCTTCCTACAGCTATCAAACTGCATAAAGTCTCAAAAACCCTCTCGCTCACCTATGGGCCAGACGAGGTTTACACCTTGCCTGCCGAGTTTTTGCGAGTGCATTCGCCTTCTGCCGAAGTGCAGGGTCACGGCAAGCCGATCCTGCAATACGGCAAAATCGATGTCGGCTTGAGCAAGGTCGAACCTGCGGGCCAATACGCGCTAAAGCTCACCTTCGATGACGGCCACGACAGCGGCTTGTTTACCTGGGACTACCTTTATGAACTGGGTAAACGCCAGGATGCTTTGTGGGCGGACTACCTTGAAGAGCTGAAAAAAGCCGGTAAAACGCGAGACCCAGCTGTCTCCGTTGTGAAGTTGATGCTCTAAGCACCCGCTACCAAGGGCCGTCGGGCACAGCCAGGTCTGCCAGGGCTCGTCAGCTTGAGGTTTTTTCAAGTGGCGGCGTGGCCGCTGCCGGGGTGGCGGTGGGTTGGGTGGTTTTTTTGCGAGTAGCAGGCTTTTTCGTAGCCACTTTGGCAGCAGCGGGTTTGGCGGCAGGTTTGGCAGGGGCTGAAGGTGCCTTGGCAGCCGGTTTAACCGCAGGCTTGGCGGCAGGCTTGGCGGCAGGCTTAACCGCAGGCTTGGCAGCAGCAGACTTTGCAGCAGCAGGTTTAGCCGGGGCGGTGGCACGGCTCGCCGGCTTGGCGACCGCAGGTTTGGCAGCCGCCTTGACAGGTACCGGCTTGCTCGCGGCAGGGGATTTGCTCGCCGCTACTTTTGCCGCGGCGGCAGTGAGTTTTTCAAGATGCTGGGTGAGCGTCTCAACCTTGGCGTGCAGCGCTTTCACTTCCTCGCTACTGGGTACACCCAAACGTGAAATGGCACTGTTCAGACGCTTGTCGAATGCCTCTTCCAACTCGCTCCACTTACCCAATGCCAACTCTTTAACGTCGTCCACTTTAGAGCGTGTTGATGACTTTGCCGTTTTAGGCTCGCCTGCCTTTGTCAGCTTCTCTGCTTTTTCACCCTCTTTGACCAGACTGTCGAACAGGCTGCTACCGTCTGTATCGATTTTCGAATAGACCCCCAAACCCGCCAGCCAGATTTTTCGGGAATACTTTTCAACTTTACCTACCCATGAAGGGCTTTGTTGCGCAGTCGGTTTTTTAGCAGTCATCGTGTTCCCCTTTATGCCCAGTGGTGACGTCGATCAGCCAATGCAGCAACTCACCAAGATGAACACGGTGTTCACCTCAATCAGGCTTAGACGCAAAATGCCTGCGATTCAAGCTTGAAACTCTGTTTATCGGTGAAGAGCCAAAAAAACACCGCACACATCAGAAAAGATGACGCCACCAAACGCGCAAATGGCCAAACAGGGTCGCTGCGAAGTGCACAATTCAGGCAGAAGCACTCACCTTGCCATTTTCGAACTCACCGTCCATCAAGTCAGTGATCTCACTTTCAGAGCTCCAGGCTTCAGCTTCCGCCAATGGCCCGTAGGTCATAAATATAACGCTGTTCATATAGACCAGAACCTTGCCGAATTCGGCCCCCTCGGCGTCATGAATTAAATACTCCACGACCCCCTCTGCCTTTACTTCTTCTCGGTACATAAGTGCGGCGTGCGCAGCGATAAATAATTGAAGAACACGCTCGGCTTTTTCCCGTGCAACGGCGTGACCAATGTCAGAAGTGCGTGCAACGGTAAATATATAATGAGACATTCTCCGCTCCCTAAAGAATAAACAGTCAAACACGCACAATAAAAAGTGGGCCTTATAAAAAGGCGCCACTTTAATTGACGTTTCAATAAGCCGTTAGCCGTTGATCATTTCGCTAACAGCCGCCACATCACGATTGGACATGACTTGTGTCGAGCACTCAGACTTCAACAGAGTTGGGGAATGCCCGCTCCATCAGTTCAATGGCATCGCCTTCTGCAGTCCAGGCGTCATCCTCTGCGGCTGCACCCGCCATCAGAAAGACGACGCGGAAGCCATTGATGCTGACAAAACCGGTCATATCCCCAGCTTCAGTTTGAACCACGTAGCTAATACCTGACTTCAATTCAACAACAGGTGCCCATTTCAAATCTCGCGAAGACACGAACTCTTCAAGCACACCTTCAACTTTTGCAGCGATTTCTGTTGCGGACATGTTTTTTGGGTTATGAACAACAGCGTTTAAATACAGCGACATTTTTGAATTCCTAATTGGGTTATTGTGTTCCTTCGATACCCATATTAGTCACTCATTGAAAATTGCCAACTTCGCCAACACGCACTAAAAAAAACCAACAACTGCGCTAGATAAAGTCTCTTGGCTGTTTCACACCTGACGATTTAAATAAGTTTACTTCATCACCCGCTCTTTCCTACCGATCAAAACTCCCAAGCGACTCTCAAACTGCATTGAAGGCGATGCCATAACGTTGACATCGCCCTTCGACACGTCGCAGGTTGACCGCCGGGCAGGTGCCAGGCTCAAGCCAGCGCTTTGTCCAATGAACGTTCAATTTCTGACTGAATCATGCCGCTCATCGCGGACATCAGCATGCCCAGCTCTACATCGACCTTGACTGTTTTTTCGCCGATTTCCAGCGTGCCGTTAACGCCGGAGCGCTTAAGTTTTACAGTATCGCCCTGCCAGGTCGGGGTCAGACCGTATTGCCCCGCCAGCTTTTCAACCAACGGCTGGGCTTTTTCGCGGGCGGCTTCAAGGCCAAGGTTATGGGCACGTTCAACGTTGATGCGGGCCATTGCTCACTCCTGCTAGAAAAGCCTGCCACTATACGGACATTGCCCGCCCAGCGCGGCTCGCAATGACACGCCAGCGAGCCCGGCCAAGACAAAGCCGGCAAGCAGGATTAGAATGGCCAGCATTCTCTTTTGGTGACAGCGATATGACTGATCAGCGCAAAGGCAGCGATGCCGAACCCACCACACACTTCGGCTTCAAAAACGTTCCAGAAAGCCAGAAAGCGGAAAAAGTCGCCGAGGTTTTCCACTCCGTGGCCGGTAAATATGACCTGATGAACGACGTTCTGTCAGGTGGCATGCACCGCCTGTGGAAGCGTTTCACTATCGAGTTGTCTGGCGTTCGTCCGGGCAACAAGGTGCTGGACATCGCGGGCGGCACCGGCGATCTGGCGCGCAAGTTCTCGCACCTTGTTGGCCCGACCGGCCAAGTGGTGCTGGCCGACATTAACGCTTCCATGCTCAAGGTTGGCCGTGACCGCCTGCTGGATAAAGGCGTGGCGGGCAATATCGAGTTCGTTCAGGCTGACGCTGAAAAGCTGCCGTTTCCGGACAACTATTTCGATTGCGTGACCATCGCTTTCGGCCTGCGTAACGTGACCCACAAAGAAGACGCGCTGCGCTCCATGTTGCGCGTACTCAAGCCAGGCGGCCGTTTGTTGGTGCTCGAGTTCTCCAAGCCGACCAACCCGCTGATGTCCAAGGTCTATGACGCCTACTCATTCGCCTTCATGCCAATGGTCGGCAAGCTGATCCTCAATGACCCGGAAAGCTATCGCTATCTGGCCGAGTCGATCCGCATGCACCCGAATCAAGAGACACTCAAGTCGATGATGGTCGAAGCCGGTTTTGACCGTGTGACTTATCACAACATGACGTCCGGCATTGTTGCACTGCATCGCGGTATTAAACCCTGATGTTGCTCAGGGGCCTTCTCGCCAGCGTCGAAACCGGCATCAATCGTGTCTTGCGATTGGACAGTACCGCGCTGGCTCGCTTGCAGCCGTTGACCGGCAAGGTGATTGCAGTGGAGTGCGCAAGCCCCGCACTGCACCTGTTCATTCTGCCTAGCGATGAAGGCCTGCTGTTGGCTACCCACTGGGCAGCCGATGCAGATTGCACCTTGCGCGCCCCTGTATCCAGCTTGCTGCGTTTAGTCTTGAGCAAAGACAAAACCCGTATTTTGCACAGCCCCGAAGTCGAGCTTGAAGGCGACAGCCATGTGTTGATGGCACTGGCGGCGGTTCTGCAAGATCTTGAGTTGGACTGGGAATACGAACTCTCGCGCTGGATCGGCCCCGTTGCTACTGCCTTGGTCGGTGGCCATGTGCGCAGCCGCGCCCATTGGTATCAGCAAGGTTTTGCCAGCCTCAATCAGAATCTCGCTGAATACCTGAGTGAAGAAGCTCGCACTTTGGTCGGAGAACGTGAGGCGCAAGCGCGCTTTGATGAGCTCGACCAACTCAAACTCGACCTGGATCGTCTTGAGGCCCGCTTCGAGCGCCTCTGCCGGTCCCTCAATACCAGCGATAACGCATGAAGTTGCTTGCCATACGCCGTTTGTTTCGTATCCAGCGCGTTGTCATTCGCTACCGCCTGGATGACCTGCTGTTCGCCTTGCCCTTGCCGTGGTGGTTGCTGTCGCTGCGCTATGCGCTGCCGTGGCGCTGGTTCCCACGTAAAAAGTTTGAGCTGAGCCGCGGCGCTGCGTTGCGTCTGGCCTTACAGGATTTGGGCCCCATCTTTATCAAGTTCGGGCAAATTCTCTCCACTCGTCGCGATTTGCTCCCACAAGACATTGCCGATGAGTTGATGCTGTTGCAAGACCGCGTGCCACCGTTCGACCCGCAGGTCGCGGTCAAACTGATCGAAGAACAACTCGGCGCCAAAATCAGCGACGTGTTCAGCCGTTTCGACATTGAGCCGCTGGCATCCGCGTCCGTGGCACAAGTGCACGCGGCCAAGCTCAAGACTGGCGAAGAAGTCGTGGTCAAGGTCGTACGCCCCGGTCTTAAACCGATCATCGGTTCAGATCTGGCCTGGCTGTTTATTCTGGCCAAAATTGCCGAACGCTTGAGTGCAGACGCCCGCCTCCTGCACCCGGTCGACGTAGTCAGCGATTACGAGAAGACCATCTACGATGAACTTGACCTGTTGCGCGAAGCGGCCAACGCCAGCCAGCTCAAGCGTAATTTCGAAGGTTCGCCGCTGCTGTATGTGCCGCAGATTTACTGGGACTGGTGCCGCCCCAAAGTGCTGGTGATGGAGCGCATCTACGGGGTTCAGGTCACCGATCTGGCCACCCTTGCCGATCAGCGCACCGACATGAAGCTGCTGGCCGAGCGCGGGGTCGAGATTTTCTTTACCCAAGTGTTCCGCGACAGTTTCTTCCATGCCGACATGCACCCCGGCAACATCTTTGTCAGCACCGTCAGCCCATGGAGCCCGCAGTACATCGCCATCGACTGCGGCATCGTCGGCAGCCTTACCCCCGAAGACCAGGATTATCTGGCGCGCAATCTGTTTGCTTTCTTCAAACGCGATTACCGCCGAGTGGCGCAACTGCACATTGATTCGGGATGGGTGCCGGCACACACCAAGCTCAATGAGTTTGAAGCGGCGATCCGTACCGTATGCGAACCCATTTTCGAGAAACCGCTGAAAGAGATTTCCTTTGGGCAAGTGCTGATGCGCCTGTTCCAGACGGCGCGACGCTTCAATATGGAAGTCCAGCCGCAGTTGGTATTGCTGCAAAAAACCTTGCTGAACATCGAAGGGCTGGGCCGCCAGCTGTACCCGGATCTGGACCTGTGGAGCACCGCCCAACCGTTCCTCGAACGCTGGATGCGTGAACGCGTCAGCCCCAAAACCTTGTTGCGCAACCTGCACAGCCAGGTCGAGCAGATACCGCACTTGGCCGACATGACCCGTGATTTGCTGGAGCGTATGTCGCAGCCCCATGCCAAAAATCAGAAGCTGGTGATCAGCGAGCCGAGGGACAGCTGGTTCCTGCGCCTGCTCGGCGCCGGGCACTTGGCCGCAGGTGCGTTACTGGCCAGTGTTGGCCCGCTCCACACCTTGGGCTACTGGCCTGCGGGGATCATGCTGGCAGTCGGCTTGTATCTGATCGTGCGCCGATAGCCAGCTCCGGGCGAGGCTGGCAAACTGTGAATTCACCGAGCCTTGACCAGAGGGTCAAGGTCGGTTGTCGGAGTCGAACATGAAAGAGTGGCTGGACGAAATCAAATGGGACAGCGACGGCCTGGTGCCGGCGATTGCCCAGGATCACAAAACCGGGCGCGTCTTGATGATGGCCTGGATGAACCGCGAAGCGCTGAGCCTGACCGCTGCTGAAAACCGTGCCATTTACTGGTCACGTTCACGTGGCAAACTGTGGCGCAAGGGTGAAGAATCAGGTCACGTACAAAAGCTGCATGAAATGCGCCTGGACTGTGACGCTGATGTGATCATCCTGATGGTCGAGCAAATCGGCGACATCGCCTGCCATACCGGACGTCAGAGCTGCTTCTATCGGGTGTACGAAAACGCCGAATGGAAGACCGTCGACCCGGTGCTTAAAGACCCGCATGCCATTTATCACGCAGGACACTCCCATGAATGACACCCTGAGCCGAGTAGCCCAAGTGCTCGAAGCACGCAAAGGTGCCACGCCAGAAAGCTCGTATGTCGCCAGCCTGTACCACAAGGGCTTGAACAAGATTCTGGAAAAAGTCGGCGAAGAGTCGGTTGAAACCATCATCGCCGCCAAAGATGCTGCCATCAGCGGCGATTACAGCGACGTTATCTACGAAACTGCCGATCTATGGTTCCACAGCATGATCATGCTCGCCCAACTGGGCCTGCACCCTCAGGCTGTACTGGATGAACTTGAGCGTCGTATCGGCACTTCCGGCCACGTGGAAAAAGCCTCGCGGCCATCTGCCTAACCTTGTTTTGGAGAGGAAAAGATCATGGGTATTTTTGACTGGAAACACTGGATCGTCATTCTGGTAGTCGTGGTACTGGTCTTCGGCACCAAAAAACTGAAAAACCTCGGCACTGATGTGGGTGAGTCGATCAAGGGCTTTCGCAAAGCCATGAACGACGACGAAAAGCCTGCTGAGCCCGTGGTTCCGCCTGCACAGCCCACTGCCGCGCCACAACCCCACACCACTTCGACGCTGAACGAGCCGCACACCATTGACGTGCAGGCGCAAAAAGTCGAAGAGCCGACCCGCAAAGACGTGTGAGCAGACCCTAATGTTTGGTATCAGCTTCAGTGAACTGCTGCTCGTTGGCCTGGTAGCCTTGCTGGTACTTGGCCCCGAGCGCCTGCCAGGTGCCGCACGCACGGCGGGCCTGTGGATCGGTCGTTTGAAGCGCAGTTTCAATGCGATCAAACAAGAAGTGGAGCGTGAAATCGGCGCCGATGAAATTCGTCGCCAGCTGCACAACGAACACATCCTGTCGATGGAAGAGGAAGCCAAGAAGATATTGGCTCCTCTTCAGGACGCCGTTAAGCCGCTTACGCCCAGCCAGACACCCGAGTCGCCATCGCCTGTCGAAACGGCCAGCCATGCGCCGATCAGCCTGGACAAGACGCCATCCGACACAGCGCCTCAACCGGCAGCGCCCCACGACCCAACCCTGCCACCGCGAGCCCCTTAAGCGCATGAGCGATAAGCCTGAACACGACCAGCCAATGCCGCTGGTCTCGCACCTGACTGAGCTGCGCACCCGTCTGTTGCGTTGCATTGCCGCGATTTTCATCATTTTCGTCGGCTTGTTCGCCTTCACTCAGCAGATCTACACGCTGGTTTCCACGCCACTGCGTGAATACCTGCCGGTGGGTGCCACAATGATCGCCACCGACGTGGCCTCGCCCTTCCTGACGCCCCTCAAGCTGACCATGATGGTGTCGCTGTTTATTGCGATCCCGGTGATCCTGCATCAGATCTGGGGCTTTATCGCGCCCGGTCTGTATAAGCATGAAAAGCGCATTGCCGTGCCGCTGCTGGTTTCCAGCATCTTTCTGTTCTACGCCGGCATGGCCTTCGCCTACTTTCTGGTGTTCCCGCTGGTGTTCAAGTTTTTCGCCGCCGCAACCCCCGAGGGCGTGGCCATGATGACCGACATCAGCAGCTACCTTGATTTCGTCATGACCCTGTTTTTTGCCTTTGGTGTGGCCTTTGAAATCCCCGTGGCAGTGGTGCTGCTGGTGTGGATCGGCATTGTCGACGTCAAATACCTGCGCAAAATCCGCCCGTACGTGATCATTGGCTGCTTTGTAGTCGGGATGATTCTGACTCCGCCGGATATTTTCTCGCAGACCCTGCTGGCGGTTCCGATGTGGATGCTCTTTGAGATCGGCATTCTGTTTGGCAGCCTGGTCAGCAAGAACACACGTGGCGACCACCCGGACGAACAGTCCGAGCGCGATAACAACGCCCAACCGCCAGCACCGCAAGCGTGAACCTGCTGCTCCTCGAAGAGGCTGATTTCATTGCAGACGACCGCGTCATCCTGCGCGACCGCCGTTTGACGCACATGCAGGACGTTCACCGCGCCGAGGTAGGCGACAGCCTGCGAGTCGGGCGTATTGGCGGTTTGATGGGCAATGCGCAGTTGCTGAGGCTGGAGGCCAAAGAGGCCGAGCTGAAAATCCTCAGCCTTGACCAGCCACCGCCCGAAAAGCTGCCGCTGACCTTGATACTGGCCTTGCCACGCCCGAAGATGCTGCGCCGGGTACTGCAAACCATTGCTTCAATGGGCGTCCCTCACGTGGTGCTGGTCAACAGCTACCGGGTTGAAAAGAGCTTCTGGCAAACGCCGTTCCTGGAGCCCGAAGCCATTCGCGAACAATTGATTCTGGGCCTGGAACAGTCCCGGGACAGCGTACTGCCCAAGATCGTCATCGAAAAACGCTTCAAGCCCTTCGTCGAAGACCGTCTGCCCGCGCTGGTCGAGGGTACGCTGGGTCTGGTTGGCCATCCGGGTGATTACCCGGCGTGCCCACGGGGCCTGGAACAGCCCGTGACCTTGGCCATTGGCCCGGAAGGCGGCTGGATCCCTTACGAAATCGACTTGCTGGCCAAGGCCGGTCTGCAACCAGTGCAATTGGGCCCGCGCATTCTACGGGTCGAAACCGCCGTCACCGCCCTGCTCGCCCGGTTGTTCTGACCCCCCCTCTCCCGTAATCGCAGCCTGCGGCAGCGGTTACGGGTGATGCTCGTCACACTTTAAATCCAACTGCCTACAGTTCTTCCATAACAAGCCGATGCCTTTTGTAGGCAATGGACGGCTTGTCGTCGAGTGCGTCGAGTCAATCAAAGGAGCGTCATCATGTACCGTCGGCTGGTTCAACTTCTTGGCAATATCAGCGTCAACCGCAAACTCAGTGTCAGCTTTGGCCTCGTGCTTGTTTTGACCTTGCTGATAGCTGCCACGGGCTGGAATGGACTGGTCTCAGTGATTGACCGGGGTGACAAGCTGGCCAACCTGTCAAAGATCATTGGCTTGACCAAAGATTTGCGCATTGCCCGCCTCGACTATGAGCTGCGCGCTACCGACCAGAACCTCAAGGCCGTCCATGAACAATTGAATGCACTGGACGCCGCGCTCGAGAAGTCGCGCATGCAACTTGTTGCCCCAGATGACATCGCGCTGGTGCAACAACAGTTGGCAGCCGTCACCGACTATCGACAGGCGTTGTCCAGACTTGCTCAAGATGGCGAACAGGCTATTGAGCGCATGCACCAGCAAGGCACCAAGCTGATCGAGTTGAGCGAAAAGCTCTCGACACTGCAAGCCGCCAAGCGCGACCAAGACAGTAACCAGGCCAAACGTCTGCTGACCATTTGCACAGTGCTGGCTTTGGTAGTGGGCATCTTGGCCGCATGGGCCATCACACGGCAGATCGTTATCCCGCTGCAACACACCCTCAAGATCGTCAAGCGCGTGGCGGCCGGTGATCTGACCCAGGCGCCCCCGACAGACCGGCTCGACGAACTGGGGCAGCTACAGCAAGCGGTTCAAGGCATGACCGAGGGGCTGCGGGCGTTGGTTGAAGGCATCAGTGATGGTGTGACTCAGATTGCCAGCGCGGCCGAAGAGCTTTCGGCCGTGACCGAGCAAACCAGTGCCGGGGTCAACAGTCAGAAAGTGGAAACCGATCAGGTCGCTACCGCCATGCATGAGATGACAGCGACGGTACAAGAAGTGGCGCGCAATGCTGAAGAAGCCTCGGAAGCGGCTTTGGCGGCTGATCAACAGGCACGCGAAGGCGACAAGGTGGTGGGCGAAGCCATAGCTCAGATTGAAAAACTGGCCATCGAAGTGGGTCACTCGACAGAGGCCATGGGCCACCTCAAGCGCGAAAGTGACAAAATTGGCAGCGTGCTCGATGTGATCAAATCTGTGGCCCAGCAAACCAACCTGCTGGCGCTCAACGCGGCCATTGAAGCGGCGCGCGCGGGTGAGGCAGGTCGTGGTTTTGCAGTGGTCGCTGACGAAGTGCGCAGCCTTGCCCAGCGCACACAAAAATCCACGGAAGAAATCGAAGAGCTGATTGCCGGGTTGCAAAGCGGTACGTTGCAAGTATCCAGCAGCATGGATAACAGCCGCACACTAACGGACAGCAGCGTTGAATTGACTCGCCGTGCGGGTGAGTCGTTGGGCAATATCAACCGTACCGTGTCGGCCATTCAAGCGATGAACCAGCAGATTGCTGCCGCCGCCGAACAGCAAAGCGCCGTGGCTGAAGAGATCAACCGCAGTGTATTGAATGTGCGAGATGTGTCGGAACAGACCGCCGCGGCGAGTGAAGAGACTGCCGCGTCGAGTGTTGAGCTGGCGCGGTTGGGCTCGCATCTGCAAACGTTGGTGGGACGGTTTAAAGTTTAAAAAAGCTGACCCTCACCCCAGCCCTCTCCCGGAGGGAGAGGGAGCTAAAAGCAAAAGCAGATCAGACCCCCCTCTCCCGGAGGGAGAGGGGGCTAAAGGCAAAGACAGTTCAAGCAGTCCCCTCTCCCTTTGGGAGAGGGTTAGGGTGAGGGGTTTTTAAAGCACCTGCCGCAAAAACGCCTGAGCACGCAGGTCTTTGGGCGAGTTGAAAAACGCTTCCGGCGATGAATCTTCCAGCAATTTACCGTGGTCAAAGAACAACACGCGGTTCGCCACTTCTCGGGCAAAACCCATTTCATGGGTCACACAAACCATGGTCATGCCTTCGCGGGCCAGGGTTTTCATCACGTCCAGCACTTCGCCGACCATTTCCGGGTCCAGCGCCGAGGTCGGCTCGTCGAACAACATCACTTTGGGATCCATTGCCAACGCACGGGCAATGGCCACACGTTGCTGCTGCCCACCCGAAAGCCGTGACGGGAACTCATTGGCCTTTTGCCCGATACCCACCTTTTCCAGCAGCTCGCGGGCTTTGGCCTCACGCTCGGCCTTGCCGCGCTTGCGTACGACTTTTTGCGCCAGGCAGAGGTTTTCCAGCACGGTCATGTGCGGGAACAGGTTGAAATGCTGAAACACCATGCCGACTTCACGTCGATAGGCGTTGACGTCGGTTTTCGGGTTGGCCAGGTCCAGGCCGTCGATGCTGACCGAACCCGAGTCAAACTCCTCGAGCCCGTTCAGGCAACGCAGAAAGGTCGACTTACCGGAGCCGGACGGACCGATCACCACCAGCACTTCACCTTTGGCGACCGAGGTCGTGACGTTGTCCACCGCACGAACGATATGCCCGCGGGTATCGTAGATTTTTACCAGTTCGCGAACTTCAATCACTTTGCGCGAGCCTCCGCTCAAGCCGGCTGGCCAAATGCGACAGCGGCAGGTTAATCAACAGGTACAGGCCCGCCACGCAGAACAGAATTTCGAACGGCGAAAACGAAGTGGTGATGACTTCACGACCGCTTTTGAGCAGCTCGGTAATGGCAATCACTGACACCAGCGAGGTGTCTTTGACCAGGCTGATAAATTGCCCGGCCAGTGGCGGCAGCACGCGCTTGAAGGCTTGCGGCAACACCACGTAACGCATCGACTGGCTGGCATTAAGCCCCAGCGAGCGCGCCGCTTCATTTTGCCCTCGGGCGATGGACTGCACGCCCGAACGCACAATCTCGGCCACGTAGGCCCCGGTAAACAGCGATAGGGCTGCAATCCCGGCAAATTCGCGGGACAGGTTGAGCACCGTGCCGATAAAGAAATAGAAGATAAAAATCTGTACCAGCAGCGGCGTGCCGCGTACCAGTTCGACATACAACGTCGACAAGTCACGCAGGGTCGGGTTGTTCGACAGCCGGCACAGCCCAGTGGCCAGCCCGATAATCAAACCCAATACACCTGAGACCAGCGACAACCAGACGGTCGTCCACAACCCCAACAATAACGGCCCGGCCGCCCAGTGCCGGG
Organism: Pseudomonas sp. TMW22091; assembly: GCF_022496705.1. Taxonomy (NCBI): domain Bacteria; kingdom Pseudomonadati; phylum Pseudomonadota; class Gammaproteobacteria; order Pseudomonadales; family Pseudomonadaceae; genus Pseudomonas; species Pseudomonas sp. TMW22091. The sequence goes on from NZ_SCFI01000005.1 coordinate 381,939, forward strand.
TCACGCCGACCACCTCACCTTCTTCTACGTCGTCGCCTTCGGCCAGTTGCAGGCTGTTGTCGGCAACGGTGAGCCGTTGTTCTTTTCCATCGTCGCCGCGCAGCACGACTTCGGCGGTATCGCCTTTGCGCACCAACTCGATAACAGTGGAGGTTTCAGCAGCCCGTTGGGCTTCTTCTGCCTGATAGGCGAAGTATTGCGGAACACGGTTCCAGCGCCATTCATAGGACATCAGCGAGGTGGCGTAATACAGCGCACCGGCCAGGCCGATGAGCACCAGCACCGTCAATACGTGCCAAGGCCATTGGGCTTTTTTCTGTTTGATCACTTAACTATTTCCGTAGAGGGCAGCGCGGTCAGCTTTTTTTGTAGGCGCTGCCGAAGGCTGCGATGGCTGCAGAGCAGCCCTGAAATCTTGAAGCCCGTTCGGGCCTTATCGCAGCCTGCGGCGGCAGCTACAGGGAACCACGCTTATTCCATGTCTTTGAGCCAAGTGGTGTCTTTGAACCACTTGTCATGGATGCGATCGTAGGTGCCGTCTTCGTGAATCTGGTGCAGGAAGTTGTTGATGAAGTTGATGCTGTCGTAATCGCCTTTCTTCAGACCAAAGGCCAAAGGTTCGTAGGTGAAAGGCTTGTCGAGAAACACCAGCTTGTCATTACCGAACTTGTTCACGGCGACTACGTTGTAAGGCGCGTCGTAGACAAAGGCATCGGCCTTGCCATTAACCACGTCCAGCACACCTTCAGGCTCGTTGTCGTAGCCGTGGTACTGGGCTTTGGACATCAGCTTGCGGGCAACCATTTCGCCTGTGGTACCGATTTTCGAGGTCAGGCGGTATTGCGGGTCGTTGAGGTCTTTGTAGGACTTGATCTTGTCAGCCAGTTCCTTGCGCACCAACAGGGTTTGACCCACAACGATGAAGGGTTCGCTGAAGTTCAGGCGCAAGTTACGCTCCTGCGTCAGGGTCATGCCGCTGCCGATCATGTCGAACTTGTTGGTCATCAACGCCGGGATGATGCCGTCATAGCCGGTGGACACCAGTTCCAGCTTGACGCCCATGGACTTGGCCATGGCTTTGAGAAGGTCGACTTCGAAACCAATGATCTGACCGCGTTTGTTGGTCATCTCGAACGGCATGTAAGTCGGGTCCATACCCACCTTGAGCGTGCCGCGTTTAACGGCGTCATCAATAGCGCCTGCATGGGCCGCACTGAACGCCAATACAGCCGTGACCCCGACCAACAGTTTCGATAGAAACGCCTTCATCCTCACTCCCCTCACACGACTCAATTAAAGGTGTTGGCCTGGGCAAAAAGCCACAAAACCGGGCACTCACCTATTCGGAGACGGATCCTACCCCACAGAAGGGTAACGAGACGAGTTTTGAGCGATAAAAGCGCGACAAGCGGGGGGATGTAGGGGGGAGCACCGTAGCAGCTGCCGAAGGCTGCGTCCGATTGCGAAGCGATCGTAAAGACTCATCGCTCGATTTGACTGACACACCGCACTCTCTGATTTTGCGACGGCTTTGCCATCGGACGTCGCCTGCGGCCACTGCTACGAAAATGAGCGTGTTTCGCCCGCTCCGGTCAGAGCGGGCGAAATTTCACTCAAGCCGCGGGTTGCAACGGCAATAAAGGCGCGTGAGCGTCGCCATTCACCGACTCACGCCAGGCACTGAGCCAGCCTTCATGCGCTTCGTTCCACACCAACGCGTGCAGACGCGCCAAGGCTACGGGGTCGCTGAGCAACGCCATGCGCTCGTTGTTGCTGAGCCCAGTCGGGCCGACCTTAAGCGCGTGGCGAACACGCTCGGTGCGCAGCCACTCAATCGGCTCGGCTTCACGGTGACGCGAGGTCGCCAAAGCGCAGGCCAATGCGTTCTGTTGCGGGTCAACCACGGCCCGAACAAAACCGTCGAGCAACGCGTGGTAGCGGTTCTCGTGGGTGTATTCAGCAGTCGCCGACAGTTCACGCGGCGGAGCGTATTCCTCAGGAATCAGGAACAGTTTCTCGTCACGCGCCTTCAGGCCCAGCTTGACCCGGCTGGAGATCACAGACACCGGGATCGACAGCATCAACGAACCGACAATCGGCACCAACCACCACAGGAAGCTTGGGTTCAACCACAGCACCAAGGCAGCCCACGCGGCACCCAACAGGGTCTGCGGGCCATGCCGACGTACCGCTTCGCTCCACGGCGTTGAGTCGTCGTCACGTTGCGGTGAGTTCCAGGTCGCTGCCCAGCCGAGGAACGCGGCCAGTACAAAACGGGTGTGGAAGATCATGCGCACCGGTGCCAGCAGTACCGAGAAGAGCATCTCAAGCAGCATCGACAGCGTGACTTTGAACTTGCCACCAAACTCCTTGGCGCCCTTGGCCCAGATCAAAATGATGCTGAGCAGTTTGGGCAGGAACAACAGGACGATAGTGGTCGAAAACAGCGCAACTGCTTTTTCCGGGTGCCATTGTGGCCACAGCGGATACAGCTGACGCGGCTCCATAAAGTACTGCGGTTCCATCAGCGTGTTGACCGCCAACAAGGCCGTCGACAGCAACAGGAAGAAGAACCATAACGGTGCTGACAGGTACGACATCACGCCCGTCAGGAATACCGCACGGTGCACCGGGTGCATGCCTTTAACCAGGAACAGGCGGAAGTTCATCAAGTTACCGTGGCACCAACGGCGGTCACGCTTGAGTTCGTCCAGCAGGTTTGGCGGCAATTCTTCGTAGCTGCCCGGCAGGTCATAGGCAATCCATACACCCCAACCGGCACGGCGCATCAGCGCTGCTTCAACAAAGTCGTGGGACAGGATCGCGCCCGCAAAAGCCCCTTTACCTGGCAACGGCGCCAAGGCGCAGTGCTCGATAAACGGCTTCATTCGGATAATGGCATTGTGACCCCAATAGTGGGATTCACCCAGCTGCCAAAAGTGCAGACCGGCGGTAAAGAGCGGCCCGTATACCCGCGTCGCAAACTGCTGCATGCGTGCATACAAGGTGTCCATGCCCGACGCACGTGGTGCGGTCTGAATGATGCCGGCATCTGGCGTGGCTTCCATCAAGCGCACCAGGCTGGTCAAGCATTCACCGCTCATCACGCTGTCCGCGTCGAGCACCACCATGTACTTGTAGTCGCCGCCCCAGCGACGGCAGAAGTCGTCCAGGTTGCCACTTTTACGCTTCACACGACGGCGACGACGGCGATAGAAGATCCGGCCGAAGCCTTCCGTTTCGCGGCAAACATCCAGCCACGCCTGTTGCTCGGCGACACAAATGTCCGGGTCGTTACTGTCACTGAGGACGAAGAAGTCGAAGCGATCCAGATCACCCGAGGCCGCGACCGATTCGTAGGTTGCCCGTAAACCGGCGAAAACCCGGGTCACGTCTTCATTACAGATCGGCATGACCAGCGCGGTACGTGCCTGCTCAGGAATCGGCTCATTGCCAGCGCTGGCGCCAGAAATGCGGTATTTGTCGTGCCCTGTCAGCAACTCAAGGAAGCCCATCAGGGCCGTCCAGAAACCCGCCGACACCCAGCAGAAGAGAATCCCGAAGAGGATCAAAATGCTGGTCTGCAAGGCATAAGGCAGCACTTGCACCGCAGTCTGCATCAACGGCTGGTGGAGCACTTCGTCCAGATCCACGAAGGCCCAGCCTTGATACGGCATGATGCCTTTCATGTACCAACCGGCCACGATGGTTTGACCCAGCATCAAGATCAGCAGGATATAACGGCGGATTGAACCCACCGTACGCCAGCGAGCCTTGGGCAGAACGCGCTCGTCAATGGCCGGCTTGGGCGGATTGCTACGCCCGGTCAGCCGCCGCCAACCGCGTACCAAAATATTGGTACGCCACGGCTCGGGCACCACTTTGGTGCGTTTTATCGGAGGCGTAGCCTTGAGCATCACTCGGCCGCCGGCATCGAGTACTAGCATTTCTGCTTCTTCGAATTCAGCCGCCGAGGTCAGTTTAAGGCGCGAACCCACCGAGGCCTGTGCGGCCTCGGCAGTTTCCACGTCGGTATGCGCCGACAAACGCGCATGCAGCTCATCGAACGAGGTGCAGTCGGCCAGTTCGGCGCGCTGCTCCTCGCTCAGTGGCAAGTGTGCCAGGTACTCAGCAAGCGAGTCTGGCCGTGCTTGAACATTACTCATCGGCAGGCAACTGGTAGCTCCAGGTCTCGGTCAGGACTTTTTCAGTCTTCACCGGTTCCGGGGTGGCAGGGGCTGCGTCGGCCGCAGGGGTTTTGGCGTCCTTGGCATGCTTGTCATGGGCCTTGGCTGCGGCTTTCTCAGCCTTGGTGACAGGGGCTGCCGGCTTGGCCGCAGGGGCCTGCTCGACATCCTGAACCAACGCAGCACGCATTTCCGTGGCCTTGCTCGGGTCTTTGATTTTCAACCGCAGGGTCAAGCGCCAGCCCTTGGTTTCAGGGTTGTAACGCACGTTGTTTTCAACCAGTTCAGCGTTGTCACCCACACTGACTTGACTGCGTACCGCAGCGTCTTCAGGCAGTTTGCTCAGCGAAGGGCCTTCAAAGTCGATCAGGTAAGCCACGCTGCCATCCGGCTGGCGGATCAAGTTGGATTGCTTGACGTCACCGGTAGAGCGCAGGGTTTGTTTGACCCAAGAGCTGTCAGTCGGGTGCAGAGCGGCTTCGTCCAGCGTCCAGTGCAGGCGATAGGCGAAGTCGAAAGGCTTGAGCGGCTCAGGCAGGGTGTCCGGGCTCCAGAAGGCAACGATGTTGTCGTTGGTTTCGTCAGCGGTAGGGATTTCTACCAGATCAACAGAGCCTTTACCCCAATCACCTTGAGGCTCGATCCACGCGCTTGGACGCTTGTCGTAGCGGTCATCAAGGTCTTCGTAATTGCTGAAGTCACGGTCACGTTGCAGCAAGCCGAAACCACGCGGGTTTTCGACGGCAAAGTTGCTGACCGACAAGTGTTTCGGGTTGTTCAGCGGGCGCCAGATCCACTCGCCGTTGCCGGCATGAATGGCCAGACCCGACGAATCGTGCAGTTCGCGACGGTAGTTGAGGACTTTGGACGGCTGGTTGGCGCCGAACAGGTACATGCTGGTCAACGGAGCGATGCCCAGGGTGCCCACTTTGTCACGCAGGAACATTTGCGCCTTCACGTCCACCACGGTGTCCACGCCAGGGCGCAGGGTAAAGCGGTAAGCGCCGGTCGCACGAGGCGAGTCCAGCAGAGCGAAAATCACCAGATGCTTGTCTTCCGGCTTTGGCTTCTCGATCCAGAACTCGGTAAAACGCGGAAACTCTTCACCCGACGGCAATGCGGTGTCGATTGCCATGCCACGGGCCGACAGGCCATAGGTTTGACCTTTGCCCACAACGCGGAAGTAACTCGCGCCGAGCATGGTCATGATTTCGTCCTGCTTATCCGCCTTGTTGATCGGATACAGCACGCGGAAACCCGCCCAGCCCAGGTTTTCAGTGGCTTTAGGGTCAAATTTGACGTCGCCGAAATCGAAACGACTGGCGTCGTACTTGATCTCTTCAACCTTGGTGGCGGTCACTTCATTGATTTTCACCGGCGTGTCGAAGTGCATGCCCTGGTGATAGAAGGACAGTTTGAACGGGGTTTTATCGCCCGCCCATTGGGCCTTTTCTCGGTTGAATTGAATTTTTTGGTAGTCCGCGAACTTCATGTCGCGGAATTCTTTGGGCAAATTGCTGCGCGGTGCTTGGTACTTCTGTTCAGCGAGGCTTTTCGCCTCAGCCGCCACGTCATCCAGACTGAAGGCCCACAGTTGACCCGCACCGAGCAAGCAGAAAAGCGCTGAGCCCGTCACCAGTGCGTTGCGTAACCGCTTGGCAGACATTTTTGGTGCATTTAATGGTCTAACAATCACGAGCAACCTCGCCGAAAACAGATGATGAAACCAACGGCCAGCGATCTACAGCCGGGTTGGCGAGCACTGTTCCGACTCCTCAGGGAATAAATAATTCCTTTAGGGCGTCGGATTAGTCTCTATGTAACGTGGGATTATCTAGCAGCCCGCGTGACAACGCATCTACTGTCAGCAAGTATTTCACGTGAAAAACGACTGTTTTCACGTTAAAACGGGGTTTTTTAACGTTTTAAGTTTGTAACAGAAATGTAACAGGCCCATCGTTGACCAAATGCACCTGCATATCGGCCCCAAATCGTCCTGATGCGACCGCTGGATGAAGCCGTTTGGCCTCACTGAGCAGATGATTGAATAACGTTTCGGCCAGTGCAGGTGGGGCTGCCGTTGAGAAGCTCGGCCGCAAGCCACTTTGGGTGTCGGCCGCCAACGTAAACTGCGATACCAGTAGCAGCCCTCCGGCAACATCACTTAAAGAAAGGTTCATCTTGCCGTCTGCATCACTGAACACACGATAATTGAGCAGCTTGTGCAACAGCTTGTCGGCATTGGCTTGTGTGTCACCGGGTTCGACGGCAACCAGCACCAGCAAACCCTGATCAATAGACCCGACAACCTCTCCTGCGACTTCTACCCGTGCACCCGAAACACGTTGCAATAATCCCTTCATGCTTCGTCCGGCTGCAAGTTGAGCAGGCTGCTGGCCATTTGCTCGGTGGCGCGCACCAACGCATCGGTAATGCCCGGTTCTGAAGCCACGTGCCCGGCCTCGCGAATCACTTGCAGTTCGCTGCCCGGCCACGCCTGATGCAGCGCCCAGGCGTTGTCCAGCGGGCAGATCATGTCGTAACGGCCATGTACGATCACACCCGGAAGATGGGCAATCTTGTGCATGTCGCGCAACAGTTGATTGGGCTCCAGAAAGGCGTTGTTCACAAAGTAATGGCATTCGATGCGAGCGATGGACAGCGCCCGATGCGGATCACAGAAGCGTTCAACCACTTGCGGATTGGGGCGCAAGGTCGCGGCACGCCCTTCCCAGCTCGACCAAGCTTTAGCCGTGTGCATCTGGGCAATCTGGTCGTTGCCGGTGAGGCGTTTGTGAAAGGCGGTCAGCAAATCATGGCGTTCGTCTTCGGGGATAGGCGCAATGTAATCTTGCCAATAATCCGGGAAAATCCGGCTGGCGCCCGCTTGATAAAACCATTCGATTTCTTGCGGCCGGGCCAGAAAAATCCCGCGCAGAATCAGGCCATGAACGCGTTCCGCATGGCTTTGTGCATAGGCCAGCGCCAAGGTGGAACCCCAAGACCCGCCAAACAACACCCACTTTTCGATGTTCAGGAACAGACGAATCCGCTCCATGTCGGCGACAAGGTCCCAGGTGGTGTTGCGATCGAGGCTGGCATGGGGTGTTGAGCGTCCGCACCCGCGCTGATCGAAGGTAATGATGCGATACACGCCCGGATCGAAATAACAGCGGCTATTGGCATCGCAGCCCGACCCCGGCCCGCCGTGGATAAACACAACCGGCAAGCCATCGGGGGTACCGCTTTCGTCAACGTACAGCACATGCGGCCCGTCAACAGCCAGTTCATGCCGGGCGTAAGGTTTGATCTGCGGGAACAAGGTCTGCATTACGCACTCCATGGGGAAGGCTGGAAAATGTTGCCGTCTGGCATCATAAACCCGATTGTCGGAATGAGCATTCGCTTAGTCGGGGGCACGGGCTTTGGATCGGGTTCACAGGCCGGCCCTCACCCCAACCCTCTCCCAGAGGGAGAGGGGGCTGATTTATGCAAGATTTGAATCCTCCACTATTCAGTCCCCTCTCCTTCTTCAGGAAAGTGGAGCTGATAGGTACAAAACTAGCATCCACCACCGTTCAGTCCCCTCTCCCTCTGGGAGAGGGTTAGGGTGAGGGGCTTTTGACCTTGGCACCCCACTCAACCATCCGCGCCAGCAATTGCTTGAGCCTGGCTGTACGCCTCAGGCGTCAACTTCAAGCCAGCGTGGGGCATGCTGATCAGCAAGGGCACACGGCCTCGTAAACGTCAGAACCTTGTCCACACGCTTCTCCTACTGCTCAATACCATTGCGCACAACGCGTTTGTCCAACTCACCGCCCAGCCAATAGGCCAGGTCGGCCGGGCGATCAATGTTCCAGGCGACGAAATCAGCCGCCTTGCCCGGTTCCAGCGAGCCGTGAGTCTCGCCCATGCCTAGCGCCGTGGCGGCATGTTGGGTGACGCCCGCCAAAGCTTCTTCTGGCGTCATGTGAAACAGGGTGCAGGCCATGTTCAGCATCAGGCGTAACGACAACGCAGGCGATGTACCCGGATTGAGGTCACTGGCGATGGCGATTTTCACCCCGTGCTTGCGTAAGGCTTCGATCGGCGGCTGCCGGGTTTCACGTAGAAAGTAGAAAGCGCCCGGCAACAGCACCGCCACGGTGCCCGAGCGGGCCATGGCGATGGCGTCTTCTTCGGTCATAAACTCCAAATGATCGGCCGACAATGCGCTATACCGCGCCGCCAAACTGGATCCGTGCAACGACGACAACTGCTCCGCATGCAGTTTGACCGGCAAGCCCAGTTGCCGGGCCGCTTTGAACACGCGTTCGACCTGCGCAGGGGAAAACGCCAGGTGCTCGCAGAACGCATCCACCGCGTCCACCAGCCCTTCGGCCGCCAGTGCAGGCAACATTTCAGTGCAGATGTGCTCGATGTAATCATCCGCGCGACCTCTGTACTCCGGGGGTAACGCATGGGCCGCCAGGCAGGTGCTGCGAACGATGATCGGCAATTGCGCACCTAAACGACGAATTACGCGCAACATTTTGCGCTCACTCTCAAGGCACAAACCATAACCGGATTTGATTTCGACACAGGTCACGCCATCGCGCAGTAAACCGTTCAAGCGCTGACGGGCACTGTCAAATAACTCATCTTCGCTGGCTGCACGGGTGGCCCGTACGGTGCTGGCAATACCACCACCGGCGGCGGCAATGTCGGCATAACTCTTCCCTTGCAGACGCTGCTCGAATTCGTCACTGCGGTTGCCGCCAAATACCGCGTGGGTGTGGCAGTCAATCAGCCCCGGCGTCACCCAAGCACCTTCCAGCCCGTGGGTCTGTGCGTATTCGGCCTCCGGCACGTGCACACGTGGGCCGATCCACTCAATAAACCCCTCGTACGTCACGATGGCCGCATCCTCGATAATCGAGTAAGTGCCATCGGCCATGGTTGCGACATTGCAGTGCTGCCAAAGGGTTTTCATTCAAGCCTTCCTTGTTTGAGACGCCAGCCTTTAACGCTACAGACTAGGCAAAATGCCAACCGGCAGTAGATCGTTCAGACAGCGCGTGGCCAGCAGTTGCAGAGCACGCTCGATATCCGGCGCGAAAAAACGATCTTTGTCGTAGTGCGCGACTTTGCTGCGCAAGGTGGTGCGGGCAATTTCGAGCTTGGGTGAGGTTTTCAGGCCGACGCGCAGATCCAGTCCCTGACACGCTGCCAACCATTCAATAGCCAATACGCCGCGTACGTTTTCAGCCATTTCCCACAAGCGCTTGCCCGCAGACGGCGCCATAGAGACGTGGTCTTCCTGATTGGCCGACGTCGGAATGCTGTCAACGCTGTGCGGATGCGCCAGCGCCTTGTTCTCGCTGGCCAGCGCGGCCGCGGTCACCTGAGCAATCATAAACCCGGAGTTAACGCCGCCATTGGCCACCAGAAACGGCGGCAATTGAGACATGTGTTTGTCCATCATCAACGAGATGCGGCGCTCGCTCAGCGCTCCGATCTCGGCAATCGCCAGCGCCATATTGTCAGCTGCCATGGCGACGGGTTCAGCGTGGAAGTTACCGCCGGAGATCACATCGTCCTGCTCGGCGAACACCAGCGGGTTATCTGACACGGCGTTGGCTTCAATACCCAGCACTTCGGCGCCATGGCGCAGTTGGGCCAGACACGCCCCCATCACTTGTGGCTGGCAGCGCAGGGAGTACGGGTCTTGCACCTTGTCGCAATTTTTGTGGGATAAGGACACCTCGCTGCTCTCGCCCAACAAATCCCGGTAAATAGCCGCCGCATCCATTTGCCCGCGTTGGCCACGTGCGGCGTGAATGCGCGAGTCAAACGGTGAGCGCGAACCCAGCACGGCTTCAACCGTCAGGCTGCCGCAGGTCATGGCGGCCGCAAACAGGTCTTCGCCTTCAAACAGGCCGCGCAAGGCATAAGCGGTGGACACCTGAGTGCCATTGAGCAAGGCCAACCCTTCTTTGGCGGCCAGCGTCAGAGGCCCAAGACCCGCTTGTTTCAGGGCGCTGACTGCGTCCAGCCACTGCCCCTTGTAGCGCGCTTTGCCCTCGCCCAGCAGCACCAGCGACATATGCGCCAACGGCGCCAGATCACCCGAGGCACCGACCGAACCTTTTAGCGGGATATGCGGGTAGACCTGGGCATTGATCAGGGCGATCAAGGCGTCGATCACCTGGCGACGAATCCCTGAAAAGCCTCGGCTGAGGCTGTTGACCTTGAGCACCATAATCAGGCGCACCAAATCGTCGCTGATGGGCTCGCCAACACCCGCCGCGTGGGAAAGCACCAGTGAGCGCTGAAGGTTTTCCAGGTCTTGGCTGGCGATTTTGGTTGAAGCCAATAAACCAAAACCGGTGTTGATACCGTAAGTGGTGCGGTTCTCGGCAAGGATGTGCTCAACGCACGCCACACTGGCCTCAATCGGCGCACTGGCGCTGTCGTCAAGACGCAGGATCACGGGCCGCTGATAAATATCACGCAGTTGGGCAAGGCTCAGTTGGCCGGGGATCAGGTTTAACTCAAACACGGTGAACTCCTTGGCGTGCATGGACGAAATTTCAACGCGTTATCAGCCGTTAATCATCGGCAGGTTCAAACCCTGTGCGTTAGCGCAGTCGATGGCCATCTCATAACCCGCATCGGCGTGGCGCATGACCCCCGTGGCCGGGTCGTTGTGCAGTACGCGGGCAATACGTTGTGCTGCCTCATCCGTCCCATCGCACACGATGACCATGCCGGAATGCTGCGAGAACCCCATGCCTACACCGCCGCCGTGGTGCAAGGACACCCAGGTTGCTCCGCTGGCGGTATTGAGCAAGGCGTTCAGCAACGGCCAGTCGGACACCGCATCGGAGCCGTCTTGCATCGATTCAGTCTCACGGTTGGGGCTGGCCACCGAACCGGAGTCCAGATGGTCGCGACCAATCACGATCGGCGCTTTCAACTCGCCGCTGCGCACCATTTCATTGAAGGCCAGCCCCAGCTTCGCCCGCTGACCCAACCCGACCCAGCAGATACGCGCCGGCAAACCCTGGAAGCTGATGCGCTCGCGGGCCATGTCCAGCCAATTGTGCAGATGCGCATCGTCAGGAATCAGTTCTTTAACCTTGGCGTCGGTGTTGTAGATGTCTTGAGCATCACCCGACAACGCCACCCAACGGAAAGGACCGACACCCCGGCAGAACAAGGGCCGGATATAGGCCGGCACAAACCCGGGGAAGTCGAAGGCCTTTTCGACGCCTACGTCTTTGGCCATCTGGCGAATATTGTTGCCGTAGTCGAAGGTCGCAATACCGGCCTTCTGAAAAGCCAGCATGGCTTGGACGTGTTCGCCCATCGACGCTTTGGCGGCTTTGACCACCCCAGCCGGATCGGTCACGGCACGGGCGCGGTACTGCTCCCACGTCCAGCCTTTGGGCAGGTAACCATTGAGCGGGTCGTGAGCGCTGGTCTGGTCGGTAACCATGTCCGGGCGCACGCCACGGCGAACCATTTCGGGTAACAACTCTGCGGCGTTACCGCACAGGGCAATAGAAATAGCTTTTCCGTCGCCGGTGTAGTGGGCGATACGGGCCAGAGCGTCATCCAGATCGCTGGCTTGCTCATCGACATAACGCGTGGCCAGGCGAAAATCGATGCGACTCTGCTGGCACTCAATAGTCAGAGAGCAGGCCCCAGCCAAGGAGGCCGCCAATGGCTGAGCACCGCCCATGCCGCCTAAACCAGCGGTCAGCACCCACTTGCCTTGGAGGCTACCGTTGTAATGCTGGCGACCGGCCTCAACGAAGGTTTCGTACGTGCCCTGCACAATCCCCTGACTGCCGATGTAGATCCAGCTACCCGCCGTCATCTGGCCGTACATGGCCAGGCCTTTGGCGTCGAGTTCGTTGAAGTGCTCCCACGTGGCCCAATGCGGCACCAGATTGGAGTTGGCGATCAAGACCCGTGGCGCATTGCTATGGGTTTTGAATACGCCAACCGGCTTGCCCGACTGCACCAGCAACGTCTCGTCATCGTTGAGGTTAGTCAGGCTTTCGACGATTTTGTCGTAGCACTCCCAATTACGTGCGGCCCGGCCAATACCGCCATACACCACCAATTCTGCAGGGTTCTCTGCCACCTGCGGGTCGAGGTTGTTCATCAGCATGCGCAGCGGGGCTTCGGTCATCCAGCTTTTGGCCGTGAGCCGAGTACCGCGGGCGGCGCGTATTTCACCTTCACGGCGACGAGTGAAATCGGCTGGCGCTTGTGGGGTCGTTGAAGTCACAGGTCACTCCTCAGCGGTAGGCAGAAGCGCTGAACGGGAAAGGTCTCAACGCGCCGTCATGAACTTGTACATACAAGCATATGCAAGTACATGACCAACGCCAGCGAACGCTCCAACAAATTATTCAGACCGGGCGTGAAGCCCCCTGAATAAAGGCGGATCAGCGTCTTGAAATTGATCGGGTGCAAGCGAGAGGCATAGACAACGGGTGTTACTGGAGGGCGATTGGTAGTGTTCTGGGGCACTCGGTAACACGTTGGGGCGTGCAGGAGGGCGCTAATCCTTGGCAGCGACTGCCTATTTTGAAGGGCATCGCGCTTGTAGCGGCTCGTGTGCCCTCCTCCTATTTGCTAAAGCGCCCTTCGAGACGATGACGAGAACCGGGGTGAATCAAGCGGGCGGCGGTGACCGGCTGACGACCTGACCAGGTACGACGACGAATCAGCAAGCAGGGCTCCCCCGGCTCGATGTGCAGCAATGCACATTCTTCAGGGTCAGCCAGAATGGCTTCGACCACATGCTCGCCTTCCGTCAGGGGGGCGACTTGAGACAAATAGGCATAGGGGGTTTGCACGGTGAAGTCTTGCTTGAGGTACTCCGGCGCGACTTGGGCGTTGACGAAACGGTCCTCGATTTGCACAGCAATACCGTTTTCGTAATGCACGATCAGCGAATGAAACACTTTCTGCCCTTCGCGCATGTCGAGCACAGCAGCACGCTGCGAGCCTGCAGTTTCTTCAGCCAGGCTGATGACCTTGCAGGTGTGCTGGTGCCCACGTGCAGCAATTTCATCGGCGATGTTGTGCACTTCAAACAATGCGGACTGGGTTTTGGGCTCGGCCACAAAGGTGCCCACGCCCTGCATGCGCACCAGCAAACCGTCGGCGGTCATTTCGCGCAGCGCCCGGTTAATGGTCATGCGGCTGAAACCCAGCTGGCTGACCAGCTCGCTTTCGGAGGGCACACGGTAATGGGGTGGCCAATTTCCACTCTGGATCTGCTGAGTGATCATCTGCTTTACACGGGCGTAAAGGGGCGCAGGGCTATCGCCCATGTGGGCAGCCAGCAGTGGCATGTCGGGCGAGGTCGACACAGGCAATCCTTGTTGAGACATAAGGGACGCAGCTTGCCGGAGTTTAGCGGGCAGGCAAACGTGCGTATATGTATATACAAATTACAAGCAAGGAGCTGCCGATGTCTGTCTTCTTTGTGCGAATCGCAGTGAATACCGATGGCCGCCTGACGCACGTTGAGGCCAATGCCGATGAAAAAAGCGTGCGGCGAGAGTTGTTGGATTAGCCCCTGGAGTGTTGTTCGACCCACCGCCGAACATCGGCATAGGGATAGTTTTCCAGTGAGGCGAAGCCCGCAATGGCACGCGCTTTCATTTTGGTGAACATCGGTACGCTGATCCCGCATAGAAACCGGGTCAAGCGTTCCGCCGGGGGATAACTTGCCGTGTATTCCTGATGCCTGTGGATAAAAGCGCCACACAGGGATTCGAAGTTTTTATCCACAAGCGGCGTTAACGGTGGCGGCTCAGGCAACTGCGCCACCTCCCCGGCGCACACCGAGCAATGACCACACTGTTGCGGCGCCTGCTCGTCGCCAAAGTACTGCGCCAGTCGATAACTGAGGCACGTTTCACTGGAAAACAGCGCCAGCATGGCGTGAATTCGCACAATCTCGCCGCGCTCATGTGCGGTGAAATACTGATGAAGCTCCAGGCTCAGCGCCTCGGCATCAAACTGCGACACCAGCAGGCTATACACCTCGGTCATCTGCTTGCTTTCCAGCTCGATCCAGCCCTTCTCCTGGAAATAATCCAGCGCCTTGACCACTCGATTGCGGTCGGCCTGATGCTGGTTATACAGCGTGTCGAAATTCACCGTGGCCCAGGTACGGGCGCGTGTGGAGGTCTGGATGATGGCCGACACAAACTGCTGACGCTCACCCTCAAAACGAGCCAGCAACGCCTCGGGCTCAATCAAAAACTTGAAGCGGTATTCAGCGAAGTAGGCATAACGTGGGGCAATCAGCCCGCGCAGTTCCAGTTGTACCAACAAGGTTTTAAGCGGTAGCTGACGGATATTGCTCTTGTCCGAAAGCGGCAGCAGCATGAACTCCCACTGCCCTTCGGGGATTGCCGCACTCAACTCGTCAAGCACGTAGCGGATCCCTTGCAGCTCGGGTGTGTCGCCGTACACAAAATTTTCCAGCACGTTAAGGCTGTCACGGTTGGCCAGTACCAGACAATCCGAAGGTTGACCATCGCGCCCGGCGCGGCCGATTTCCTGACTGTAGTTTTCAATCGACTTGGGCAAGTCGAAATGCACCACGTTGCGAATATCACTTTTATCGATGCCCATCCCGAACGCGATAGTGGCGACGATGCAGTTCAATCGCCCCTCCATAAACTGGCGTTGAATGTTTTCACGCTGATCGTGGGGCATGCCGGCATGGTAGGCGTTCGCGCTGATACCGTGCTGGCTGAGGTGTTCGGCGATCTGCTCGGCGGTTTTTTGCAGGGTCACGTACACGATACTCGGCTGACCGCGGCGCTCACCCATCCACTGCACCAGACGCGCGCGCTTGGCCGCGCCGGTAACCGGTTCGACCCACAGATTAAGGTTGGCGCGATAGAACCCGGTGGTAATGACATCGGCTTCGTCTATGGCGAACTTGGTCTGCATGTCTGCAATGACATTAGGGGTTGCGGTGGCGGTCAGCAGTAACGCTTGCGGAATATTGAACTGACGCTGGTAGTCGGGAAGCTTGAGGTAGTCCGGGCGAAAATTATGGCCCCACTCGGAAATACAGTGCGCTTCATCCACCACCAGCAATGAAATGGGCACTTGTTGTAAAAAGTTACGGAAGCGTTCGTTCTTCAGCCGCTCGACCGAAATCATCAAGATCTTCAACTCGCCGGCTTTGGCCTTGGCCATGACCGCACTGGCATCTTCACGGCTTTGCGCCGAATCGATACTCGCCGCAGCAATGCCGTGGCGCTGCAAAAACGCCAGCTGATCCTGCATCAGCGCCAACAGGGGCGACACCACCAGCGTCAGGTGCGGCAACATCAGGGCGGATAACTGGTAGCACAACGATTTGCCCGAACCTGTCGGAAAAATCGCCGCCGCCGAACGCCCGGCCAGCACGGCACTGACAACGGCCTCTTGCCCGGCACGAAATTGGGTAAAGCCGAAAACCTGTTCCAGGGTGTTGTACATCGCTGTCACTCCGTTGATTGCTACAAAACGCCGGGTGCTAACACAGGGGTTTGCAACAGATCGAGAAAAGGTCGGGGCATAGTGAGGGGGGATGATACAGGGCCGAGGGGAAGGTTATTGAAGGCGCTTGCTGGCTAACAGGTAGACGGCGCAATCTTCACGCCTGCCGACTCCCAACACCAGAACGACCAGGCGCTGATCAACGACTTCATACACCAGCCTCACCCCGCTGGCTCGCAGTTTGATCTTGTAACAGTCAGGCATGTTGCGCAGCTTGGCTGAGGGTACTCGCGGCGATGAAAGACGCGACTTGAGTTTTTTCAACAGCTGGACTTGGAGTGCCTTATCCAGCTTTGTCAGTTCCTTTTTTGCTTCAATGACAAACTCTAGGGAATAGGTATTGATACCCTCTGCATCCCCTTCAGTTTTTTTCGGCGGCGGCGATAAGCTCATCTATGTCGACCTTGACAGTAGGGTTGCCTCGCCTTTCATTGACTAGCCTTGCCAGTTCAACGTCATCAATTATTTCGAGCATCAATTCATAGCGCTCCGGAGAAAGGATATAAAAAGCGGGTTCGTTACGGTTGAGAATGACCATCGGATCGCCGCCGCTTTCGCGATAGGTTCCCATAGGGTCTTTCTTTAAATCTGTTACCGACGCTGCAACTTTAGCGAGCATGGCGAATGTCATGGTAGGGCCTCATGCCTTTATCTAAGGGGTGACCGATCTGTCAGGCGTGTAGGTTTTGGCGACAGACGCGAACCAGTACACGCTAAAGGGGTCAACAGACAGTTAAAATAGCACCCTTAAAAGCACCTTTAAAGGCGCTATTTGAAACACCCATCATCTATAGCTCATTGACCATCCACACATGGACAGGAATACAACCTGATGAAACTCGCCGCCAACTTGCCTGACACCCTCACCTTGCGCGAACTCATGCAGGTGCTGCATGAGGAAATCGGTCTACCTGAGCACAAGACCGTCAGCCTGCAAACAGCCATCAACCTGGACCTGGGCTGCAACGGCAGCGATGCCCAGCACCTGATGGAAACGCTGGAACAGCACTTTGGCCTGGAGCTGGCGGATTACGATGCGTATCGCTATTTCCAGCCTGCGGGAAACGACCCGCACCTCAAGCGCAAAGCCAAAGGTCGTGAGGGTAAAGTGCCGCTCACCATTGGCATGTTGTATCAAGCCATCAACGCTGGGACTTGGGATACCCAGGCACTTGAAGAGTGAATCGCAGGCACAAAAAAGCCGCCTTTTCAGGCGGCTTCTTTATGGATCAACCCATTGGCCTAAGGTTTAAGCCTTAGGGCCAGCAGCCTTGATCGCGTCGCTGACGTCGAACTTCTTGAAGTTCTCGACAAACAGGCCAGCCAAGGCTTTGGCCGCTTCGTCGTAGGCCGCTTTGTCTTCCCACGTGTTGCGTGGGTTGAGCAATACGGTCTCAACACCCGGCACGGCCTTCGGCACGTCCAGGTTGATGATGTCCAGGTGCTCGGTTTCTGCGCCAATCAGCGCGCCGCTCTGGATCGCTGCAATCACCGCACGGGTGGTCGGGATGTTGAAACGCTTGCCCACGCCGTAGCCACCGCCAGTCCAGCCGGTGTTAACCAGATAAACCTTGGAGCCGAAACCACGGATACGCTTGATCAGCAGCTCAGCGTATTCGCCCGCCGGACGCGGGAAGAATGGCGCGCCGAAGCAGGTAGAGAACGTCGACTTGATGCCGCTGCCCGAACCCATTTCAGTCGAACCCACCAACGCGGTGTAACCCGACAGGAAGTGGTAAGCGGCTTGTTCTTCGCTGAGGATCGACACAGGTGGCAGTACGCCCGTCAGGTCGCAGGTCAGGAAGATCACCGCGTTAGGCTCGCCGCCCAGGTTCTTCTCGGAACGCTTGGCAACGTGCTCCAGCGGGTACGCCGCACGGCTGTTCTGGGTCAGGCTGACATCGGCATAGTCAGGGTGTTTGGCGTCGTCGAGAACCACGTTTTCCAGCACAGCGCCGTGCTTGATGGCTTTCCAGATAACCGGCTCGTTCTTCTCGGAGAGGTCGATGCACTTGGCATAGCAACCCCCTTCAATGTTGAACACCACACCTTCGCCCCAACCGTGTTCGTCATCACCAATCAGGTAACGGCTTTCATCAGCGGACAGGGTGGTTTTACCGGTGCCGGACAGACCGAAGAACAGGGTCACGTCGCCTTCTTCGCCGATGTTGGCAGCGCAGTGCATCGGCAGTACGTCAGCCGCAGGCAACAGAAAGTTCTGTACCGAGAACATGGCTTTTTTCATTTCACCGGCGTAACGCATGCCAGCGATCAGCACTTTTTTCTGGGCGAAGTTGATGATCACGCAACCGTCAGAGTTAGTGCCATCACGCTCAGGCACGCACTCAAAGTTGGCCACATTGAGCACTTGCCACTCTTCGCGACCGGCCGGGTTGTACTGGGCCGGGTTGATGAACAAGCAACGACCGAACAGATTCTGCCAGGCAGTCTGAGTGGTCATTTTCACGGCCAGGTAGTGGTCTTCGGAAGCACCTACATGTACATGGGAAACGAAATGCTCTTGCGCGTTGTTGAACGCCTCGACGCGGTCCCACAGGGCATCAAACTTGTC
The DNA here is from genome assembly GCF_022496705.1 of Pseudomonas sp. TMW22091. Taxonomy (NCBI): domain Bacteria; kingdom Pseudomonadati; phylum Pseudomonadota; class Gammaproteobacteria; order Pseudomonadales; family Pseudomonadaceae; genus Pseudomonas; species Pseudomonas sp. TMW22091. The sequence continues at coordinate 400,269 of NZ_SCFI01000005.1, forward strand.
GGCCGGGAACTTGCGGTTGATCGGGCCCCAGGCGATTGCGGCCTGAGTGGTCGGCTCTTCAACGATGAAGCGGTCAGCAGGTGAACGACCGGTACGGTGGCCCGTTTCAACAACCAGTGCGCCATTGTCGGCAAGCTCGCCTTCACCACGGTTCAGCGCTTCTTTGACCAGATCGTCGATGCTCAGATCGGTGTACACGGCTTTATTAGCTTGCGTCATGAGGTTCCCCGTCGGCCATTGGCCGATTGCGCCAAACGTTTTGTAGTAGAAAAGTTTGCACTACTACCGCGAAAAAAGTGGGGCGGATTATGCCAGAAAAGCCCAAAAATAGTAGGGCCCACCTGTCAGAACCGCGTGCGAACGGGGTTTGACAGGAGTTTTACCTTGGCTGAAACGTTTTAGTGATGAGTATCGGAGGGTGACTCAACACCGGCGCCAGCGAACAGTTGGTCAACGTCGGCGGCATCAAACAAATACCGCTCGTTGCAGAACTGGCAGTCGATTTCGATGTGACCATCGTGTTCGACAACCAGATTGAGCGCATCGTCACGGCCCAGACTTGTCAGCGCATTACCCGAGCGCTCGCGAGAGCAACTGCATTTGAACTCGATACGTTCGTCGGCGAATACGCGCAGTTCTTCTTCGTGGAACAGGCGAACCAAAATGCTTTCGTTGTCCAGGCCCAGCAGCTCCTCAACCTTGAGGGTATCGCCCAGTATGTTCAGGCGCTGCCAGCTTTCAGCGCGGTCGTCTTCGTCCTTGATCACTTCGGCAGGCAGTTGCTGCAACAACATGCCACGGGCGCGTTTACCATTAGCGGCGAGCCAAAAACGGGTCGGCACCTGGTGAGACATCACGAAATAATTGGTGAAGCAATCGGACAGGGTTTTACCGTCCAGATCGACAATACCCTGGTAGCGCTTGCCAACCGCCGGATCAATAGTGATGGCCAACACACCGTTAGGCATCAGGTCAGCCAGCGTGGCGTCAGGCGTAATCTGCTCAGCATTGAAACGGGCCAGTCCGCGAATTTCGCGATCGCTGGTACATTCAATCATCAACAAAGGCACCGGGCCCTCTGAACGGGCTTGCAGGCTCATCAGGCCATCAAACTTCAGGCTGCCCACCAGCAACGCAGCGGCAGCCATCAGCTCACCCAGCAGTTGCTGCACCGGCTCTGGGTAAGCGTGCTTGGCCAGCACTTCCGCATAACTGTGATCCAGCGAAGCCAGTTCACCGCGGGTATCGCTGTTGTCGAAGATGAAACGCTGGGTGAAATCGGTTTTCGGAGACATGGACATAGGAATTAGGTTCTAAAAAAGGTGACTAAACGGGTTCGAGTCTAATGGATTTATATGGCATCACACACAGGCAGTTACAAGGCATGACGCGCTGGCAATCGACATACGGTTCACACGAAAACGTTTGGCCTGCCTCCCAAACCGGTTTAATCATCACCACCAGACTCATGAAACTGATGCAACTGACGGCGCTGCTTTTTGGTCGGCTTGCCATCGCTGATAATGCCCATCGCGCCTGATTTACGAAGGGCCGCCGCGTTTTCGCGCTTGGCAATACTGTGCTCGGTTTCGGCATACAGGGCTTGGGCTTCAGGGGCACCACGACGCACCACACTCAGAGCTTTAACCTCTACCGTGCGTTCTTCCAGACCGATCCGAATCTGCAATTCGTCGCCTAGGCGTGGCTCTTTGCTCGGTTTACAACGCTCACCGCGGCAGTGAACCTTGCCGCTTTCAATCGCAGATTTGGCCAGGGCGCGGGTCTTGAAGAAGCGGGCTGCCCATAGCCATTTGTCTAGACGAACCTTGTCGTCCTCTTCAGGTTTTTGCGCCATTTGAACCCCTCTTCATTTAAATAATCAGAACTGTACTACCGTTTTCGAAGAGTCCATAAACATGACTCTTCTATAGAATGCCTGCCTGCTCAAACTGACATATTCAGGCAGCACACTGCAGCGCGCAGATAACGTTCGCCATTTGCTCAATATTCTGCGTGAATACCGCCCTACGCTCTTTAAGCGTTGCCTCAGGGTTCTCCTGCGGCCTGTATACGTTAATCGCCGGTTACTACTATTGAAGACTTTTGATCATCTGACCGTTGTCGGTCTGCGCGAGTGGGTGGCGCTTCCCGATCTGGGAGTCGTTGGCCTGCGGGCGAAAATCGACACCGGTGCCAGTACCTCCAGCCTGCATGCCACCGAAATCGAGCCCTTTGTGCGCGACGGTGTCGAGTGGGTACGTTTCAATGCCCATTTGGGCACGCTGGTGCAACTGCGCCATCGCCGTTGCGAAGCCCCTTTGGTGGCGATTAAAACCATTAAAAGCTCAAACGGTCATACACAGGTTCGCTATGTGATCCGCACCGGCCTGGCGCTGGGCGATCGGGTGTGGCCCGTCGAGTTCACCCTCGCCTGCCGCAAGTCCATGCGTTACCGCCTGCTGCTAGGCTCCAAAGCACTGATTGATGGCACACTCGTCGTCAACCCGGCGCTTAAATATGTACAAGACAAGCCGGTATTCCCGGTCACTACTACCTCTGCCACAGGTGTTGCATGAAGATCGCTGTGCTGTCGCGTAACCCGCGTCTGTATTCCACTCGTCGTCTGGTTGAAGCCGGTACTGAACGAGGCCATGAAATGGTAGTGATCGATACCCTGCGGGCCTATATGAACATTGCCAGTCATAAGCCGCAGATCCATTACCGCGGCAAGCCGCTGGAAGGCTTCGACGCCGTTATCCCGCGTATTGGCGCATCCGTAACGTTCTATGGCTGCGCGGTACTGCGCCAGTTTGAAATGATGGGTGTTTTCCCGCTCAACGAGTCGGTGGCCATTGCCCGCTCGCGGGACAAACTGCGCTCGCTGCAACTGTTGTCGCGACGCGGGCTGGGTTTGCCGGTCACCGGCTTTGCTCACTCGCCAGACGATATTCCCGACCTGATCGAAATGGTCAACGGCGCACCGCTGGTGATCAAGGTACTGGAAGGCACACAAGGCATCGGCGTTGTGCTGTGCGAAACCGCGACAGCAGCCGAGTCGGTCATTGAAGCCTTCATGGGCCTCAAACAAAACATCATGGTGCAGGAATACATCAAGGAAGCCGGTGGCGCCGACATTCGCTGCTTCGTGGTGGGTGACAAGGTCATTGCAGCCATGAAGCGTCAGGCCAAACCGGGAGAGTTTCGTTCCAACCTGCACCGCGGGGGCAGCGCCAGCCTGATCAAGATCACCCCGGAAGAGCGCATGACGGCCATTCGTGCAGCCAAGGTCATGGGGTTGAGCGTGGCGGGTGTGGACATCTTGCGCTCCAACCACGGCCCCTTGGTGCTGGAGGTCAACTCATCGCCGGGGCTGGAAGGTATTGAAACCACCACGGGCAAGAATGTGGCCGGAATCATCATTGAGCATCTGGAAAAAAACAGCGGCCCGAATATGACCCGCACCAAAGGCAAAGGCTAATCGTCCCTGTAGCAGCTGCCGAAGGCAGCGTCCGGCGGCAAAGCCGTCGTAAAACCTGAAGGTACGGTCTTATAGATAAACTGTGCACTCTGGTTTTACGTCGACTTCGTCGACGAACGCAGCCTTGTTCCTACGGCAGCTGCTACGGGGCTTCCCAGCGTTAAACCGCCCCTCTTGGCAACATCAGCCCCAGCGGCAAGCGCACCCGGGCTTCAAGGCCACCACCGGCACGGTTGCGCAGTTCAACATTGCCGCCGTGCATGGAGGCGATTCGCTTGACGATCGCCAGGCCCAAGCCCGTACCTTTGCCGCCCCGCGCACGATCACCGCGAATAAACGGGTTGAAGATATCTTCAAGCTCGGACGGGTCTATGCCCGGCCCACGGTCCATCACACTTAACACCACATACGGCGCGCTGTTGTCGCCCGAGACATAAGCTGCAACTTCTACGTCGCCGCCCGCATGGTGCAGCGCATTGCCGATCAAGTTGTTGAGCAAGCGCTTCATCGATACCCGGCGCAACGCAAACGGCTGGATGGGCTGCAAGCGCAGACGCACTTGCTCTTCGTTCTGGTTATAGGGGGCCACCACTTCGCGGATCAATTCACCCAGGTCAACTTCTTCCACCGGCTCATCGCGCCCGTCTCGAATAAACGCCAGGAACTGATCAAGGATGGCGTCCATGTCCTCAATATCGCGCACCATATCGTCAGTCAGGTCACTGTGATTACCCATCAGCTCCAACGACAGGCGCAAGCGCGTAAGCGGTGTGCGCAAGTCATGAGACACGCCTGCCAACATCAGCTCCCGCTCACGCCCTGCCTGTTCGACGTCTTCGGCCATCTGGTTGAACGCGCTGTACACCTCGGTCATTTCACTCGGCGTATCACTGATCGGTAATCGCACACTGCGTCCCTGCCCAAGTTGACGGGCGGCATATACCAGACGTTTGAGGGGCTGATTGAGTTGACTGACGAAAATCCAGGCTGAAGCGGTCGACAGCAAACCAATGGCCAGGAACCACCCCAACACACTCCATATTTTCTGACCGCGTAACGGGTGCGGGTACAACGGCACTTTCAACCAACCGTCGCCCAGACTTGGGGCGCGCACCCACAGCGCTGGCGGGGCATGCATGCGCAAACGAACTTCAGTATCGCCCCCCAGCTCTGCCTGCATCTGCCGCTCATAGATTTCACTGTAGGGCCAATGCTGCTCGCCTTCAGGCACACCGCCACCGACCACACGAATCAGCCCGGCAGCATCGGCAATTTTGCTGCGGTTTTCCTCATCGGCCGCCCAGTAGGCGCGCAGAGTCAAAGCCACCCCGTGGCTGTATTGACGATCCACCAGCATGTCTTCGTTCATCAACAGATAAACCAGTGTCAGCGCCTTGGAGAACAGGACGACGATCAGTACCAGCCAGAGGGTGCGGGAGAAAAAACTTTGGGGGAACCACAGCGGGGTTTTCATACGTCTTTACACTTTGCAGGAGTGAGTTCCAAGACTCGCACAGTTTGAAATCGCGAGCCTTGGCAGTACTCAGATTTCTGCCAGGCTCGCTCCTACAAATGATTGATTATTTGGTTGCGTTGCCATCCGGCACAAACACATAACCTACACCCCAGACCGTCTGGATATAGCGGGGTTTGGACGGGTCAGGTTCAATCATGCGGCGCAGGCGGGAGATTTGAACGTCGATTGAACGCTCCAGCGCATCCCACTCACGACCTCGGGCCAGGTTCATCAGCTTGTCGCGCGTCAACGGCTCGCGGGCATGCATGACCAATGCTTTAAGCACGGCAAACTCACCGGTTGTGAGCATATGCACTTCATCGCCACGCTTGAGTTCGCGGGTGGCCAAAGACAACTCGTAATCGCCGAAGGTTACGCTTTCATCTTCGCTGCCCGGCGCGCCAGGGACCGGCGCTGCCTGACGACGCAATACAGCCTTGACGCGCGCCATCAGTTCATCGGGGTTGAAAGGCTTGGCCAGATAGTCGTCCGCACCCAGCTCCAGACCTTTGATACGGCTCAGCTCATCGCCTTTGGCCGTCAGCATGATGATCGGGATCTGATTGTTTGCGGCACGCAAGCGGCGGCAGGCAGTGAGCCCGTCTTCACCGGGCAGCATCAGGTCCAGAACGATCAGGTTGAAGACCTCACGCGCCAGCAAACGGTCCATCTGCTCAGTATTTGGCACAGCGCGGGCGCGGTAGCCTTTGCTGGTGAAGAAACGCTCCAGCAGGCTGTTGAGCCCCGGATCGTCATCAACGATGAGAATTTTTTCGCCTTCAGCTGGCTGTGCAATGCTGCTCATTTAGTAGCTCCTGTGATCTCGGCGCGCATTATGGCTTAGCTGCTGCCGTACGCATGGTGTGCATTGTTAGCAGATTTTTCCTCTGCTAACAGTATGCCTCTCTGTATGACTACAGTGCGCAGTGCCCTGAATCCGGGAACGCTGGTTATAATGCGCCGCCTTTTGTCTCTGGCAACCCTGGATTCTCCAAAGATTGCGTCCGACATTATTTTTTCAAGTACGGGCGTAATGTGCTGATTTCGCGGGTCAACAGGCTGCCCTTTTGGCCCAGGTAGCGGCGCTCTTCAAGCCGTTCAACCAGCCTCGCAAGCCTTCAAGCCCGGGCCTGCGAGCCTGCTTCACAATTTGTCAGGTGGTTTTATGGACAGCATCAACAGCCGCATCGCCGAAGAACTTGGCGTGCGCCCGCAGCAGGTCGAAGCGGCCGTCGCTCTTCTGGATGAAGGCTCCACCGTACCCTTCATCTCCCGCTACCGTAAGGAAGTGACCGGCAGCCTGGATGACACCCAGTTACGTCATCTGGAAGAACGCCTGCGCTACCTGCGAGAACTCGATGAACGGCGCATCAGCATTCTTGCCAGCATCGAAGAACAAGGCAAGCTGACCCCCGAGCTTGCCCGCGACATCAAACTTGCCGAGACCAAAACACGCCTCGAAGACTTGTACTTGCCGTACAAGCAGAAGCGTCGCACCAAGGGCCAGATTGCCCTGGAAGCAGGCCTGGGCGAGTTGGCCGATGGCCTGTTCAACGATCCGACCCTGAACCCGGAAACCGAAGCGGCCCGTTTTGTCGATGCCGAAAAAGGCGTGGCAGACGTCAAGGCTGCCCTCGATGGTGCCAAATACATCCTGATGGAGCGCTTCGCCGAGGACGCCAGCCTGCTGGACAAATTGCGCAGCTTCCTCAAGCAAGAAGCCGTGCTCAGTGCTCGCGTCATCGCCGGTAAAGAAGAAGAAGGCGCCAAGTTCCGCGACTACTTCGAACACGACGAGCCGCTCAAAAGCATGCCTTCGCACCGCGCGCTGGCTATTTTCCGCGGTCGCAATGAAGGCATTCTCAGCTCATCGCTCAAAGTCGGTGAAGAACTGCCCGGCACGATGCACCCAGGCGAAATGATGATTGCCCAACGCTTCGGCCTGGAAAATCAAAACCGGCCCGCAGACAAATGGCTGGGCGAAGTGGTGCGCTGGACCTGGAAGGTCAAGCTCTATACCCACCTCGAAACCGACCTGCTGGGTGAGCTGCGCGATGGGGCTGAAACCGAAGCCATCAACGTCTTCGCTCACAACCTGCACGACCTGCTGCTGGCCGCACCTGCTGGCCCGCGCGCCACCCTGGGCCTCGATCCGGGCCTGCGTACCGGCTGCAAGATCGCCGTGGTAGACGCCACCGGCAAGATGCTCGAACACGCAACCGTGTACCCGCACGTACCGCACAACAAATGGGACCAGACCATTTCGATCATGGCGGCCCTGTGCGCCAAGCACTCGGTTGACCTGATCGCCATCGGTAACGGCACCGCCAGTCGCGAAAGTGACAAGCTGGTGATCGACCTGATGAAGAAATACCCGGCCCTGAAAGTCACCAAAGTCATGGTGTCCGAAGCGGGCGCCTCGGTGTATTCGGCTTCGGAACTGGCGGCCAAGGAATTCCCGGATCTGGACGTATCGATTCGCGGCGCCGTATCGATTGCCCGTCGCCTGCAAGACCCGCTCGCAGAGCTGGTGAAAATCGACCCTAAATCCATCGGTGTCGGCCAATACCAACACGACGTGTCCCAACTCAAGCTGGCACGTGGTCTGGATGCGGTGGTCGAAGACTGCGTAAACGCCGTGGGCGTAGACGTGAACACTGCTTCGGTGGCCTTGCTGGCCCGTATTTCTGGCCTCAATGCCACGCTGGCGCAAAATATCGTTAGCCATCGCGATGAGAACGGTGCCTTCAAAACCCGTGCGGCGCTGAAAAAAGTCAGCCGTCTGGGCGAAAAGACCTTCGAACAGGCTGCCGGCTTCCTGCGCGTCATGAATGGCGACAACCCGTTGGACGCCTCGGCGGTTCACCCTGAAGCCTACCCGCTGGTTAAACGCATTGCCTCGGACACCGGTCGCGACATTCGCTCGCTGATTGGCGACGCGAGCTTCCTCAAGCGCCTTGATCCCAAGACCTTCACCGACGAAACCTTCGGCCTGCCGACCGTCACTGACATCCTCCAGGAGTTGGAAAAACCAGGTCGCGACCCGCGTCCAGAGTTCAAGACTGCCGAGTTCCAGGAAGGCGTCGAAGACCTCAAAGACCTGCAACTGGGCATGATTCTGGAAGGTGTAGTGACCAACGTGACCAACTTCGGTGCCTTCGTCGATATTGGCGTGCATCAGGATGGTTTGGTGCATATCTCGGCCTTGTCCGAGAAATTCATCAAAGACCCGCGTGAAGCCGTGAAAGCCGGTGACGTGGTCAAGGTCAAAGTGATGGAAGTCGACATCCCGCGCAAACGCGTTGGCCTGTCGATGCGCATGAGCGACACGCCCGGCGAGAAAATCGACGGCGCGCGGGGTGCTCGCCCAGGTTCTGCACCGCGTCAGCAAAACAGCGCGCCGCGTAAAGAAACCGTGGCTGCAGCCCCGGCCAATAACGCGATGGCCTCGTTGTTTGCCAACGCCAAACAGCTGAAGAAACGCTAATGGCCCTCCCGGACGGTATGACCCAAAGCGCGTTCAGCGAATTGATCGGTTGCCGCGTGCAGTCTGTGCAAGACGGTGTCGCGCACGTGGCGCTGAGCCTTGAGCCACAGCTGCGCAACCGGGGTGGCAAACTGCATGGCGGTGCGTTGTTCAGTCTGGTCGATATCAGCATGGGGCTGGCTTGTTCCAGCGCCCATGGCTTTGACCAGCAGAGCGTGACCCTTGAGTGCAAGATCAACTACATCCGGGCGGTGTCTGAAGGCGAAGTCGTGTGCATCGCCACCGTCATACACCCCGGCCGGCGTACGCTGGTCGTCGAAGCCGATGTGCTGCAAGGCGACAAACTTGTCGCAAAAGCGCAAGGCACGTTCGCAGTGCTGTAGCGGCCACCTGCCATTTGAGTTAATTTCGGCACTTGTAGAGTGCCGAAATGCGCTTGGAGCGCCGCGAGCCGAAACAGGAACGGAACTGAGCGTTGCCGACATAAACCAGGCGACCACGCCAGTTTCAACTTCACCCTTGTAGACCGTCCTGACCACCCCCATATTGGGGCGACTGACGCGTGAAGGAATCCAACTTGAGCCAACTTCTCAACCGCCGCCTGGCTCTGCTCGGTGAGCGCGCCAACCTCTCTTTACTTGAGCAGTGCCTGCACGGAATCGAGCGCGAATGCCTGCGCGTAACGGGCGACGCCCGCTTGGCGCAAACGCCACACCCTGAAGCACTGGGCTCGGCCCTGACCAACGACCAAATCACCACCGACTATTCCGAGTCGCTGCTGGAGTTCATCACCCCGGCCCTGCCTGACCCGGCAGAGACGCTGGCCAGCCTCGACAAGATTCACCGTTTTGCCTACAGCAAGCTCGGCAACGAGTTCCTGTGGAGCCCTTCGATGCCGTGCCCATTGCCGGCCGAAGAAGATATTCCGATTGCCTACTACGGCACGTCCAATATCGGCCAGCTCAAGTACGTGTACCGCAAGGGCCTGGCCCTGCGTTACGGCAAAACCATGCAGTGCATTGCCGGCATTCACTACAACTTCAGCCTGCCTGAAGCGCTGTGGCCGGTGCTTAAAGAGGCCGAAGGATTTGTCGGCACCGACCGCGACTATCAGTCGGATGCCTACATCGCCTTGATTCGTAACTTCCGCCGTCACAGCTGGCTGTTGATGTACCTGTTTGGCGCCTCGCCTGCGCTGGACGCCGGCTTCTTGCGCGGCCGTGCGCACCAGCTGGAACAATTTGACGCCGACACGCTGTACCTGCCGTACGCCACCAGCCTGCGCATGAGCGACCTGGGTTACCAGAGCAATGCTCAGGCCGGACTGACGCCGTGCTACAACAACCTCGACAGCTACACCGACAGCCTGCGCAAGGCGGTGGCAACGCCCTACCCGCCCTACGTCGAAATCGGTACGCATAAAGATGGCGAGTGGGTGCAACTGAACACCAACATTCTGCAAATCGAAAACGAGTACTACTCCAACATACGGCCCAAGCGCGTGACCTACACGGGTGAGCGGCCGGTTCAGGCGTTGGTGGCCCGTGGTGTGCAGTACGTAGAAGTGCGCCTGCTGGACATCAACCCGTTCCTGCCCGTAGGCATCGATCTGCACGAATCGCGTTTTCTGGATGCGTTTCTGCTGTACTGCGCATTCAATGACAGCCCGCAGTTTGATAACGCTGAGTGCAGCAGTTGCACCTCCAACTTCGCGAGCGTGGTCAAAGAAGGTCGCCGTCCGGGCCTGCAACTGCAACGTGACGGCCAGGCGGTCGACATGAAGGAATGGGCAGCAGAACTGCTGGAGCAGATTGCGCCACTGGCGGCCTTGCTTGACCAGAGCCACGGCGGCGATGCCCATAGCAAAGCGTTGGACGAGCAATTGGCCAAGGTCAAGGATGTGTCCCTGACACCGTCCGCCAAGGTATTGGCGAGCATGACCGAGCATAAAGAAAGCTTCGCCCAGTTCTCGATGCGTCAAAGCCTGGCCCATGCCGAATACTTTCGCAGTGAGCCGTTGAGTGCAGAAGAGCAGGCGGCGTTCGAAGAAAAGGCGTGCACGTCACTGCAAGAACAAATCGAAACCGAGCAAATCGAACAGGGCGATTTCGACCAGTTTGTGGCCTCGTATCAGGCGAGTATTTTGGCAATCAGTAACTGAGGTGTGTGTCAGGCGCTGGTTTTTACCAGCGTCTGATTCGCTCTCAGTTGCTCTAAAGCTTCAGTTGGAAGACCTTCCGGGCGATTGAAGTTTTCTTGCGCCGTTAATTGATAAGCCTGCGCGCTCCCGTGACATAACAATGTTGACTCTCACGCCTTACATAGAAGACATAGCGACGTTCCAAAGAACGTGATCCAGTGCGTTTTAAACGCCTCGTTGAATCCTATAACTATAGGCTTATGCCATTCTCCGGGCAGACTTACGTCCAGGAGAATGCGTAGCATTCTTTCAGAATCTTCCTACGAACATTATCTCCACCAACAAAACATCATCCTATAAATTACATAGCCTGACACAGACCAATGGGCGAGCCTATTACACGGCTGTAGAGCCAAGTTCCACACGCTCGCTCACCAACTAAAATATTCACAACGCTCAGGTATTTATAACATGAACAAGACACGCTTAAAGGGCGGCATGCACAACTTACTACTATGGATTACCCTTCTTTTATTTATAGCCTGCACCAACGCATTGATATATGCCTCATCGCTCTTAAATTTCAGAGAAAGCTCACAACTCATATTTGTTTTCAGCTTCTATCTTTTTGCTTATTTGGGTGCTTTGTTTTTGTTAATCCAACTATGGAATTTCGCGCATAAATTCTTAGCACCCAAGCCACTCCCAGGCCAAAAAATAGTGGTGACCTACGAAGTAACGCTAGAAGAATATGAAAAAATAAAAACCTTTCTGGCTGACATTAGAATTTAACGATCATTATTTTAAATAACAAATATCCATCCCTTTATGGATGGGGTCGCTGCGATTCAAAACACCCCTGCTGCTCTCTGCGACAGCTCCAACGTTTGCTGGAAGGACGTAGCGCATGGACTTACACATTTGTAAGAGCGAGCGTGCTCGCTCCTACAGTTGACCGTGCCCAGCCTTGAGCGCTAACGTTTATAGTTAAACGAAACTTGGTAGTCGAATTCATTTAAGTCTATGCGGTGCACAAACAAGGGCTGTAACGTTGTGAGCCATTCAAGCCCCACATCAAAGCAACCGTTATTGACATTTTTTTTAATTGATAGGTTTAGCGCCTCAACGATAGTGCAATCGTTACCAAAATCTTCAGACGTTTCATCTTCAACAATAAATTCCGTTTTTTTGTCATACCACGAAAGCTCGACTGTTAATCCCATCACTCACCTCAAAGATATTTTCTTGGCGAAGACACAACCCCGGCGCTCGGCATCAAGGCGTTTGTGCGCCGCGAAATCCGCTAGGCGGGGCTCCATGTAAGCTTCTTGTCGCGCCTGCATGGCCTCGTACTGGGTTATCAGGACTTCGCGTTCTTTGAGCTCAGCGGGGGTCATGTCGTCGTAGTACCAATAACCCTGCCCCGCGTCGCCCCCTGAATGCCGACGTGTTTGAGTGACTCCTTTCTGACTGGCCATGTGACGCTTTCCTGGGGGAGAGCGCCGCACGTTATCGGCATAAAAATCTTGCCGAAATCAGCTGAGTCCGGAGTCTTTGTAGGCCACTGGATTTTTTGTTGAGTGATTTGTATTAGGCGCGAATGGGGATACGCGCACACAAAAGCGCAGCCTCCTACGCGAATAGCGGCAATGGACGACTTCTGAATTTTAGGGGCGGGCGTACTGTGCACCGTCGCTGAAAAAAACAGTGACCGGGCCTGGAAACCTGAAGAACAATTGAGCACCTTGGCGCCATCTATTACTCAGATAGTTGGCGTTTTATATGCATTAGCCTTCGCGTTATGACGGCTGTGCGCGGGAGATCTTCGGATCTGCCGGGTTTGCTCAATTATCCCGGTTTCCAGCCTGCGTACAGCTGTCACCTTTGCCTAAACACAAATGTGGCAGCTCTTAATCCTTTTAGGAGCACGCTTGATGATGAAACCGCCCCCCATCACCACCCTCGGCGCCGTGACCTTTGGCCCTTGCGGCGAAGACAATATCGACCTCTTTCGCGTTAACCCCAATGTGCCTTTGCGTCAGGCGCTGGAGCAGGTGTCTGCGCTGTTGTATTGCGCCAAGAAGCTCGCTCTTGATGCCGCGCGCGGCAAAGACAGCGAGCGGCATGCCTGGGCTTCGCACTATTTGTGCGACATGGGCAAGGCCGTCATTGATGATGTGTGCTTGCGGGAGTTTTGATGGCTGGCGCTGATGACCCTCACCCCAACCCTCTCCCAGAGGGAGAGGGAGCTGATCTGAGGTGTTGCGAACATCTGTTTTTGACTTGTGATGATGTGTGTTTACTGGAATTTTGATAGCTCGCGCTGAAGACCCTCACCCCAACCCTCTCCCTGTATGGACCGGGGACATAGCGAACACAATGTTCGGAGACATCGCGAACACTTTTAATAGGACACATTGACCCTTAGGAGGTGTGATGTGTCCTGGAAAGAGGTGTCCGCCATGGA